>JAEZRQ010000001.1 GCA_023444045.1 Candidatus Parcubacteria bacterium
TCATAATGATTTGGAAATTATTTCATAAATATGATACAATATTAACAGAGATTTTCTTTTTTTTCAATCTCTTTTGTTATCTTATATTAAATAAAAAATTAGCTAAAAAACTATGTTTTCTTACCGAAAGGTCTTAGGACAAGCTTGGAAAATTACCAAGCAATATAAAAAACTTTGGATATTTGGTTTTCTTGCTTTCTTGTTATCAGCTGGTGGGGAATATAAAATCATCACCAAGCTTCTAAATGAGGAGTATGGTGCTGGGGTTTATGAAAAAATGGTTTCTTCTTCCATTTTTCTATCACCCGTCTTCTGGGCCGACTTATACCAGCTTTGTTTGAGTAATCCCAAAGAAGGCATTGCCATTCTTTTAATGATTATAATGATGGCTGCAGTTTTATTTGGTCTCCTTTGGGTCTGCATCCGCTCTCAGATTGCTTTAGTAAAATGGACTAAGAACTATTTAAACTCAAAAAATACCGATAAAAAACCGAGTGTTTGGGAAGAGCTCTCTACTAAAGACCGATCTTTCTGGCGCGTACTAGGAATTAATATTTTAATTGATGTCGTCATCACCTTTGCTTTTACTTTATTAAGTCTGCCTCTAATCCTCCTTTACTTTCAAGATTCTAATTTAGCTATTTTAGCCTATACTATTTTCTTTATCATCTTCTTGCCGTTAGCACTGTCGTTCTCTTTAATCGCTAAATACGCCATTGTTGCAATAGCTCTTGAAAAAAAGACTTTAGTTGCCTCAATAGAAAATGGTTGTAGATTATTTAAGAAAAATTGGTTGGTTAGTTTAGAGATGGCACTTCTGCTTTTCTTAATTAACTTCTTTATTGGTCTTTTAGGTGTCCTTCTTTTATCTGCTATTTTGTTACCAATTATTTTAACACTTCTGGTCTTTAACTTAATTTTTCCTCTTTACTTATTTGTTCTAGTAACCTTTATCCTACTTGTTATTTTTGCGGCGTTGCTGATGACTTTTCAAACTGCTTCCTGGACCATTTTATATTTAGAACTTAAAAATGAAGGGATAAAAGCTAAATTAGAGAGAATCTTTACTAGTAAAAAACAGAAAAAAGCTAAAAAATAATTTATTAGTTGCGTATGAGTGACTTGGCTTCAATTGATAATCTTATTAATGATGACCAGCCAGAAGAGGGGTCCGTTATAGACAGATTTTCTAAAAAACAAGCCGAGATTAAAGCCAAAGAAATAGAGGGATTAACTGAATACACCGCCAATAGTCAAAATTTACCTTATATCTATCTTGTTAACTTCCCGATCAGTTCCGAAGCTTTGTCTTTAATTGATGAAGAAACAGCCAGAGATTTAAATCTGGTTTGTTTTTACTATGACGGCAAAGATATTAAACTTGCAACTACTAAAAAAAATGAAGAGGTAGAAATTTTTGTAAAATCTTTAGCTGAAAAATATTTTGCCAGTAGTTCAATTTTTCTAGCTTCTAGTAATAGTCTTGATTACGCTTTTGACCTTTACAAGAAGCTACCAAAAGTAAAAGCATATGATGGGTTGGTAGAAATTAGTGAAGATAAGCTAAACCAGTTTAAAGAAGAATTAACTGATTACCACTTATTAGATAAAAAAATAAATGAAGTAACTATTTCCGATGTAGTTACTTTAATTCTAGCTGCCGCGATTAGAGTGAGTGCTAGTGATATTCATGTTGAAGCTGAGAGTAAGGGGTCAGTAATTCGTTTAAGAATTGACGGTGTCCTACAGGAAGCAGCCGTTATCACTGGTGATAAATGGCGAAAAATTGCTACGCGTTTAAAAATATTATCTAAGGTAAAAATCAATATTACTGACAAACCACAAGACGGACGTTTTGCTATTTCTCTATCTGATAGAAAACTTGATGTTAGAGCCTCTTTTTTACCAACTGCTTATGGTGAAAGTGTCGTGCTGCGTCTACTTGATTCCTCGTCGGTGGCCTTAGAATTTGAAAATTTGGGAATCCGTGCGGAGGTTTTAAAGGCCCTAGAAAAAGAGATTATTAAACCAAATGGTCTTATTCTAACTACCGGACCAACTGGGTCAGGAAAGACAACTACCCTGTATGCAATTTTAAATAAATTAAATAAACCGGGTACTAAAATAATTACCTTAGAAGACCCAATAGAATACCAACTGCCCGGGATTAACCAAAGTCAAGTTGATAACAAAAAAGGCTACTCCTTCTCTGATGGACTAAGATCAATTTTAAGACAAGACCCTAATGTTTTGATGATTGGTGAGGTCAGAGACCTTGAAACCGCTGAAATTGCCGTTCAATCATCTATTACTGGTCACTTAGTACTGTCAACTCTGCACACTAATGATGCTGCTGGAGTTATCCCCCGTCTGATTGACTTGGGAGTTAAGCCTTACTTCCTGGTACCTTCTATTAATGCTGTTGTTGGTCAAAGATTAGTGAGAAAATTATGTCCTCACTGCCGAAAGGAGCACGAATTAAGTCTTGAAGAAAAAGAACAGGTTGATAAAATTCTAGCAGTTATTTCACCTAAGTCAGGCATTAGTATCCCACACAACCTACCAAAAATGTACCGAGCTGGTGATGGCTGCTCTCATTGTAATTACACCGCTTACAAAGGACGTCTGGGTATTTATGAAATATTTACCATGGCCGACAACATTAAACAATTAACTATTGATAGAGCGCCATCTTTTAAAATTTTGCAACAGGCGATAGAAAACGGCATGATTACTATGCTTCAAGATGGTATTTTAAAATGTTTTGAAGGAATAACCTCACTTGAAGAGGTCTACCGAGTAGTTGGCAACTTTGATTATGTTAATGAGTTGTATGATATTGTCGTTTCACAAACAATTGGCCGCGGACTTAAAATTACTAACACAGATCTAGAAAAAGCCCAGAATATTACCCAAGATATTAATGAATTATCTGAAATGGTGAAAAATATCCCGTCAAAAGAAGTGATTAACTTAATAATGTCTTTGGCTATTTCTAAAGACGCCGGTGATATCCATATTGAACCAAGTGATAAAGTTGTTAAGGTTCGCTTTAGAATTGATGGGGTTTTACATGATATTATTAATCTCCCAACCACAGTTTACCTGCCAGTATTATCAGAAATGAAAATTCTATCTGGTTTTGCTACTAATGTTAAAGTTGCTACCTTAGATGGACGCTTTAGTCTGCACTTAAGTGACCGAAAAATGGATTGTCGTTTATCTATTATCTCGGGTGGATACGGGGAAACTATTGTTATTAGATTACTCTCTACTGCGGCAGTTAATTTAAGTATGGAAAATCTTGGTATTACTTCAACCGCTTTTAGTTCATTGCAAAATGCCATGAAAAAAACTAAAGGTATAATTATTACTACCGGACCAACTGGATCAGGAAAGACAACCACCCTGTATGCAATTTTAAACAAACTAAATAAGCCAGATATTAAAATTATTACTATTGAGGATCCGATAGAATATCAACTGGCTGGTATAATGCAAACCCAAATTGACCCCGAACATGGCTATACCTTTGCTTCAGCCATGCGTTCTTTACTGCGTCAGAATCCCAACATTATGATGATTGGGGAAATTAGAGATAATGAAACTGCTAAAATTGCAATTGAAGCAGCTTCAACTGGACACTTAGTACTATCAACTATTCACGCCAATAGTGCCGCGGGAGCAATTTCGCGCTTTTCTGGCTTAGGGGTTGATAGGCAATCACTAGCTAATTCCATGGAGTTTTCTATTGGACAACGGCTAGTAAGGCGCTTATGCCCCCATTGCAAAAAGATTGCTTCAATTGATAGCGAAACTCTTGACCGGGTAAAAATTATTTTAAGCCAAATAAAAAATCCAACCGTTGTTATTCCTTCAGAATTAATTTTCTTCACCAGTTTAGGTTGTGATAAGTGCGGCAATATCGGTTATAAAGGCAGAGTTGGTTTATACGAAACCATTACCGTCACACCAGATATCCAAAAATTAATAAAAGATGAAAATATTACTGATTATGAAATTGAACAAGCAGCTATTTTAAATGGCACTGTTACCATGATAGCTGATGGCATCTTAAAAGCTTTAAATGGCGAAACTAGTTTAGATGAGGTATTTAGAGTTATCTAAAAATATGATTAATAAAAATTTTTTAAACGGTTTAAAAAAGAGCTACAGAGAACAAGAGTCGCAGAGAAGACAAATTATTTCTTTGTCTAATGAAGTTTTGTTTCATTCTAAAAAAGCAATCTTTGCCCTACACCGCCATGATCTTAAAATTGCTGAAGAAAAATTAACGGAGATGGAGGTGGTTTTAACTAAATTAGAAAAAAAGTTTGGCGTTAAAAGAATTGAAGAAGAGGGGGCATACCGTGCTGCTACTGAGGAATATGTAGAAGCAAAATTACTAGCCGCTGTTGTTAAGGGGCAAAAGATTGATAAAATTAAAGGTTTAAAGTTAGATAATGACGCCTATTTAGGAGGAATTTGCGACCTACTAGGTGAAATGGTCAGACTAGCAACCAATGAGGCGGCGGCTGGAAAGTTTACTGAAGTAGAAAAAATAAAAAAGTTTGCTAGTGAAATAATGGATCAACTGATTGACTTTGACATGACGGGCTATCTTAGAACCAAATATGATCAAGCCCGTGGCCATTTAAGAAAACTAGAACAGATGGCTTATGAAATAAAATTAAGAGTAAACTAATGAGAGTCGCCATCTTTTCTGATTTACATGATAATTTACCTAACTTAAATCTATTTTTAAATTGGGTAAATAAAAACAAGATTGATAGTCTTGTTTTTTGTGGTGACCTGGCTAGCGCCGACACCCTTAAAGAATTGGCTACTAGTTTTAAAAAAGATATTTTCATCGTCGGTGGTAATGCCGACTCTTTCTACAAAAAGGAGGCGGCTCAGTTTAAAAATGTTACTTACCGTGAAGATAAATTAGAATTTAAGCTAGATAATAAAAAAATTATTATTACTCACAAGCCAGCCGACCTAAAAAAATATCTATCTGAAAATAATAATTTTGATTTTGCTTTCTACGGGCACACTCATAAGCCTTGGATAAAACAAGAAGGTGGCGTGATAGTGGCTAATCCAGGAACTTTGAAAGAATATTTAGGAAGATCATCATTTGCCACTCTTGATACAAAAAATGGAAAATTAGAACTAAAAATACTTGAATAAAAAAATAAGGCTTAAAGCCTTATTTTTTAAACCATCTTTTTTAAATACTTACCGGTATAACTCCCTTTTATTTTAGCAATTTGAGCTGGGGTTCCGGTAGCCACAATTTCTCCACCCTTCTCACCACCACCAGGACCCAAGTCAATTACCCAATCAACGGCTTTAATAACATCTAGGTTGTGTTCAATAATCAAAACCGTGTTTCCTTGATCAACAAGTAGATTTAGAACTTGAAGCAGACGGTCAATATCGGCAAAATGAAGCCCCGTAGTCGGCTCATCTAAAATATACAAAGTTTTACCCGTTGCTCTTCTAGATAACTCCGTAGCTAATTTAATACGCTGCGCTTCGCCGCCAGAAAAAGTTGTAGCTGCTTGACCAAGTCTAATATAACCTAAACCTACTTTATATAAAGTTTCTAGCTTATGATATAGTGCCGACTGATCTCTAAAAAAAGACATTGCTTCTTTTACGGTCATATTCAAAACTTCATAAATATTTTTTCCTTGATATTTAACAGCCAAAACATTGTGTTTAAATCTTTGCCCCTGACAAACATCACAAGTTAGGTAGATATCTGATAAAAATTGCATTTCTACTTTTATAACCCCGTCGCCAGAACAATTTTCACAACGACCCCCAGGAACATTGAAGGAAAAATGACCAGCACTCAGTCCACGAGTTTTTGATTCCGGCAAATTGGCATATAAATCCCGAATATAGGTAAAGAGTCCTGTATAGGTAGCCGGGTTAGAACGAGGGGTGCGCCCAATTGGTGATTGGTCAATATCAATTACTTTATCAATATTTTCCAGGCCTAAAATTTCTTGATGTTTTCCTGGCTCAGTTTTAGCGCGGTAAAATTTCTTATTTAAGGCATTAGCTAAAATATCACTCATTAAAGTAGACTTTCCTGAACCAGAAACACCAGTAATCGCTACTAATTTTCCTAAAGGAATTTCAACATCAATATTTTTTAAATTGTGTTCACTAGCCTTAATTATCTTTAAAAACTTACCCGTATCTTTATGACTTAAACCACGAGCTCTAATAGTTTTGCGTCCAGAAAGATAATCACCAGTTAAAGAATCAGAACAATTCTTTATCTCACTGGGTTCGCCAGCAAAAACAATTTCCCCACCATATTCACCCGCTCCCGGTCCAACATCAATTAAGTAATCAGCAGCTAACATAGTACTTTCGTCATGTTCAACCACAATTACCGTATTACCATTGTCTCTAAGGTTTTTTAAAGTTTCAATTAACTTATCATTATCCCTTTGATGTAAACCAATTGATGGTTCATCTAAAATATAAAGAACGCCACTTAAGGTTGATCCTACTTGAGTAGCCAATCTTATTCTCTGGGCTTCACCGCCTGAAAGACTGGTGGCGCTACGGGAAAGAGTTAAATAATCAAGACCGACTTTAATTAAAAAATCTAAATTTTTTAAAACTTCTTGGATGATTGGTTCAATAATAACCGACTTGCCATTAAAACATTTTTCATTAGTCTGCCAAGCGATTAAGGTTTCTTTTAATTTGTGAATATTTAAATTAGACAACTGAATAATATTCAGATTATCTATTTTCACCGCTAGAGACTCTTTAGAAAGGCGATTGCCGCCGCAACTAGAGCAATCAGATAATCTCATCGCTTTTTCAATCTCCTGCTTAACAAAATTAGACTTTGTATTGCTATGCTTTTCTGTTAAATAGCTTATTAAACCATTCCAAAAATTATCACCATGAAGTAGTGCTTTTCTTTGCTCTTTATTTAAGTCTTTAACTGCAATGTCTAAATCAAAGTTATGACGACTAGCTAATTTTCTCAGACTATCTAATAAATTAGCTTGACTGGTGGAATTAGTGTGCGCTAAAGACTTAATCGCCCCCTGATTAATACTTAATTTTTCATTAAAAACCAGAGTCTCATCAATCTCTAGCTTATTACCGAGTCCAGCGCAATCAGGACAAGCACCATAACTAGAATTGAAAGAAAAATCCCTCGGCAGTGGTTCAGTTCTTTTAAAATCACATTTAGGACAATTATAAAAAAATATTTTATCTCTGGCTTCGGAATTTTTTTTATCTTTATTAATCGCCACCCCCTCTTTCTTTAGTTTTAAATTGCAACAAGGGCAGTAAGAAACGCCAACCTTAGAATAAAGTAAGCGCAGATAATCATAAATTTCGGTAATTGTTCCGACTGTTGAACGAGGATTATTGCCAACAGAACGCTGATCAATAGAAATTGCCGGTGACAAGCCCTCAATAATATCCACGTCTGGTTTATCCATTAAGCCCACAAATTGACGAGCATAAGAGGAAAGGGATTCCACGTAGCGACGCTGTCCTTCGGCATAGATAGTGTCAAAAGCTAAAGAAGATTTTCCAGAACCAGATAGACCAGTAATAACAACCAATTTGTTTCTTGGCACATCTAAGCTAACGTTTTTTAAGTTATTAGCTCTAGCCCCGCGAATTTTAATAAAATCAGCTGACATTTTATTTTAAAAATAATTTTTAATTAGCCTATATGATAGCCTAAAAATTATAAAAAAACAAGCCCCCGATGATTTGAGCTTGTTTTGATTCCAGCTGCTTAAAATATGGGGTAGAAAAATTTTAGGATACCAATTAACAGATAATCTCCTAAAGAGAGTTTTCTTTCCAGTCCAGAAAAAAGTTCTGACTCTCTTTTCCATTTATCCAGTAGAGAAATCAGGCTGTTTATCATGTTTTTCTGTCTAAAGAAAATACCAACCTCCATATTTGGACCAAAAGATAAGATATCTAAATTTTGCGAACCGACAACACCCTCCTCATCATCTACTAACATCAGCTTCGCGTGATTCATAGTTGGCAGAAAATAACATTTAACACCAACCGCGGTTAACCGACTAGAATTAAGGTGGTTTACCTTATTAAGAAGTACATAATCTGTATCTTGAGGCATAATTATTTCTACCAGCACCCCGCGACGAACGGCACTATCAAGTAAGGCCAAAAGCCAACGCGGCGGCAAAAGATAAGGGGTAACGATTTGAATTGATTTTTTGGCCTCTAAAATCTTATTCTTATAATAATTATTTAGGTAATAAGAATGTTGAGTATTTGACCAGTTATCCACCAACCAGCCCTTAATTTTTTGCGGAAAGGAATAATCATTATATTTTAAAATTGAACTTTTTTGACCGCCGGACATTTTATAAGAATAAGCAAAAGACTTAATAATTGGTTTAATTATCTTTCCTTCCAGTCTCATTTGCAAATCTAACCAATAGCGAGTTTTTTCTTCAATATTAACCCCACCGATAAAAGCTACTCTATTATCCACCACTAAAATTTTCCGGTGAGTCCGACGCAACAAATGACTGAAAAAAAGTATTTCTACCCCGGCTTCTTTTAATTCTTTAACTGAACTTGATTTTAACTGGTGACTACCAAAAAGATCTATTACCAAAGAAACTTCAACTCCAGAATTAGCTTTTGATTTTAACAAACCTAAAAAATCATGAGTCACAGCAGTGTCATCTAGAAAAATATACATTTCCAAGTATATTGATTTTGTGGCTAAGGAAATTGCTTTTAGCATTCCATCCCAAGCTTTGGTTGAAGTAGTGTAAAAACGATATTTCATAACTTCCTAATCTAGTTTTCAGGCTTTTAGAATTAGATTATAACAGAAAAATCACTTTTAAAACAGCCACTTAGATGTTCTTATTCTGCTTTTAAGTTATAATATAATAGTAACCACTTTTAAATGTATGAAAATTATTAATAAACTCTTACTTTTTTATTTCAAGAAACGCTTAAGTAAAATAGCAAACTTTGAAAAAACCCCCGGAGAGATTCAGCAAAAAACTTTTTTCTTTTTGTTAAAAAAGTCTCAAAAAACTCTGTGGGGCCAGAAATATGTTTACCAAGATATTTTAGAGAGCAAAAATTTTTCTGAAGCTTTAAAAAAGTTCCAAAAAAATATCCCGCTTTATTATTATGACGATTTTAAGCCCTGGATAGAGAAGGTTAGAAAAGGAGAAAAAAATATTATTTGGCCTGGAAGAATAAAAATGTTTTCTAAATCTTCTGGAACAACTAGTGATAAAAGTAAATTTTTACCAGTAACAAAAAGAGCTCTGAAAAACTGCCATTTTGCTGGCGGACAAGATGCTTTTGCGATGTATTTAAAAAACAATCCCAAATCAAAACTATTTAGTGGAAAAATATTAGGACTAGTCGGCTCCTTAAAAGAGGATGAACTTAATTCTAAAAATGATTGCGGCGATATTTCTGCTATTATCCTACGCCACCTACCGACCTGGATCCAAAAGATGCGGGTTCCTAAATTTAAAACATCATTAATGAGCGAATGGGAAGCTAAACTAAAAGCGATTATAGAAGATAGTAAGAATGAAAATGTAGTGGCGCTCGCCGGTGCTCCTTCTTGGATGCTGGTGCTACTGCAAAAAATGGAGCAAATCACGGGCAGGAAAATAAAAGAATTGTGGCCAAACCTGGAAGTAATGTTTTATGGCGGCATGTCGATGACACCATACCTTGAACAATATAAAAACATCATCGGTCCAGATTTAAAATATATTGAAACTTATGGCGCCTCTGAAGGCTTGTTTGGCGCTAACGCTGATAGTGATAAAAATGATTTACTACTAATGTTAGACTATGAAATTTTTTATGAGTTTGTGCCGCTAGAAAAACTAAATGAAGAAAATCCACCCGCTCTTTTCCTGTCCGAGGTAGAGCTTGATAAAAATTATGCTTTAGTTATTTCCAGCAGCGCTGGTTTGTGGCGTTACGTTTTGGGTGACACTATCAAATTTACTAGCCTTAAACCATATCGCTTTATTATCAGTGGCCGCACTAAAAGTTTTATCAACGTCTTCGGTGAAGAACTTATGGAAAGTAACGCTAGTCAGGCACTAATAGATACCTGTAAACAAACAAACACAATTGTTAAAGAATATTGCGTTGCTCCCGTATTTATGACCACTGATCAAAAAGGGGCGCATGAGTGGTTGATTGAATTTGAAAAGGAACCAGAAGATTTAGAAAGCTTCAGGGAGACTCTAGATATTAATCTACAAAAAATTAATTCAGACTATGAAGCTAAAAGATATAAGGACATGACTTTAGAAAAATTAAAGATTAGTGTTGCCCGGTCCGGCCTGTTTATGGACTGGCTGGCGGCTAAAAATAAATTAGGTGGCCAGAATAAAGTGCCAAAATTATTTAATGACCGCAATGTTTTTGAAGAAATAGTTAAATTAAATTACTAAAATAGGCCTCGTGCCTATTTTTTGTAGTCTTGACTAATTGCTCTTTTACTGTTAATCTTTGGTGAATTAGTACATAAACAAATCAAAAAAAATAATGCCTATGAAAACAAAAGTGATTGTAAACGGCTTGCCTGGCAGTACACCCAGAGCAATTGCCGCAGCTATTATTGCATCTGATCAATTTGAACTGTTACCTATTAGCTTAACTGGGCCAGAAATTAAGGTAAAAAACATTACAATCAGTAATATGCCTGTAAAATTATTAGGGCCTGAAGAAAAAAATCAACTTCTCACCAGAGGTTGGCCGGATGTGGTGATTCATTTCGCCAACAACGAAGGATTGGAAGAAAGTTTGCTTTTTTATGAGAAGAATAAGCTGCCTTTTATTGTCTGTGCTGCTGGCGTGGAATTAAAACTCATTCAGACAAGCGTCATGAAAGCGGGTATTAATGCTGTATATGCACATAATTTCACCAAAGAGATGACAGCTTTTCAGGCGATGATTGAATTTGCGGCCAAAAACTTTCCGGAGTTCAAAAATTATCACCTTGAAGTTACCGGCGAGAAGAAAAGAAAAGCTTCGTTAAGCTATAAGATACCGGCAGGCTTCTGGAATTATAGTGAAAATTGCCTTTACTCCCTAAAGAAGGAGGATGGTTCCATTTTCCTACAATTTAATTACCAGGCAGATATCAAATCATGTGTGGACGGTTATCTGGAGGCGGTGAAATTTTTGGCGGCGGTTAAAAAGTTTTCCTTGAGCCAAGGAAAAACTTATTTTATGACCGATGTTTTCTCTGAAGAGTATAAACGATTTAAATAACCATATAAAAAAGCGGTGTAGTAATTACAACCGCTTTTTTGTTTTATGTAGTTTTTAAAAATTAGTTTTTAAAAAATTTAAACAAGATCAGACAAGGTTTGTTGACAATCGTCTAATAATCGTCTATAATTAGACTATATATGTTTAAACCAAAATATACAATTACAAATAAACTGCTGGCTAATATTAAAAGAATTAGTGAGATTATAGCCTATCTTAATCACCGAAACTTTTCACGTGTAGTTTTACTAGACATGGAGCGTCGCGCTCGAGAAATATCAGCTTACTCTTCAACTAGCATTGAAGGCAATCCATTACCACTAACTGATGTAAAAAGAATTTTAAAAAATACTCCAGAAAATACTAGAGACAGTGAAAAAGAGATTTTAAACTATAACAAAGCCTTGGTTGAATTAAATACATTAATTAAAAATGAAAGGGATGTTTTTAATAAAGGATTAATATTAAAAATACAACAAACAATTACCACCGGACTAATTGAAAAATATCGATGTGGTAAAGTTCGTCAAGAACCAGTTTTTGTTAATAACCCCAAAACACGTGAAACTGTTTATTTGCCGCCAGATCACCAAGATGTAGATAAGCTGCTGGAAGAATTATTTCTATATCTTAATAAAAATAAAAACATAATAGACCCTTTGATATTAGCTGGAATATTTCATAAACAATTTGTTGTTATCCACCCCTTTGTTGATGGTAATGGACGAACTACTAGGCTAGCCACTAAAGTATTACTTGCTAAAATGGGGCTTAATACTTTTTATCTTTTTAGTTTTGAAAACTATTACAACCAAAACGTCAGCCGTTATTTTCAGGAAGTTGGTGTGTTGGGAAATTATTATGAAATTAAAGATGAAATAGATTTCACTTCTTGGTTAGAATATTTTACCGATGGCATTATTGATGAGCTTTTGCGGGTTATTAAGGAGCTGGAAAAAGAAAAAATTTCTCCAGAGAGAGAATTAAAAGATTATCATTTAAAAATAATTTCTTATATAAAAAAGAAGGGTTATATTACTGACAGAGATTATGCTATGTTAACCAAGCGAGCTAAACCAACAAGAAACTTAGATTTTAGAAAATTAATAGCCAGTGGAATTATTGAAAAGGTTGGTAAGGGGAAAGCAACTTATTATAAGTTTAAATAAAGATTTCATACATAAAAACATCCAGTATGCACTGGATGTTTTTAGTTAGTAGTCCTAAGGGGAATCGAACCCCTGTTACCAGGATGAAAACCTGGTGTCCTAACCACTAGACGATAGGACCAATAATTGGCATAAAAAAATTTAGAACCAGTTGGAACTAAATTGTTAACTACATTTTATAAACAAAATCATCTAATGTCAATAGATAAATTTGCCTTTTTAGCTAAATCATCTACAATTAGTTTATGATTATTTTAGGAATTGAATCCAGTTGTGATGAAACAGCGGCGGCGGTAGTGAAGATAAACGAAAAAAGCGGCCAGTCAAAAACGCTCTCCAATATAATTTCCTCACAAATTGCGATTCATCAAAAATATGGTGGTGTTATTCCAGAAGTTGCTGCTCGCGAGCATGTTTTTAATATTCTGCCAGTAATCCATGAAGCGTTAGAAACAGCCAAAACAACTCCTAAGAAAATTGATCTAATCGCCGTTACTAAAGGACCAGGCCTGATAACATCATTAATTAGCGGCACTGAAACCGCTAAAACTTTGTCTTATGTTTGGAATAAGCCGTTAGTAGGAGTTAATCACATCGCCGGACATATTTACTCTGATTTTTTAGAGGTAAAGCAAAAGATAAACTTCCCTTTGGTGGTTTTAACCGTTTCCGGCGGACACACTAACTTAATTCTGATGAAAAATCATAGTGGTTTTAAGGTTATTGGTGAAACTAGAGATGATGCGGCTGGTGAAGCTTATGATAAAGGGGCAAAAATGCTAGGACTTGGCTACCCTGGTGGACCAATTATCTCAAAATATGCCAAAGAATTCGCCACTTCCGGTAAAGCAAGTACTCTTAAATTCCCGCGACCAATGCTTGATAATGGTCTGGATTTTTCATTTTCTGGTCTAAAAACTTCTTTACTATATCAACTTCAAAAGGATAAAAACTGGAAAAAAAGAATCCCAGAATATTGTTTTGCTTATCAAGAAGCAATTATTGAGATTTTAAGCAAAAAAGCTATTAGAGCCGCTAAAAAATATCAAGCTAAAACCGTGATGTTATCTGGTGGAGTGGCGGCTAATTCTGAGTTGCGCTCATTTTTGGCAGATTTGGTAGAAAAAGAGCTTCCCAAGATCCCTTTTATTACCCCAGATATTTCATACACCACTGACAATGCGGCCATGATTGCCTTGGCCGGTTATTATACTAGTAAGGGAAAGAATAAAGACTCTTGGCAGAACTTAAAAGTTGATGTAAACTTTGGATTGTAAGTTTGGTTCGGTGGCGAAGTGGTCTAACGCTGCAGTTTGCAAAACTGTCATTCGTGGGTTCGAATCCCACCCGAACCTCAACTATGTTAAAAAATGATTAAGCAAGTAGCTTAGTCATTTTTTTATTGGTATAAGTAGTATATAAACTGTGGATAACCTGTGATTTTAGTTTTTATTTTTTTATTTTTGTCCACTATGGCCTAGACTTTAAGACTTAAAAAACATAAAATTACACATCAGGCAAAAGATGTTATTTATTTAATATTAGCTAATATTAATTATTAAACTCAGTTACTTCCTAAAATAAGGGGAAAACTATTGCTAGCTATTTTTAAAAGTGGTAGAATATACACAGGATAAACAAAAATTGTGTAATAGTTCTTATTTGTTCTTTGCTACAAAGATGAAAAAACATCAAAAAAATTGTTCTTTGCTACCATTACAACTAAATAACCGTTCTTTCACTATAAAATTTCTTGACTAATTTAGAGTCTTTGCTGAAGTTAGAGCAGCAAAAGTTTATCGGGTAGAAAACGATAAAATCAAGATTTGATTCAAGATAAAATATCAAAAAATTAAACCTTTATTTTGGGATTTTATTTACCAAGAATTGGTTAAGAAATTAACTTCAGAATCTAACATGAAGAATTTGCTTCAATTTTTTCGTCTTTTAATAATAAAAGAGTAAAAGTTAGCAAAAAAACAAAATATAGAGGCTCAACCTGGCCCAGAAATCAAATTTTTATATAATATAAAAACCTGGCCAAACCGAGCCTCTTTTTATTTTCCTAAAAATCTGTTTAAATAGAATGGAACTAAATAAAAATAACTATTTTTACCTATGTCATTATCTATTGGAATTGTCGGTCTGCCAAATGTTGGTAAATCATCATTATTTAATCTTCTAACTAAAAAAGGCGTCGAAGCGGCTAATTACCCTTTTTGTACCATTGATCCTAATGTTGGGGTGGTAAAAGTACCCGACTCTCGCCTAGAAGCTTTAGCGACTGTTTCTAAACCACTTAAAGTTATTCCAACTACCATTGAGTTTGTAGATATTGCTGGACTGGTATCTGGTGCTAGTCAAGGAGAGGGATTGGGTAACAAATTCTTAGCTCACATTAGAGAATGTGATGCTATTTGTGAGGTAATTCGTGATTTTAAAGATAAGAATATTATTCATGTTAATAATAAGATTGACCCTGAAAGCGATAAAGAAACAATTAATACTGAGCTAGTTTTAGCTGATCTATCGACGGTTGAAAAAAGACTATCTAATTTAAAAAAGGATAGTAAAAGTGGTAACAAAGAAATATTGGCTCAAGTATCTATTTTAGAAAAAATTTACCAACACCTGTCTGCGGGTGGATCTGCTAGAGAATTAGAATTTAGCGAGGAAGAGATGCCTTTTATCAAATCTTTATGCCTTTTAACCTCAAAACCTATCATTTATTTACTCAATGTTGATGATAGTTTTGGTGGTACTGATATTTTAAAAAATGTTAATGAGCAAATTATTACTATTAACGTAAAAAATGAGGAAGAAATTGCCACTCTGCCAGAAGAAGAGCAGGCCGAATATATTAAAGAATTGGGCCTTGAGCAAAGTGGACTAGATAAGTTAATCGCCGCCGCTTATAAAATATTAGGACTTGATACTTTTTTTACCACCGGCCCTGATGAAACTAGAGCCTGGACCATTAAAAATGGTACTAAAGCCCCACAAGCAGCAGGCGTTATTCATACTGACTTCATTAAAGGCTTTGTTAGAGCCGAGGTAATTCAGTGGGACAAATTCGTTGAAGCTGGATCTGATGCTCGAGCCAAGGAACTGGGAATAATGAGAATTGAAGGCAAAGAATACGTCGTAAAAGACGGCGATGTCTGTAATTTCTTGATTAATAGATAGAGTTTTATCAAAAAACACCCTATTTTACTAAGGTGTTTTTTTTATTTCTTTTCAAGCACCACAATTTCTCTAAAAACCTTTTGGCCAGCACGACCATAAACAATGGTATTTCTCTGAGTTAATTTAATTAGAGGATTATTTTTTAATTCATCCGGTAAAGAGTTTTTTATTTCAAACTGATAGTAATCAGGGTTAATTGGTTTATTGCCAAAAAACATTGGGAAAATCATTACTACCCGGCCATGGGGCTTTAAAATCTTAGCAAATTCTTTAAAAGATTTAGTATATAATTCTTCTAGTTCATCTTTAACAATTTTTAAATCATGCCAACCGCGTTGTGGACCTAGATATGGTTCACAAATAATAGCAGCCACACTTTCCGGCTTAAAAGATTCAGATAATTTTGTAGCATTTTTTAAAAAAATATTTGTTTTAATGCCCGACAAAGCAAACTTTTCCTTAAGCCAGGCAATATTTTCTTTAGTATCATCAATTGCTTTGGGTGATAAGTCGGTAGCGGCGATATTATTAAATCCCATAAGCAACGCTTCTTGAGCTACGGTGCCAGAACCACAAAAAGGATCTAAGATTAAACTATTATAATCCTTTATTTCAGCTAAGTTAATCATGATTTGTGCTAATTTTGGCGGTAACATTCCCGAAGCATCATCGCGAGCCGGGCGACCATAGTCACGCTTGCTCAAGTCTTTAAAAGCTTGGACAGCCAAAGTTCGGCCGATAAAAGTCCGACCACCATCAGAAGCTAAAACAATTTCTACCCCCTTTTTAAGCAACTTATTTTGTTCAACCACTACGCTAGAAAGGTTCTTTTCACGACTAGTGACTAAACGAGAGTTAACACCCGCTTCGGATAATTTTTTCTTAATTGTTAGCCCAATAGGTAGTAACTTTAAAGCACTGTCGCCATAGTCTGAAAGACCAAAATTAAGCTTACCGCTACTTTTTTTAGCCGCCTTAGAGCAAATAGCCAAAATTGGTTCATTAAGATCCTGCTTAGCAACCACCATTTTTTCAAAAACGCCAATTTTAATGGTCCCGCCCAGATTTTTTATTAAATTCTCGGGCACAATTTCGTTTTCGGTCTCCCAAATAAATAAATCTTTATTAACCAAACGACCATCCTGACACGGCAAAACAGCGGAGAGTTCCGCTAAAGATAGAGTGGGATTGCTACCTAAAATGAAAAAATAAGTCATACTTTAATCACAATACCGTAATTTAAGAACTATTGCAATTATTTAATCTTTGTGCTAAATTAAACATACAAAAAAATATTTAATATCTTTTCCACGGCCGTTTTATGGTCAGTTCTCTCCCAACGAGGAGATGACTAAAGGTATTCTTGAGAACCCTCAAAGTTTTTGGAATACTTTTGCGGGTTTTTATTTAATCAGGAGCCGCTTTATTATCAAAAATAATCTAGTTGTTTCCTATCTTATAAACTATGTCAAAAACAAAAGCATCCGGCATGAACCGCTATGAAATTATGTTCATTGTGCCAAACAAATTTACCGAAGACGAAGCTAAAACTATCATTTCCCGAGTTGAAAAGATGATTGAGGCCGGTGAAGGTAAAATTATCTATTCTGAATATTGGGGAAAGAAGAAATTAGCTTACGAAATTAAGCACAATGCTTATGGCTATTACCAATTATATCAGTTTGATTTAGAGGGTAAAAATCTAGCTAAACTTGATAATGACCTTAGACTATCACACGAGATTCTGCGCCACCAGGTGTTAAGAGTTCCAGTTAGATCAGTTGAAGAGATTGCTAAAGCAAAGGAAGCTAGAGAAAAATTAGAAGCTAAAAAGGAAGAAGAAGTGGTAAAAAAAGAAACTGCTAAACCATCAGTAAAAAAAGTTGTTAAAGAAGAAAACCGGGCAGAACTTAAAGATTTAGATGAAAAATTAGAAGGCATTTTAAATGCTAATGATTTAATTTAAATTAATAACAAGCGACCCCCTATCGCTTACTAAAAATATGAATTTAAACAAAGCGATGGTCATTGGTAATCTAACTCGTGACCCAGAAATGCGTACCACCCCATCAGGTGCTCAAGTAGCTTCTTTTAGTGTGGCTACCAGCTTAGTTTGGACTGACCAAAGCGGTCAACAGCAAAAGAAAACTGAGTTTCACAATATTGTGGCTTGGAGAAAATTAGCTGAGATTTGCGGACAGTATTTACACAAGGGTTCTAAAGTCTATATTGAAGGGCGCCTACAGACAACTGATTGGACTGGTCAAGATAATATCAAAAGATACCGCACCGAAATCGTCGCGGAAAACATGATTATGCTGGATCGCCAAGGAGCTAGCAACGGTAATAACGAATTTAGAAATGACATCCAAGAAATAGACGAAAGTGAGGAAGAAATTCGCGTGGAAAATATTCCTTTTTAAAAAAATTAAGAAAATAATATTATTATGGCTATTAAAAAAACTAAAGAGTGCTATTTTTGCGCTAACAATTTAGAGGTTGATTATAAAGACACCAGATCTTTAAGAAAATTTGTTAACTTCTACGTTAAAATCTTACCAGGAAAGAGAACTGGAATTTGTGCTTGGCATCAAAGAAAACTATCTGAAGCAATTAAACGCGCCCGCATCATGGCATTAATGTCACATACTCACCGCTAATTAATTAAGTAGAAATTACTATGCTAAGTATCAGTGAAATCAAGACCGGCAAGGTCATTAAAATCAACAGTCAACCTTATATTGTTACTAAAACCGACCACCACAAAATGGGCCGCGGTGGAGCAGTTTTAAAAACTAAACTACGCAACCTAATTGATGGCCGCGTTCTAGAACAAACATTCCAAGGAGTTCAGCAAGCCGAAGAAGCAGAAACTGAAACTAAAAAAGCCAATTTCCTTTATAAAGATGCCAGCGATGCTTACTTTATGGAAAATGAGTCTTATGAGCAATTTACTTTAGCTATTGAAGATTTAGGTGATCAAACTAAATTCTTAAAAGATGGCACCGAAGTTTCTGTTTTATATTTTGAAGGCAAACCAGTAACTATTCAATTACCCATTAAAATGGAATTTAAGGTTGTTTCCGCTCCTCCTGGAATTAAGGGTAATTCTGCCGGCAATGTTAATAAACAGGTAGAAATTGAGACTGGCGCCACCATCAGTGTACCGATGTTCGTAGAAGAGGGCGATATTATTAGAATTAATACCGATTCCGGTGAATATGTTGAAAGAGCTAACTAATCTTCTTAGATAAAAAAATACCACCTCCATTGCGGGGGTGGTGTTTTTTAGAGGAACATATTTCGCCAATAATCTCTTTCCTTAATATAGGCCTTAACCCTAAAGAATAAGCCACTAACCAACAGGATGACAAATAGCATAAACATAATAGGAAAGATTAGTGAATCACTGTTGACTTCGCTGCATGAAAACGAGAGTGCCGCAAGAATAATTACGGAGATAATAAGCATCCCATTGCCTATTTTTTTATTTTTTTTCATTGTTCAAAAGTTTTAAAGGTTCTACAATCTTCAAAGATTAAATCATAACAACAAGAGTTCGTCAACCTGTCACCATTCTAATATCGTGATATAATACCAGATATGACTATTATTATTTTTATATTCTTAGCCTTGTTTGCTTTTTTGGCCTACAAAAAGCTAGATTTAGCAGTTCTCTTAATAATTGCCGGCACCCCTCTATACTTAATAAGAGGATCACTTTTGGGAATCCCTTTTACTTTACTTGAAGGGATGATTTTAATTGCTTTTTTTGTTTGGTTTTTTATTCGTGACGGCGCCAAAATTAAGACTTTATTTAAAAAAGAAGAAAGAACTCCTTATCCATATCGTCTTGAAATTATTGGCGTACTTCTTGTTTCTTTTACCAGCGTTATTGTCGCCGGTTTAAATAATGCCGCTTTTGGCGCTTTAAAAGCTTATTTTTTTGAACCACTGATGGTTTTTATTCTAATTATCAATCTATTTTCCGATAATGAGGGAAGAAAAAAAATTATTTGGTCACTGGGACTTTCTGCTTTAATTATTTCTTTATTTGCAATCTATCAAAAAATTACCGGCCATTTCATCAGCAACCCTTTTTGGGCGGCTACTGAAAGCAGGCGGGTAACTTCTTTTTTTGAGTATCCCAATGCCTTAGGATTATTTTTAGCGCCACTGATTATGATATTTAGCGGACGTTTAGTACCAATTCTGCCTGAGAAAAAAATAGGTGAAAAAATATTTTTACTAGCCACTATTATTTTATCCCTGTTAACAATCTTCTTTGCCCGTTCTGAGGGTGCGCTCGTAGCTCTAATGATCGGTTTTTTTGTTGGTGCTTTGCTTATAAAAAAAGCCCGACCGATTGCAATTATTTTAGCAGTGGTTGCATCTATAGGAATTTTTAGTTATGCTCCGCTAAAAGATTTTACGATCAATAAAATAACTTTAAACGATTTATCAGGACAGATTAGAAAGCAACAATGGATTGAAACAAAAAAAATGTTCGCCGCTGGTCACTTTTGGTTAGGAGCCGGGCTTAGTAACTATCAAACCACTGTCGCCACATATCATCAAGAAGGAATATTTTTAAAAAATAATGACCCCGATTGGCTTGAAAAGATTAGAAGCTCTGAAGAATTCAGAAAACAAATGTGGCAACCAACGGAAATCTATCTTTATCCTCACAACATCTTGCTAAACTTCTGGACCGAACTTGGATTACTTGGTGCCTTGTTATTTTTCTGGATTATTGTTAAGTTTCTGTGGCAATCATTTAAGCTATATTTAAAAGAAAAAGAGATTCACAAAAAATATTTAGCCCTAGGCCTATTAACGTCCATGTTAATAATTGTGATTCATGGCTTAGTTGACGTTCCTTACTTTAAAAATGATCTTTCCGTTCTGTTCTGGCTGCTGATAGCCTTGCTTGGCGGACTAACTTTAAAACAAAATGAAAAAAATTCTCCAGAAAATAATCGCTGAAAGCGGCTACTGCTCTAGACGAGCCGCTGAAGATTTAATTAAACGCGGACAAGTAAAATTAAATAATATTTTAGCTAAACCAGGTGATATGGCTGATGAAAATGACCAAATAAAAGTCAGAGGTAAAATATTAAATGGTCCTCAAGAAAAAGTTTATCTCAAAATGAATAAACCGGTTGGTTATACTTGTACTAACCGGGAGTTTAAGAATGAAAAAAATATTTTTACTCTGGCTGGCAAACTACCTAAAGGAGTTTTTACTGTTGGACGACTAGATAAAAATAGCCGCGGCTTAATTTTAATTACTAATGATGGCGACCTTAATCTTAAACTAACACATCCTCGCCTAGGACACGAGAAAGTTTATGAAGTAAAAATAAACCAAGAAACTGATGAAAAATTGGCTCTAAAAATAAAAAATAATTTTCTCAAAGGAATTCCTTTTGATTTAGAGGAGGGGATTGCCAGGGCTAAAAGAGTGGATCATTTAGGAGGCAATCAATTTAAGATAGTCTTAACCGAAGGTAAAAAACGTCAGATTAGAAGAATGTTTGAAGCTTTAAAAATTAGAGTAGCAGATCTTAAAAGAGTTAGTTTTGCTGGGGTAGAACTGGATAGATTAGCCGAGGGCAAATGGGGAAAATTAACTAAAAATGAAATTGAAAGACTAAAAAAATTATAATAAGATGAAACTGGAGGAGTCGCATAGCCCGGTTGATTGCGCCGCATTCGAAACGCGGTATACCTGTCACAAGGTATCAAGGGTTCAAATCCCTTCTCCTCCGCATCAAAAAATAAGCTATTATTAGCTTATTTTTGTTGAATAGAACATGAAAAGTATTACTAAATAATCATATATTTTAGCTACTGTTTATATAAAGAATAGTAGTTCAAAGTAAGTCGTTTTATCTGATAATTGACATATTTAATAAAATATGCTATAATTTAACCATTAAAACAGAACATTTACAAATAAGGTTAGATTTGATTAATTACCAAGTTTGTCTAGAAATAGGCGAATTTAGCAATTAACCAAATTACTAATCTTAAAAAAATTAATATTAATTATGGATCTTTTTGTGCCGAACTCAAATGCAAAAAAAACACGCTCTCTTCGCAAGAAGATTGAAGATGTTTTTTTGTTGTTAATTGTTATACCATTGTTGCTTGCCGCTGCAATGTTCGTCGCCTCTTCTATTGTAAGTCTTTTCAGCTTTAAGCTTGAATTGGTTTTTGAAACAATAGCATTCATTCTGACAAGCTTGTCACTTTCATCATTATTTTTAAGAACAATTTTTGACATGACAGACTTATTATTTAAAAAATAGGATGTTGATGATCTTAAGGAAGTTCAAAACAACGAACTTCCTTTTTTATTTGCCTAAAGTCATTAAAACTGCGTCCCTCTCTCTCCGCAGATTTATAAAATAGCAATAAAATACTATTCTTATTTTATATTAATTAATCTAAAATTATGAAAATAGTTTTTTTAACTTCCGTTCTACTCTCAGTTTTAGTCTTTTCTGGTTGTTCAATACAAAATAGTAATCCGGCAAGAATTAATAGTAACGGAATGGGTGGTGATATTACTGATTTGCGACAAGAGACTAACAACATATCAGAAAGCGAGCCACAAAACAAAGAAATTAGTATTAACTACGGTTTTCTTGTTGATAATGTTGATTCTCTTACAGATTGTAATTTTTGGAAAGATAAAAAATTTGGAAAAGTTGATTCATATGAGATTAAAACGTCACCCAAAGATGCGGCCGGCAGCCTTGTTCTCAAGGGGAGGGTTGTGCAACGTGTTAAAGATGCCGCTTTTTCTGATAACGGAGAACAAGTAACCCAAGCTTATTTAGTCTTTGATAACCCAATCAATGATGAACAGAAAATATATTATGACCATTACTCAGAACTTGCTGGTAGAAATGGGGTGAATACTGTTGATAATCAAAAACTATTTTTTAGTTTAGGGGTCATAGAAAACTCTGAATTAAAAACTAGTGCTAATATTTCTGAAAAAATCAAGAATCATATAGTGTCATCTATTGATAAAGATAATTTAGTGCAATTAAAACTAACCATCCCTATTTATCGAGGAACTGGAGTTACTGATTATTTTAGTTTTGCATGTGATATTTCAGAATAACATAAAAAATTACCATTAACCAATAAAACCACTCCAACTACGTCCCATCCTCTCCGCCAAATTATAAATAGCCCTAAATAGGGGCTATTTTAAATTAGTAATTTTTTACTTTAAAGCTATGTGTTATAATATTAGCGTAATATTATTAATTTTATGATTATCATTATTGTTTCATTATTACTTGTTTTAGGTTTATTATTTAATGCTCTAATTTTAAATTGGGTTGCTAAAAAGTTTAAAGCACAAGATGCCACTTACGGGAAAGCCATAAAAATTTCATTAATTGAGTGGTTGGCTGATATCTTGATTGGGGTTATTGTAGGTATAATCTGGACTAACTCAATAGGCAACATAATCGCCTGGGCTTTAGGTTTTGTTGTCTTTAATTTATTATGCAAAAAAATATATTTGACTAAAATAAAACAAAATATATTTATATATTTAGTTATGAGTTTGGTGGTAACGCTTATCTCTTTAATAATCAGAACTTTCATCATCCAACCGTTCTATATTTCTGGAACAGCTATGAGTCCTACCTTAAATAATAATGATTATATAATCATAAAAATGTTTAATAAAAGCTATGAAAGGGGTGATATTATAATTCACAAAGATTTAAAAGGAAATAAGGATATTTTTTTAAAAAGAATTATTGGATTACCGGGCGAAAAAATACAGATAAAGGGTGGGGTGGTCTATATTTATAGCAATTTACTTCCTTCTGGTCAGATTCTTAATGAACCCTATCTACTTTCTGGATTGAAGACTTTTTCCTCTGATGAAAATATTATTACGCTAGGAGATGATCAGTATTACGTTCTTGGTGATAATAGGGAAAACAGTAAGGATTCAAGGTTTTATGGTGTGGTTGATGAAAAATTGATTATCGGTAAGTATTGGTTCATGGGGGTTAGAAATAAATAAAATCAACAAGCCCCAGTTAATAAAAAACTATGATTAAAACACTAAAGCCAAAAAGAGAAGACTTAATTAATGTAATGGTGGGCGATCTTCAGAGAATAAAAATTTATCCAAAAAAGGGATTTCAAATACACCAAGAAATACCTAAAGATGTTTGGAGTGCTTACGAGGGCCTTGTTGAACTTGGTTATATTGCGCATATGATAAAGGAATAAATTTCTGCATAACCACTTTTTTATAAATTAATGATTCATCTAAAAATGGACGAGGAAATACATTATTGTCAGGAAATAGATTCTAAGCCATTGTCATTTTTCTTTCAAAAAGGGGAAGCTACAACTGGCAAGAAAATTTTAATCCTGGGTGAGTCTTTGGCCAAAAATGATTGGATCAAATCCGGCCGGGCTTTTTACGGAATAAACGGAAAGATTGCCCCCAGCGGTAAGCGTTTAAATGAGGAGTTATCTTTGCTTAATCTTTCTTTAGATCAATGCGCTATCACCGAAATTGCTAAATGTTATCTTGGTAGTAACAGAAAACAATTATTAAACTGCGGCTTACTTTGCGGCACACATTTCATTAAACAAATAAAAAACTTTAAAATAGAATTAGTTCTGTCTTTAGGGATGAGCACAAAAGAAGTTTTACAAAGAATATTTAATACCAATCTTCCAATAGGAAAAATTACCGAATTAACTTTTAAAAATAAAAAATATTACTTTCTGCCGCTATACCACCCATCACCAGCCAACCCAACTGGACACAAAAAGAATATAGAAATTATTACTAACAACAAAAAAGTAATAAATAAAATTTTAAAATCTAACTCTTAAATTCTCTATGGAGATAGTATTATTTATTGCTTTAATAATTGCCATCTTAAGCTTAATCACGATTAAAAAACAAGAGTGTCTTCGCGGCGCTCGTTTTAGTAAGAGAAGATATTATAAGAAAAACAGCTCAAGGGAATATCTGGAAAAAGTAAAAGAAGCCACTAAGAAAAGATTTGAAGAGGAAAGCAAAAACCAAGAATATAAAAATAACATTAAAAATAATTATTTATAATTTTTTTAATCTTCAAGAATAAATAAATCCTCTATCTTCACCCCCAGACTCTTAGCAATATTATAAGCTAAGTTGAGTGAGGGGTTATATTTACCTTGCTCTAAGAAAACAATTGTTTCTCGCCTAACACCAGCCGTTTTAGCCAGATCCTCTTGGGTAAGTCCTAGTTTAAGGCGATTTTCTTTAATCTTATTATTCATGGCTATTTTTTAATTTTATTATAAATCTTAAAGATAATTGCATAAAGAAAAAACAAACCTAAAATAGAAAACGACAGGGTAGAGGCAATTATTTCAAAATTAGGATTCATTTGTTTTAGGTAATACAATAAAAACATTGTTAGCACCCCTAACCAGCCAAAGATTTGAATAGCCAGTAGAGCTGCTTTGCCGCCAAGATAATAATCTCTTTCATCGGCAATTACTTCTTTAACCCGCCCCCTTAAAAACCACAACACTAAAGAAGCGACAATAACTAGAAGGATTGGCCAAAGGTAACTTTCCTTAGTTATTAGCTGACTAATAAGCATTGCCAGTACAAAGGTAATTAATAAACGAACTTTTTGATAGGTTTTAAGTGTCATATTTTTGTTAGAATTAATTAACATATTCTTATGTTATATTATTCTAACATTAATGTCAAGAAAAAACAGATATAAATCTGTTTTATTTGGCGTAGAGTGGCGGAGTGTAGCTGGAGCGGCGCTGTACAGAGAGTAATCGTCTTATTAACTATTGTGGCTAAGAATTTTAAAATCTGTTACTATTTTATTTATACTATGCCTTATTTATTAAGATTTAAAATATGAGAAAGCTAAGACTTTTAGTAATTGTAATTATTTTTACAGTTGGCATTTCCGGATGTTCTTTACAGCCAGAAGCGCCGATAACATTACCGCCCAATTTAAATAAAGAGGAGCCTAAACTGCTTTTAGAAGAATGCTGTGGTACCGGCGAAAAATTTTGTAAAGACAACACTGATTATAAATACGAGGCTTGCCCAATTAATTATGAGGAAGAATGTAAAGATAAGGGTGGTTATGTAGACAAAGAATTTAGCCTTGCGACTGGTTTAACAAACTTTTCCTGTTATGAATCAGCCCCTGATATAGGAGTGGCCTGCAAAAGCAACAACGAATGTTTTTATTCTTGTGATCTATACAATGGTATTAAAAATAATTTATGTAAATTGGAGGACACTGAAGAAGGTGAGGACTACACAACGGATACCTATAATTGCTCAACAGAAAAACCAGGTGTCTGCAGCCCTGCTCCAATAAATTACAACATAAACTGCGGTGGGCCAAAGTTTGAACTTAAGGGAAAAAAGCTAAAAATTATTAGAAACCACAACGATTGCTGATACAATACTAATTTAATCAAATAATAAAAAACAACGACTAAAAATCGTTGTTTCTTTGGCGGAATGGACGGGACTCGAACCCGCGACCTCCTGCGTGACAGGCAGGCGTTCTAACCAACTGAACTACCACTCCAATTATTTTAAAAATTGACCTCTTTTCCCTAAGTCAACAAGAAAATAATAGCAAACGGCCTATCACTTGTCAAACTCTTTTTTTTCCTGTATAATATTAATAAATGAAGCAAAATTTCCGCGAAAAAAAGCGGATTATTTTTTAAGTGAAAACTAAGAATAACCATATGGAAAAAGAACTAGATCAAGCAACAATTGAAAAAATTAAAACTGAGCTGATTGCTAAAAGAGATCAAATTATTGAGGACCTCAAAGACATGGCTAAACATGATGATCATGAGTCAGATGCTCTAGGGGCAAAGTTTCCAGAATATGGCAGCAAGCCAGATGAAAACGCTCAAGAAATTAGTGACTACTCCACTACTTTAGCCACTGAAAAAGTTCTAGAAAAAACTCTAGAAGATATTGAGGGTGCTTTAAAAAGAATTGAGGAGGGTGCTTATGGTATTTGTAAATACTGCCATAAACCAATCAGCGCTAAACGCTTAATGGCTCGTCCAGTGGCTAGTGCTTGTATCACTTGTAAAACAGAGCTTCAAGAAAATGAATAAAAAAATATCAAAAACATTGATAGAAAATATAGCCGGGCCCTTTGCTCTGGCTATATTTTTTTTGTTAGATAGATATCTAAAACAACTAGCCCTAGAAAAAATAAGCTTCTCTATCTGGTTAGATTATTTTAACTTCAACTTTACACCTAATTATTATATTGCCTTTTCTCTACCAATTAGCGGCCCCTGGCTTACTTCTTTTATCGGACTAGTGATTACTATTTTAATAATTTATTATGCTATTAGCTACAATAAAAGCTCTCTATTAGAAAAAACCTGCCTTTTAGGAATTATTTTAGGAGCTTTAAGTAATTTTATTGATCGTTTAAAGTATGGTTTTGTGGTTGATTACTTGGATTTAAAATTATTTACTATATTCAATTTAGCCGATGTCTTAATAACCGTCGGATCACTACTACTTATATACAAACTACTAAAAAAAGAGTCCTAGACTCTTTTTTAACAAACTTTTATCTGACGACCATCTTTAATAGTTTTTATCTCAATTTTTATTTTTTTCTTCGGCCAAATATCTTTCACTTTTTCAGCCCATTCAATTATCACAACAAGGTTTTTTCTATTTAAATAATCATCTAACCCAATCATGGTTAAATCATGACCAGAGTCAAGGCGATAAGCATCAATATGACATAAGGATAATTTTTTACCCTCGTAAATTTTCATAATATTAAAAGTGGGGCTATTTACTTTAGTTTTAACTCCTAACCCCTTAGCGATCCCCTGAGAAAGACAAGTTTTTCCAGCCCCCAAATCCCCAAGCAATAAAAAAACTTCGCCACCAACACAGCTGGCGCCAATTTCTTTACCCAAAGAAATAGTCTCTTCAGCATTACTTGTTTTAAACTTTTGTATCATAAGATAATTTTAGAGACAAAATGCTAAGAAGTAAAGAAAAAACCGCTCGTTATTATAACAAGCGGTTCTTCATATTACCAATAATACCCATATAGCTCTCCTAATTCCATTGCATCATTCATAATTTCCTTAAAAACTTTCCTTCCTTTTTTAATCTTTCCTCTTCTTAATAAAGAAAGGCTGGTTCCGGTAGCAATCTGTCCGGCAATTTGTAAAACAGATAAACCAAAACTAATGCCAGCATTTCCAGTTTTATCTGATTGCTGAATCAAATTTATTCCCCAACCAATTTCTGATTGAAGTTTAGAGATTTGTAAAATAGCTACCCCACAGCCAAAGAAAGAAAGATTTTTAGATTTCTGCAGAAAAGTCACTCCTAAAAGAATCTCAGAGGAAACTCCTATTTGGAAAAGTGACACCCCAATTATCATACTGGGATGGAAAGCCTTCTGTATTAAAGACAATCCAAAACCAACATGAGAATCTTCTTTAGATAACTGGATTAATGATGCTCCAATAAATAAAAGCGATTCTAGACCACTTTTCTGATAGAGAGTGACTCCAAAAAATACTGAAGAAAAATCCTTCGCTTTTTGGTAGAGAGATACTCCCAAAAAAACAAAAACTTCTTTTCCAATTTGACAAAAACTCAGTCCAAAAGTCAGAGCTGGTAGCTTAGCTTTTTGATAAGCAGAAACCCCGGCCACTATATTCGCGCTGTGTTTAGCTTTTTGATAAAAGGATAAACCGATAAAACCATAAGCACTTTCTTGAGCCCATTGAAATAGCGGTATTAAAGAATAAATACTGCCATTATAATTTATTCCTCCCAGAATAGAAAAAATATTTTTTCTCTCGTCCTTCCAAGGAGAAAACAACAAAAACAAAGGAATAAACCAAGCAGCCTGAAGACTGAAGAGCAAAACACAAAATAAAGCAGCCAAAATGGCTAAAGAATAATTTACTAAAATCATTCTTCTTTTTAATTTTCTTTTCATGGTGCCGCGTTTTAAGGGGTTATTATTAAAGACCTAATAAGCTAATTTAAGTACATAATTAAATTTATGTCAAACAAAAAACAGGTTATTAACCTGTCTCTTGATAGGGTGGGCGCACAAGGATTCGAACCCTGGACCCCTTCGGTGTAAACGAAGTGCTCTAACCAGCTGAGCTATGCGCCCTTAAAGGCAGAAATACTGCCATATTTTGGCTCGGTGGGCGAAAGAGGATTTGAACCTCCACGGCCTTGCGGCCACAAGCCCCTCAAGCTTGCGTGTCTACCAATTTCACCATCCGCCCAAAATCGCTAAATAATTAGCGAACAACGGTCTCTTTTAATCTCTTTTTATAAGTTCCTTTTAAGAAATTTAACTTTGCTCTCTTTACGGCTGCTTTTTTCTTAATCTCAACCTTAGTAATTGTTGGTAAATTTAAAGGGAAAATTTTCTCAACACCAACACCATCAGAAACCTTGCGTACAGTAATAGTAGCCCCAATTTCCTTGCGATGTTTTCTAGCAATAATAATACCCTCAAAATACTGAACTCTTTCTTTTTCTTCACCCTTAGAATTAAGTTCTTTAATTTTTTGATAAACTCTAACAGTTAAGCCTGGTTTAAGATCCATTTCTTTATCAGCAACTGTCTCGGCTAGAGTAGCTTTTTTTTCTTCCATATTAGTAAAAAATTCACAAACGAGGCCCTAAAGTCTCGTTTACCTTTATAAATATTTTTAGTCTTGTTCTATATTATAATTAAATCTCTGGCTTGTCAATGCTTAACCTCTTATCCAGCTCTTTTTGAATAATCTCGTAAACTTGGCTAAAAACTTCATTCTGATTGAGCTCTGTGGTATCTATAACATAGTCAAAATTACTAAGATCATGAGCATTAATACCAAAAAGTTGTTGATACCTTTTATCGTCACTAATTCTTCTCCTTTGAATACTGGCTAGAACATCCTCAAAGGTTGTCATATATTTGTCTTCGCCGTCACGGTTAGCCAACAAAATTCGTCTTGCTCCTTCCTCGTCACTAACATTTAAATATATTTTTAAAGAGTGGGGAATAAAATACCAAGAAGTTCTACCCTCAATAACAAAGTTATCTTTTGTCTGGCCAAGTTTTTTCTGATATTCATCTACTTCCAAATCAGTGCTAGGGTCAGTTTCCCCTAATTTATTATACTCTGCCAGAGTAAGACCTCTTTTTAAAGCTGCTTCCCGCCGCATCCCACCAATGTAATATCTTGGCCAACCCAAAGTTTCAGCCAGTCTTTTGGCGATAGTGCTTTTGCCAGAACCCTGATTGCCACTAATTGAAATAATCATTTTAGTTTGATTTGTCTTTTAGGCAATAACAGTTTATTATATAACTATCATAAAACAATGTTTTAAAAAGGGCAATGCCCCTTTATTCTTTAATTATGTATTTAGAAAAACTAGAAATTCAAGGATTTAAATCTTTTGCTAATAAAAATACTTTAATTTTCCCCGGCTTGATAAACGGCGGAAAAAGAGGCCTCACCTCAATTGTTGGGCCCAATGGATCGGGTAAATCAAATATTGCCGATGCCATTCGTTGGGTACTTGGTGAGCAGAGTTTAAAAACCCTAAGAGGTAAAAAAAGTGAAGATGTTATCTTCTCTGGCTCTGATCAAAAGAATCAGTTGAGTTTTGCTGAGGTTTCTTTAATTTTAAACAACCAAGATAAAAGTGCTTTAAGAAATATTAACGACTTACAAGTAGAAAGTAATGATGCTAAAGAAATTTCTGATTTTAATTTAGTAAAAGAATTTTTAAAAAGCGATGAAATTATTATTGCTCGCCGCATTTACCGTAGTGGCGATAGTGAATATTTAATCAATAACAAAAGAGTTCGCCTGGCGGATATTCAAATGCTGCTAGCTAAGGCCAGTGTCGGACAAAAAACATATAGTGTTATCGGTCAGGGAATGGTAGAAAATTTTTTAAATACTAACGCCTCTGAAAGAAAAGATTTTTTTGATGAGGCCACCGGCGTTAAACAGTTTCAGATTAAAAGAGAAATGTCTTTAAACAAGCTTGAAAGCAGTTATGAAAATCTGCAACAAGTAGAAATGCTACTTACCGAAATTAGGCCGCGTCTTAAAAGCTTAACCAGACAAGTAGAAAGACTAAAAAAACGCAGCGAATTAGAAACTGAATTAAGCAACCATCAATTTAATTACTACCATTTCTTACATGAAGAAGCGAGTGTTAAATTGGAAAAAGCTAATAATAAGTTTTTAGAATTAGAAAAAATAAAAATAGAAAAAGAAGACAAATTAGGTAAACTTAATGAAGAATTAAATTTAATTAGAAACACTAACAATTTTCAGGAGATTAATAGTTTACAGCCGAGACTGAAAGAACTTGAAATTGAAAAAAATCAGCTCCTTAAATCTTTAGCCAAACTACAAGCTGAACTGGAAATACAACTAGAGTCTCAGGGACAATTTGACATTTCTTGGTTGAATAATAAGCACAGCGAATTAAAAGCAAGTCTAGAAAAGATATCAAGTGAACTAACATCTCTAGAAAATAATCAAAACGAGACTGAAGAAAACAATTACCAGACGGAGATAACTCAAATAGAAAAAGAGATCAATACGGCCTATGAAATTAGGCGCCAAATTGAGAAAAAAGAGGGGCAAAAAAACGAAATTCTAAAACAAATTAATAAGTTAGAGGCGGTTTTAGAGGCTAATTTAGAAGCCCAAGGACAATATGATGTTTCTTGGTTAAATAATAAGAAAGAAGAGCTAGCTTTGTCTCTTAACTCTTTAAATGATGAACTAAATTCTTTAGAGAAAGATAGTGGGAATGAAAAAAGTAATATTTTAAGAAAAGAATTAGAAGAGATTACCGCCACTTTAAATAAACTAAACCAGGAGTTACTAACAATTAAGAATGAGCTTAAAAAGCCTGGCGAAATAAAAAATAATCGCGAAGAAGTAAGTAGAGTGGTTGAAGAATTTTTAAACCGCCTAGAAGAAATTAGAAAAGAAAATGATTTGGAAAAAATAAAAAAATTAATAAGTGAGGCTAAAGCAAGCTTTCAAGAACAGATAAAGGATTATCTAGCCGATGAAAATGTTGATAAAATCAACCGCATCAAAGAAATTCAAGATGAAATAATTGAGTTAGGCGAACAGAGGCAAGCGCTAAATAGCCAGTTAAGTGAGGAGCGCTTACGTCTAAACTCCATTAACGAGCGCCTACGTTTGCTGAAGAATCAAAAAGAACAAAGCGAGAAGGAGGTTACTGATATTGAGTTAAAAATTGCTAAAAGCCAAATTAAATTTGACGCCTCTGCAATTGAGACCGATAAAAATAAACATCTAAAAGAACTAAATATTTTAGACCAAGAAATAAAAGATTTAATTCCTCAAAGCCAAACTTACAAATTACAAGAAAAAAAACAGGTACTAATACAAAAGTTAAATGAATACCGTTTAAGCATCTCAGCAACCAAGGAAAGGGTTCGCTTATTAAAGAGCCAGAAAGAACAAAGTGAGAAGGAGGTTACTGATATTGAGTTAAAAATTGCTAAAAGCCAAATTAAATTTGATGCCAGTAAAATTGAAAGTGAGAAGTCTGAAATTAATAAACAACTGCAAATAGTTGAAAAAGAAATTGGTGAGATGGAAAGTAAAATTGCTAAAATAAATGAGGCTAAAGAAAAAGAAAAGGCTCAGATGTTTGCGCTGCAGAGCCGCTTACAGGAAGCTCAACAAGAAATTAACTCTTTGGCGGCCGAACTTAGTGATTTAAAAATCGAAGCCACTAGACAAGAAACTAAACTAGAGGATATTGAAAACAATATTCGTAATGATGAATTAAATTTAGGTGAGATTAAAAATCACCAAATCAATGAAGAAGAGATTGATATCAATCGTTGGCATAAAAGAATTATTGAATGCAAAAATCAATTGGAATTAATTGGCGGTATTGATCCGGAAACGGAGAAGGAATTCAATGAAACCAAAGAACGTTTTGATTTCTTAAGTAAACAAACAAGCGACCTTAATGAAGCAGTTAAGTCTTTAGAAAAGATTATTTCTGAGCTTGATGTAAATATTAAAGACCGCTTTGACCATGAATTTAATATTATTGCTGAAAAATTTAGTGAGTATTTCAAAATCCTATTTAATGGCGGAAATGCTAAAATATTTAAAATAACTGAAGAGGAAAAAAATGATAATCTTGTCAGTGAACAAAGTTCTTCTGAAAATAGCAACCCCAGCAGTGATAACTTAAAGAAAGTTAAACTGCTAAAAAAGAGAAATGCTCTTGGTTTATCTGGCATTGAGATTCAAGCCACTCCTCCGGGCAAAAAAATTCAAACAATCTCCATGCTTTCTGGTGGAGAACGGGCTCTGACCGCGATTGCCTTAATCTGTGCTATTATCAGCGCCAACCCCTCTCCTTTTGTAGTTTTAGATGAGGTTGATGCCGCTCTAGATGAGGCTAACTCTGAACGTCTAGCCCAAATTTTAGATGACCTATCCAATCAAACACAATTTATTGTCATTACCCATAACCGTGCTTCTATGAAAAGAGCGAGCGTGCTCTATGGAGTCACGATGCAAGCCGATGGCGTCAGTAAACTGCTCAGTGTTAAACTAGAGGATGCCCCAAGTAAATAAAATCCAATTAATCCGCCTCGAGCGGATTTTTTGTCTTACTTTTTAATCTTTTTTTTGTTATAATAAAATTGATTTATTATCTTAGTTTTTAAACTTATGCTTAAAAAGGTTACCGCCCTGTCACTTCTTTTAATTTTTATTTTAATTTCTGGCTTTGGTTGCAAAACCACGAGTAAAGAAGTTAAAGAGGCTACTAAAAAAATTACCCTAACTTTTTGGCAGACCTTTGATGATTCTGATGCTTTTACAGAAATAATTGCTAAATACCAAGCTTTACATCCCAATATTACTATTGAATACAAAAAATTCCGTTATGAAGAATACGAAAACGAACTTTTAAATGCTTGGGCTGAAGATCGTGGACCAGATATCTTTTCCATTCATAATACTTGGATAAAGAAGTATGAAAGTAAAATTGTTCCGCTGCCAGAACAAATTACTATGGCCTATATGGTTGAAAAAGGTGGTTTGCAAAAAGAGCTGGTTCCAGAACTTAAAACAGTAAAGAGTTTAACAACCAGACAATTAAAGGAAGATTTTGTTGATGTGGTGGCTGGTGACGTTATTTTGGAAGATGGTAAAATTTACGCCTTACCGCTATCAGTTGATACTTTAGCTCTTTTTTATAACAAAGATTTACTAAATAGTGCTGGAATAGTTAATCCCCCTAGATATTGGAATCGAGAGTTTCAACAAAATATTAAAAAACTCACCAAACAAGACCCACAAAAGGGCTTAATCCAATCCGGTATCGCTCTTGGCACAACCCAAAACATTAACCGTTTTAGCGATATTTTATCTGTTTTAATGATGCAAAATGGTGCTGTTATGACCAGCGGTAATCAGGTCACTTTTCACACTGTTCCATCTTCAATTGGTAATAATTATAATCCTGGTTTAGAGGCGCTTCGTTTTTATACTGATTTTGCTAATCCAATCAAAGAAGTCTATTCTTGGAACAATAGCATGGAAAACGCTTTAGATGTTTTCGCTAGTGGCCGCTTAGCCATGTTCTTTGGTTATTCATTTAATATTGAACAAATAAAGGCCCAGGCGCCAAAATTGAACTTTGGAATTACTAAATTACCACAAATTGAAGGGAATTCTTTAGAGATAAACTTTGCTAACTATTGGGTACAAACTGTTTCTAAAAAAAGTCAGTACCAAAATGAGGCTTGGGATTTTATTCAATTTATGGCTAAAGAAGAAAATGCTAAATTATATTTAGAAAAAACCAAAAAGCCGACTGCTTTAAAGAGCTTAATTAACCAGCAAAGAGATGATGAAAATCTCGGTATTTTTGCCGAACAGGTTCTAAGTGCTAAAAGTTGGTATCGGGGACGTAATATTAATGATGCTGAAAGAGCTATTGGAGAGATGATTAATAACGCCTTAGTTAATAGCGAAAAAATTCAAGAAATTTTAAATAATGGAGCAATTCAAGTTCAACAAACAATTAATTAATTTATATGAAAAAAAATAAGAAAGTTTATTTTGCCCTACTACTTGCTTCTTTGCTCTTATTTATTGGTTTAAAAACTAGTTTAGCTACCAGTATAGTAGACACCAGTAACCCGGATTACAAAACCGGTAATTATGATCTCTCAGATGTTGGTAATTATGCTATTTATATTATTGAATTAATCTTGAGTTTAGTTGGCACCTTGTCACTGATCGCCTTTATTTACGGTGGGGTAACCTTTTTAATATCAGCTGGTAGCTCTGATAAAGTTAAGAAGGGGATGGATATTATTAAGGCAGCTGTTGTGGGTCTAATAATAACATTTTCCAGTGTTTTAATTATGAATCTATTCTTTAGCGGCCTTGGGGTTTCCTGGAACCCCAACACGGGAGCAGTTTCTAGTAGTCCAAAAAAATGACCGAATTTACAAGAAAAATTATCGGTAAAGACAGTTTAGGGGCTAGATTAAGGTCTGTTAGAGAGTTAAGGCAGATTGATATTGAGTTAGCCGCCAAAAGAACTGGAATTAGATTAGAGTATCTAAAGGCGATTGAAGAAGATCATATTGGAGCACTGCCATCGGGACTTTATGCAAAAAATTATATAAAAAAGTACGCCTCTTTACTTGGTCTTTCCAAAGAGGAAATTGATAATTGGCTCAAAAATAATATTGATATTATTAGTGACTCTTCCGACCCATTTTCACAGAAAGTACTAAGAAAAAAAGAGCTTATTGTTTTTCCAAAGTTATTAAAGAATACTATTTTCATCATAATTTTTTTAATTTGTTTGTTCTACTTAGCGACTTACTTCAAAAAAATTATTTTTCCACCAGAATTAATAATTCATCACCCCAGTCAAAACTTGAAAACAACTGATAATTTTATAGAAATAAAGGGTGTGACAGAAAAAGAGGCGGAGATTAGCATTAATGGTGAATTGGTTTTAAATAATAATAACGGAGAATTTTATTCTAATGTTAATTTAAAAAAGGGTGTTAATAATATTGTTATTACTGCCAAAAAGAAATATAGCCGCGAGGCTTCCGTTTTAAGACAAGTTTTAGTTGAATAAATATATGCTTAAAAAATCAGAGATAAGAATGTTTAACATTACTATCATTATTGAGAAGCTCAATATTAAGGAGGGTGACTTAGTAGCCGATTTGGGGTGTGGGCAGTTTGGTTATTTTGTCTTCAAAATCGCCCCAGTTGTTGGCCAAACTGGGCGAGTTTATGCAGTTGATGTCCTGCCACCAGTCTTAGAAGATATAAAAAAACAAGCTTATTTAGAAAATTATCCACAGGTAAGAACCGTGTGGAGCGATTTAGAGATTTTTAAAGGCACTAATATAGAATCTTCTAGTGTTGATAAAGCATTACTGGTAAATGTACTAAGTCAATCAGAAAAAAAGGTTGACATAATTCGTGAAGCTGTCAGAATCTTAAAGAGAGGTGGCCTACTTTTAATTGCTGACTGGAAAAATGATGCCCTCCTTTTTGGCCCAGAGGTAGATAAACGATTAAAATTTGAGGCCTTAAAACAAGCCGCTGCAAAATTAAATCTAACAACTATTGAGGAGTTTGAGGTGGGGGAAAATTACCATGCCTTACTTCTTAAAAAAATGTAATCTATGTCAAGTATTCTAACCCTACAATTTTGGTTTAACTTAAGACCAGGGAGCATGGAAACTGCCCCCAAGACAGTTCTGATTGTTTTTTTACTAATTCTCTTGTTAGCAAGCATTATCTTCTTTATTGCCAAGAGAAGAAAGAATTTCTACAAACCAGCTTTTTCCAGTTTTTATAATTTTTCTCTTTCTAACTTAATTATTGGTGGATCTTTACTATTTTTCAATTATGAAATAGTGCCGTTTTTCTCTGCTTATTTCTGGTATTTAATTTGGTTTTTTGCCCTTATTTGGTGGTTGATTACTATTTTAAAAAAGACAAAGAAATTAATGGTCAAAAAGATGGAGACAAAAGAAGAAGATACTATAAAAAAATACTTACCATAAATAAGCTAATAAATAAAAAACACGAAACCCCTCCTTTGTGAGGGGTTTTTATATGAACAAAAAAACTATTGGGAATTTCGGCGAAAAGGTAGCTGAGAGATACCTAAAAGACCGAGGTTATAATATTTTAGAAAGAAATTGGCGAGCAGGACACAAAGAAATAGATTTAATAATTTATAAAAAGCAGTTAATAGCGGTTGAAGTTAAAACAAAGAGTGTAAGTTGGTCTAAAGTTTTTACCCCCGCGCTTAGAGCTGACCAGGTAGAAAGACTTAGAAAAGCTATAAGAAAGTACTGCCTATTACATAATTTTAATTACCAAACCAGCCGCCTAGACTTAATTATTGTTTCCAAGATCAATAACCATATTTTTATCAAACACCACCTTGACATTTAACTCTTTATCCCCCATTTTTATTTGTCTTGTATTTGCCAATGTGCTAAAATATTTACATAATTATAAAAACTAGAAGGGTGGTGAATTATGAAAAAAATTGCTAAACACTTGCTATCTTTATTCGTTTTAACTTTGGTTTTTGTGCCAGCTCTAAGTATGGCTGCCCTTGACACCACAAAGGTGGGAATCACTGGTGCAGACGGTATTGAAGGAAAGATAGACCTAGGAAAGAAAACACCAGTAGAAACAGCTACCAGCTTAATCAACTTTGGTATGACTTTCTTGGCTTTAATCGCGGTGGTAATCGTTATTGCCGCTGGCTTCAAATGGATGACTGCTGGAGGAAGTGATGAAAAGATTACTGAAGCAAAAAAGTTAATGACCGCCGGCGTTGTTGGTATTGTTATTATTCTTTCTGCTTGGGGTATCGCTAGATATGTACTCGAAAAACTTGTTACCGTTACTGCTTAATATTTTTTCGAAAATCGATTTTAGAAAAAAGTGGCCCTCATTTATTTAATGGGGGTTACCGCTTTGGAGCCAAAGTATTGGCTTCAGAGCAGTAAATATATGAAATCAATCAAAACTTTAATTTTATCTTTTTTAATTAGCCTTCCTCTATTGGGAGCCAATTTTGCTTTAGCTACTGTCACCGCCCCCCTAGATGGGTTGAAGGAAACTGGTGGGCAAATACCGGCTTATAATAGTCAAACGGGCGACACCAGAACAGCCAGAGAGTCTGTGCTTGATAAAATTGGCGGTATTGTTGGCTTAATTCTATCATTTTTAGGTGTTATCTTTTTAGGATTAACTGTCTTTGCTGGTTTCCTGTGGATGACAGCCCAAGGGAATAACGCCAAGGTAGAACGGGCTAAAGACTTACTAATTAATGCTGTTATTGGCTTAATAATAATTGTGGCCGCCTATTCAATTACCCTATTTATTGGACGAGAATTAACATAGTTTATGAAAAAACGCTTTTTTTTACTAGTTTTATTAGGAATTATTTTTTTTAGTAACTCAATTCAAGCTGCTTCATATAATTTTGAAATAGACAGTGGGGCGGCTCAAATAGCTAATAAAGCTCAGCTAAGTCAACAAAGCCCTGAGTTTTATGTTGGCTTAATTCTGGGTATTTTTTTCTCAATTATTGGTCTAATTTTTCTGGTTTTAATTATCCTTTCTGGTGTTAAGTGGATGACTGCCCAAGGTAATTCTGGTAGAGTTGATCAGGCTAAAGATACTATTACTAAAGCAATTACCGGATTAGTAATAACACTGGCTTCATATGGAATAACGATGTTTATTCTTAATTTTGTTTTTAAATAAATGCTAACTAAAATTAAACAAATTAAATATCTACTTTTAGCCTTTTGTTTATTATTTGTACCAAAGTTATCTTCTGCGGTTGGCCTTGATGATGCTTTTTCAAACCCAGACAGCTCTAATCTTGGGGTTTTTACTAAAAGTGCTAATATACCCGCTCAAGGAGACTTAGAGTTTTATATTGGTACTATCTTAACAGCCCTTTTTTCAATTTTAGGAGTTATTTCAATCGCTTTACTAATATACAGTGGTTATATCTGGATGACAGCTCGTGGCAACGAATCTAAGGTGACCGAGGCTAAAGAAAATATTTCTAATATTTTGATTGGTCTTATATTTATAATTGGTAGTTATGCCTTAACTACCTTCCTACTAAAAATATTCTTCTAATTTTATGGTTAAAAAATTAAAATCTTGGCTAAACATCGTTTTTCTAACAGTAATTTTAATTGTTCCTGGATTAGTTTTCGCAACCAGTATTAAAAATGCAGAAGATAATGGTGGTGCTATAGATAGATTAAATAAAACCGCTACCACCTACGGACCATTTTCAAAAGTAGCTGATGAAACAACTTTAGCTACTACCTTGGGCTTGGTGATTGGTATTGCTCTTAGTATCTTAGGTATCATCTTCCTTGTAATTACAATTATTTCTGGCTTTAAGTGGATGACAGCCGAAGGTAATGAAAGTAAAGTGGAACAAGCTAGGGGCACTATTACTAGGGCTGTGATTGGTTTAATTGTAGTCATTTCTTCTTATGCTATTTGGATCTTTATCAGAAATAACTTTATTGAAAAAATATGATGATTTTAAAAAGAATTAAGGCACTATTATTTAGTTTAATTGGGCTATTTGCTTCCGCTTCCTATGCTTTCGCGACTGGTCTTAAAACAGATGATCTAAAAAAACAAGACGATGCCATTGCTGGAGCGGCTGGTTTAGCTGGTAATAGCAACTTAGCTAATGTTATCTCTATTTTAATCTCAGTGATTCTAGGATTTTTAGGTATAGTATTTCTGGTTTTAACTATTATGGCTGGATTTAAGTGGATGATGTCACAAGGTAACGAAGATGAAATTAAAAAAGCTAAGGGGTCACTTAAAAATTCTATTATTGGCTTAGTTATTGTATTAGCTGCCTACGCAATCACTTATTCTATCTTCAGATATTTACCATTTTCTAGTAACTCTACTGGTGGAGGTGGTGGAACGGGTTTATAAAAATAAAAACTTACATAAAAAAGAAAAGAGGTGGTTCTTTACGAACTACCTCCTTTTTTATTGTTTAGTGATCACTTAAAAATTTAACTGCCCCACCATATATTTCTCTGCCGTCTGCCCACTTAACAACAGCTGGATCAATTTCCGTCACCACTGTTGCGTAGTATGAGCCACACAACATATCAACTTCATATTCACCAGGAGCTAAGTCAATCAAGCGCCTTTCCTGGGGATTAAGAATATAGACCAGAGGACTTACTTCCCTCATTCCTCTGGGATAGATTTTAAAGGTGGTGAGTTCCCCTAGCCCCTGCTTCAAATTCATTAATAAGGCAGGATACTTTTTAACTTCTCCAGTGGCTCCAATCCTCTCCTTAAAAATCTGCGCCCTTACCCGTCTTTTATAGGTAATGGGGCCCATTTCTTCAGGAAGATTGCTCTTCTGATCAGCTTCAGCGCGATATGAAGTTGCCGCCAAAGACGTTTCTTTAAGCTTAGAGATGGTTACCTCTAAAGCTTTTCTTTCTTCTTTAAGCTTAACAACCTCCTCAGATGCAAAGTGTTTTTCCCTTTGCAGTTGGGTCAGGGCGCTATTTTTAGCCTTAGCTATTTCTTTATCCAGAGTTACCTCCAGATAGAAAATGCGGCTTTTCACCCTCTCAAGCCTCTTTTCGAGGACAGAAATGTCCTCAGAGGTGCGACTTTTTACCTCTTCATAAGTCTGGGCATTAGTTCCAATGGCTACCATCAGAACCAAAAATAGCATAATCTGTTTCATGATCTATTATTTTTTGTTAATTTACGGTTTTACTTGGCTAAAAACTCTACTTTCAGCTTAGATGATTATAACATATTTATAGCTTAATGTCAATGACTTATCCCCAACCACGGTCTTGACGTAAAATTGTAACTATGCTATAAATAAGGGTCGCGAAAAAATGCCCAATAATAAGGGTTTTTATTTTCGCCAAAAATAAATTTATGAAAAAACGTCTGCAAAAAATTGCCGAGGACCTAGTGCCTCTCAGTAGCAAGCAAAATTTAATTCTTTTTTTAATTATTGCTTGTGTTTTTCAATTTCTATTCTTCTTTACTCCAGCTTTAGCCGCTGAAACCGTTGCTAACCAAGAACAAGAAGAAATGATTAGTCTTGGTGACTTAGAAAAAAGTGAGGCTATGGAAGAAAATGCTCAGAAAATAGCTGATACCATTACCGTAAACAACGCCTTACCAAAAAATAAAGATTATAAGGTTAAAAGTGTCAGCACTCACGTCATTACTGCTTATAACTCTGAGCCAGGGCAAACCGACGATTCTCCTTGTATCACAGCCAACGGCTTTAATGTTTGTGATCATGGTGAAGAAGACACTATTGCCGCTAATTTCTTAAAGTTTGGCACTAAAGTGAGAATTCCCGAACTATTTGGTGACCGAGTATTTATCGTCCGTGATCGTATGAATCAAAAACACCCTAACCGAGTTGATATCTGGATGAAAGAAAAGTCAGCCGCCATTAAATTCGGTGTCAAAACAGCTAAAATAGAAGTATTAGAATAATAATTTTTAAATCAATCTAAGAAAGACGCTCTACCAGGAGCGTCTTTTTTAGTTAAACTTCCAGATTCTTTACATTAAATAAATAATTAGCTAAGATATAAAACACGCGGACGTGGCGAAATTGGTAGACGCACTTGCCTTAGGAGCAAGCGGGGCAACTCATGAGAGTTCGAGTCTCTCCGTCCGCACATGTTTTCTTGGCTTCACAACTTTAACCCTAATCCTGTTCTAGTGAGTTTAGGCCCAATCAATCTTTATTGGTATGGGTTTTTTATTGTTTTGGGGATTATCGCCGCCTTATCTTTAGCGCTTTATTTAGGTAAAAAAAATTCCATCGATAAAAACAAAGTCTGGGATTTGGCTTTCTATTTGGTTTTGTTTGGTATAATCGGTGCCAGAATCTATGAAATTTTTTTAGAACTGCCTTATTATCTTAGAAACCCTCTACAAATAATAAAAATCTGGGAAGGTGGTTTAGCAATCCATGGTGGTATTATTGCTGGTATAATTGTTTTAGTAGTTTTTGCTAAGAAAAACCAGCTTAGTTTTTGGAAACTGGGTGCCATCTTTGCGCCCGGAATCGCCTTAGGTCAAGCTATTGGTCGTTTTGGTAATTGGTTTAATCAAGAGCTTTTTGGTTTGTCAACAAATTTACCATGGGGCATTCCAATCCCCTTAATGAAAAGACCCTTAGAATTTATCAGTTTTGAATATTTTCATCCCACATTTTTATATGAAAGTCTTGGCTCTTTGTTAATTGCTATTTTATTAGTTATAATAATAAAGAGAAACAATAACTTAAGTGATGTATTGTCACAAAAAGTAGTTTTACTTTATTTATTTTTATATTCTTGGCTACGATTTTTACTGGAGTTTATTAAAATAGATAAAACTCCGGAATTTATTGGTCTGCGCTGGCCGCAAATTATTAGTCTATTAATTATTTGTTTAGTTGTTTTTATTTATCAAAAAAGAAAAAATGTTTAATTTATTTTTTTGGAGAAAACCAAAAGTTAATCTAATTATTATTTATTTAATGGCTTTTTTTTGGGCCTTAGCGGCAGCACTACCTGCCTACGTCCAATCTAGTTATTTAGAAAATTTCATCGGCCTCTCGGCTGTTACCTGGTTTTTTATCTTTGCTAATTTAATATCTTTTTTTAGCATAATTTTTTTTCCCAGACTAATTAAAAAGTTTGGTAATTACCTAAGCACTGGTTTAATCGCTTCTTTAGCTTTAGTTTCTTTTATCGGTTTAGGTCTTTCAACTAGAGCGGCTTTTATTTTTTTATTTTTTGCCTTAATGCAACTTAGTATTAATCTTGTTTGGATTAATATGGATATTTTTTTGGAAAGCTTTTCCAAAGATGCTTCTACCGGAAAGACTAGAACAATTTATTTTACAATAATTAACCTTGCCTGGGTTTTATCACCGAACTTATCTGCTTGGTTAATTAGCTTATTGGATTATAAAGGTGTCTTTTTGGTTTCCGCTTCTTTAATTATTCCTTTTTTGTTAATTTTTGTTTTTCAAGGAAATAAAATAAAAAGTGAGATAAAATATAAGAAAGAAAGAATTTTGAAGACTGTCCGTGAAATGTTAAAAAATAAAAATTTAAAGGGAGTTTACTGGTTGGCCGCGCTTTTAAATGTTTTTTATAGTGTGGCAACCGTTTTTGTACCAATATATCTTCACAAAACACTAGGTTTTTCTTGGGCAGAGCTTGGTCTAGCTTTCTCTATTATGCTTATTCCTTTCTTAATTGTAGAGATTCCGGCGGGAATTATTGCTGATAAATATCTAGGAGAAAAAGAATTCTTTTTTATTGGTTTTACAATAATAATTACCTGTTTAATTATTTTCTTCTATAGCACTTCTTTAAATATTTGGTTCTGGGCAGCAATTCTGTTTATTAGTCGTATCGGAGCCGCTTTAGTAGAAGCGATGAGAGAGTCTTATTTCTTTAAGAATGTCAGCGCTAGTGATGTTAATAAGATCAATCTCTTTAGAACTGCGACCCCCTTTGGTTACCTTTTAGGAACCGCTCTAGCAACTGTGATTTTATTATTTTTGCCAATTCAATACATTTTTGCTTTAATAGCTTTATTTATTTTTTCAGCTTTCCCAGCATTATTTGGTATTAAAGACACTAAATAATAGTTGACTTGTTGCCCTTCTTTAGTTATTATAGAAAAAGGTTGATCAGGCGGGTATCGTATAATGGCTTTTATATCAGCCTTCCAAGCTGAGGATGGGGGTTCGATTCCCCCTACCCGCTCCCTAAAAATTCTAGTTTTGCTAGGATTTTTTGTTTATTTGCCAAAGAAACTAAATATGAGATAATTAGTCTATAAGAATCTTTATATGAAATACCTATTTTTTGTCCAAAGTGAGGGGCGAGGACACTTAACTCAAGCACTAACCGTAGCTAAAGAAATAAGAGGTCTTGGGCATGAGTTAGTTGGGGTTATTATGAATCAAAATCCAATTAGAAAGATTCCTGATTTTTTTATTGATGAAATTGGCGCCCCAATTCACTACATTAAAAGTCCTTATTTTTTAATGAATAAAGAAGGCAATGGAATTGATTTTAGTAAAAGCGTTATTTTTAACCTTTTTCGCCTTAAAGCTTATATTCAAAGTTTAAAAGTTATCAATAAATTATATAAAAAATACCAGCCAGACGTGGTGCTTAATTTTTTTGAACCATTATTTGGTTTCTACAATCTATTTTTTAAACATAAGATTCCGTCCTTTTCAATTGGTCACCAATTTTTTATTAACCACCCAGTTTTTAACAGACCAAAGGGGTATTTTAAGGACTATCAATATTTTTCTTTTTACAACCAGATAACTTCCTACGGATCAACCGCTTTAATAGCTCTATCATTCACCAAAGAAGAAGATTTACCAGAAGAGAATTTGTTTGTTTGCCCTCCACTTCTAAGACCAGAGATCAGAAAACTATCTCCTCAAAAAAAAGGCTTTATTTTGTCGTATATTTTAAACTCAGGATATTTTGAAGAAATTAAAAGCTGGGCGGAAAAAAATCCTAGCCAAAAAGTTGAAGCATTTTGGGATAAAAAAGATGAAACCGAAGCCAAACAGTTTGGATTAAATCTCACCTTTCATCCCTTAAGTGGCCATAAATTTATAGAGTTGCTTAGTGATTGCTCTACTTATATCTCTACTGGCGGCTTTGAATCAATTTGTGAGGCGGCTTATTTGCAAAAAGATGTGTTAATGGTGCCAACTAAAAATCATTACGAACAGCTTTGCAACGCTTATGATGCTTACCGAGCGGGATTGGCAATCTTTGACTCTTTTTTCAACATTGATCTAATAGTTAAAAATAAAAAAATTCTCCCCGAAGAATCAAGAAGAATTTTTAAAGATTGGGTTGATAGAGAATCAAATAAACTAATAGATATTATTACCCTAAAGAGTTAGTCAAAAAGAGTTTTTCCAAGCTCCCAATAAGCTTCATTCCCATAGAGCTTTTGCCAATACCACCATTCAACCCCCCAAACATAGGTCTGTTTAAAGCCGGTGTTGATTGCATACTGTAAATTAGCCCTAAACTGCTTTAAGCTCATTGATTTATCTATCTGTTTTTGAGTAAGATAAATCATTTTTCCTTGAGGAACCCAAGGCTCGGTTTGGAGCTCCATGTTAATAGTCTCACGTGGCTTAACACCAGCTAAATATGTTTTTAGTCGGTAAAAGCTGTTTGGGAAAAAATATCTCACATAACCAAACCAGTTGTTATAAACAACCCGGTACATTGTAACCCCTAAAATATCACCAGCCTTAGCTTCTTTTCGAAATGAGCTCATCTCTCCAGAACCGGTAATAATAACTGGTCGGGAATCTAGTGACTTTACTAAAGCAATCTCCCTTTCAAAAAACATCTCATCAAATTTTGGACAAACACCAAAAGTTCCTAAAAATGGTTCATTCTCTACCTGCCAATAAATAATGTTGGGATTATTTTTATATCTTAAAACTACTATTTCTATTAATTTTAAAAGACTGGCCTGATTTTTAGTCACACTCTTTTTATTAGTCCAAGCCGGACTATGACACTCTGGCCAACGAGGTTGACGACGACCAAGGCTAATTATTATTTTAGCATCTCTAGCGCTGGCCTCATTGACTAAATAATCCATATCCTCAAAATCATAAACACCATCTTCTTTTTCAATCTCATCCCAATAAGCCGGCAGCCTTAAATAACGAATTTTTAGGTCATCAAGAATTGCTTGATAGGTTTCTTTAAAATCAAGTTCCAGTTCTTGGGCAAATTTTTTAGAAAAAGTGGCCCCAAATTCACCACTTTGGTGTTCTAAATCTATTTTTAAGGGATAGTGTTTAAATACTTTAAGACTTAAAATTAAAAAAATGAAAATAAAAAAAATAGCTCCTAAAATAACAATTTTTTTTCTTTTTTTGTGATGAATAAGATTAAACATATAAAGCAACTAAGTAGAGCCCAAAACTGATAAAAGCTAAGGCTAGTATTTTTTGAATTAATTTTTTTAAAGAGAATTTTTCTTTATACTCTTTAAAGAAAAATCCTAAGAAGAAAGAAAAGAACATCATAACAGCATATTGAAAACCTTGCAGAGCAGTAATAATTGCCACCGGACCTAAAAAGATGGCGTAGTTTTGCAAAATAAAACTAAGCGACCCCAACCCCTGATTAAATAAAAACAAAAAAACATTTTTGTTCTTTCTTTTTTTAGAAGAATCTCCTTTTAAATTGGCAATAATTTCTTGGCGGCTTTTTTTGTTAATTAAGAAGAATAATACCGCTATTAAAGCCCCAAGTCTTACCCAAATAAAAGCACTCCAAAATTCTTGAACCGAATAAACATATTTAGTAGCTGTAAAAAATAGGGCATAGAACAGAGCCGCTAAAACAGTCAAACGCAGCGACCTTCTTTTATAAGTCTCCGATCTTAAATTGAGCCAAATTTTTTCCCAAAAAGAATGACTGCTTGGCAATAGAGCAATTAAGAAAATTCCTAGTAATAAAAAAATTAAGCCAATTAACTGACCCAAAACAAAACTTTCTTTTAAAAAAACCCAACTTATAATAGTAGAAAAAATAGGAATTAAACCCCCAATTAAGATAATTGTTTTAGCCGCTTCACCACGCCTTAAAGCTTCATACAAAAAGAAAAGGGCGGCCGCAAAAAGAAAGCCAGTTAGGATGTTGGAGGCAAACAGAGACAACCCAGGATAATAAAGAAACCAAGGTGCTATTAAAAACACCAAAGCCCCCAGCAGACAAACTAAAAAAGCGTAAGTCTTGCTACTTCTTAAAACATTATCAATTAAAAATTTGTCTGTTAAGTTAACTACCGCTAATAAAAAATACGATAGAATTGCCACCACAAACCAGTTCATAAGTTAGTTATTTATCAAATAATTTTTCAATATTATAAGTACCCATTACTTCAGCATTTAAAAAACCATCCATAGCTGCTTTAGCTAGTCTTCCTGAATCCAATAAATCAGGTAGCCACTCTTCTACATGCTCTGGATCACCGGAGTCAATCCCCGAACCAACACCCATCAACCACTCTCTATTAAAATCTTCCTGAGAACCAACTGGTTGTGACATAATAATTGGCAGTCCTAAAGCACTATAAAAAGAAAGTTCCGATGGTTTGGTCCATAAAATATCACTACTTCTTAAAGAGGTGCTAAACTCTCTAAAATAATCTATTTTATTTTCCGCAAAGATAACTCTTACATTAACATTATTATCAAGACTAAGTTCTTTAATTCCATTGTTAAAATAGTCTCTTACCTCGGGGCGGCTACCGGCTACTAAATTAATTGCTATCTCACCGCTTAAAATTTTCTCTTTTAAATTCCTTAAGATCACTAAACCAATTTCTTTTTGCGCACCAGCACCACCAACTGCATAAGTAATAGTTAGGGGGCGATTAACTGCCTTGGATTCTGGCAGATGCTCTTCAACTAAAGAAGAATATTTCTCGTGATAAGTTCCTTTCGGATCTAAAACTTTTAATCTTAAGGCTAAATCATTTTTTAAAATTTCTTTACTCTCCCCAATGTTTTCTTTTGGTAAAGGAAAGCCGGTAACAATAAGATTTTTTTCTTTGACACCATACATTAAAAACCTTTCTTTTACTTTCTCGCTGGGCAACAAATAAATAACTCTAGTATTTTCTGAATCCATATTAGCCCAAGCTCTAGAAGCGTCGGTATCACAAATAACACAATAAATATCTCCTTGATAATTTTGAGCCTCAGCAAAATAAGCAGCCACAAAAAAAGTGGTTAAAAATGGTAATTTAGTTTTATTCAACTTTTCAACTAAATATTTACCTAGGCCTTTTTTAATAATGCGATAAAAAAATTTTTCTTGAATTGTTGGTTTTGAGAGATCCCGGTTAGGATAGAATTCATCTATCTTTTGAAAAGCATCCATTATCTCAAATATGATTGTTCCTAGAAATGGAATCTTTTTTAAACGGGAAATTTTTTCATAAGACTTTAAACTATTTTCCCAATATTTTTTTTCCCAAACAGGAATATCATGATAATTATTAATGGTAATAATTTCATGGTTGTTAGCAATCTCAAGTAAGGGGTAAGCTGCCCTTTGGTGGCCATACCCCATATCAGCGGCCACTAAATTTATTTTTGGATTATTCATATAAAAAAATAGTTTACCCTTATATTATACAGGAAAAACTATCTTTTAAGAAATTAATAAAATACTTTGGAATTAAGAGAAGCGTCTTTGCTTTGTAAGTATTTATAAGCACTTAGAGCAGCAATCGTCGCTTGACCACTCGCAATAGAAATTTGTTTAAACTCACTAGCATTAGTTACGTCCCCGGCCGCAAAAATTCCGGGAGTCTTGGTCTCCATTTTTTGATTAACCACCAGTTGCATTTTTTCATCCCGTTCAACTAACTCCGAGACTAAATCTGTGTGGGCAATGCGACCAACTTCAATAAAAACACCATCAACTACAAGCTCTTCTTCTTGATTATTACTATTTAAGTAGACGATTTTTTCCACTTTTAACTGACCTTTAATTTCTTTTATTTTGGCCTCAGTGATAATCTTAACATTTTCTCTTTGGCGGACTTCATTAACTAAACCATCAAAAGCTTTAAATTCTTTGCTTCTATGGATCAAATAAACCTCACTAGCAATTTTTGACAACACTTCAGCAGCATCAAAAGCAGAGTTACCACCACCAATAACAACAACTTTCTTCCCTTTATAAAGCGGCCCATCACAATTGGCGCAATAAGAGACACCTTTACCGGAAAATTCCATCTCACCAGGAACCGCTAAGCGACGAGGAGAAAGGCCGATGGTTAAAATAATTGTTTTGGTAATAAACTCTTCTTTGTTTGTGATAAGCTTAAAATTACCATCAGCCGTTTTTTCAATCACCTTAACCTCTTCTTGTTTAAAATCTGCACCACAAGAAAGGGCGTGATCTTTAAATTTCTCAATAAAATCAAAGTTTAAAATACTTTTAAAGCCTGGATAATTTTCTATTTCTCCCGCCCAAACTATTTGACCACCCAATTCTCGACCAATAATCAAGGTTTTCATTTCTCTTCTGGTAGTAAAAATAGCGGCGGTAAAGGCAGCTGGTCCAGCACCGATAATAATAGTGTCGTAAATCATAAAAAATAAAGTAAGACTGAATTAAGTCTTATATATTATACGGTTTTTATACCTCCTTGGCAAATTAAAAAATTTTATTTTATATTAGTTAAAATAGTTTATTTTATTTAATATTAGACAAAATAATATTGTTCTGCGAGGAACGTCGCTTTTTAATTAGATAAAGCCATTACTTGTCTTTCAATATTAACTAGTAAAAAGTTTTTTTAGTTAAAACAATTTTTGTTTGCTTGTTTATTTAGAAGCTTAAGAGATTAACGGTCATCGTCTCATTGCTGTTCCTTGAAGAACATAAGTTAAAAATTTAACAATGTTCCTTAAGGAACACCATCAAATGGTTTATTGTCCAGATTATTGTTGACTATTAAAAAAGAGGCTTAAAAAACCTCTTTTTGTGGACCATAAGGGACTTGAACCCTTGGCCTCTTCCATGCCATGGAAGCGCTCTAGCCAACTGAGCTAATGGCCCTATAACTAAGGACTATTATACCTTAAGCTTATTTTTAGTCAATGTGTCCTTGCCAGGAGTCGAACCTGGATTTAGAACTTAGGAGATTCTCGTTCTATCCATTGAACTACAAGGACTTTCTACTTTAAAAAATAGTTAAAACTTTGACAAAGATAAAACGATAACCTACAATTAAGCCATAAGTTTATTCTTATTTTATAATCCCTTGGACTAAAAAACAAGAGGACAAACAAAACTATGTTTAATAAAGAAAACAAGCCAGAAAAATTTAAAGATGCCGAAACAATCATTGGCTCTTCCATTAAAGTAAAGGGTAATTTCCACGGACAAGGGAATATTGTGGTTGAGGGGCAATTGGAGGGTAATCTTAAAACAGAAGCTAATCTCTTTATAGGAGAAAAAGCTAAGGTTGTAGCTAATATTGAGGCTTATGATGCTGTTATTAACGGTGAAGTAAAGGGATCTCTTAAAGTTCACGGTTATTTAGCTCTTGGACCAACTGCCAAGGTAATTGGCGATGTCACTTATTCCGGAATCTCTATTGAAAAAGGGGCTTTAATCAATGGTCAAGTTCTTTACGTAGCTAACAGTGATAAAAGAAATAAAGGTAAAGAGGTTGAGGAAGAAACTGAGGAAGAAGAGGGGGATGAAGAAAACTAATTATATATATAAATTGGGTCTTTGCTTGAAAAAATATGAATATTTATATATATGATGACTATTTAAATAAGAATAAATATAGCCGGATTTTGAATCGGGTAGAGATTCGTTTAACCGATCTTGGTTTAAATGGAAAAATAATCAGATTAGGGGCCATTAAAAACATTCGCGACGTTATCCAAAATGAGATTAAAAATGGTGCTAAAACAATTGTAGCTGTTGGTAACAATCAAACTGTAAACAAGATTATTGGTGCTATTATTGATAATGAGTTATACGGCTTTTTTCAAAAAAACATCCTTTTTTCCATTATTCCAGTGGGTGATGATAATTCTATTGCTAATTCACTAGGGATAAAAAGGGAGGAAGAGGCCTGCAACATACTACTAGCAAGACGCGTTAAAAAAATTGATATCGGGGTGGTTAATAATTATTATTTTCTTAATAAAGCGGTGATTTCTAGCGAAAACTCTGTAATTGAAATAAATGATGATTACATTATTGAGCCACAAGAGAAAGGATTAATCAGTGTTTTTAACCTTAAAAGCTCAGCTAATGATGACAAACACCTGAAAGTTAACCCGGTTGACGGAAAATTAGATGTTTATATTAAAAATCGCAGTAAAGATTTATCCTTTATATCAGTTAAGAAATTAAAAATTACCAACTCAGAAGAGCCCTTAATCTTAGATGACATTATTGAAGTTAAAACTCCGGCTGAAATTAGTGTTATTTCTGGAAAATTAAATGTTGTGGTTGGGAAGGATCGCAGCTTTGAATAATTTTTATAAACAAAAACAGGAATTGTTGTTCCTGTTTTTTTATTGTTTAATACTTTTATTTAATAATTTCTCCCTCAATCGGTCCACTAGGAATTTTGTTCTTTTCTTTTCTTAAGGTAATAAATTGTTGTAAAACCGTTAAAGCGGTAAACATAAACCAATATAGTGTAAGTCCACCGGGCAAAGAAAGACCAAAAATAACCGTCATGACTGGAAAAATATAAGTCATTTGTTTACTCATAATACTGGCCATATTTTCTTCCTTCCCATTTTCTTCGCTATTATTAGCCTTTTTCTGTTTAGCTAACATCATTTTGCTTTGAATAAATTGAGCCACACCAGCTAAAACTGCCAGATAAACAACCGGCTTGCTTAAATCCATAAAACCAAAAGAAATAGTCTGTATGTTCTCTGGTTTAGCTAAGAACGAATAAACTAGAGCTAAATCTTCACTTAATCCAACTCTTAAAACTTTAAAAACTGCAAATAAAAACGGGAGTTGAATTAACAGTGGCAAACAAGAGGATAGTGGGTTTATTTTATGATCCTTGTAGAGACTCATTGTTGCTTGCCCAAGCCCAGCCTTATCATCACCGTACTTCTTTTTTAATTCATCAATTTTTGGTTGTAGTGCCTGTAGCTCCGCTTGAGATTTAATTGATTTTTTGGAAAGCGGCCAAAGAATTAGCTTAATTACCACGGTTAATAAAATAATAGCCACCCCAAGATCAGCGGTGTGGTTATACAAAAAAGCAAGAACATTTAAAACTGGTTGATAAAAAATAACTTGATAAAGATATTGCATAAAAAATAAAATTATTACTTAAGTGGGTCATTACCACCCTTATTCCAAGGATTACACCTCATAATACGCCACATAGCCTTAAATCCTCCCCTTATTATACCATATTTTGTAATCGCCTCCAGCCCATATTGTGAGCATGTTGGATTAAAACGACAGAAACCATGTGGATGAAGCCCCTTAAACCAACCATGGTCTGGAGATATTGTTTTTTGATAGCTTTTTATTAGAAAAATAGCTATCTTCTTAAAAAAATCATCTATATACCTTATCATAAATATAATTAAAGTTCTATATTATTTATAGAACTTTAATTTAGTAAATATTTTCTTTATTTCCTCCTGAATGTTTTCAAAGCTTTTACTTTTAATCTCTTTAGAAACGACTATTACACAGTCATAACCTTTAGTTAAAAGTTTTTCTTCTTGAAAAACAATGCTCTTAATTCTTCTTTTATAAAGATTTCTAACAACCGCTAACTTGCTTACTTTAGTGCCAACTAAGACACCAAAGCGGTTGAATGTTTTTTCATTTTTCTTAATTTTTACCCCCAAAAACTGTCCATAAACAGAAGTCCCTTCCTTAAAAACTAAATCAAAATCTTTATTTCTAGATAATCGGCTTTTTTTCGCCAACATTAAATTAAATATTAACTACTTTGATAATACTTTTCTTCCTTTGTCGCGTCTTCTTTTTAAAACTTCTCTTCCATCTTCTGTTTCCATTCGGTGTAAAAACCCATGTTTAACGCTCGCCCTTTTTTTATTTGGCTGATATGTTCTCTTTGGCATAACTTATTTTTTAAAATTTTAATTTTAGATTAAATATACTCTAACACTTTTATTTTTAAAGGTCAATAATTATTTATTATTACTAGTTTTCTAGTTATCAACAGTTTACTAACAGCTTATAAACAAACTTTGCTTGTAGTAAAGGTTTTTATTAAATATAATTAAAACATAAATAAAAATCCCTATGTCTTACGATCAAATTTGGCAGGCCGCTTTAGGCGAAATAGAAGTTAATCTATCGCGGGCTAATTTTATTACTTGGTTTAAAAATACTTTTGTGTCCTTGGTTGAAAATGGCCAGGTAACTGTTTGTGTTCCAAACTCTTTTATCCAAAAATGGCTTGAAGAAAAATATCACAAGACAATTTTAAGCGCCCTAGAAAATGTTTTAAAACAAAAAGTAATTATTGTTTATAAAGTAGAAGTTAGAAACAACGGCAACCAAACAATTATTAACGATAAAAATAGTCACTTAGTTGGCTCATTAAAAGAGAAGTCTCTTACTCCAGAAAATAATAGCAGAGTGGAAGAAAAAAATAACCAACCAATTAAGGGGAGTGAAAATAAATTTGGTTTAAATTCTAAGTATGTTTTTGAAAATTTTATTGTAGGAAAAAACAATGAGCTAGCTTATGCCGCCTGTTGGGCAGTGGTTAATAATTTAGGAAAGGCTTATAACCCTTTATTTATTTATGGTGGGGTAGGGCTAGGAAAAACTCACTTACTACAAGCCATAGGTAATGAGGTGTCAAAAAAAACTGATCGTATTCTTTATACCACCTCTGAAAAATTTACTAATAATTATATTCAGGCTGTACACTCCGGAAAAGCAAAAGAGTTTAAAAATCTTTATCGCAATGTTGATCTCTTTTTAATTGACGATGTTCAATTCATGGGTGGAAAAGATGGTACTCAACAAGAATTTTTTCATACTTTTAACGAACTACAACAAGGAGACAAGCAGATTGTCCTAACTTCTGACAGACCACCAAAATCTCTCCCCGCTATTGAGGCTCGTCTAATTTCTCGTTTTGAGTCTGGTATGGTAGCTGACGTTGGTAAACCGGATATGGAAACCAAAATTGCTATTTTAGAAAAAAAATCAATTGAAAAAGGTTTTCCGTTAAGTTCTGAAATAATAAACCTACTTGCTAAAAGCGTCCAAAATAATATTAGGGAGCTTGAAGGTGTTTTAAATAAAATTATTGCCGTACACCAAATTAAAAACATCCCCGTAAGCGAGAGAAGTGTTAAAGAAATTCTGTCTGATTTTATTGCTAATACCCAAACAAAATCTTTGTCTAATAAAGAGGTTATTGATGCTGTTTGTCGTTTTTATGATATTAGCTCTAAAGATTTAATCGGTAACAGCCGCAAAAAAGAGCTTGTTTGGCCAAGACAAATTGCTATTTATTTAATGAGGGAAGAAGTTAAATCATCCTATCCTAATATTGGTCATGAAATAGGGGGCAGGGATCACACCACCGCGATGCATGCTTACAATAAAGTTAGCCGAGAAATAAATGAGAATGAAAATGAAAAAATAAAACAAGAGTTGGTTTCTATTAAACAACTATTTAACAGTTTATAACTTGTTAATAAGTAGTTAATAACTAATGAGATCCTGTTAATTAAATTGTGTATTAAACCTTAAACCTTTGTTAATAAAAAAAGTTGTTAACTTTTAAAACACTTTTACCACACAGCAATTTAAGATTTAATCAACAGAAAAAAATCGGTATTATTTTTTAGAGTAAGCCAAAAAATAGCAATAACAATAACTTATACACCCCCTTATTATTGTTATTATTTATATAAATATATATTAAATAATATAATATGAAATTAATTAGTGTTCAGGAAAATTTAAAAAAGGGACTACTGACTGTAAGTCATGGAACTGGTAAAAATATTAACTTACCAATTCTTAATAATATTTTAATAAAGGCTTATAACAACTCTATTGAGCTTATTAGCACTAATTTAGAAATCGGCATTATTTATAAATTAAGAGGTAAGGTTGAAAGAGAGGGTGAATTTACGGTTGATTCAAAAATTATTACCGAATATGTTAATTTGCTTCCAAGTGAAAACGTGGAGATAGAAGAAATAGGCGGTGAACTTAAAGTAGAGTGTGGTACTTATAAAACAAAAATTAAAGGAGAGGCATCAAAAGAGTTCCCTCTTATACCATCAGTTTCTCAAGAAAATTGTTATTCTTGTTCAATAGTTGAATTTAGAAAAGCTTTAAATAGTGTTTCTTTTGCAGTTTCAAATAGTGAAAATAGGATTGAGTTATCAGGAGTTTTATTTAATTTTGAGGATGAAAAATTAACTCTAGTTGCAACTGATAGTTATCGTTTAGCTGAAAAAACTATTAATACTAAAACAGAGAATAGTTTTATTAATCAAAAGTTAATTGTCCCCTCTAGAACTGTTCAAGAACTTTTAAGAATTTTAAATAATTATAATAATGAGGATGGTGATTTTGAACAAAAAAGTGATGTTAAAATAGCTGTTTCTGATAATCAAATTTTGTTTTTAGTTGATTCTGTGGAACTTGTTTCCAGATTAATTAATGGTCAATACCCAGATTATCAACAAATTATTCCTGATAAAAGTAAAACAGAGGTGGTGGTAAGTAAGGCAAACCTTCTAAGAGCAGTAAAAGCGGTAGCAATTTTCTCTAAAACAGGAATTAATGACGTTAACTTAGAATTTAAAGATAATAAGATTATAATATCTGCTTCATCTGGACAGAGCGGAGAAAGTAGGGCGGACATTGAAGCGGATATTAGTGGCATTGATAATGAAATAGCAATTAACTTCCGGTACTTAGTTGATGGTTTAAATAATATTAATGCTGATAAAGTACGTTTAAAAATTGTTAGTACTAACACCCCTTGTATTTTAGTGGCCGAACCACAAGATGAATATCTTTATGTTGTAATGCCAATTAGGCAATAACAAAAAAGGGCCCCGCAGGGGCCCTTTTTAAAACTATTCTAAAATTAAATCTTCGGGAAAAATATCACTTTCATCTTTATTGTTTAAAGCGTCTAATTCTTCTGGTGTTAAAAATTCACTTGGAAAATTTTCCTCAGCATCAATAGCAATAGTTGAAGAAGAAACTACTTGGTGATTTTTTTTAGCCCACTCTAAAACCGCCGCTTCCCAGGTAGAAAATTGAGGGTCGTTTTCTGGATTTTCAGGAGTTGGTCCAAGAGGATTATCTTTATCCACAAAATATAAGATAGAATGGTGATCATATATTTCTTTATATTTTACAAATTCAGTTGGGGTGTTAGCGCTTGCTGGCATATCAGAACGACTATCAAAAGCAGTTTTGCCTAGTGGTGATAAAACACCATCTAAAATATTTTTCCCTGTTTTAGTCTCTTCAGCTTCTTTAAATGATTCAACTGGAGTGCCTTGTAGAACTCTGTTCATGTATTCTTTCCAAATTGGTCCCGCTAAAACACTGCCATCAGCCCCTCTTTTCATTGAGTGATTATCAGTATTACCAACCCAAACACCGGTTACTAAAGATGGGGTGTAGCCAATAATCCAAGCATCTTTATAATCATTAGTGGTTCCGGTTTTAGCAGCGGCTGGGCGATCATTTAGGGTTAAGTTATTTTTCTCACCAAAAATATAAGAACGAGCAGCATTATCTGATAAAATACTATTAATAAAGCGAGCTGTTTTTTGGGTTATTACATTTCGGCTATTAACTTTAGCTTCTTCTAAAATATTACCATCTCTATCCTCAACTTTTAGAACAGAAATTAAATCACTAACCTGTCCATCTCTAGCAAAAGCGCTGTAAGCATTGGTGTGTTCAAGTAACTTTACCTCACCACCACCTAAAACTAAAGATAAACCCAACCCCTTTTCATTTAGTGATGAATAACCAAGAGCGTGAGCCAGATCAATTACATTACTAACTCCAGTTAAGTAAAGTGCTTTAACAGCTGGAATATTTAATGATCCTGCTAAGGCTTTACGAATTGTAACTGGACCATTTTCTTTTAAATTATAATTTTTTGGAATATAAGGATCAGCTGGGTTGGTGGAAAAATTAGTCACTACATCATATAAAATAGTGTCTGGGGTGTAACCTTTTTCAAATAAAGAGGCAAAAACAATTGGTTTCATGGATGAGCCTGGTTGTCTTAAGCTGGTGCTAACATTTACCTGACCAGCAATTTCTTTATTAAAGAAATCACGTGAGCCAATCATTGCTAAAATTTCCCCATTTTTTGGATCAACAGAAACTAGGGAAGCATTATTAGCATCATATTTAGTTTCATAATCTTTAATTTTTTCTATTAACACCTCTTCAGCAATTTTTTGTTTGTAATAATCTAAGGTGGTGTAAATTTTGAGCCCCCCTTGTTCTAATGTTTTTTCGCCATACTTCTCAGACATTAAACTTTTTATATACATCACAAAATGAGGGGCAATAATGCTAGATTCTGGCTTTTGAAAAATTATTTCTGCTTCTTTTGCTTGGTCTCTTTCCTCGGCTGATATATATCCCTGTTCATTCATTAAATCCAAGATGTAATCTTTTCTCCCCATTAAGATATCAAGATTTGGTCCGTAAGGAGAGTAGCGACTTGGAGATTGTGGTAGAGCCGCTAGAACAGCCGCCTCAGCGATATTTATCTCTTTTACGCTCTTACCAAAGTACTTGTAACTAGCCGCCTCTACACCGTAAGCATTTGACCCATAAGGAATCTCGTTAAGATACATTTGTAAAATTTCATCCTTAGAAAACTTTTTTTCTATTTGTTGGGCTAAGATAAGTTCCTTTACTTTTCTAGTAATAGATTTTTCGTTTGTTAAAATAGCGTTTTTAATAAACTGCTGAGTTAAGGTTGAGCCGCCAGCGGAACGGCGATAGATAACATTAGTTACCATTGTTCTAGCCATTGCCCAAACACTAAAACCACCATGCTTATAAAAGTTTTTATCTTCAATGGCAATAGTAGCGTTTCTAACATGCATTGGAATTTCATCTAAAGAAACCAAAGTTCTCTTTTCATCACCATGTATTTCATAAAGAACATGTTCGCCACTGCGATCATAAATCTTGGTGCTTTGGGCTATTTCCCGATCAATTAACTGGTTTGGGTTTGGCAAATCGCGACTAATTATAATTATTCCAATAAAAGATAATAACGCAAAAAAGGCAATAAAAATTGTCAGTAAGGCTAATATTCTTTTTCGGTTAAACCAAATTTTTTCCCAAAAAGTTTTCTTTTTAGGTGGTTTTTTCCAGGCTCTCATCGCTTCCTGGGTAAAGGTACTCTTTTTTCTAAGTTGAGGAATTGGCATATTTGTTTATTTTTTTATATAGTATAGCATAAATTGCCTTCTTTCTGTAGACAAAACAATTCTTGTGATATAATAAGGCTTATGGAAATAATTTCAAGTGAACAAAATCAAAAAATAAAAAACCTGATCAAGCTCAGAGAAAAAAGCCGCGATCGTAAAAAATTAGGTCTTTTTGTGGTTGATGGCCTACGAGAGATAAAAGAAGTGATTGCCGGTGGTTTTGTAATTGAAGAGCTTTTTATTTGTTCTAATTTTTTTAAAAAAGAGCTTGATTTTAAAGTAGAAAAGATAGTTAATGTTTCAGATTTGGTTTATAAAAAAATATCATACAAAGAAAAACCAGAGGGAATCTTAGCTCTAGTAAAAACCCAAACAAAAAATATTGATGAGATAAAACTTGACCAGAATTCATTAATTTTAGTTTTAGAGGCGGTAGAAAAACCAGGTAATTTAGGGGCAATTATTAGAAGTGCTTATGCTGTTGGAGTTGATTTAATAATTATTAACGATGAGCAAACTGATATCTATAACCCCAATGTAATTAGAGCTAGCGAAGGCTTACTCTTTAAAATTCCTATAATATCATCTAATTTTAAAGAAACTCAGAAGTTTTTAGATAAAAATAAAATAAAAACCGTCGCCACATCGCTTGGTGGAGGTAAAAATCATACTGAGATTAATTATCAAGAAGCGGTGGCTATTATTTTAGGAACAGAATCAAACGGTTTAAGTGGTAAGTGGCTAAAAGCGGCTAATGAAGTTGTTAACATTCCAATGAAACCCGGAATAGACTCCTTAAACGTGTCTGTTTCAGCGGCTATTTTAATTTTTGAAGCTTGGCGGCAAAGAGGCTTTAGATAATTGACTTAAAGTCCCTTATCTTGTAGAATCTAAAAAGTAAATTTGCGCCCATAGTTCAATGGATAGAACACCAGCCTTCTAAGCTGGTTATGGGGGTTCGATTCCCTCTGGGCGTACTTATAATTAATTTTAATTTTATGGAAAATAATAATGATAAGCCGTTAACTGAGGAAGAAATTGCTCAGATGGATGCTTTATTTGGCTTTGGTGGTTGTAATTGCAGTACCTGTGATCATGGTTGTCATGACGAGGCTGAAGAAGGAGAAGACAAATAATCAGAATATTTTAGAATAATGGTGCCTATGGTGTAGTGGTAACACAGCAGGTTGTGGTCCTGTTATTTCGGGTTCGATTCCCGATAGGCACCCCATTTTGAAAAGACGAGTTTAAAAGCTCGTTTTTTCTGTTATATAAGGGTAAAAATGAGGTTTGCCAGTCTAAATTTACCCCTGACGGGAATATTTTGATAGTTTTTATCATTTTTTTAATAAGATTAGCCTTATTTTCGTGGTTTGCCACTTTATAGGCATAAGCGGGATTTGATAGTAGTTTTGTAAGCTCCTCAATTTTACTAAATGAGGTTTCGTTAGTCCTTTGAAAGTCTTTTATTTGAGAATCAAGGGCACTCTTTTCAAGAATAAATTGCTTCTTTTTTTCTTCATAAACATCTTTATCAATCGTTCCTTCTAAAAGATGGTCAGTTAGCTTGCTTAATTTATCATTACAACTAATCACTCTAAGATTTAAACTCTGATTCATTTTTTCAAGCTCAAAGACATAAGATTTTTTTAAGTCTTTAGCAATTTTTAATAGTTGGGCGGTTTCTTCTTTATCAAATTTAATTTTATCAATTTCATTTAATAATATATCTTCAACTGTGTTCTCAGAGTAGCTTTTTGCTCCACAAGCTTTATTGCGACAATAGTAATATGGATATTTGTGTTTAGCGGTCATTGATTTTAATGTTTGTCCACATAAACCACAAGTTAAGATGTGTTTAAATTTATAATCGTTTTTATGAGTATGAGGAGTAAATCTTCTTTGTAAAACATCTTGAACTTTTTTGAATAATTTATCAGAAACAATTGCGGGATGTAGTCCAATATTAAGTTTGCCTTTTATGTCAATGATGCCCATATAGTATTTATCATTTAAGATTCTACTGATTTTTGTATACTCAATTCTTTTGTTGTTATAGGTTCTCAGACCCTTCTTATACATTTCATCAGCTAGCTCATGAAGAGTGTATTTACCAGTAGCATATAAATCAAAACATTTTTTAATTAAAGGTGCTGTTATTGGGTCAAGTTCTCTCATGCCAATTCCAGATTTTTTATATCCTAATAAAACTCTTCCAAAAACTGTATAACCAAGCTCTGCTTTTTTGTTCATACCCTTTTTAGTCTCCTGTGATAAATTAGCAATAAAATCTTCAGCCATTACAGCTTTCATAGTACAGGTTAATGAGCCACCTCTACTGTTTAAGTCTGAACCATCACGACTAAAACAAATATTATAACCAGCATTTGATAGCTCTTTTATTTTTGCCCAGTCGCTAATAGATCGGCAAGATCTATCTACGTCGTGAAAAATTATTCCCTTAACGCTTTTTGATTTTTTAATTTCCACTAGCATTAAACCGAACTGCTTTCGACCTTTTTTAGCAGCACTTTGTACTTCACGGAATTCTTTTACAATTTGAAACCCTCTTTCTTTTGCAAATTTTTGATTTGCTTCTTGTTGAGCTTCAAGGGAAGCCCCTGTTTCTGCTTGGTTTAGAGACGAAACTCTGTAATAGCTATAATATTTATCCATATATTTATAGGTGATTAAATAGGGATTTATTTATCATATTTTAATTAGATTAATGACTACCTTAAAAAGCTATCGTAAAATCAACTCAACCGCTGACTGATATCTTTCACCCTTGTAAGAGATTAGACCCTTTTTATAAATTGGATTACTTAAAATCTTTTTAATTGTTGATGGACTCCACTTCTCGTTTCCTCTCTTAGTCGGGATACTTAAATCCGTTAAAGTATTAGCAATTATTTTTAGGGACTTCTTTTTTCTTTTTAGATTAAATATCAACATAATCGTTTTAGCTTCTTGTTGGTTAATTACTAAGTTGCCCTCATTGTTGTCATAACCATAAATTTTACCACCATGCCAACCACCATTTTTAGCCTTTCTTTCTCTACCACCTTCAAGTCTTAAAGCGATCATTGCTCTTTCAAATTCAGAGAATACACCAAGCATTTGTCTAAACGCCTTTCTGAAAGGATCGCTACTGTCTAAATCAGGCTCAAGAGCTGAAATTAATTGCTTCTCATTTTTATTAAACTCTTTTATCAAACCCTCTTGAATATATAAATCTCTTGCTAACCTATCTAACTTATAGATGATTATATGTTCCGCTTCTGTGTTGTTTAATAAATCAAGAAGATTTTTTAATCCTGGTCTATCGCTTAATCCACCACTGAACCCATCATCTGAAAATTCTTCAATAATCAGGTATTCATTTTTGATAGCAAATTCTCTGACCTTCATTTTTTGAACTTCAATTGTTCCTTCTTCTTTTTGAAGATCAGTTGATACACGATAATAGGCAAGTGCTTTTTTTGTCATAGATTTTTGATTAGGGATGATTAGAAATGCTTATAATATAAGACGCAAATCAAAAAATCTAAATGTCTCAATAATAAATCGTGTAGCTATACAGGAAAAATATACGTGGTAATTCTGTTTTTTAGTTTTTTATAACCCTTATATATTAAAAATCTAAAAAGCAGAATTTATAGTATAGAATTTCTTATTTTTTTCTTTTGTCTCTACTATTATTTTTTGTTCGTTCTCAAGAGTTTTTAAAATCTTTAACAAGACATTTTTTCCAATAGTTCCTTGAAATTGTTTACTTAAATCCTCTTGAGTTATTGGAGAATCACTTTCTTCTATAAAAGACAGAACAGAATCTTGTTGATGTAGTGTTTTAATTTGTTGGTTATGAGTATCTTCAGAATAACCTTTAAAAACAAAATTTAATTTATCTTCTTCTTGGGTTGGAGAAATAATAAATGGTTTGAGTTCTGGTTGGATGCGATTTTTTGTTTGGTTAATTATTAAATCATTACCAACTCTTTTTATCATCATCTGACATTCTAGTGCGGCTAAAATATCAACAGAGCCACGCATCATTTGATTGCCATAATTTTGATTATCTTGACCCTTTCGATTATGGTGATTTATAAGAACCGTTATTCCTTTTTCTTTTAATACAGATATTTTACGGAACAAACTCGACATATCTTTAGCACTATTTTCATCACCAGAGTGAATTCTAATTAAACTATCAATAATAAGAACTTTAATTTTTCTTCTTGTTAATTCGCTTAATAACATTTCGATATTTTCATAGTTATCAGCCATAAAACCAGTCATAATACTAAAACTAAGATTGGTATCTCCGTCATCTCCTAATTTAATCAACCTGTCTTTTATTAATTTGTCTGAATCCTCTTCATCGATTATTAAGACATTTGATTTTTTTACGTTAAAAACGCCGAAGACGGGCTCACCTTTAGAAATACATAAAGCAAAATATAAAGTTAGCCAAGTTTTAAAACTCCCTGGTTTTGCAGAAAGAATGTTTATTGATCCTTCTGGTAAGATGTCTTGTATAATCCAATCTTGATGTATATCAGATGTTATTAATGTTTTACTAGACTGTATTTTAAGAGGATTATTTTTTGCGTTTAATTTTAATATCCTTTTTCTATTTTTAATTTCTTGTCTGACTAATTGTTTTAAAGCACCCATTTTTAGCGGGCTATTAATTGCTTGATTTAATCCTTTTAAATATCTAACAACTGTTTTAAAATCAGTATTATCAACCAAATCAATAACATGAGGAATAATTTTTTTAATATCCATATTATTAAGACTTAAAATATTTATTAATAGCATCTTTAGCTATTTCGTGGGCATAAAAAATATCATCCTCAACTGGACAGTAAAAATCTCTATCAATTGTTCGGTACTCTTTTTTATGATCAAGTTTGATAAAGATCATATAGTTGTGAGGAATTTTTGTTATTGAGTAGTTTTTACTATCAAATAACAAAATACCAATTCTTTTTTGTCTTGCTCTTTCAAGCGCTTGTAGTTTGTTCATAGGTTTTGCGGGTTAATTAGATAATTTTATTGCTCGAAAATATCCAAGATTATCTCGACATATTCTATGAGGTTTTGATTATCTAATTTACCCATAAAAAAATAGACTTAATTTCTTAAGTCTATTTTAACGAGTTTCAATATTGATACCGTGACATTTGTTGGTGTTAACAAATGTTTGATATTTTATCTTTAAATCTTTTTTTTCTTTGTCTTAAAGTTGAGAGAGATTTGTTTTTTACTTTTTTATTATCATCAAGATTAAAAACGTCTAATGCGTCATAACCATCTAATTTATCCTGATATACCTCTTTATCTTTACTATAAAGTTTACTTGCTCTGTCCCTTCCTTTTTTATAATTGTTCATATTCTTTTGAAAGAAATTCATGACAGATAATAACTCTTCCACATCTTTTTTTGTCGCATTTGGTCCACACCTTATTACCATATTCCCATATCGATCCCTCGTTAATTGAGCTTCTTTTGTTTCGGGAATAAATAAGTTGTTAAATAGAATATAATGGACAATTCCCGGGAATGGTTTTTCATTTATTAAATGATAAAAAGTTCTTTCATTTTCTAAATAGTATAAATCAGTTGGATAATTATCATTAGTTTCAGGATCAGTTAAGCAATTATAAACCTTATTTAAAAATATACTTGGGTTAGTTTTTATTATTTTTGTATTTTTTATTGAAAGATCTTTAAAGTTATTAGCCTTATTATTTATTATCCATTCTTTAAAATCCTTAGAGATAGTTTTGAATCCTTTTTTTGGTATAAGCCATTTGCTTCTTATTCGTTTAATATCCTCAATAAAAGAATCATTAAGAGTCACTTTTTCAAATAACTGTTCCATAGCACTTATTACTGATTTATTGCGAATATTTATTTTTATATCATTGTCTTTATCCATATTTTTATCCACTTCGTTAAAACGGAGTGTATGAATTAACTTATATTTATAGTTTAAAGCCTATAAAAATAAGCGTCAATAAAAGAGGGTAACTGACTGATACCCTCTCTTTCGGACTTACACAAAGTGTAAAATCGTTCTTAAGCTTCTTAGAGAATTTTGTGAACTATCGATTTAAGCCATTTTTATATAAACATAAATTTAAACGAACATCCACTGCTTCCGCCTGATCTGTTGTGATGTTATTTTCCTTAGTCCAAGAAGAAACCTCGTAAGCACAATTTACTCTAATTTTTGTAGGTCTAGTGCTAAACCAATAAAAACAAAAACCCGAAATAAGAATAATAACTATAAACAAAGAGATGCTAACTTTTTCTTGCTTCATATAATTTCGTAAAATAAGGATAATTAAAAAGCTTAATAAAATAGAGATAAAAATCATTTGTAGAATTTGATTAGAAACAATCCAGTTAGCTAAAGGAGATAACTCATCGCCATTTAAAGCCACGCCTTTTATCAGTGTTTTAAAGAATAAAGACATACTATTTTTTTGTTAAATTTATATAATTTAAGGCATTTGTTAAATTAGCAATTCCATTTTTAGCATATTCTTCTCCTTTTGTTTTTAGCCAATAATCACCAACATCTTTATATCCTAATTTCTCAGCCATCAAGTTTACCTCTTTAATTAATAGAGTTGTTGTAATGTAAATAGAGGCGTCTCCTTGTCCCCTTGCTCTTCCTCCCCAAGAAGCTACAAAAATAGCGGTTATAATTGCCGTAATTATGGCTGTTAAAATAATAGGTAGCATAGTTTTATTAAATTTATTTTATAAATTATTTTTTATTACTTCTAAAATTTCTTGATTTGATAAATCGTCAATACCACATCCAGGAATTGATCCAAAAACATCTTTTATAAAAACAAAAATATAATCTGACCCAATAAGATCGCCAGATTCTTTTAATTCATAAATACTAAAAATTGCCTTGGTTTTAGATTGGTCCGGTTCTTTATTATTATTTTTTGTAATAATTAAAAATGTTTTATTATTTGTTTGTGCTATTTTTAAAACTTTACCTCCATTGCACCCCATTATTTCACTAATTAAAAAATCTCTTTCAAAGTCTAAGATTTTTTTATCCTTATTTTCTTTAGTTACAATATTCCAATTACTACTCTTTTTGATAAAGAAATTATAAACATCAGTATTAGCGTTTGTGTGATAATCATAATAATCAGCCCCAACAATATGAGAAACAAAGACGTTGTCATCAGTTCCATCAAAGTTTAAATCGATATAATTATTACCAGGAGCAAAAGAATATATTTTTATTTTGTCATCCTCTTGTTCTAATAACGCTTTAGAACTTGTTTTAGTTGGCTCAAATTGCTCTGGCTTATTTTGGATATCCTTTTTTTGATTTATTAAATAATATCCAAGAGAAGTTATAAAAAATAAAACAATCAAGCCAATAAAAATTAAAAGATATTTTTTATTTATTTTTTCTGTCATATATTTTTAATTCTAGTTTCATTAAAGCTATTTATATTATTTAAAATATCAGCGACAGAAACATTATTTTTTATTATCAACCAGTTTAATTTTGAAATTCTTGAATAAATATATTCAATTTCGTAAGAATTTTGATTTAAACCTTCTTTTAAATAAACAACAACGATATCATTTTTTAATTCAGATTCTTTTGTTCTGAAATCTTCTAACAAATTATCTCTACTTATAGATAAGTAGTCGTTAGGCATTATATGATGCTTAATAAAAATAATATCTTGACCGCTTTTTATAGCTTCAAGATATTTTTCTTCGTAATTATTTGGTTGAGTATTTTTGCTCACAATAAATGAGCTTGCCTTTGAGATGTCTTCAGCTAGATTTTTAATAGATTCTTCTTGTCCTATTAATAGTAAAATCATATTTAGCTAATTATAGCTTAATTATTATTACGCAAATTTTAAAAAGTAAATAGCTAAGCCGTATACAGTCCTATTTTCAAGAAAAACAGCTTAGCAATAGGGTAAGACATAAAACAGGGCAAACGGCTCAAATTTGACTGTATAGGCCGTGAATATGAGCTGATTTTAGATTATATAGAGGAAGATATCTCTTCCCAATAAAAAAACGGACACCCGACCTAGTTGCGAAACTACACTTTGGGTATCCGTAAAGGATCCTACTTATGCTGGTCGGCGTGCCCGTTCCATTGCACAAGTAGGATAAATGCCAAGATTGGCAAAAATCCTTTACAGATTAAGCATAGTTTCGCATATTTAGTATACATTTTTTTATTTTTATTTTCAATGCTTTAATTATTGTCACGACAAGCTAATTTTAGCAAAAAAATAATTAGACAACGGAGACAAAAAAGTGTAAAATGGAAGTAAAGAAGATATATTTTTTGATTTATGGCTATAAATAGGGCATTAAATTTTTTTTATATTTCAGAGAGATTATCCACGCTCTCTACTTTAGTGAAGATGAGCGGTAAAATTAATGTTTTATTATTTCATAATCATTCTGAAAATTTTTATCAATACTTTTTTAAAATATTATATGATTGGGATCTTGTTGATTTAAATACGGACCAAAAAAGTGAAGAAGCAATCGATTTATTTTGTGAAGATAAAAAACTAATTGTACAGGTCTCCGCTACAGCCACAAAATCCAAGATAGAAGACTCGATAAAAAAACTTAATATCTCTAAATACAGTGGTTATAAATTTGTATTTATTTCTATTACGGAAGATGTAAAAGACCTTAGAAAAAAAACTTTTTCTAATCCGCAAGAAATTATTTTTGACCCAAATGTTGATATTTATGATATTGCAAGGATACTCTCTGATATCAAAAAATTTAGTATAATAAAACAGGAAGAAACTAAAGAATTTTTAATTAAAGAGTTGGGTATGGCTGGACAGACTAAACCACTAGATCTTAATTTAACAAAAATTATTAATATTTTATCAAAACAGAATTTAAGCGAAACAGAGAGCGCCATTACAATAAAAGGCTTTAATATAGATGAAAAAATAGAATTTAACAACCTTGTTGAGATTAAGGATGTGATTAATGAATTTGCCGCTTATCAACCAAAGTTAGATAAAATATATACCGAGTTTGATTCTCAGGGGTTTAATAAAAGCACGTCAATACTTAGTTTGATGAAAAGCGAATATATAAAATGTCGCAAAAATTCAAAAAATGAAGAGTTATTTTATTTAATTTTTGACAGATTAAAGAGCAAAATAATAGAGAGTAAAAATTTTTTAGACACAGAAGAAGAAATTTTGGATATGTGCCTCTATATAATAATGGTCGACTCTTTTGTTAGGTGTAAAATTTTTGAAAATCCAAGCAATTATAAATATGCTCCTACCAGATAATATACATCCTGAAAACAGTATTTATTATAATGGCTCTTTGGTTTTAAAAGAGCTACAAGTTTCTAATTCCCAAGATATAATTTCTCTTTATGAAAAAGTGAAAGCAAATAAAGAGATTAGTTTCACAGTTTTTGTATTATGTCTTGATTGGTTATTTTTAATTAACACTGTTGAGTTTAACAAAAAAGGAGTGGTAAAATTATGTTTTTAAAATCTCTTGTTATAAAAGATGAAAATAAAATAATCCGCCAAATTAATTTCCACAAAGGAATTAATCTTATAGTAGACAAAACTCCGCAAGGAGATACTAAGGAAACTGGCAATAATGTAGGAAAAACAACGATTTTAAAGTTGATAGATTTTTGTTTGGCTGGTGATCCGAAGGAAATATATACGGACCCAGAAACAAAAAAGGATGTATATCAGTTGGTTAAAAATTATTTAATAAAAAATAAAATAATAATTTCGCTTGTATTAAAAAGGGACTTGGATGATGTTGCATCTGATGAAATTGAGATAGAAAGAAATTTTTTATCCTATAAGGAAAAAATACAAAGTGTTAATGGCCATAATTTTAATAACGAAGAATTTATAGAACAGTTATCAAGGTTGATAATTCCCGAACTAATTACAAATAAACCAACATTTAGACAAGTAATTTCTCATAATATTAGATATAAAGATGAAAATATAAATAATACACTGAAAACACTTGATAAATATACTACGGATGCCGAATACGAAGCGCTCTACTTGTTTTTGTTCGGTTGCTATTTTGATAAAGGTGATTTAAAACAGGAGATTTTAGAGAGACAAAAACAAGAAGTAAATTTTAAAACCAGGCTTGAAAAACATCAAAGTAAAAGCGCTTATGAAGCGGCACTCGCCATTATTGAATCCGATATCTTCAAATTAAATAAAAAGAAAGAATCTTTAAACATAAATAAAAACTTTGAAACAGACTTAAATGAACTAACATCGGTTAAATATAATATTAGTAAGTGTGCTTCAGAAATAAATCAATATACAACAAGAAAGGATTTGATAATGGAAGCCGAAACGTCTTTAAATTTAAAAAAGACAGATATAGATTTGAATCAACTCAAGTTAATTTATCAACAGGCAACGGACAGAATAGACGGAATACAAAAAACCTTTGAAGATTTAGTGAATTTTCATAATCAGATGATAGAAGAGAGAATAAGATTTGTTATAAAAGAATTACCAGAAATAGAACAGAAACTTAGATTAAGCAAAATAAGTCTTAAAGAATATCTCGCAGAAGAAGAGCGTTTAACTTCGTCTATTGCTAAAAGTGATGCATTTGAAGATTTGGAAGAACTGATTATAGAATTAAATGGTCTTTATCAAAAAAAAGGCGAGTATGACAAAACAATTAGTCAGTTAAATGAAGTAGAAAAAAACATCAAACACTATTCATCACAATTATATAAAATGGAGGAAGAGCTTTTTTCTGACGAATTTAGTGAAAAAGTTCGAACTCAAATCTATAAGTTCAATGAATATTTTGCTGACATTTCAAATCAACTGTATGGCGAAAAGTATCTTGTTAATCCTGAAATTGACGAAACAAAAAATGGACGATTGTATAAATTTAGCGCATTTAACACTAATCTTAGTTCTGGCAAAAAGCAAGGTGAAATTTCCTGTTTTGACATAGCTTATACGTTATTTGCTGATAGTGAAGGAATTTCTTGTTTGCATTTTTTATTGAATGATAAAAAGGAACTCGTACATGATAATCAGTTGGTTAAAATAGCGGAATTTGTTAATAGGTCTAACATGCAATTTGTTGCCTCTATTCTAAAAGATAAATTACCAGAAGAACTAAATAATAAAGAGTATTTTATTGTTGAACTATCTCAGAGCGATAAATTATTTAGAATAGAAAGTGATAATTAATTTAGCAATTATTATTTTTTGTTTTGTTTTGTTTTTGTAATAACTTTAGAATGTTATGAAAAATAATTTTGCTTATCAGTTGGGTATTGTAAGAGAGGGGGTTTATATTTATTCCCCTGTTTTTATGTATCTTTTTTTAAAAATGAGAGAAACCTTTGGTACAAACAATAATGACGTAGATAACATTGTTAGTAAAATATCAGGTTTAAGCTGTGGCCAGTGGCCACAACAATATCAAGAAGATTTTGAAAAACTATTTATATTAGATGAAAAACTGGTTAATTTACAAAGAGAATTTATATATTTTTCAATATTTATTTTTTCTGAGTTCGCTTTTAATTATATTGATAAAAATGATCAAGAAAAAAAGGAATTCACGCTAGATTACTTATTTGAAATATTTAAAGACAATAGACAACCGTGGTTTATTAAACCCCCTAGTCAAGATGCTTATAATAAATATAGGAATTCGGATAATCCTATTTTAGTTCTTCATAATGAAATCAGTAAAGTTTCAGAAGAAAAAGACGTTTTATTTTTAGCAGACTTTGTCATTGTAATTACAAGTATTGTAAAATTTTATATTGGGTCAACAGTAAAAAAAATCTTTGAATAATTTAAAAATATGGCTAGTTGGAGTTTTAGAAGAAGAATAAAAATAATACCAGGAGTTAGATTAAATTTTAGCAGAGGAGGTATAAGCACTTCTATCGGAATTAGGGGCGCAAATTTTACTTTTGGTAAAGATGGAACATATTTAAATACAGGAATTCCGGGAACAGGTATTTATAAAAGACAAAAAATTTCTTCTTCATCTAAATTAAATAGTAGTTCAAGAACAGAGGAAAACAATAATACAAACCACCAACCAACCATAGAACAAAAAGATAATATTTTTAGTGTAGAACCTGATAAAATTACTAGTCAAAATATGGAGGGCGTAAAGCAGTCCATAATAGATGCTCATAATCAACGCAAAGAATTAGTTACAGACATTGAAAGAGTTAAAAAAGATTTATTATGGTCAAGGGTAAAATTATTTTTTGCTTATCTATTTATTATTGGATTTGTTTATAAAAAAATAGTTGAAGAAATAAAGTTAAATATTGTAAAACAAAAAGAATCTATCGTAGAACTGGAAAAACAAAGAAATGAATCCTATGTTCAGCTAGATACCGATTTTGATAAGGACACCTCTTTAAAATACGAGAATGTTCTAGAAAGTTTTAAAGAACTAATGAAGGTGGAAAAGATTTGGGATATCACCAGGGAAGAAGAAAATGACAAAGCAAAAACTAGATCATCAGCATCTAGGGCAATTGAGAGAAAAGACATAAAAATAGAACTTAAAGACCTAGAAGATATCAAATATAATAAGCAGGCTTTGTGTTTTTGTAATGCTAATGGGGCGGATTTATATTTTTATCCAAGTTTTATTGTTATACAGGGAAAGGATAATTTTGGTGTTATCGGCCTAGATGAGGTAGAGTTTAGTTTTAATAGCGCTAAACTTATTGAGCAAGAAAAAGTTCCTAAAGATTCAGAGATTATAGAATATACTTGGTTTAAGGTTAATAAAAATGGTCAACCAGACAAAAGGTTTAAGGATAATTATCAAATACCAGTCGTAAAATACGGCGTTATTAACTTAAAAACTAATAATGGGTTAAATGAAGAATACCAATTTAGTAATTATTTAGTAAGCGAAAAATTTGCTAATGCATTTTTAGATTTTAAAAAAATAGTAGAGAGTTTAAACTAATGTTTAACTTATTTAAATTACAAGAAAAGATTGGCGGTGAAATCGCCTACTATAATTTAACCGACTGGTGGCTTAAAACATTTAGTAAACAAGAACAGGATTATATAGTAAAAACATTTCAACCTTTGGGCGGTTCGGGGGTAGATTTAATTAAAGGTGAAATTCAATATAGTAGTGGTAGTGCGGTTTCTTTATTATCCAACTTGGCGGGGTGGTTTAAAAATGATAAGGATAGAGAAATTGGCTATAAATTATTAGATAAAGCCGAAAAACTAATTACTGATAATACAGACACATTGAATATTCATTTTTTTTATCAAAACAAGTTAGAATTTTATTATCGTTTTAGAGAAATAGACCAAGAATCCTTGAATATTGCGATTGAGGCCTGTAAAAAGCAAATTGAACTTTCTCCTCGTGCTATTTTAGCTTTTAAAAAAGAATACGAACATGAAAAATTGCCAATGCACACTGGCTATGAACAACTGGCTATAATTTTGGAAAAACAAAGTAAATTTAATGAAGTGATTGCGTTGTGCGAGAATGCTAAAAATCAAGGCTGGGGAGGAGATTGGGATAAAAGAATAGAAAGGTGTATGAATAAAATGAAAAATAATCTTTAAATTTAATGGAAAACTATTATACTCTTTTAGAACAGTTAAGAACCATTGCGGATAAATGTTTAACTAATCACCCAGAACCTAAAAGCGAAAAAGAGGCTTTACTACTTTATGCTGTTGCCAAAGCAGATAAGACACTTTGTGCCGTAGCTCTCTTGTGTCGCAATGGTATGGGTGAGGACGCTTCAATTTTATGCAGAAGTGTTTTTGAATTAGCTTTAACGATAGAATACATTTTTAAAGATTTAACCGATGGAATGGCTAAGAGATATTTTTCTTATGACTGGATTCAAAGAAAAAAGATGTATGGGTATATGGCAAGGTCTGGTCGATTTCAGAAATATTTATTATCACCAGAAAGTCAAAAGATAATTACAAGTATTAATAAAGAAGCAAATAGAGTAAACAAAAAATATAATTATGGTAGCAGTTGGTCAGACAAGAATATTGCCGAAATGGCTAAAAGTGTAGGATGGTTAGATTTATATGAAACCGCTTATAGAATACAGTGTAATTTTAGTCATTCTAATCCGAGATCATCCAATGATTATTTTAAAGAAGAAAATGGGCGTTTAGTTTTAAATTCTGGTCCAAGCGAGAATTTAGTATCCGAAACACTTGTTACAATTTTTAATTCTTATCTCCATATTGTTAGAAAGATTAATGATTATTTTAAAAAAGGATTAAGTATGGAAATTAAAAAAATTGAGGACGACTTTGTAAGTCTATTGAAAGCCTCTAATAACAGTTAATTTACCAAATATTCCATCAAAAAAGTTTTCCAACCTTTGCGCTTAGCCACCCCATTTGGAAAAGACGAGCTTTCAGGCTCGTTTTTTCTTTGATATAAGGCGCAAAATTGAGTTTTACTAGTTAAGTTGATATAATGAAAACATATAATAATTTAAAATCATAATTAATATGAGCATACAAGAGTGGTTAATGTCATTTTTTCTGATTGCAACTATCGTGGGTGTTATAAAGTTAAATAAAAAGATTAAAGCAGGAGAAGTAAATAACAACCCACTTACGAGTGCGGAAAAAGTTTTTACAGCTTTGGCCGGACTCGCAATTCCTTTATTGGCTGTAAACGGAATTATGTATTACAGCTTGAGAAAGAAGTATCCAGCCAAAGCAAAACAAGCAAACAAAATTGGATGGATCACTTTATTAATTGCAGTTGGGCTGGGTGTTATAGTGACGATATTACAAATTCAATAAATATTCCATTAAAATAGTTTTCCAAGTTTTGCAGTTAGTCACCCCATTTGGAAAAGACGAGTCTAAAAGCTCGTTTTTTATGTTATATAGGGATAAAAAATAGATTTTTACTAAAAAGGGTGTTATATTTAAAGTGTCTAAAAAATAAAAAATATGAAAAGTGTTAAAAGATTGTTAGGTAATAAAGTTGTTAAAACATCATTTTTTGTAGGATTATTTTTTTTAACACTAAGTTTGCTTAATCAGAATGGTGTTATTAGTATAAGGCTTATCATAAATAAATTTATTCCATGTGATGGTGCTAATTTTCCGACTTCAATATACTATTATTGTTATTCAGTTTATGACTTTAGTTTTTACCTAATTTCCACTAGCATTTATTCTGCTTCTTTTTTAATAACTATCATCACTATTATTCATTGGCTTATTAAAAGGACTAAATAGAAAATTAAACAAGGTTTATATTTTGCTATATATAATTTACAACAAAATATGTCTAAGAAAAACTATATTGAGGATCTAAAAGAATGGAATAATAATATGTATTCCCCTGGTCACTATACCGGAGGAAAGATGCCTATGGATGTTAAATATGGCGGAAATAAGGCTAGGGTCATAATACTAATTCAATCACTTTTAATTTTATTTGTCGGAGTTGTGTTCTTATTAGAAACAGACCATAGGGGTATTGGGTATATATTTCTTAGTATTGGTGTGTTTGTTTCAGCGGTGGTAATTTGGAGAATGTGTTATAAAAAGTCTAAGTGATAATATGTTGTATTAAATAATTTTTCAGGTTTTTCGGCTAGTAGACCTCAAAAAAGAGGAGTGAAATAACCCTAATCTGCCAGCTGACGGAAGGGTTTTTTTATTTTTGTTTAATTAAACCACTTTATTAGCCAGGTGTTTCCAAGGTGCTGAACTATTACGCACGAATTGACAAAATATAATAAATGTGATACATTGTTGGCACAGTTCATTAAAATATTAACCAAAAGACATAAAACATGGAAATAGAAAAAGTGTATAATTTTCTTCAGGATTGGATGTTTTTTCCGAAAAATCCTGAGTTTATTGACTATGTTATTTTAGGAATAATGATAGTCATTATTTTAGCTATTTTGTTTTTGTTTATTCAGTTATTAGTATTAATCTTAAAATGGCTGTATAACCTCTTTGATACTATTGGAGTATCTTTAAAAGAGGGGTGTGGCGAAATTACTGATAAACAAATAGTTAAGGGTTTTGAAGTATATTCTAGAACAGGACCTATCACCATTGAGGATCAATTTGTTTTACAGATTAAGATTAATGATCAGTATGCTCTTGCGTGCGTTTATGAAGACTACTTTGTAAATGTGAGAATAAATAACAAAGTAGAGGTGGCATATATTTTAGGGAGGTTATCTAAAAATATTATTATTAAAAATTTAAATTCTGTAAAAAATGAGAGAACTAGATATAATAAGTGAGGAGCTCCTGCTTTTATGTAAAATGGCAAAAGTTAATTCTCCGAAGAAATTGATAGACAAGACTGTAACTATTACTTATCAAATTACAAGTAGATATGATGTTACAAAAGTCCTTGTATTTGCTAAAATAGCACAAATTACTTATTTTAACGATCATAGAAAAGGTTTTTTGTCTATTTACTTTTATCCAAACATGGAAACAAGACTTTACCCTTTTTATGAAAAAGAAAAATTGGGTTTTGCTTATGAGGAATCCAAAAAATCACATTTTGGAGTTAAAATTAATTTTTGGTAAAAAATAATAAAAACAAAAAGTCAGTAACATAAAAAAGGGGAGCAGAGTCAAAGTGACGATGGAATCCCTTAAAAATTGGTGAAGAATATACGGTTGCTAAGGTGAACGAACTATCTTGGACAACCGACATATACTTAGAAGAGGTTCCTGATATAAGATTTAATTCAGTGAACTTCGTATAATGGAGTAAGACTGCATATAACCAAAGCAGTCTTTTTTATTAATCAAAAAATGCTATAATTATTTAACTGTTAATTAAACAATTTAAACTATGAAAATATTAGTAATTTATGCGCACCCTACTGGGGTTGGCCATCACGCTTATTTTTTAGAGAAGTTTACAGAGAAATTAAAGCAAAAAGAATGTTCTTATGAGGTTTTGGACCTTTATCAAATGAATTTTAATCCAATACTAACAAAAACGGATATTGATGGCACCCCCGATAACCAAGTTCTAGAATTTAAAGAAAAAGTTAGTGAGAGCGATCGCTTGGTTTTTATTTTCCCAACCTGGTGGCAAGGAATGCCAGCTATCATGAAAGGTTTTTTTGACCGCGTCTTTTCAGCTGGTTTTGCTTTTAAATATCAAAATGGACTGCCTATTGCTCTGTTAAAAAGTAAAAGAGCGATTGTTTTTTCTGCTACTGGTGGGCCAAAAATAATTAATGATTTTATTTTAAGGCGCAAAGGAATGCGGGTGGTTGTTGGTGATATTCTAAAGTTTTGTGGAGTTTGCGCTAAAGGTTTTTCTATCGGTTCCGCTAGAAAATTAACTGAAAAAAATAAAATAAAAATTGATTCTTTAGTTGTTAAGGCTTATGAATACCTTGTTAAATAAAATAAAGATATTTTTTCTCCTTTTGATTGTCTTGCCAGTTGGTGTTTTTGCAGCCAGTGGTAATACTGCTGAGGCAGAAATACTTAAGATAGTAGAACAAAGAGAGATAACCAGAGAAAATGGTGCCAAAGTTATCCAGCAAAACCTAGAACTAGGAATACTTGATGGAATATTTAAAGGGCAGACAAAAATATATCAAGGTATATCTGATTTAGATGTTCTCTCATCTAAAGAATATAAAACTGGCGACCGGGTTATTGTAAGTTACAGTCGAAATGAGTCTGGTGAATATAGTTTTTATGTTACTGATTATGTTAGATTGCGGTCACTTACTTGGTTATTATTTCTTTTTGTTGTGGTTATAGTTTTGGTCGGTGGCCGAAAAGCCTTGATGGCTCTTCTGTCTTTAGGGCTCAGTTTTTTTATTATCTTAAAGATACTGGTTCCCTTAGTTTTTGCTGGTTATAACCCTCTAATGGTTGGTCTATTTATCTCTTTTCTAATTCTATTTGTTTTAATTTATTTAACAGAAGGTTGGAACAGGAAAGCACACATCTCAATTGTTAGCATTGCTTTTTCTCTACTAGTAACTGCTGTTTTGGCTCTTATTTTCGCCTATTTTAGCCGCTTATCCGGCACATCTCAGGAGGAAGTTATTTTTTTAATTGATGCGATTAAACAGCCAGTAAACTTTTCGCATTTATTATTAGCAGCGATAGTTATCGGTACGCTAGGTGTTTTAGATGATGTGGTTGTTGGTCAAGTTGAGACAGTTTCACAGATTAAAAAAGCTAATCCAAATTTAAAAGATAAAGAGGTTTTTAAAATGGCGATGTCGGTTGGCCGAGCCCATTTAGGGGCAATTATTAATACCCTATTCTTAGCTTATGTCGGCGCCTCTTTGCCACTCATTCTGTTGTTTAATCTGCAACAAGAACCATTTTTAACCTTTTCACAAACTCTAAATCATGAAGATATTGCCACTGAGATTGTCCGTACTCTGGTGGGTGTAGTGGGTCTTTGCTTATCAGCGCCAATTGCCACCATTTTAGCCTCTAAGTACTTAAAAAATAAATAGTATTTTTGTGGTATAATAATAATATGAAGAGAAAACACCGCAAAATAAAGCTTGGTTTTTTGTTGTTACTTATTGTTGATATTGTTTTTATTATTGTTTCTCCTTTTTTGGTAATTAGCTTTTTTGGCTTTTCTGAGGACTTATCAGAATCAATAGTTATTCTCTTTCTGTTTTTGTTGTTTGGCTTATTTTTTTGGTTTTATAGCAAAGAAATTAATGCTTACAAAAAAAAGCAAGCGGAGCTAGAAGAAAGATTAAAAGAAACCTTTAAATATATTGGATCAATTAATTTGCAACTTGAAGAAATGAAAAAAGTTTTTCAAGCAGTTGATCGTTATCCAGAGAGTAAAAAAGATGTTCAGACCTTATTTGTTCATACAGCCGAAAGAATTTTAAGTATTATTAACACTGACTGGGTTACTTTAAGAATTATTGATATTAAGACCGGCAACAACCTCCATGAGTATTTTGTTTCTAGGGGAAACAGAAAAGTTGAAAAAATTAAGATTGAGAATAAAGTTTTGTTAAACGGGGTTTGTTCTTTTGGTTCTTGTTCAATCATAAAATCTAATCAAGAAAATCTTAATATCAAGGCTTTTTGTATTTTACCGAGCGCCCCAGAAAACAAAAATCAAGAGTTTTTAATTAATTCAATTGTTAGTCAATTAGAAATGCTTTTTATTATTTTTAACTCCCTTTATTATAAGAAAGGGTAATATTAACTTTTAAAAATATGAATTGTAAAAAAACAAAGAAAGAAGAGACCATTAATGTTGATCAATTCAAAGTTTATGGCCACGAATTACTTGGTAAAGTAAAAGACCTTATCAAAAAAGGTAACATTCAGAGAGTGATTATTAAAAATGAAAAAGGAAAAGTAATGATGGAAATCCCGGTTACTTTTGCAGCTGTTGGTGCGGTTGTTGCTCCAATTTTAGCGGCTGTTGGTGCTTTAGCGGCTCTAGTAAACAAATGCACTATTGAGGTTATTAAAAAGAAATAAAACTCCAATATAAAAAAGACCCAGCAGTTAGCCGGGTCTTTTTTATTTAATTAAGTTTAAAACCTCATCTCTTTTTTCTTTCATTAAATCGTCACTTATTGCCTCTAAGTTAAGGCGCATTTTATTCTCGGTATTTGAGCCTCTGACATTAAACCAGTAATTAGAATACTCAACACTAATTCCATCTAGTAGGCTGATTTTAGCATCAGCATATTTTTCTTTAATAAGATTAATAACCGCCTCCTTGTCAGCAACTTCACGATTAATTTCACCGGAAGCAAAATATTTTTTAAAAGGCTTTAAGTAGTCAGAAATTTTTTGTCCGCAATTAGAAAATTCTTCCAAAATTTTACCAATAATTATATTGGGCATTTCAAAACAACCAATTGGTAGGTTAAGAAAAAAGTGTCCTGATGATTCTCCAGCAAAATAAATATTTTCTTTAATCATCTGCTCTTTAATTAATGAGTGTCCAACCCTAGTTAGCACCGGGGTTCCACCGCTTTCTATGATTAAATCAGAAGTTATTTTTCCAGGGCGAACATCATAAGCAACTTTTATTCCGGGAACGTCTTTTAAAAATGTTCTAGCTAACAACCCTCTAATAATTGCCGGTTCAATAGTTTTTCCCTCATCATCAACAAAGAAAACCCGGTCGCCATCACCATCAATTGCAATTCCTAAATCAGCTTTTTTTTCTAAAACTGTTTTTTGCAGTTCAGTTAAATTTTCCTCTTTTAGTGGGTCAGCTTCATGAGCCGGGAATGATCCGTCAAACTCAAAATTTAAAGGAAACAGGGTTATTGGTAACCCTTTAAAAAACTCAAAAAGATATTGAGCCCCCATACCGTTTGCCGTATCGGCTACTATTTTTAATGGTTTAATATTTTCTTTAGAAAAATATTTTAAGTCATGAGTTAATTGATCTTTAGTTAAATCATTTTTAGGGGTAACACTGCCCTTTTCAGAGTTGGTTGTTAAATTATTATTTAAAATGGCGTCTCTAATGAAACCAAGGCCACTATCACCACTAACCGGCACACTTTTACTTCTAACAATTTTAAAACCGTTCCACTCGCCAGGGTTATGAGAAGCAGAAATCATAATTCCGCCATCTAGGTTGTAATAAGACACCCCAAAATAAAAAGCTGGTGTAGAGTTTAGACCAAAATCAACCACATCCGCTCCAGCATCTACTAGTCCTTTAATAACTTGTTCCTTTAGGGCTGGAGAAGATAGGCGCATATCACAAGCTACCCCAATTTTCATCTTATTATCAGCAAGATAATCAGCATCGCTTTTTCTTAGAGTAACATAAGCTAGAGCGATTTGATAAGCGGTTTCATCATCAAAATCTTTTCCGTAAACACCACGAATATCATAAGCTTTAAAAATGGCTGGGTTAAACATAGAAAGATTTTTTACTTTTTGAAATTAAGGCACCGGAGCCAATAATAATAGCAAGAGTAATAGTTAGAGGAGATAGTAGTGGAATAACAGATAATATAGAAAGAATAGTTAGCCCAAGAACTAAAGACAAAAAGGCATTAAAAGGTTTCTTGATAATTTTTTTAAGTAAAATATCGCCAATAGCGAAAGCACTAAAGATAATAGCGAAAATGGAAATTAATACATAAAGCATGAGTAGTATTATAGCTAGCGGTAAACCAATTAAAGTAATAGCAAAGAAAATAATAACTATTGGCGTTAGAAGTAAGAAGGCTAAGCCAAATAAAGCGGACTTTCCAAAATTATCATTTATTTCTTTACTAATAGAGTCAAATATTTTCTTTTTTAAACTAAAGATAATAAGGCCAATTAAGAGTAGAGAAAAAATCCGATAAATAATTTTAGAGGTGATATCAATAGCCGATGTTTTGTGGGCCTCTGTTTTTTTGTAGTTTATTGATCCTAAAACTGAGGAAGGGCTTTCAATAATAATCTCCTGGGCTGAAGAGTAGTTAAGATCGCCATTAATAACCGCCTCTTTCCCCAAAAGAATTCCACCACTAGAAGAGTTGGTTATTTTTAAATCAACATTTTGTCCAACCTTGCCGTCTATTTTTAATGAATCAAGCTGACCATGTAAATTACCATTAATACTGCCACTAACATTGGCATTTACACCAGCGATTAAAACATCAAGTCCAACTAGAGAATCTTTTTCTAAAAATATTTCGGAGGCAAAGACATTTACATTACGGCCAACTCGGCCATTTATTTTTGTGGTAGTCCCTGCTGTTCTCACACTGCCAGTTACTTCACCAGAGATATTAACATCTTCACCAAAAGCAATTAAATCGCCATTAATCTTGCCACTGATATTAATCTTTTGACACAAGGCAATAACATCGCCGTTAACCGTGCCCTCAATTTCCATCTGGCTGCAGCTAGCATAAACGTTACCCTCAGCCACTTCTTCGGCAGATAACTTAATAGAATCATCAACCCTTACCTCAAAAGCTGAGGTTTTGGGGACAAAGAAGGTAAAAGATAATAATAAAATTGGTAGAATGATTAATTTCTTCATAGTTGTTAATTTAGAAAAATTAGTATAATCTTATAATAATAAACACTTTGATTATAACCTAAAGACATGAGAGAAGCAATAATAGATTTAATTAAAAATTGGCATAATTACGTGAAAACACGTGATGATTTAGCGGAGGCTAAGAGAGAAATTTCTAAGAAATATAAAATAGACTCTCTTTTAAACTCGCAGATTTTGGAGGTTTATCGTGAGCTGATAAGAACAGATAAACTGCCAAAAGGATTTAATAAAGATCTTTGGGATTCTTTGTTAAGAAAAAGGGCAATTAGAACCCTATCTGGCATCGCTCCAGTGGCGGTTTTAACTAAACCATATCCCTGTCCAGGAAACTGCGCTTATTGCCCCAACATCCCTAATATGCCAGTCTCTTATCTACCAAATGAGCCGGCAGTGATGCGAGCAATGCGCTGTGACTTTGACCCTTATAAACAAACAGTCCTGCGTTTAAATTCTTTAGAAAATAATGGCCACCAGCCGAATAAAATTGAAATTATTGTCATTGGCGGTACCTGGAGTTATCTTCCTGATAGATATCAATATTGGTATATCTTAAATTGTTTTCGGGCGGCTAATGATTTTAGTCGGCTTAATAAAAAAATTGGTTCTTTTGTGGAATATGATGACAAGGCCCAGATTTTAAAATCAGTTATTTCCAAAGTTAAGTCACCGTACCCTAAATCGATGTCACTTTCTAATCTTAAAAGCGCCTTGAAATTAGAGCAGAAAAGAAATGAAACCGCTGAATATAAAATTATTGGTTTAACTCTAGAAACTCGCCCAGATTATCTTAACGAGAAAGAATTAAGACAAATGAGAGAACTTGGTTGTACTCGGGTAGAGATTGGAGTTCAGGCACCAGACGATGAAATCTTAAAATTAAACAAACGGGGTCACAATGTAGCGGAAATTGCCAGAGCCACCAAAGAGTTGCGTGATTTTGGTTTTAAAATTACCTACCACATTATGCCCGCTCTTCCCGGATCTAATCCTAAAAAAGATTCAGTGATGTATAAAATGTTGTTTACTGACGAAAGATTTCAACCGGACCAAATTAAATTTTACCCCACCGTCGTTACTGAAGGTAGTTTATTATTTCAGTGGTGGAAGGCTGGTAAATATAGACCTTATACAGACGAAGAGTTACAAGAGTTGATTGTGGATTGTAAAAATTTTACGCCTCAATATGTACGAATTATTAGGCTGATTCGTGATATTCCCGGTGAATCAATTTTAGCGGGTAATAAAATTACCAATCTACGACAAATTATGCAGCAACGTGGTGTTAAATGTAATTGTATTAGATGCCGTGAATCTAAAGAAACTGCCTACGTGAAAGATTTTAAGATAAATATTAGAAAGTATGCGGCCGGTGATGGTATTGAGTATTTCATTAGCGCTGACAGTCAAGATGATAAAACTTTATACGGTTTCTGTCGCTTAAGAATTACCTCAGGTAGTCTAGTTGCTCCAGCTCTAATTAGAGAGTTACATGTTTATGGTGAACTAGTGCCAGTTGGTGGACAGCAAAAAACACAGCATCGCGGTTTAGGCAAAATACTACTTTCTGAGGCCGAGAGAATTATTAAAGAAGCTGATGTTTCTAAAATAGCAATTATCTCCGGAGTTGGTGTTAGGGGCTATTACCGTAAGATGGGTTATAAGTTGAAAGATAATTATATGGTTAAGGCGCTTTAATGGTATAATTAAAATGAAATGAATAAAATAATATATGTTAAATAAATTTTTAAAAGATATTGGATTAAATAACAAAGAGGCAAATATTTATTTGGAGCTTCTACGTTTAGATTATTCATCGGTATTAGATCTATCAAAAAAAACTGGAATTCTAAGAACCTCAATTTATCCTATTTTAAATTCTTTAATAGAAAAAGGGCTCGTCTCAGAGAATAAAATTGGAAAAAAAGTTTTTTTTCAAGCAGAAACACCAGAAAGAATTAGGACTTTTATAGAGGCTCAAAAAATAAAATTAGAAGAACAAAAAAAACTAGCAGATGACTTTATTCCTCAACTAAAAAGCTTATCAAGGCAAACAGGTGAAAAGCCGATTATAAAGATTTATGAAGGTCGTGAAGGAATTTTTAAGGCTAATGAAGAGTCTTTTGGTCATGAAAAAATTAATGCCGGAGAAACAACCTATTCAATTTATCCTTATGATATTTTAGAAAACTTTTTTTCGGAACAAGAAATAAAAAAATCTAGAAACCAAAGAGTTGGTCGTAATATTAAATCAGAGGCCATATATACTTATTCTAAAGGAGAAAGAACGCCAAGTGAAAACTCTATTCGTTTAAGAATTGATGGTAATAAGTATCCTCTAAGTTGTGACATTAATATTTTTAAAGACATTGTTAGGGTAATTACTCTTGGAAAATCACTTTCTTCAATGGTTATTAAGAGCCAAGATTTTGCCGATACCCTCAAGTCTCTTTTTAAGGCTGCTTTTGATAATCAAAAAAAAGATAAATAAAAAAGAGGGGCTGTCTTCTGACGCCCCTCATTTAAAACAATTTTTCCTTGCCCAATAGTGGGCTTTTTTTATTTTTTCTCAGCTGTTTTTCTTTTTTCCTGTTCTTTGCCCTGCTGAGTTAGGGGCTCTCTTCTTAATCGACCATTTTTTTTGTTTTTAATTTTTAAACAATAATACCTATCTAACTCTTTGGAGACAATATACCCACTTAGGGTGAGGGCGGCGCTGCTACAGTGCCACTCCCTCATTAACCTTTAGTCGTGCATATTCCCTCCGTATTTAAATTTTATATAAACTCCTTATACACCGGCACTAAAAAGTTAGTACCGTTTTCAATTAGACCTTCTTTAAGAGAAGGAGAGAACCAGCCAAGGCCATATTTCAATAGTCCACCCATGTCATGATAAACTCTAGCGAATTCAAAGCCGTCCCAGGATAGACCAAGAGCACAAAAACTTTTATCAAAAGACATTATTTTTGTGTGGTTAGCAATCGCTATTGCTTCAACATGGTTAGCCGCTATATACCCCTCAGTCTTTAAGGCTTTTCTTAAAGCTGACCCCATTTCATTTTGATTTGACTCGGCGATAGAAATAGAGGAGAGTTCAACAGCATCAACTCCTATCATATAACCAATTTCAGAAATTGGACTAAGATTACTAGCTTCATGCTCGTTATGGAAAAATCCGTTGTAATAACGATATATCTCACTTGAGCCTTTCTGGGATTGGGTATAATGAAAGAAATGCCCCATCTGGTTAATTGTCTCCATTATTCTATTTGGAATTATGGGGACAAAGGTGGTTTCGTTTATTTCTAGTCCAAGAGAAAGCAATCTTTCCTTCAGAGTATTCTTTTTACTAAAAAAAGCAGTAAGAATTTCATCAGGAAGGTTTGCCATTTTTGCTATTTGAAGCGCAAAAATTTTTTCAAAGAGAAAATTGAATTTTTCCATGGTGTATTTTTTTATGTTTTTAATTTACTTTAGTTTTTAGATTATAGAGAATAATCTATTTTTTGTCAATAGTTTTTGTCAATAGTTTTTGTCACTTTTTAATAATTTTAAATTTATATTCAACAATATATGAGCTTTATTGTTTTTTATTAACAACTATTTTTTATTTATTACTATAAAAGTTATCCACAGGTTGTTTAAAAGACAGGAATAAAATTAATTTTTGTTTAAAGTGTTTATATTTTAAAACATAATAAAACAATTAAAATCCTTTAAATTATGGCTTTTTTATTGTTATTTTATAAATCTGACATAAAGTATTGACATAAATTAAATAATTAGCTAAGATGTTTTCAACTTAACCTGTTCGTTAAAAATAAAATCTAAAATTAATAAACATGACTAAAGCACAAATTATCTGTATGGCTAACGCTTTGCTGTTAAAAAACGGCTACGATCTTGACGGTTCAAAGAGAAAAAGTGTTCCACTGGAGCAAAAATTCTTTGAAAAAGTGATAATTATCAAGACTCCGATGGGAAACCATCGGTAGTCTCTACTATTCTGTTTAGATATTGTTAAACCATAAAACAAATAAATCATGTATGTATCATTAACTGGTTGGGCGACTTCTCGTGAGATTATTGAACACGAAGGCAAATTATATTTTGAGGTCGCTGAGATGGGCCATTGTAGTATCTGTCAATCGCGAATTAACCATATTAAGCAAGTTGCTTTGTCTAAGGATTTGGATGTTTCTTATGCTCACCTATTAGATCGGTTTCCGCGGGATGCCAGAACTTTATGGGTGGGGCTGATAAAGCCAAAGTCAGAAATGACAGATGAAGAAATAAAAAGCTTCATTAAGGAACAACTTAACCTGCCGATTGTATAAACACATGGGGATACCAGCAAAGCAGGCGTAAGCATAAATACTTTTTCTATTGTCTTTTTGATAACAATTTACGTCTAATGCGCAGGACTACAATTGGGGGACATTAGGGAACGCTTTATGTGGCTGGATTATTGTTAACAGGGGGTGGTTATTAATGAATCGCCCCCTAAATACCTTTAGTTATTTATTGACATTATTTTGTAAATGTGTTAGTCTTTTCTTGGTAAAAAAAGAACATTAAAAATAATCACCTAAAATCAGTATATTATGGCAAAGCAAAAGGTAAACGTGAAAGAGGTTTTAAATTGTATCCAGAAACATTTCCAATTAGGGGAACCATTCAACAGCAAACAGTTAAAAGATGCTTACATGGATGAAAATCTAAATGTAACCTATTTTATGAGTATTATCGTTGAAAAAGGAGATGCTGTGCAGATAAAAAGAGGCCTTTGGTCTTTACCTGGTGGAGAAAGAAATGTGTCAAATATAAAAACTTTGTATATTTCTAAGGCCGAAAAACGAATTCTTGATGCCATCTTGAAGATGGACCTCAAATCAGAAAATGGTATTTCTCGATTTGGAATGAATAAGTTATCGGAAATCCTAACCGAGGAAGAATCTGTGCTGTTACCGGATTTACTCCCAAAACTTAAAAGCGTTGGCATTTTGTCCTGCGTTGGCACTGGAACACAAGGTAGAATTCTAGAAATTAAGGATGACTTATTTTTAGAATATGTTACCGATCCTGATGTGGTCAAAGAAATCTCGTTGACTGACCTTGAGATAGATCAAAAGATTAAACGGTTTTTATCTGAAGAGGATAGAAAACGAAACAGATCTCTTGAGATATCCGAGAGGCTGGAAAGTGTCGAAGGGGAATTACTTAAAGTCCTTACTCAAATTGAAACTCTGGAAACAAACAAGGAATTGATTGAGAAGGAAATAAAGTCTTTAAGGCAGGATCTTAGCAGGCTTCAAAACACCAATGATGATGTTGAAAGACAATTCATTGACTTGATGGCTGGCATGGATCCAGAAAGACGACGGGAAATATTCAAGAAGATATTAGTTAAATAGTATAAACCCGGGAGCAGCCTAAAACTGCTCCCACAATAATTAATAAAATGGAAGTATCTACTCTGATTGCTGTTAAGTTGACACTATATTTTTTTAGTTTGCTGTTATCCTTATTCTTAGGAACAAGGCAAAAAGCAAGTGATCTCTATCTGTTTTGGTCCCTTCTAATAATAGGATCTATTCAGGGGTTATTAGGATTCCTCCTATTCTTTAGCTTAATGGATATTCAGCCAGCTTGGATTCCTGCTATGGCTATTGTTCTTTTCTTTGATGCGGTTATAGCTGCAGTCAGGGATGTAATGATTAGGAGAAAAAATAAACAATAAACAATAATAAACAAATAAAAGACTATCAAAATGATAGTCTGTTTTTTTTGACAAAACACCCTCGCTAAACTATGATAAATAGGCAATAAATAATCATATGAAATACGAATTTTTGCCAAATCAAGACCCGGAACTTTTTAGCTATATTAGCGAAGAAGAAACTCGCCAAGAAAACGAAATTGAGCTGATTGCTTCTGAAAATTATGCTTCAGCGGCAGTTTTGGAAGCACTTTCAACCTCTTTAGCTAATAAGTACAGCGAGGGCTATAGTGGTCATCGTTATTATGGTGGTAATGAAATTGTTGATCGGGCAGAAGACTTGGCTATAAGACGCGCTCAAGAATTATTTGGCGCTGAGCATGTTAATGTTCAGCCACTATCTGGCTCACCAGCTAACGCGGCTGTCTACATGGCCTTTTTAGAACCGGGCGATAAAGTCCTCGGATTAAGACTTGATCATGGCGGACACCTATCGCATGGCCATGATGTTAATTTTTCCGGCCGTCTTTACAATTTTGTTCAATATGGTGTTAATCCAGAAACCGGCATTATTGATATGGAGGAAGTGCGCCGCGTTGCTCTGGCTGAAAAACCAAAAATGATAGTTGCTGGTTTTAGTGCCTACTCTCGTAATATTGATTGGCAGAAATTTAAGGAAATTGCTGATGAAGTTGGTGCTTATACTTTTGCGGATATTGCCCACATTGCCGGACTGATAGCTGCCGGGATTATTGATTCTCCGGTGCCATATTTTGATGTTGTCTCAACTACTACCCACAAGACACTGCGTGGCCCCAGAGGAGCAATTATTATGTGTAAGAAAAAATTTGCTAAACAAATTGATCGAGCAGTTTTTCCAGGAATGCAAGGTGGTCCTCATGATCACGTGACAGCCGCTAAAGCTGCCGCTTTTGCTGAAGCTTTAAAACCGGAATTTAAGGAATACAGCAAACAAACAGTCACAAATGCCAAAACCTTAGTCACAGAACTTATTAATAAAGGTTATAAAATAGTTTCAGGTGGTACTGATAATCATTTAATGGTGGTTGATTTAAGTGGTAAAGGATTGGTCGGTAAAGAAGCAGAGAGTATTTTAGAAAAAATTGGCATTTCAGTTTCCCGATCCACAATTCCTAATGATCCAAACCCACCAATGAATCCCTCCGGAATTAGAATTGGCACTCCAGCAGTAACAACTAGGGGTATGAAAGAAGCCGAGATGGTAACTTTGGCTGATTTAATTGATAGAGCGCTAACTAACAAAGAAGGAATAAATATTTTAAAAGAAGAAGTAAATAAGCTGTGTCAGAAATTCCCTATTTATAAGAAATAAAAACATGAAATTAATTGATGGCCGCGCTTTAGCGGAACAAATAAAAGATAAAATCGCTCTTGAGGTTTTTGATTTGGTAAAAAATGGTCAGGCGCATCCAAGTCTGGCAATTATTTTAGTTGGTAATCGTCCTGATTCAAAACTGTATGTCTCTTTAAAAGAAAGAGAAGCTAAAAAATTAGGCATTGACACCCATCTTTATGAGCTAGAAGAAAATGTTTCTGAAGATGAAATTATTCAAACAATTAATTTCTTAAATAATGACCCAGCAATTGATGCTATCTTAGTGCAACTACCACTACCAGAACATCTAGATACTGATAAGATAATGGAAAAAATTGATCCTAGGAAAGACGCTGACGGTTTCTTAAAAAATCATCCACAGAATGTTATTTCGCCAGTTTTTTCTTCAGTTAAGCTAATGCTAACCGATATTAATATTAATCCCAAAAACCTAAAGGCTGGTATTTTATATAATTCTGAAATTTTTGGTTTAGGACTAAAAGAAATATTACTTGCTTATGGCTTTAAAGAGGTAGTGCTAGCAGGAGTAAAAGATGTTGATGATGTTCTAGATGTTGATGTTTTAATTAGTGCAGTTGGTCAACCATTTTTTATTAAGTCAGGCATGATAAAAAAGGATGTGGTTTTAATTGATATTGGGACGACACAAGTTGGCAACCAGGTTTGTGGTGATGTTGATTTTGAAAGTGTTAAGGATAAAGCTTCTTATATTTCCCCGGTACCGGGCGGTGTTGGCCCAATGACAATCGCTTTTCTGTTTCAGAATGTCTTAAACATTTATAAAAATAAAAAAGCCGCCTAAAACGCGGTTTTAATATAATGCCTCAAAGAAAAAGACAACTCCTTGATTTACTTAAGATTCATTTTGGCTATGAGTCTTTTCGTCCTGGGCAAGAAGAAGCAATTGATCACCTTTTAGCTGCCAAAAATACAATTGTTATTTTGCCAACCGGCGGCGGTAAATCAATGATTTATCAATTACCGGCTTTAATTTTTGAGGGAGTGACTTTAGTAGTTTCGCCGCTAATTGCTTTAATGAAGGACCAAGTTGATTCTTTAGAAAAAGTTGGTATTCCATCAACTTTTATTAATTCCTCTTTATCATTAAAGGAAAGTGAAAATAGAATTAAAAGAATTAGAGAAGGATATTACAAAATAATTTATATTGCTCCGGAACGTTTTTATAACGCCGCCTTTATGTTAGAAATTAGACAGTTAAAGGTTTCTCTTTTTGCTATTGATGAGGCTCACTGCATTTCCCAATGGGGGCATGATTTTCGTCCTAGTTATTTAAGACTCAAAGAAGTGGTTAAAATTTTAGGTTATCCTCCGGTGGTAGCCTTAACCGCAACTGCCACCCCCGAGGTTCGTGAAGATATTGCCAGGCAGCTTAATTTAAGTGACCCAGAATATGTAATTAGTGGTTTCGCGCGGCCTAATTTACAATTAGCGGTTGTTCAGGCAACTAACGGCCAGAAAATTCAATATATCTTAGATGCCCTGGATAATAATAACCTGGGTTCGGGAATTATTTATGTAGGCACTCGCTCTAAGGCTGATGAGCTGGCGGAACTTTTAATTGAACGCGATATCAAAGCAGTTGTCTATCATGCGGGGATGGACGCCGATAGTCGTGAATGGGTGCAAAATAGTTTTATGAAAGGTGAGGCTCAGGTGGTAATCGCTACTAATGCTTTTGGTTTAGGGATTAATAAAAAAGATATTCGCTTTGTGATTCATCATGATATTCCCGGAACGATTGAGGCTTACTATCAAGAAGCTGGTCGGGCGGGACGTGACGGCAAACCAAGTTTCTGTCTATTATTTTATTCACCACAAGATAGGTATTTAAGAGAATTTTTTATTAAAGGCGACAACCCTTCCCCTAATATTATTTTGGAGGTGTATGATTTTTTAACCGGCTTATCTGATAAAAATGAAGAGCATAATTTAGATAGCGTTTTAATTACCTACTCAGAAATTATCCAAAATTTATCAGAAAAGGTTCCAGAAATGGCAGTGGGTACCGCTTTAAAAATTTTAGAAAAAGAAGGCTATATTTCCCGTCCTAATGAAAAAAATTCTAATGCTTATTTGAAGGCGAAGGCGGATGTGGCGGCGATGATTCAGGCTTCTGGCAAAAGAGCTAAAGTTCAACTGGAAATTATTGATAAGTTATTTAATCGTTTTAGCAAAGAGATTATTTCTGGTTGGGAATTTAATTTAGAGAATGTAGCGCAAATTATCGGCGTAAAAAAAGATTCCCTGCAGCGAACAATTAAAAAACTATTAGAGAAGGATTTGGTAGAATATCGGCCGCCATTTAGAGGTACAGAAATTAAAATATTAAAGAACGTGCCGGCTGCAGATGTTAATTTAGATTTTAAAGCTTTAAGATTAAAAGCTGACCGGGCTTATGAGAAGCTTGATGAAATGGAGCAATATGTCTATCAAATTTCTTGTCGTCAGCGCTATATTTTAAAATATTTTGGTGATCACGATGCTTTAGATTGTGGCCAGTGTGATAATTGTTTAAAAGTTAAAAAGGTAGTAGAGGCTGGTGGCGAGGATTATCGCTATAAAGAGTATTTATCATAATATGGAAGATAGAACTAAAAAGTATTTACAATCAGTGGTTAAAAATAATTATCAGGAAATTGCTGCTTATTTTGATGTGACCAGAAAAAAACACACTTGGCCGGAACTGGAAAAAATTCTTAGTTTTTTAAAAGATGGAGACAGTGTTTTAGATGTTGGCTGTGGTAACGGTCGTTTACTAGATAATATAAGAAATAAAAAAATTGATTATTTAGGGATTGATAACAGCAGTAATTTAATAGAAATTGCTAGAAAAAATTATCCGGAAAATGACTTTATATTGGGGGATATTCTATATTTAGATAAAGCGACAAACAAAGAATTTGATTTAGTTATTTCGGTAGCTGTTTTACATCACCTACCAAGTCTTGATTTAAGACTTTCGGCTTTAAAGCAATTAGCTCTAATGACTAGAAGTGGTGGCAGAATAATTTTTAGTGCCTGGAAGATTTGGTCAAATAAAAAATATCTAAAACCACTACTTAAAAATATTTTTTTAAAGCTTACTTTTCAAAGTGACTTGGATTTTGGTGACCTTTTGTTTCCCTGGAAGGATAATCAAGGGAATCCGCTTAGTGAAAGATATTACCATGCTTTCACCAGCTACAGCTTAAGGTCTTTGTTAAAAAAAGCTGGTTTTAAAAAGTTTAATTTATATAGTGATAATAATAATTATTGGGTTACTATTGACACCCCATAGGGGTATGTTATATAATGAAGCATATGAAAACTAGTGAACAAAGAATCAATACCATTATTGGGCAGCTTGAGGGAGTTAAAAAAATGTTAACTCAAAGAAACAAAGATTGTTTTGCCTCAATTGTGCAGTTAAAAGCCATTCGTTCAGCCACTTCTTCTCTGATGAATAAGATTATCTCTGAAGAGATGGATCATTGTTTGCTTGAAAAAAATGGACGCAAAGAAAAACTTACTAAAATTTTTAAAGAAATAATTAAATAACTAAATTTATGTCACAAGCATTAGATGTTAACAAAAATAATTTTGAAACTGAAGTTTTAAAAAGTGAACTTCCAGTGTTAGTAGATTTCTGGGCTCCTTGGTGTGCTCCTTGCCGCATGATGGCGCCAATTCTAGATGAGCTATCAGTGGAATTAGCAGGAAAAGTTAAGATTGTAAAAGTAAATACCGAGGAAGCTGAGAATCAAGACCTAGCGATACAATACCAGATTCAAAGTATTCCTAATATGAAACTGTTTAAAAACGGAGCGGTTGCCGGAGAATTCATCGGTATGCGTAGTAAGGATAGTTTAAAGGGTGATTTAATGGCAATACTTTAAACAACAAAAAAATAAACAAAAATAAGCTTCTTAGGAGCTTGTTTTTTTATTTTTTAATTTATGGGGTATAATATAAATAATTTAAAATTAACCATATGATGTTAGCTGAAAAAACTTTAATTAGTGGAAATAAAGAAGTAAGAAACAATCAGGCAGAAAAAACCCCGTCTCCTGAATTATTAAAAATTCAAGAGAGTTTACAAAAATTAAAAAATAGTAGAGAGAATCTTGCTTTAGATGAATATAAAAAAATAAGCTTTCAGACTTACAAAGATTTGGCGGGTTTTCTTATTGATAGTGGTGCAGACCTTGTTCCTGATATAAACCAAATATATCAAAAATATAATAAACAAATGTCTAATCCTTTAATTGTTAGGCGTGAAGATCCGGAAAAAGTAGCTTCTCTAGTAGAAGGATTTGATATCAGTCTTTCATTTGATCCAAAGGTTGTGGGCGATCGCGGCGATAAATATGTTAATTGTGCTATCTGGCCATATGGACGAGATTTAGTTTCTGGTATTAGGAATGCTTTCTTAGAGGGTCGGGGCATGGCCGGCCCACTTGTTGCTTTAATTGGAGTAAAACAAAATTACAAGAATAATAAAGTTGAGGAGGCTGATGATTATCTAAAAAAAGTTGGAACAATTGAAAGAGATGCTGTTAGGATTGCCTCTGGAGAACTTACTAAAGATGATTTAGAATTTGTTATTTTACGAATACAGAAAGAATTCTTTCCGGAAGAGAATATGTTTGCTGAAGAAAAGACCTCAGAAGCTAAACAGATTTTTAGAGGGTTTTTGTTTGAATAAGAAAAAAAGACCTAACTTATGTTGGTCTTTTTTTTATACACTTTAGGCAATGTTCGGCTGCCGGGACAATTAAAAGTCTTTTTTCTTCAATTTCTTGTCCACAGCTTTCACATATACCATAGTTTCCATTTTCTATTTTTTTTAGAGCTTTTTCCAAAATTGGAACTAGTTCTTTCTGTTTATAACGAGTATAAGGGGAAACGTCTCCAGAAAGGAGCTCGTCACCGATTCGGTTTTTATCCTTATACTTATTAATCCTTTTTATTATCCGCTCTTTCTGTGCGGATATAAAATTTTTTTCCATTTTATCACTTTTTTATTAGCTCCAGAATTATTTCTCGGGCTTTCTTGTATACTTTTTTGTCGCATAAATATTCAACGTCTCTTTTTTCCTCTTCAGTTAATGTTTTTGATTCGTGAATCGCTCTTCTAAACTCAATTGTTCTTTTTTTGGTGCTACCTCTTCTGTTTGGTGCTCCCAGAATCTTTTCGACAGCGCCGTCAAAAGTTTCGTTAATAAGATTTTGAGCGGCTAAGATAATTGCCTTGTTTTCCTTAATGTTAGAAATAATTTTTTCAATCATTTTTAAAATTTTTTTGGTTTGTAATAAGAACTAGGACTATCTTTATAGCAGTTATATTAATATTTGTCAATAGCTATTTGGGGTAAAAAAATAAGGCCATTTTTAGGCCCTATTTTTATATTTTAACTTCCTATTTATTATTCACAACTAGCAGCCGCACTGGCAGCGGTAGTACCTTCACCAAAACCAGGAGCTGGGGTAGCTGATGAAAGAGTAGTAGAGCATTCTTCTGGAGCCTCTTCAAAGGCAGAACAAATAGTGGCTAATAAACTAGCGCTATCTCTACCAGAGGAAACTTCAGTGCCATTGATAATTAAAGTTGGAGACCCGCCAACACCATATTTAGCATTATCTTCTTTATAAACATTAAAGCCTGGGTAACTACCACGGAAGTCTTTATTGTTTTTAAAGTTTTCTTTTACGCTAAATTCTTTGTCAGTTTTAGCAACACAGGAATTCATTTTATTTTGATCAATCCCGGCAGAATCTAAACAAGCGGCGCCATCACTATTTTTTAGGAAACATGTTAGGTACTCACTGTATTTATTATTTTGTTCTTTTTGAATACAGTACTGAACTAAACTTTCGTCTAATTCCTTTTCACCATGCATCGCGTAGTCATTGAATTTAATTTCAAAATCAACTTTATTACCTAAGGTCTCAATTGCTGGTAAAATACCCTTTTCCATTTGAGTGCCGTATGGGCAGTGGGTCATGACAAATAATTCAACACTAGGCTTATCATTTTTAGGAATGTCTTGGGCTACTGGGGTTTGAGTAGAACCCTCACCGGTAGCTTCACCAGAAACCTCCTCCATATCTAGAGCTTGAGGGAAGAATAATTTTCCATCTTTAGAGACATATGAATCAACACTTTGTCCGTCACCGATATTAATTTTCATCTTATACATACCATAAGATTCAGTGACACTGGAGACAATAGCTTCGCTACCAGGTTGCATTAAATAGGTGTTTACAAAAGATTCAACTTTTGACCTGGCCTCTTCCGGTTTCAGGCTACCCTTCTTAGAAAAGGAGATACCAAGAACAACAGCGATTACTAGAACTAAGGCTGCTGCACCAAATATAATTCTTTTTTGCATAATTTTTATTAATTAATTTTTTATAATTCTTTGTTTATTATAGCGAAAAGCAACTCTAACGTCAAAGCTTTCTAAGTTAATTCGTTTTATCTAAAAAAGCTTGTAATTCTTGAGGTAAATCAATGGTAAAACTTTGTTTTTCGCCGTCTGAATCTTTAAAACTTAGTGAGGTTGCCGCTAAGAAGATCCTTCCTAAAGACACTTTCTCATTTTTTACTTTTGTTTTCTTGGTATAGTAGAGAGGGTCGCCAAGAAGTGGGTGTCCATAAGCAAACAGATGAACCCTGATTTGGTGGGTGCGCCCAGTTTTGATTTTTACTTTAAGCAAGGTGTAATTAACAAATCTTTTTAAAACACTAAACTCAGTGATGGCCTCCTTAGATTCTTCTTGGGCTCGTAAAATTCCCAAATCACGATTACTTGGTTTGTTTTTCTCATTAATCATTTTAGTACTACTAGGAATGGCGGCCATTTTATAACCATCTTTCGCTCGTTTAATTAAGAAATTAATAACATCTTCGTCTTTACTTATTTTTCCGTGGGCCAGAGCAATATATTCTTTATTTATTTTTCTAGCAACAAATTGTTTTTTAAAATAGTTAAAGGCCTTTTGATTTTTAGTAATTAACATTAAACCGCTAACCTCTTTATCAAGCCGGTGAACAATCCCTGGTCGCAGTGGGTCGTCCCCAATACCCTTTATTTGTGGGTATTTTTCTTTAAGCCAGTCAGTTAAGAGAATTTCATCTTTAACCCCCGGTCCCCCATGAACAACTAAACCGGCCGGCTTGTTTATCACCACGTAATCATTATTTTCAAAAATTATTGGGATACTTATTTTTTCTTTTTTCATATGGTTATAGCTTTTTATTTAATAAAATTTTTAAATCGTTAACCGTTAAACCTTTTGTGACAAATAGACTTAAAAAGTAAACTGTAATAGCTGTTACACATCCCAAGATCAACCCCGTCCAAGAATAGTAAAAAGATTCATTAATCAAAAGTAAAATTCCACCCATAATTAATGAGGAAATAATAGCCTTAGAAAATATTTTTAGAGCAGGTGTAAAGCTAGTATATTTAAAAACAATATAGGCCGAGAAGAGGGCAATTGCTACTTCACTATAAATTGTAATTGCTGCTGCCCCGTAATAGGAAAACTTTGGGATAAAAATTAAGTAAAGCAAAACAGAGGAAAGACCAACAAAGATATAGGGGGCAATCATTTTTTTCTGTTGATTAATGGCAATAACAGCGTGAGCAAACATGCAGCCCAAAAAAATAGCCACCAAAGCAAAAATTAATATTTTTAAGATAACTCCACTACCGGCAAATTCTGGTCCGGCCACTAAAACGATTATTGGTTTAGCTAGAACTAAAGCACCAGCAATAATTGGAATTGAAAAAACCGCCATCAGATCAAAAGATTTTTGTAGGACTAATTTGAAGTAATCTTTTTTGTCTTCAAACCAAGAACTGGTCATAATTGGTAAAACAATCCCGGCAAACATAAAGGGCAGAGTTGTTAAAACATCAATAATGCGATAAGCCGCTCCGTATAAACCAACTTCTTCAGAACTTTTAATTAGGGAAAGAATTAAAGTGTCTGTTTTTAGGTATAATAAATTAAGAACAATCGTCACTGCTAAGGGCCAACTTTTTTTGATAACTTCTTTCCAAAGAGTAAAATCAAAACCTGGTTTTAATAAATACGATTTTCCAGCTAGTAGATAGGAGATAATAAAGTTAACGGCTGCTGCAATTACTGCTGCCCATAAAATGCCCATCAATCCACTTTCTATTTTAATAGCTAAATAAGTTCCACCAAATAAAACTAAGCGGGAAATTGTTTCAGCAATCACTGCCTTATCCATACGTAATTTTTTCTGGAATAAGCCAATTAGGATTTGATTTAAAGCCGGAAAAAGAAAAGAGAGGGCTGCTACCAGGATGCCAATTTTAATTACTGGAGAATATGGTAAGAATAAAGCAATGATTGGGGAGAGAGCTAAAAATAAAACAATTGAAACCAGACGTAAACCAAAAAGATTATTTAAAACTTTTTTTTCTTCCACTCCCGGGCGACTGATCATTTGGACTGTTACTAGGGTTAAGCCTAAGTCAGCGATAATCGCGAAGAAAGAAACAAAGTTAATAATAGTGGTGTAGTCGCCAAAACCAGATTGACCAAGATATCTGGCCATAATAGCTAGAGTCAGTAATCCTAAAATAGTGGAGATAACTTTGCCAACTACCTGAATTATGGTGTTATAGGCAATCTTTGAAGAAAGATTCATTAGTTTGTCTTTTAATGTTTTTTTACGTATAATATTAGTAGCGTTTATAATTATATCAAAATAATATGCTTCTTGCTAAAAAACACCTATTATCACTGTTTTTTATTATTTCTTTTGCGGTTTTTCAATTTAACAGTCTTCCTCTGTTAAGTCCAGTAAGGGCTGATGACACTCTGCTTAATTCCCAATCGTTATTAAAAGATGCCGCCGCTAATAATTATGGAAATAGTCCTAAGGATGTTCGGGTAATAATTTTAAGAGTCATTAAAACCTTGTTACAATTTTTAGCCTTTATTGTTGTTATTTTAATTATCTTTGTTGGTTTTCAGTACATGACTTCTGGGGGTAATGAGGCTAAGACTAAAGAGGCGATTGGTCATTTTAAAGCTTTAATTATTGGTTTGATTATTATTTTAGCTTCTTGGGGAATAACTCGTTATATTCTTAACGTTCTTATTTGCACCACTACAGCCGATACCGAATGCCGTGGTTTCTGGTGATTTTGACAAAAGTGAAATTTTTGCTATCATATAAATAAAGCTAGTTGTTTCTACAATTAGCTTTTTCTATAATTATTTAACAGAAGCTTAGAGCTTCTCTTAATCTTATGTCTGAACTATCAAGTGCGATTAAGCAGGTTTGTGAAGAAAAAAATCTTGATTATGACACCGTGGTGTCAACTATTGAGCTTGCCTTAGCAGCCGCTTATCGTAAGGATTATGGTGAAAAAAACCAAAACATCAAGGTCAAATTTGATGTTAATACTGGTAAGAGCGAAATATTTGATGTTAAAACAGTCGTTGAAAATTTACCAGAACAGGAAGAAGCGGAGATGCTAGAACGTCTTTACGCACCACAGGACAAAAATACAAAAGATGATCTTGCTTATGAGCCAGAGCTGGATGCTGAGGGAAAAGAAATTAAAAAGTTTAATCCCAAGACTGATATTCAGCTAAAAGAAGCTGCTATTTTAAAGTCCGGTGCTCAAGTAGGTGATGAGATTGTCACAGAACTGCCTATTCCAGATAGTTATGGTCGTATGGCCGCTCAAACCGCTAAACAAGTTATTATTCAAAAGCTAAGAGAAATGGAGCGGGATATGATTTTTGGAGAATTTAAAGACAAGGAAGGCGAAGTTGTCTCTGGTATTGTTCAACGCCGCGAGGGTCGTCTAGTTTTTGTTGACCTTGGTAAGGCAATTGGTATTTTACCAGCCGAAGAACAAATCTATGGTGAAAGATATAATATCTCTGATCGCATTAAAGTTCACGTTAAAGAAGTTCGTGAAGGACATAAAGGTCCAGAAATAATCTTATCTCGCCGCAGTGAAGAGATTTTACGCAAAGTTTTCTATTTAGAGATTCCAGAAATTTCTAACGGTTTAGTGGAAATTAAATCAGTGGCCCGTGAAGCTGGTTCTCGTTCTAAGGTAGCAATTTATACTGAAGCAGAAAATGTTGATCCAGTTGGTTCCTGTGTGGGTCAACGTGGTTCTAGAATTCAAACTATCATTTCTGAGCTCGGTGGAGAAAAAGTTGATATTATTGAATATAATGAGGATCCAGCTAAATTTATTGCTAACGCTTTAGCGCCAGCAAAGATTACTGATATTGAATTAAATGAACAGGAGCACAAAGCCGTTGTTAAAGTTGCCTCTGATAAATTATCTTTAGCGATTGGTAAAAGTGGTCAAAATGTGCGCTTAGCGGCTCACCTAACCGGTTGGAAGATTGATATTATTGAAGATGGTGGCAGCGGCGAAAAAATAGTTGATAGTGAGAACCCAGAAACAATAGAGGAGTTTGAAAAAAAACTTCAGGAAGAAACAGAGACAGAATAAAATATTTAATAAAAATTTTTAATAAAAAAATTGAGTTATTTATGCTTAACTTAAATAGCTAAGATAAATAACCCACACTCAGATTTATGATTAATTTAATCATTCTAGGTAGCGCTGCTCTAGCTATTGTTTATGGAGCAATCGTTATCCGCCTAATTCTTAAATTGTCAGCTGGCAATGAAAGAATGAAAGAAATTGCGGCTGCTATTCAACAAGGGGCCAAGGCCTTCTTAAATCGCCAATATAAATCGGTAGCGATTGTGGCAGCAATTTTATTTTTAGTGATTGGTTTTGTGCCATCTTTAGGTTGGTTAACTGCCTTAGCTTTCTTAGCCGGTGCCATTTTATCAGCTCTTACCGGTTACATCGGTATGTTTGTTAGCGTTCGCGCTAACGTTAGAACTACCGAGGCGGCTCGTGGTGGAATGCAAAAAGCTTTAAATGTCGCTGTTCGCGGCGGTTCTGTCACTGGGATGCTGGTTGTTGGCCTAGCTCTTCTTGGTACCGCTGGTTTTTATTTTATTACCAAAGATCTTAATGCTTTAATCGGCTTTGCTTTTGGTAGCTCCTTAATTTCTATCTTTGCTAGACTTGGTGGTGGTATCTATACTAAAGCCGCTGATGTTGGTGCTGACTTAGTTGGTAAAGTTGAAGCTTCTATTCCGGAAGACGATCCTCGTAATCCAGCAGTGATTGCTGATAATGTGGGTGATAATGTTGGTGATTGTGCTGGTATGGCCGCTGACTTATTTGAAACTTATGCGGTTACTTCTATTGCTACCATGTTCTTAGGCCATTTAACTTTTGCTAATAACGAAAACGTTATTCTTTATCCTTTAGTGTTAGGAGCGGTTTCTATTATTGCTTCTATCGTTGGTATTTTCTTTATCCGTTTAGGTAAAAAACAAAATATCATGAGAGCTTTATATAAAGGACTTATTGCTGCCGGTGTTTTATCAGCGATCGCCTTTTATTTTGTTACTAGAATGTTTATTGCCGAAAACTCTCTTAATATCTTCTTGGCTAGTTTAATTGGTCTAGCAGTTACCGGATTACTAGTTGTTATTACTGAATACTATACTTCAACCAAATTCTCTCCAGTAAAAAGTATTGCTGAAGCATCAAGCACTGGTCATGGGACTAACGTAATTGCTGGACTAGCTGTTTCTATGAAATCAACTGCTTGGCCAATTATTGTGATTTGTTTAGCTATTTTTGGAGCTTACTCTTTAGCTGGTTTGTACGGTATTGCTGTTGCCGCTATGGCGATGTTATCAATGGCTGGTATTATTGTGACAATTGATGCTTATGGTCCAATTACTGATAATGCTGGTGGTATTGCGGAGATGGCTGAGCTTGGTGATGATGTTAGAGATATCACTGACCCATTAGATGCAGTTGGTAATACTACTAAAGCGGTTACCAAAGGTTATGCTATTGGTTCTGCTGCTCTAGCTGCTTTAGTTTTGTTTGCTGACTTTACTCACAAAATTAAAGTTGGTGGTGGCAGTGCTGAATTCTTAATTGATAATCCATACGTTTTAATTGGCTTATTTATTGGTGGCTTATTACCATATTATTTTGGGGCTTTAGCGATGAAAGCCGTTGGTAAAACAGCTGGTTCAGTAGTTGAGGATGTTCGTGCTCAATTTAAAGAAAAACCAGGCATCATGGCTAATACCGAGAAGCCAGATTATGGTAGAACAGTTGATATCGTTACTAAAGCCGCTATTCGCGAAATGATTATTCCAGCTTTAATTCCAGTTTTAACCCCAATTGTTATCGCTTTGATTTTCCATGGCCATAGCTTACATGTTTTAGGCGGTCTACTAGTCGGCTCTATTATTACCGGTGTCTTCGTGGCTATTTCTATGACATCAGGCGGTGGTGCTTGGGATAATGCTAAGAAATATATTGAACTTGGTTATTTTGGTGGCAAGGGATCTGACGCTCACAAAGCCGCTGTTACTGGTGACACTGTCGGTGATCCTTACAAAGACACTGCTGGTCCAGCAATTAATCCGATGATTAAAGTGTTAAACATTGTTGCCTTACTGATTGTTGGCTTATTGCTCTAAGATAGATTTTTGGGAAAAAGAAAAAGCCTCTAGTTATTTTTTAACTAGAGGCTTTTATAAAAGGAAAATAAGGAGGTGACGGTTCTTGTTCTCTGTCGGGCTCAAATAGATGAGGGGACAGAATTACCCGTTTAGAAACAAATGTTTACCTGGTTTATTCCGGAACACATAAAACTTCATTTATCACTTCAATAAAGATAGGTTTAATGAAGTTTTTTAATTCATTGGTGGTAAGGTGAGGCTCTAAACCTTTCTGGTTTATTTCCTTAGTCAGTCGCGGCAACTCTCTTTTGTAGTTGTCAAAGATGACGCTACTTTGTCTAATGTGCATTTTAACCGCTTGTTTTAGGACAGTAATTTCATCTTCTGGTTTTAAGTGAACCGGAACACTTTCTTTACTAATCCGCCCACAGGCCGCACTAATCGCTTCGTGGAGTTTGTTTGGGCAAACTTCCATTTTAGCCGCTAAACAACCAAGTTCGCGTTTATCAAAATTCCCATTCTCATTGAGCACATAAAACTCGTTAAGCAATTTTTTGGTGACGTAGTCATCAAAAATAATTCTGGCGATCAGGAGCCACCTGTTGTCCTTCTCCATGTTATAAATTTTAAAGTTCTAAAGTCTGGCACTATACCAGGCCTCCATATATTGGTATGAAAGTTAAAAAAAGTCAAGGATAATGAGCTTGAGGCTTGATTTTTCACCTCTAAGTGATATAGTATAAACTCATAAATATCCTTTAGATAAAATAAAAAAACTATGCAAGTAACTAAAAAAGAGTTAGAAAAATCACAAATTGAGCTGTTAGTAGAACTTTCTGTTGAGGAATTTTCTCCTTATATTAGCAAAGGAGCTCAAAAAATAGCCGAAAAGGTAAAAATTGAAGGCTTTCGCCCCGGAAAAGCGCCGTTAGAAATTGTTAAGCAAAAAGTTGGCGAAATGAGTATTTTAGAGGAAGCCGCTCATTTAGCGATTAACAAAACAATTGATGATGTTTTAGATCAAAATACTGGCGATCGTCCAGCGGTTGGTCAGCCAAAAGTAGAAATTACCAAACTAGCCCCTGAGAATCCATTAGAATACAAAGTGATAACCGCGATTATGCCGACCTTAACTCTAGGCAAATACAAAGACTTAGGTATTAAACCAGAAGAAGCTAAAGTAGAAGAGCTTGATGTTGAGAAAACTCTAAAAGAACTGCAAGAAATGCGTGTTAAAGAGGTTTTATCGGAAGATGGCGCCACTGATTCAGATAAAGTTTTGCTTAATGTAGAAATGTTTTTAGATAAAGTCCCGGTTGAAGGCGGGCAGACTAAAGATTTGGCAGTCATTCTAGGAAAGAATTACTTTGTGGCTGGTTTTGATAAGGAAATTTTAGGAATTAAAGTTAATGAAGAAAAAACTTTTTCTCTACCTTTCCCTAAAGACCACCACCAGAAAAATTTGGCCGGTAAAAATGTAGAGTTTAAAGTAAAAGCAACCTCAGTTTTTAAAAGAGAATTGCCGGAGATTAATGATGAGTTTGCGGTTGGTTTTAGATTTAAAGATTTAGTGGATTTAAAAAATACTTTAAAGGAAAACATCTTAACTGACAGAAAGAATAAAGCTGGTCGCAAAGCGGAAGTGGAAATGCTTGATAAGATTGTAGAAGCAGCTAAATTTGGTGATCTCCCGGAAGCAATGGTGGAGAGCGAAACCCATCACATGATGCATGAAGTTGAAGAGGATTTAGCTAAACAGGGCGGTAATATGGCTGACTACTTACAACATATTGGCAAAACTCACAATGAGTTTGTTTTGGATCTCTTACCTAGTGCTGTTAAGCGAGTAAAAACCGCTTTACTTATGAAAGAGGTTGCTAAAGCCGAAAAACTAACAGTTAGCGATCAAGAGGTGAGCGATAAAATTAATGAACTACTTCTAGCTCATAAAGATAATAAAGAGTTAGAAAAAATGGCTCAGGAAAAATCGTATCGTCGCTATGTTGCTAATATTTTAGAAAACGAAAAAGTCTTAACTAAATTAAAGGAATGGAATTATGCCGATTCTGGCAACAAATAAAAAAGCGTTATTTGATTATAAGTTTCTTGAAACAATAGAGGCTGGCCTTGTTTTATTTGGTCATGAAGTAAAATCAATTAAAAGCGGACACGTTAGTTTAAAAGGGTCATACTTTTCTTTTAGATACAATAATGGTCAGCCAGAGATCTATTTAATTGGTTCTCATGTCTCCAAATATAAGCAAGCGGGTCATTTAGATGATTATAATCCAGATAGGGAACGTAAGGTTTTATTGAAGAAAAAAGAGATCATCAGACTGTTAAATAAGAAAGAGGATGGTGGCTTGACACTGGTGCCAGTTAAAATATATACTAAGCATAGTTTAATTAAGATAGAGTTGGCTTTAGCTCAGGGAAAGAAGCAATATGACAAGCGGGCCGACCTTAAAAAACGAGATTTGGATCGCCAAATCAGTACTTTAATGAAGCGAAGATTAAACTAGGGGGATGTCGGGCTTTCGATAGTGAGACTCTCTCTTTAAAGGCGCAAGACGTGGTAAGTCACCACGTAAAAAGACTTAAAAAAACAATTGGCAAAAAATCTGCCGCATTTACTTGGTTAGTTCCAAGTTATGCTCCTGTTGTCGCTTAATATAGCCACAACCATCAGCCTAGCGACGCTTTATAGCTAGTTACTGGTGTCATTTATAAAGCTAGAACTCTTAGGTGCTTTCCTTGAGAGTCTTGAAAACAAAGAAAGATAGTATTAATTTTTTTCTTCTGGCTAATTAGAATTAATGCGAAAATTTTTAACCAGAATAATCTTGTAGAAGCGTTTAAAGTGACTTGCTAGACATGGGTTCAACTCCCATCATCTCCACATTTATTTTTTAATAAGTTAGCCGCGGTGGCGGAATTGGTAGACGCGCTGGACTTAAAATCCAGTTGTGGCGACACAGTGCGGGTTCGATTCCCGCCCGCGGCACATGACTTTTTTAAAAGTTGATTAGAAAATAGATATTTGCTATATCTTTATATAGCTTATGCGGGTATCGTATAGTGGTTATTATGCGACCTTGCCAAGGTCGAGAGACGGGTTCGATTCCCGTTACCCGCTCACATAAAAAGGCTCCGTTGGGGGTCTTTTTTATTTTTTAAATTAGCAGTAGAATGTAAATAATATTTGCGGGTATCGTATAGTGGTTATTATGTGACCTTCCCAAGGTTAAGAGACGGGTTCGATTCCCGTTACCCGCTCAGAAAAAGCATAGATAGTTCTATGTTTTTTTGTTTGACAAACATAAATTTTTATTTTAAGGTCTTGTTATTGTTGAACCTTTTAAAATTAAATATTATGGAAACAGAAGAAGGGCCTGTTTATTGTAGTAATAACAAAGATCGGAATCTGGAATACGAAAAAACACCAGAAGAAATAAAAGAAGAGAAGAACAAAATTACCATTGTACTCACTTCTTTAGTTGGTAATATTTTCTGTATCGCCGCTTTTCTGTATTTTGGTTGGTCGGTGGATCAAAAGAATGAAAACTGGATGCTAAATTCAGCCATTTTTGGCTTAACTATTAGCATTATCTCGCTAATAATTTCTTATTCTCATCCTACAAAAAAGATGAAATTAAGGGATTATTTTATCTCCGGCCACTATGTTTGGTTGTTTGTCTTTTGGCTGATAGTAGTACTGCAAAGAATATTTTAAACTAAGAATCACTAGCGCAAAGTTAGTGATTTTTTGTTATTTAAAGCCTTTTCCTTATTGACTAAAGCAATTTTTTCCGCTATAAATAAGTAATAAGAAAGGATTTAAACAAATAATCTAATTTTAGATTATTTCTTGGCCAGGACTCCCCGGTTCCAGCCCCAAATAAACAATGAGAATTAAATTTCACCGCACAGAGGCTAAAGAACAGGTATTCTTTAAGTCAAATTCCCAAATAAAATCGCCAGAAGTTTTTTTAATTGATGAAACTGGTGAAAGTATTGGTATTATGGATACAGCGGAAGCGATTGCCCGAGCTAAAGAACTAGAACTGGATTTAGTAGAGGTTAATCCAAAAGCTGAGCCACCGGTAGCTAAGATTGTTGATCTTGGCCAACTTAAATATGAGCGCGAAAAAAAGGCTCATAAACAGAAAATGCAACAAAAAAAGGTGGAGCTAAAAGCGGTCCGCTTATCTTTTAGAATCGGTGATCATGATATGGAGCTGCGCCTTAATCAGTCAATTAAATTCTTAAGCAAAGGAGATAAATTAAAGGTGGAATTATTACTTAAAGGACGCGAAAAGCAATATCCTCAGAAAGCGGCGGAAATAATGAATGATTTTTTCGCTAAACTAAAGGCAAATGAAGATTTTAACCTAGAGTTAGAACAACCCTTGACAAAACAAGGAGGAAGATTTACTATGATTGTAATAAATAAAAAGTAAGGATATCGTGAAATCAGGTTTCTACCTGTTTTTTTCTTGAAAAAGTATGCCAAAAATAAAAACTCACCAAGCTACCGCTAAACGTTTTAAAGCGACTGGCGCTAACAAGGTTTTAAAAAGAAAATCTGGACAAGCTCATAATAATGCTCATGAATCAGGAAGAACAACTCGTTCTAAGCGTTTAGATATGACTACCACTAAAACTTTGACCAAGACTGTAAAGACTTTGGCTCAGTTTAATTAATCAAATTATCAATTTTTGAAAAAATATGCCTAGAGTAAAGAGAGGAACATCTCATGTTAAAAGAAGAAAGAATATCTTAGCCGATGTTAAAGGTTATCTATGGGGTCGCAAGAAGCTGATTAAACTAGCTAAAACTGCCCGCACTTTAGCAGGCGCTCATTCTTACGTTGATCGTCATAAGAAAAAACGCGATATGCGTGCTTTATGGCAAATCAGAATCAATGCTTTTGTGCGCGAATATGGCTTATCATACTCCAAATTTATTGGCTTATTAAAAGCTAACAATATTTTAATTGATCGTAAAATCTTAGCGGAAATGGCTATTAATAATAAAGCAGTTCTAGCTAAAATAATTGAGAAAATAAAGAAATAATTTATGAGTTGGATTTCTATTGCACAACTTATTGTTTCTATTCTCCTGATTATTGTGATTCTTTTGCAGAGTCGCGGTACGGGGCTCGGATCCGCTTTTGGTGGCTCCGGTGGCGTTTATTTAACTAAACGCGGTTTAGAAAAAAAGCTTTTTATTATTACTATTATTCTTTCAGTTTTATTTTTTTCTTTATCTCTTCTCGGCATTATTTTATAAACTTTTGCCAACGTGAAATCTCTAAAAACTAAAAAAGAATTACTGGCTTTTATTGGGAAAACTCGTAGTCGTTTTGCTAAATTTTTTAGTAAAGCCTCAACTTTTTTATTTAAAAAAAATAAAAAGGGTCTTTTAAATAATTTTGATCGTGAGCAAGCTGATAAAAACCTAGTTTATACTTTAGCTACTAGTAAAATTCCTAGTAGTCAGCAGATGAAGCATTTAAATAAGACTTTATCAAAAAAAGAATCTTGGATTATTAGAATTGCCTTAGTTGTTGTTTTGATTAATTTGGTTTATTTAGGTGTTCGTTTTTATAATAAACACATTACTTTAATTCCAGTATCTGGGGGTACTTATTATGAGGGGGTTTTAGGTTATCCTAGAAATATTAATCCTCTTTATGATGTAAATCGCGATGTTGATCGTGACCTGGCTCGTTTAATTTATTCTAGTTTGTATAAATATGATGAAAATGGTCAATTAGTTGGCGACCTTGCTCAGGATATTACCACTGATGATAATAAAAGTTTTGTTATTACTGTTAGGAATGATGTTAAGTGGCACAGCGGCGATACTTTAACTGTTGATGATATTATTTTTACTTTTAGATTAATCACTAACCCAGAATACAACTCCCCTTTAAGAAAAAATTTTTCTGATGTTCAACTGGAAAAGATTTCTGATAACCAAATTAAATTTACCCTGTCATCAGCTTACGCTGCGTTTCCGCACTTATTAACATTTGGTGTCTTGCCACAGAGTGTCTGGGAAAATACTTCTCCAGATGCCGCTTCTTTAACTGAACTAAATTTGCAAGCCGTTGGCTCTGGGCCATATAAATTTGAATCTTTACTTAAGAGTAAGCAAGGAGACATTAAAGAATATCGTTTAGTGATAAATGATGATTATTATGGCACTAAGCCATATATCAGAAACGTTGTTTTTAAATTTTATCAAGAGCCAGGAGAATTAATTGAGGCTTTAAACGGTGGCGATGTTTTAGGTATTAGTTATTTGCCCCTTGAACAGAGAAAATTATTATTAACCCAAAACTCTTTAAACTTTAATTCTTTAAATTCATCACAGGAAGATTTAATTTTCTTTAATCAGGAAAATAATAAAAATCTAGCCGATTTAAAAGTTAGACAAGCACTTGCGCTAGCGATTGATAGACAGGCGATAGTTAAAGATATTTTTGATGATTTTTATAAAGTAATTAATGGACCGCTGCCAATATCTTCTTTTGCTTATACTGATGAGGTGACTAAATATGATTTTAATCAAGATGCTGCTAATGCAAAATTAGATGAAGCTGGTTGGTCTAAAATTGAGATAAGTGATGAAAACCTTAATAATGACTCGCCTGAAGTAAAAGCCATTAGGGCTTACGCCAGCTCTACCGCCGAAAATGTTTATGGTACTTGGCGTTTTAAAAAAGACAGTAAGAACATCGTTACCATTTTGTCTGTTAAGTTAAGTTTTGTAGATAGCAGTAAATATTTACAGGTATCACAAAAAATAAAAGAATCTTGGGAGGCTATCGGCGTTAAGACTATTTTAACTAGCACCACTAACACTGAAATTCCTAATTTAGCTTCTTCTCGCAGTTTTGAAGCTTTAATTTTTGGTGAAATTTTAGGTGGTGACCCGGATATTTTTGTTTTCTGGCACTCTAGCCAAGCTGGTGGAAAAGGGCTAAATATTTCCGCTTATAAAAATGATCAAGTTGATAAATTACTTGAAGAGGCTCGCGGGACAGTTGATAGAAATTTAAGAATTGAAAAATATCAACAAGTTCAAAAAATAATTGCCGAAGAACTGCCAGCGATTTTTCTTTACGAAAAAAATTATATTTATATTCAAAATAAAAAACTTAAAGGCTTCAAGTCCACGGCCGTAATTAGTGCTAGTGACCGCTTGGCCGGAATTACTAATTGGTTTGTAAAGTATAAAAACAAATTCAACTGGTAAATATAAAAAACTTATCTCTTAAATAAGAGAAAATAATTATGGAATTTTTATTTTTAAGGTTAGTTTATTAATATTAAAATTTAAATTCTAAATCTCACATGATAACTAAATACAAATCTCCTAAGGCGTCAGCTAACTACTTTTCGTCCGGGAAAAAAACAAATGACGATGTGATTGTTTTTAAGCAAAATCAAACTCAGTCATTTAAAAGCGCTTCAAGACAAAACACAATTTTAAAAGAACCTTTTAATATTGATGACATCTTAAAAGCCGATCGGGAATTTCTAAAACAGGAGGGTCAGCCGCTAGTTTCAAGTAGTCAGGCTGCGACTATACCTAAGAAAGAAGAACCTAAGCCTAAAAATAATTATAAAAAACCGAATAATTATAATTCTGTTAGAAAAAATAATTATAACACTTCAGCCAAAACAAATAATAATGTTCGCCAGGTCTTTCAGCAGAAAGTTAAGGGTGACAACTTAAGAGTGATGGTAATGGGCGGTCTGGAAGAAGTTGGTCGTAACATGACTGTCTTTGAATGTAATAAAGAAATTATTATTATTGATATGGGTTTGCAGTTTCCGGAAGAAGATATGCCGGGAATTGATTACATAATTCCTAATGTTAGTTATTTACAAGATAAAAAGTCTTGGATTAAGGGTGTTATTATCAGTCACGGACATTATGATCATATTGGCGGCATTCCTCATATTATGGGTGAAATTGGTAATCCACCAATGTTTATGGGCAAGCTAACCGCAGGACTGGTTCGTAAGAGAAATGTTGAATATAAAAATGCTCCAACTCTTAAAATTAAAGAGATTGATGAAAATAGTAGCATAAAACTGGGCAACTCTTTTACGGTAGAATTTTTAAGGGTAAACCATTCTATTCCAGATTGTTTTGCTACCATAATTAAAACTCCTTTAGGAACCCTGGTGCACACTGGTGACTTTAAAATTGATTTTACTCCAGTTAATGACAAACCAGCCGATTTAAACCGCATGGCACAACTTGGTGCGGCCGGTGTTCGCCTTTTAATGTCTGATTCAACTGATGCAACTCATCCAGGGTATCAGGTTTCGGAGTCATACATCGGTGAAGAGATGGGAAAGATTTTTGAAAAAATTGAGGGGCGCATTATTGTTGGCACCTTTGCTTCCCAATTATCCCGTTTGCAGAAGATTTTTGACTTAGCCGAAAAGTATGGCCGCCGAGTTTCTCTTCAAGGAAGAAGTATGGTTTCTAATGTGGAGGTGGCTCATGAAATTGGCTACTTAAAGTTTAACCCTAAACTTTTAATTGACGACAAAGAACTTAATAAGTTACCAGATAATCGCGTTCTAATTGTGGGGACTGGCGCTCAAGGTGAAAGCAATGCTTTCCTAAGCCGAGTTGTTAACGGTGAACATCGCACGGTTAATATTAAACCAGGGGACACCGTTTTATTCTCTTCCTCAGTTATTCCCGGTAACGAACGCTCTATTCAAAATTTGATGGACCGTGTTGTTAGACGCGGAGCAAAAATTATCCACTACCGCATGCTTGATATTCACGCTGGCGGTCACGCTAAAGCGGAGGATTTAAAATTAACCATGCGTTTATTTAAGCCGGAATATTTCATGCCAATTGAAGCTAATCATTATATGTTACGTGCTCATGCGGAATTAGCTGAGCAAGTTGGCATTCCTAAAAATAAAATTTTTGTGGCTGACAACGGACAAGTAGTTGATTTTAGGGTTGTTGGCGGGAAAGTTGAAGGAACGCTTACTGACGAAAAAGTGCCCACCGACTATGTAATGGTTGATGGACTTGGTGTTGGTGATGTTTCCGAAATTGTTTTACGCGACAGACGAATGATGGCCGAAGATGGAATGATTGTTGTAATTGCCACTATTGATTCACATACTGGTGATGTAATTGGTAACCCTGACTTAATTTCTCGTGGCTTTGTTCATATGAAAGAAAATCGTGATTTAATTGAAAAAACCAGAGCTAGAGTTAAGAAGATTGTGAAAGACAAAAATCCGATTACTGTGGCCGATGATGATTATATTAAAAACAAGATTAGAAATGATATTGGGCAATTTCTGTTTGCCCAAACCAAGCGCCGCCCAATGGTGCTACCGGTAGTAATTAAAGTCTAAGAATTAAAAAACCAAGTAAAACTATATGAAGATAGAAGCCAAAAAGATTAAATGGTTGGCCCTACTTATTTTAGTGGTGCTTGGTTTTTTGATATACGCCAACTCTTTTAAGAATCAACTTTTTTGGGATGATGATGATGGGATTGTTAATAATGTCTATATTAAAGACTTATCTTACTTCCCTAAATATTTTTCCGAGAATTTGATTGCGGGTGCTGGTCAAATTAGTAACTATTGGCGCCCCTTAGTCTTAATTTCTTTTGCAGTTGACTATAAATTATCTGGCCTTAATCCTTTTGGCTATCATCTTACTAACACCATTCTCCATATCTTGGCCGCTTGGCTGTCATTTTTATTGTTATATAAAATTAGTGGTAAAAAATTTCTGTCGTTAGCGGCTGCCATTATTTTTTTAGTGCACCCCCTGCAAACCGAAGCGGTAACCTATGTTTCTGGGCGAGCTGATTCACTATCAGCTATTTTTGTTTTGCTGGGAACACTAACTTATTTTAATTTTAGGCAAGAGAAAAATAAAAAATACTTAGCCATCAGTCTATCATCTTTCATTTTAGCGTTACTAGTTAAAGAACAATCTATTACCTTGCCAGGCTTAATTTTTCTAGTGGAAATATTTTTCTTCTTTGAGCGAAAGAAATGGTGTGAAAGTTTGCGATATTTTTTACCTTTTGTATTAATTGCGGTGGCTTACTTTATCCTAAGAGTCTCTTTTCTTAATTTTAATGACTTGCTCTCTGGGATTGATTATAGTGATGTTTACGACTCTAGCTTAAAAATCCGTTTACTGACATTTACTAAAGTTTTCGTGAAATATTTTTCTCTTTTGTTTCTTCCTTTTAACCAGCACATGGCTTATGAGGTTGCGCCAGTTACCTCCCTTTTCTCTTGGGCTTTTCTGAAATTCACCATTTTAATTGGTGCCCTAGTTTTTGTTATTAAAAAATATTGGTCAAGCCAGAAACTAATTATTTTTGGTTTAGCTTGGTTTATTATTTTACTACTACCCCGGACTAATATTATTTCTATTAACCGTCCTTTATACGAACACTGGCTTTATCTGCCAATGCTGGGTTTCTGGCTAGCACTTATTTTATTAATCCAGGAGCTTATTAAAAAATTTAACTTAAAGAAAGTTTTTGTTTGGTATTTTTTACTAGTCTTAATTTTTTATTTTAGTGTTTTAACTATTAGACGTAATTTTGATTGGCATGATCCAGTTACTTTTTATGAAAAAAATTTAAAATATACTCCCAATAGTTTCATTCAGAGAAATAATCTGGGCATGGCCTATGCGGCAATTAACCGTTATGATGAAGCAATTAAAGAATATCAGAGAGCAATAGAGATTGCCGATATTTATCCTCAAGTTCATTATAACCTAGCTAATTCTTTAGTAGCGCTAGGAAGAACCCAGGAGGCAGAGATTGAGTATTACCGGACCATTGAGATGAGCCCGCAATTTTCCTTTCCTTATAATAATTTGCTGCAACTAGCAATCATTAAGCAAGATGAAAGTAAATTAAAAAAAGCCCTAGAAAAGTTAAGAGAGAATTTTGAAGAAGAATATTATCTAGAACAAGCTTTCTACTCATATTATTCTCTAAACAAAAAAGAGAGGGCTCTAGAGATTGGTAGAGAATTATTACAAAAATATCCAAATAGAACTGATATTGGCCTTATTATGTTAAATATTAGGTAAAATAGCCAACAATTGACAAAACCCCTCTTTTTTGCTATAATATAGACATAATTAAATCGTATTTATTAACAATAAAATATATAAGTAATGAAAACAACCTTTACAAAAGGTCTGTGGAAAACGATAGTTTTCCTGGCCGCAGTAATTATTTCGTGTGTGGCTTGTGAGGGTTGTGAAGAGCCCTTGATGAAAGCTCAACTGGAAGTGCAGGTGGAGAGTGTGGCTGATGAAGCCGCCACCATCGTCGCTTCACTTCTTCCCAATCAACCAGGAACAACTATTGCCTGGAGATATAAGGAAGAGGGGTCTACTTACTCTTCTCCTAGAACCTTACCAACTCAATTTGATGGTTCAGATACCGTTAAAGTTGATTGGCAGGTGACCGATTTGAAAGCTAATACCACCTATACTTTGGAAGTAGTGGCTAACAATATCGCGGGGGCAACAGTTAAAGAGGTTTCTTTCACCAGCGGTAAGGCATTGGCCAAAATTGGATTAAGACAAGCCGAAGATGTAAAGCTGACCACAGCTAAACTGACCGCTTGGTTTATTCCTAATCAACCCAATACAGAATTTACTTTTGAATACAAAGAAGTAAATTCCACCGGTGCTAGTTACACTTTACCTACCAAATTCTCTGGCACTGATTCTATTAAAGTATCCTTTGATCTTTCTGGTCTTAAGGAAAACACCGAGTATACTTTTATAACCAAGGCCAAAAATATTGCTGGTGAAAAAATTAGCGATGAGATAATTTTCAAAACTTATGCAGCTGTTGATGCTGATGGTAATTACTATTATGCAGTGACTATTGGTACTCAAACCTGGTTGCAGACGAATTTGAAAACTACTAAATTCGCTAACGGTGACCCGATTCCAAATGTCACCGATCAGGCTGCTTGGGGAGCATTAAAGACGCCAGGAATGTGTTATTATAACAACAATCCAAAAAACGGTGAAATCTATGGGGCCTTGTATAACTTCTATGTTGGGGCCGATTCAAGGGGGTTGATTAAGGGATACAGAATTCCAACACCATATGAGTGGGGTGATATGATGAAATATTTGGAAGATGGAAAAATATATGCACAAAAAATAATGGCTAAAGATCTTTGGGTTTTTGATGCATATTATGAAGTAAATAATTCTTCTGGATTTTCTGCCTTACCTGGCGGCGGCCGATTTTTCGATTATTCCGACTATCCATTTAAATTTAATGGTGTTGGCAAAAAGGGGATGTTTTGGACGTCTAATGTTGTTGGCTCTAGTGCAGTGATTATTGGTGTTTATAATAATTGCACATGGGGACTTGGAGAGTTGTATGACATGTCAAACGGATTTTCTATCCGTTTGATAAAAGAATAGTTTAAATGGGGTGTTGACCAATTCAGCACCTCTTTTATTTTACTAAATATGTTATTTATTATATAATTAAGACAGCTTTTCTCTTATTTGTATATTATAAAATTATGAAATTTTTAGGGAACAGAACATTTTTAATAATTATCACATTGTTTTTTTTATCTGCGGGGTACATTTTTGCAGATGATGTTTCAAAAGGTTTTCAAAGTTTAAAAAATGGAGCTAATAATTCTCGGGCTATTTTCTGGAACACCTCTAATGATGTTGCTAATTTATCAGCAACTCCAATTGGGACCTGTATTGAAAATAATACTGACAAGGATTATTTTGTGCCCACTAGAACCAAAAAAGAGTGGGATTCTTTTGTGAGTATTGTGGCTAACCCATCAAATACTTTAGGTCTTAAATTAGTTGGCTGTGATGGCGATAAAGAGTGCCGCATGTCGGCTGGGGAAAATTGTGCGATTGCTCCCAATGATTGTGGTAATTGTGGTAGTTCATGTTCAGGAACAATCTCTTACGGTGGCGAAAGTTATGGTTTGGTGCAAATTGGTGGCCAATGTTGGTTAAATAGGAATTTAAATATTGGTTCCAGGGTAAATTTTTCAACCTATCAAACTAACAATGGGGTTACTGAAAAATATTGTGTTGGTAATACTGATGATGGTTGTACCGTTTCTGGTGGTCTTTATAGTTATATGGAAGCTATGAATCATAATTTTACAATCTCCGGCCCCTTTGCCCGTGGTATTTGTCCAGAGGGCTGGCATATTCCAAGTATGTCCGAATTTACTGTTTTAAGAGATTATTTAGGAGGGGAGACTGTGGCTGGTGGAAAATTAAAGAAAACGGGTACGGGATCAATTACTCCTATTTGGGGATTTGCTACTAATTGGCTTTCACCAAATACTGGAGCAACAAACTCTTCTTTGTTTAATGCTGTTCCTGGTAGAATTAATCAAGACAGTGATGCTGGACGGTTAGCTGGATTTAGAACTACAGACATGAGTAGTTTTTGGTTATTGTCAAATAATTCAACATCTTTTTCTTCAGCAACAATTGACGCAAATTTAGGATTATCTGTTCGTTGTATAAGAGATATTGAAGCTCAGCGTTTTTTTGTAATTTTCAAAAAGAATGGCAACGGAACTCTCACTGGAAATACAACTCAGATATTATATGGGCCAAACAAAAATGCCGAACCAGTAACCGCTTCATCAAATTCAGAATGCTTGTTTGTTAATTGGAGCGATGGTTATGCTGGATATACCAGAAACGTTACGAACGTAACTAATCATATTACGCTAACAGCTAACTTTAATTGTACTAAATATACTTTACAATATAACACTGCTGGTAGTGGTTCTATCACTGGTAATACCACACAGAGTGTCTTTTCTGGATGGTGTGGCTCTGCTGTTACTGCCACCCCAGCTCCGGGGTACAAATTCTTTGAGTGGACCGATGGTTCAAAAGCTAATCCAAGAACGGATTGTAATGTGACAGGCAACATAAATGTGGCCGCAAAATTTGTGGAGGATGTTGCTGGTTGTGGGGTATGCGGAACAGCTCCTAATAAATCCTATTGTCCAAATTTGTGTTATGATGGAGGCAGAAACATGACCAATTGTGTTAAGGATTTAGATTGTCATGATGAAGAACAGAATTGTCAACAAGTATATCACCCATGTGTAGTAGGTCAATATCCTTGCACTCCTTATTATCAAACAATATGTCAATTTGGTGATCCAAGGCTTTGCGATTTTACTTATTATATAGGCAACCCAGATGCTTGGCATTGTGAATATTAATCAACATCTATGAATAAAAAGAAAATAGTAATAGTAATAATTTCTTTCATCATTTTTATTTCTATTATCTTGTTTGCAATTATCTTTAATAAAAGAAGATCCCTAACCCCAGGAGAAGGGTCTAATTTAAAGGTAGATACTCTTGCTCAAGAGGAAATAACTTCTCTTAATGAATACCGGTTGGGTGTTTATGAAGTTGTTTCTAGGGATGATAACGGAGAGCCGTTGGGGTATAGATTAACCGGGTCCAGAGAAGAAGAGCCAATAGAGCTAGAGATAATGGATGATTTAGAAAAAGCAAAAATCGGCGCCCCTATGGGCGAAAAGATCCAGGTTTTACAACGTGATTCTAGCGGCAACGTTTCTTCATATCGCTTAATTAAAGATGACTCTGATATAGTGACCAAATATTAAACCAAAATCCCTCCCCTCAAGGAGGGGTTTTTGATACCCTTGCCAAAATCATAAAAACCTGTATAATTTAAAGGAATTAAATAAAGGCTCAAAATTACTCTGGGTAATAAAAGCGAAAATATCGCTTCCGGGCGCCTAGAGACTAATCCGCAAGGATTGGTTAAGACCGCTTTTTTTATTAGCAAATTTAGAAAGTAGTCTCTTAAATATATGGAAAATGATTTTGGAAAATTGTTAGAGAAAGACGATATCCGCATCCCACAGGTGGGCGATATTGTTAAGGGTGTAGTTATTACCGCCTCTAAATCAGAGGTAAGATTAGATATTGATGGTGTTTTAATGGGTATTGTACGTGGACCAGAGCTTTATTCTGAAGTTCCTGAGTTTGCTAATTTAAAACCAGGCGATGAAATTGAGGCAGCGGTTATTGATGAGGAAAATGAGAATGGTGAACTAGAATTATCATTTAAAACCGTTGGTCAGGAAAAAGCTTGGAATAATCTACGCCAGGCTTTCAAAGACAAGAGCACAATTAAGGTTAAAATTATTGATGCTAATAAAGGCGGTCTAATGGCTCGTTATTGCCAAATTAATGGTTTCTTACCAGTTTCTCAGTTAGCTCCAGAAAACTATCCTAGAATTAGTGGCGGCGACAAGAGCAAAATTTTAGAAAAGTTAAAGAGTTTTGTTGGTATGGAATTTGAAACCAACGTGATGACTTTAAACGAAGAAGAAAATAAAATTATTTTCTCCGAAAAAGATGTTTGGAATCGTCGTCAAAAACCAACTCTAGATAAATACAAAGTTGGTATGGAAGTTGAGGGTAAGATTACCGCGATTACTAACTTTGGTGTTTTTGTTAACTTTGATGATGGCATGGAAGGCTTAATTCATATCTCTGAGCTTGCTTGGCAGAGAATTGATTCTCCAAGTGAACTTTATAAAGTAAATGACAAGATTAAAGCAGAAATCGTGACCATTGATGGTTCAAAGATTTTCTTAAGTGCTAAAAAGTTAATGCAAGATCCTTGGCTTGAAGCTAGTGCTAAATATAAAATTGGCCAAACCGTAGCCGGTACAATCTTAAAAGTGAATCCTTTCGGTTTATTTGTTAAGCTTGATGAGGAAATTCACGGCTTAGCTCATATCAGCCAACTAGGACTGACTGCTAAAGATAAAATCTCTGACTTATATAAGGTTGATGAGGTGCGTGATTTTGAAGTAGTTAATATTTCTCCAGCTGAACACCGTTTAGGTCTTAAATTAGCCGGTGTAATTAGTGAAGAGGTGGTTAGTGAGAAAGCTGAAGAAAAGAAAGAAGAAAAGGCTGAAAAGAAAGAAAAGGCAGTTAAGAAAAAAGCAACCAAAAAAGCTGAATAATTATTTATAGATGTATCTTTAAAAAGCTCCGGGCGACCGGAGTTTTTTTTGGTTTGCCAGATCTTTATTTGACTATATTCAAAATATATTGTATTATTTAATGATTTTGAACATTAAAAATTAAAATAATAGGAGATAAAAGGATGGATAAAAAAGATTGTAATCAAAAAAACTTCTTTAACTCATTAAGAGGTGAAAGAAGCAAAAAAGCTGATGATTTGCATCGGCTTTTGAGACAGAAAGGGGTTAATTTTGCCACTGGTATTCCATGTGGGGTGCTACGTGAAATTATTGGTAATTTAATAAACGATTCAAATATTTTACATATTGTTGCTAATCGTGAATCAGAGGCTGTTGGCATTGCTGCTGGGGCTTATTTTTCTGGTAAGATGCCAATAGTGTATATGCAGAATTCTGGATTGTTTGCTTCTTCAAATGATATCGCCTCATTATTAATGCCATATAGAATTCCAATTCTATTTGTTGTTACTTACCGTGGGTGTGAGGGTGAGGATGCCGTACAACATTTTGTTACTGGTGGTGCTACAGAGAAATTATTGACATCATTTGACTTGTCTTATTTGGTTTATGAAAAACAAGACTTAAATGTTTTAGTAAATCAAATTTTTTCTAGAATGCAGGAGACTAGTTTACCTTTTGTATTATTATTAAAGAGAGGGTGGAACCTATGAAAAGAAAAGAGGCTATTGAATCAATTTTCAACACAATAAGTGATGTTGATGTTACTGTTTCAACCACGGGGCTTATTTCTAGGGAAATTTATTCTAAGTTTGACTCCCCTAGAAATATTTATGTTCCTGGTTCAATGGGGCTTGTTTCATCTATTGGGTTAGCTATTGCTCTTTGCCATCAAGAAAAACGAGTTTTTGTAATTGATGGTGATGCTAGTCTGTTAATGAATCTGGGAAGTTTAGTAACTATTGGAGCAAATAAACCAACTAATCTAGTGCATGTTGTATTGGATAATGGTGTTTATGGTTCTTGTAGTGAAGAAAAATCTTTGTCATATTTTGCTAATTTTGCTAAAATAGCCAAAGATGTTGGGTATCAACATGTAATAACAGCTAAATCGGCTAAAAAATTAAAAGAGGCAATACAGTTTTGTGCCAATGGACCTGTTTTTATCTTAGTTAAGATTAAAGTGGGTGGCCGGAGAGATTTTTCTCGTCCATTAAGGTTGGTAGAGATAAAAGTAAGATTTATGAATTTTTTATTAAATAATAAAAGTTAAAGGAGATAAGATTATGATTTTTCAAGGAGAAAAAATGTTTGACGCGTCATTTGATATTTTTGCAAATAATTATGATGACGTTCGCCCAGGATATCCGGCCCAGATGTATAATGATATTCAAAAAATCTGTGCAGTATCAGACCAATCTAATTTATTAGAAATAGGGGCCGGTAGTGGAATTGCTACTGTTGAGCTAGCAAAGCTTAACTGTAGAATTATTGGCATTGAACCTGGCTCTAATTTGGTAGTAATTGCCAAACAAAAAACTGCAGAATATTCTAATGTTGAAATTAGAGAAGTAATGTTTGAAGAATTTGAAACAAAAGAAAAATTTAACACTATTTTGGCTCTAACTTCATTTCATTGGATTAGTGAGTATATGAAGTATAAGAAAGTTTTTGACTTATTAGATGACAATGGCAGTTTTGTTTTAGTTTGGAATAGTTTTTTTCAATCAGATTCACCTGTTGCTCAGGAGATAAATGCACTTTATCAAGAGATTTTGCCTGACGTTTATCCTGCCAGTGATATAAATGTTAATGATGCGGTTCTACAAAAGTTAAACGGAAGAGAGAAAGAAATTCATGACAGTGATTTGTTTTATATTCATTTTTTAAGGAAATATGTCACTGTTTGTAATTATGACTCTGATACTTATCCAAAGTTACTCAATACTTTTCCAAAAATAATTAAAACAGATAAAAAGCGTCGCCAAGAATTTTTGGATCGTGTCGGCTTAATTGTTAAAAAATATGGAAAAATATCAATTCCTCTTTTAACAACTTTAATTATTTGTAAGAAAAGAGATAACTTTCTTAGTTCTGTTTCTAAACTCTAAGAAGTTGAAAAGAAAGAAAAAGCTGCAGTCAATAATTGATTGCGGCTTTTTTTGTTAGTCGTTATAATTAAGGTATTAAATAGCCTGTAATATTTGAAGCTAGCTAACGTTATTGCTTATGGAGGAGAGTAATTCTAAAATTAAATTAGAGAACGAAAACATGCTAGTAAAACAGGCCAGAACTGATGACCGTGCTTTTGAAATTTTATATAATTTTTATTTTTCTAAAATTTATTTTTTTATTTTTAAAAGAATTGGCCAGAAAGAGGTTGCTGAAGATTTAGTATCGGCCACTTTTATGAAGGTTTTCACTGGTCTTAATAAGTTTGTAGCTAAAAATGAAAATTCTTTTGCCGCTTGGGTTTATCAGATTGCTGGTAATAATATAGTTGATTATTATCGTCGTCAAAAAAAGTATTTAAGCACTGATATTAGTAGCATCACTGAGCCGGTGGACCTAAGCCAAAATCTGGAAGAAGATTTAGTGAAAAATTTAAACCGTGACTTAGTAGCTAAGGTTTTAACTAAATTATCAGAGCATGACCAGAAGATTCTCCAATTAAAGTTTTTTGCAGATTTAGACAACACGGAAATCGCTCAAATACTGGAAACAAAGCCAAACAACGTCGGCGTTTGGCTGTTTAGGGCGCTTAAAAGATTTCAAAAAGAATACCAAAAATATGAATAAAGATAAGCTGGAAAAATTTAATGATTCTTTAGAAAAGGGGGTGTTTGTTACCGGGTGTAATGATCCAGAAATTTTAGCGTTATTAAAGGCAGGAGAGCAAATTAAAAACTCTGCCTTTAATAACTCAGCCCCTGATGATAATTTTAAAGACCGCCTTAAAAGGGATATCGCGGCCAAACGTCAAGCTGATTTTTTGACTATGAAAAATAAAATTAACAGATTTTTTGAGAATTTTAATTCACAAATTAATCGCAAAAGACTATACCCAGTAATAGCTTCTTTATTGATAGTGGCGGTGGTCATGCTGACTTTTAAGTTTTGGCCTAATAATAGTTTTTCGCCTTTAACTATTGAAGCTGCCTATGCTCATGATAATTTTACTGTTGAGCCGACTGCTGGCGGAGAATTGGGGGTTGAAAATGACACCCAGTTTATTATTAAGAGTAAGACCCCGATTACTAGCACTGATTCTTTAAGAGATAATATTACTTTATTTCCCACAACTAACTTTGAATTAAAAAAAGTAAGCGATTATGAATTTCATTTGATGCCAGAAAATAAATTAAGTGACAAGACTGTTTATCGTTTACAAATTGCCTCAACCTATATTAATGATAATGGACTGACTGTTGATTATGATTATTCCTGGGCCTTTCAAGTAAAGGACGTTTTTAAGGTTATTGGCTCTATTCCAACTGACCGTTCTAAGGCTCCAGCCAATACTGGCATTGAAATTAATTTTAGTACTGATAGTTTTACTGATTTTGAGGAGGCTTTTAAAATCAGCCCGGCAGTTAGCGGCCGCTTTGAAAAACATAATCGTACCATGGTCTTTGTCCCTGAAAAACCTTTGACAGCTGGTGTTTTATATACGGTAACAGTTGATAAAAAAGTTAAAAACTCTATTAGTGGTGAAAACTTATCTGAAGATTTCCGTTTTCAATTTGAGGTTCAAGGTGTCACCTCAAAAACAGTAATTAGTTTTGTTGAAGATAGTGCAGAATTTTCCAGTACTCAAAATCCTGCTTTTGGTATTTATTTTAATCAGGGTCAGGCTGATCAAAAAATTACCACTAAAGTATATAATTTTCACAAATTGGATGATTACACAGAAGCTTTAGAAAAATATTATGAAATCCCTTATTGGAGTGATACTCGTTTTAATTTTAAACCAGACTATTCTAAGTTATCACTAGCAGCTACTTATGAGTTATCAGCGGTTGAAAGTGATGGTCGCCGCTTCCTTGTTTTGCCAAATAATTTACCGGTTGGTTATTACCTAATTGAAGCTAAGGTTGGCGACAGTTATGCCAAAACTTTTGTCCAAATTTCAGATATTTCCGCTTATGCTAGCGTGACCACCGATAAAACAATCTTTTGGATAAATAGCGTAGCTGACAAAAAGCTATCTGATATTAAGGTGACTAATTTAAACAGTGAAGAAACTGTTACCGCTAAAGATAACGTTGCTATTTTTAATAATAGTGAAAAAGGTACGGAAAGTGAGATTTTTGTTGTTAGTGCTGCTGGTGAAAATTTAGTTGTCGGTCTTAGATCAGATAATTTTTGGCGCAATGAGTCTACCAATGATGAATATTGGAATTACATATATACTGATCGCAGTTTGTATCAACCAAATGATGAAATTAATTTCTGGGGCTTAACTAGATCCAGATTAAACGATTCTAGTACTTTTAATAAGGAGGTAGAAGTTTCTCTTTTTAGTTATGATTTTCGTGGTTTTTACCAAGAACCGGTTGCCATTGCTAAGCAAAAAATTAAAACAGATAATCAGGGCTTTTTTATTGGTAAACTAAAAATAAGCAATCTAACTCCTAAAAACTATTATCTTAAAGTAACAATGGATGGGCGCGATGTGTCTGTTGACCATTATATTGCTATTACTGATTATGTTAAACCAGCTTATATGATTAGCGCTGAGCCTGAGTCTAAAGCCGTTTTAGCTGGTGATAAGATTAAATATCAAATAAAAAGTACTTTCTTTGAGGGGACGCCGCTGCCAAATAACCCTTTAGTAGTTAATTATGAAAATACCAGTAAAGAGGTAAAAACCGATTCTCAAGGGGTGGCCAAGATGGAATACACCGCAAACTGTAGCTGTTCTGAGAATTGGTGTCCAGCTTCTTGTGAAAAATATTTATCCGCTAATCCTAAACTATCTGAGGCCGGTGAAATCGCTGGCTATGGAAGAGTTGAAGTCTTTCGTTCTTTAGTGGAATTTAGCGCTGTTAAAATTAATCAAATTCCTGGCAAAAATCAAGTGAGAATTGAGGCTGGTTTATACAATGTTGACCTAAATAATGAAGCAAATAATTGGCGAGGGCAAGTGGCTTCCGGACATCAGATAGAAGCTCAAATTACCCAAATAGAATATATCGCCTATCAAACTGGAACTTATTATGATTTTATTAATAAAACTTCCTCTCCCACCTATCGCTATGAAACTAAAAGGACACCAAAGGGAAACAAAAGTTTCATAACCAATAATGATGGACAAGGAGTTTTAGAATTTGATATTGACCCAAAATATTCTTATGAAATAAAACTAAGTGCCTCGGATAAGAATCAGAACTTTGTTTATAGTAATTTATATTTTAGCTCTCTTGAAGGTAGAAGTAACCCGGGGTACAAATATTACTATTTAATGCCTGAGGTTTTATCAGAAAGTGGTTATGATTTAGGTGAGAAAGTGAATCTAAAAATTGTTGGTGATGGTGGTGACTTAAAGGAAAATGGTAAATTTTTATTTCTTGAACTACAAAATGGTCTAAAAAATTATCAAATAAATGATGCCCCTAAAACCAGTTTTACTCTTTCAGATAATAATCTGCCTAACATGCACATTGGAGCTATCTGGTTTGATGGTAATACCTATTATTCTGTCTCTGAATTTAATATACGTTTTAAAAGAGAAAACCGTAAATTAGATGTCAGCGTAAAAAGTGATAAAGAAAAATATCGTCCCGGAGAGGAAGCAACCTTAAGTATTGTTGTTAAAGATCAAAATAATCGTGGGGTTAAAACTAAAGTTAATATTAGTGCCGTTGATATTGCCATGGATCCTTTAGGCGGAATCCCTCTTGGCGATCCTTTAGAATATTTATATAGAAGGGTTTCAAGTGGATTATTGCTCACAAAATATTCTCATAAAAATCAAATGCTTTCAGCAGGGGCTGAAGGTGGTGGTGGCGGTGGCGGTGATCGTTCTTATTTTCCAGATCTAGCTCTATTTACTCAGATAGATACTAATAGTAGCGGTGAAGCAACAGTTAAGTTTAAATTACCAGACACCGTTACCACTTGGCAGATTAATACTCAAGCAATTTCTGATGATTTAGAGGCGGGTGTTGTAACTACTAAAGTAAAAGCTAGTTTACCGTTTTTTGCTGTGGCTAATTTTTCTAAGCAATATTTAGCCGGTGATGAACCAATTATTAAAGCAGCTGTTTATGGTGACGCACTAAAAAATAATGATCAGGTTAATCTTAAATTAGAATCAGATGGTTTAGGGATAAGTGGCGACACAAAGAATACCCTCGCCTTTTCTCCGGCTTATTTTAATCTAGGTCAAATTAAGCAAGGTAACTTTGATTTTAGAATTAGCGCGTTATATCAAAATAATAGTGACGCTATTTTACATAAAATAGAGGCTGTTAGTTCTCTTCTAAGTGAAAGAACTCAAGCGTCAACTGAAGTTAAAGATGGTCAGAAGATTATTGGTTCGGATAACTTAAGTACTAAAATTACTTTAATGGATAATAATCGGGGACGTTATTATCAGGAACTGCTTAACTTAAGTTATAGTGATGGTGCTAGAGTAGATCAAAAAGCAGCAAGGGTTGTCGCTAGTAGTTTAATGAAAAATTATTTTGGAGTTGAGGATGGGCAATTTAATCCGGATTTAAAAGTTTATCAAACTGTCGGTGGCGGTATTTCGCTACTGCCTTATTCTAGTGAAGATTTACAACTCTCAGTGTTGATGTCTTTAATTTCTAGTGAGTCATTTGATAAAAATTTATTAGCCAATTATTTCTATAGTATTTACAACAATACTAAATCAAACCGAGAGGAGATTTCTTTGGCTTTGTCTGGCTTAGCCGCTTTAAATGAGCCGGTGCTAATTCAATTGCGTAGTTTTAGTAAAATAGAAAAATTAACACCAATGGAAAAACTTTATTTAGCTCTAGGAGCTCAAGAAATAGGTGACGCTACCCTAGCAAAAAATATTTATCAAGATCTTATTAGTCAATTTGGTGAAGAACTTGATCCATATCTACGCCTTAAAATAGATGATAAAGATAATGACGCTAACTCTAAGGCCACGGCCTTAACCGCTATTTTAGCAGTTGGCTTAGATGACAACCGGGCTGAAAAAATGTGGCAGTATGCCGTAAAAAATCAACCACAGGAATCTTTAAGCAGTTTAGAAAGATTACTTTATTTAAGTAATGCTTTGCCTAATACTCCTGCCGGTGACGCTAAATTTTCTTTAGTGATTGATGGCCAAGAAATTATTCAAGATTTAAAGAGAAATGAAAAATATTTATTCTCTGTTAGTCCTGAGCAACTTAAGAATTTAAATATTAAAGTCTTAAGTGGTAATATTTTGGCAGTTAGTGATTATGAAGTTCCGGCCAACCCAGACAAGCAAAGCAAACTAGTGGCCATCAGTAAATCTTATTTTAGTAACAACAAGAAAACATCAGAGTTTAAAGAGGGTGATATTATAGAAATTAGGATTAAACCAGAAATAAAAGATAGTGCAATTGATGGATTGTATGAGGTAACTGATATTTTACCAAGCGGTTTAAAATTGATTACTAATGTTTATAGCCGCAATTTATCTTCTAACTGTAATGTTTGGCACCCTTACGAAGTTAATGGCCAGAAAGTAAAGTTTATTATTGATAAGAATTGGAATAAGAGTGGTGGCTGCCAACGCGAAGAAATTAGATACTTTGCTCGTGTTAGCCAGCCGGGTAAATATGTAGTTGAACCAGCCATGATTCAATCAGTTGAGTCAGTGGCAGTTAAAAGCTTTTCTGATGGTGGACAAATTAATATTAAATATTAATGAGCAGTAAAAAAAGAAAATTAATTATTATCTTAGCAATACCGGTTTTCATTTTGACCGGTTTTTGCTTTTGGAGAAGTTCTAATAATAAACCAGATACTAAACCAAATTTAATTATTCCGGTTAATTATAATCAGGAATTATTTTTAAGAGCCGTTTCTTATTTTCCTAAAAGTCAGGAAATTAATGCTACTAAAATCTCTGGCTTAATTGCTCCTCATCATGATATTGCTTCTCTTTACACGGCGGAATTATTTCAGAAAGTGGGCCGCAAAGATATTAAGAGAGTAATTATTATTGGACCAAATCATGAAAATAAAGGCGCTGGTGATATTATTAGTGGTAACTTTTCTTATCGTTATTTAGGAGAAGAAATTAGTTTTGATAAAGTGTTAATTAATAGGATGTTAAAAGATAAAATAGCTGTTTTGGATAATGAAAGACTAAATACCGAACATTCAATTTCTGCTCTAGTACCATTTGTTAATTATTATTTTGCAGATGCTAAGATTGTTCCTTTAATACTTAGCTCTAGAGTAAGTTTAGAACAGGCTGTAAAACTAGGTGAGTATTTAGCTCCCTATTTGGATGAAGAAACTATTATTATTGCTTCTATAGACTTTTCTCATTACTTAAGCACAGAAAAGGCTAACAATAATGATTCAATAACTCGTGAAGCTCTATTAGATCATAATTATAATAAATTATTTTCTTTAAATAGTGATTATTTAGACTCACCAGCTGCTCTAGTAACTGTTTTATCAGCTGTTAATAAAAATGAGGTTTCTCAGGTAGAGATAGTCCGTCAAGCTAATCTAGCAGAAGCGATTGGTGCCGGCAGTGTGATTAACTCCACTAGTTACTTTACGGCTTTATTACATCATTAAAGAATTATTCCTTTATTGCCAAAACAGCAAATATAATATACAATTTTTATACTTAATTTACTGTTTTAAACTAATATATGAAAAATTTATTTAAGAATTTAATCAGTTTTTTCTTGGTTTTTTTGATTATTGCGGCTATTTTTAGTGCCTTTGGCTTTAATTCAAACACTAAAACAGTCGGACTTGATGTGTTAGTTGGTCGCATTAATAACGAAGAAATTGATTCAGTAACGGTTGAGGGTGATAAGATTTCCCTTGCTTTAAAAGATGGTAATAAGGAGATTGTTAAAAAAGAAAGCCAGGATTCTTTGACATCACTACTTAAAGATCTAGGTGTGCCGGCTGATAAAATTTCAAAAATTAATATTACTATTAAGGATCAAAGTGGTTGGAATTATATTTTAATGAATATTTTACCATTTTTAATTCCCTTTATTTTAATTGTTCTTTTTTTGATGTATACCATGCGTGGCGTTTCGGGAATGAATTCACGAGCGATGAATTTTGGTCAGTCAAATGCTAAAGATTTTAATCTTAATCAAAAAGATAAGGTTAGTTTTAAAGATGTGGCTGGTGCTAAAGAGGCCAAGGAGGAGCTCAGAGAAATTGTTGATTTTCTTAAATTTCCCAAAAAGTTCCATGATTTAGGGGCTAAAATTCCTCGGGGCGTTTTGCTTTTAGGTAGCCCTGGAACCGGTAAAACTTTAATGGCTCGTGCTGTGGCCGGTGAAGCTGGTGTGCCATTTTTTAATATTTCTGGTTCAGAATTTGTGGAAATGTTTGTTGGTGTTGGTGCTTCCAGAGTTAGATCACTTTTTGAAAAAGCCAAAAAAGAATCCCCTTGTATTATTTTTATTGATGAGATTGATGCTGTTGGTCGCCGTCGTGGTTCCGGTCTTGGTGGTAGTCACGATGAAAGAGAGCAAACGCTTAATCAAATTTTAGTAGAGATGGATGGTTTTGATACCACTAATAATATTATTGTGATTGCAGCCACTAATAGGCCAGATGTTTTAGATCCTGCTTTACTGCGCCCCGGTCGTTTTGATAGGCAAGTAGTAATTGATAAGCCTGATTTAAAGGATCGTGAAGAAATTTTAAATGTTCATGCGAGAAAAAAACCTTTAGAACCAGAAGTTAGTTTAAAATCAGTCGCCGAGAGAACCCCTGGATTTTCTGGGGCAGATTTAGCTAATTTACTAAATGAGGCAGCTATTTTAGCGGCCCGTCAAGATAAAAAACTGATTGGTCAAGCAGAAATTTTTGAAGCGATTGAGAAAGTAATGATCGGCCCAGAACGTAAAAGTCGAGTAATTACTGAACAAGATAAAAAAATAACTGCTTATCATGAAGCAGGTCACGCTGTCGTGGCTCACTTTTTACCTGGGGTTGATCCGGTTCAAAAAGTTTCTATTATTGCTCGCGGTCAAGCGGGTGGTTATACCTTAAAAGTACCAGTTGAAGATCGTCATTACCACTCTAAATCAGACTTTATTAATGAATTATCGGTATTACTTTCTGGCCATTTAGTTGAGAAGGAGGTTTTTGGCGAAGTAACTACTGGCGCCACCTCTGATTTAAGAAGGGCCACTGCCATCGCTCGCAGTTTAGTAACTGATTACGGAATGAGTGAAAATCTTGGACCACGCACCTTTGGTGAAAAGGAAGAAATGATCTTTTTGGGGCGGGAAATTCATGAACAAAGAGATTACAGTGAAAAAGTAGCGGAAAAAATTGATGAGGAAATAGAAATGTTCTTAGAGAAAGCCTCTAAAGCTGCCTTAAAAGTTATTAAAGATAAAAAAGATTACTTAGAAAAGGTGGTGTCTGTCTTGCTAGAGAAAGAAACAATTGAAAAAGAGGAGTTTGATGCTTTAATGGCTGACGATTCTTTAATAGCCAAGAGCTAAGTCACCCTTTGACTAAAATTATTTTTAAGTTATACTAACATTATAATAAATTAAATAGGTTATCTAACACGTATGGCTAATCCAAAAAAACGAAAAACCCATAGTGCTGTCGGTAAGAATAGGGCCCATCAAGCTTTAGAAAAAGTTGCATTAAATAAGTGCACTAAATGTGGTCAGTTAAAACAGCCTCATACCGCCTGCAGTTTCTGTGGTGCCTATAAAGGCAAGGAAGCAGTTAAAGTAAAATCTAAAAAGGCAAGTAAATAAATTTTAAAGATTTGAATTCTTGGAGGTTATTTAATAATCTTCAAGCTTTAAATATTTAGACTTAAAAACAATTAGCTCTTATTCAAATTTATGTCCAATCGTCATTTGGCCCGAACCATTGCTATGCAAACCCTTTTTGCTTGGGATTTTAATGGGCAGAATTCAACTAAGATTGAGGATTTAATTAGGGACAATTTCTCTAATTTTGCTCCCAACTTTGATGATGGCGGATTTGTTAAAGAATTAATTGACGGTGTAACGACTCATTTAGTGGAACTGGATCAATTAATCAGCAAGCACGCAACTGAATGGCCACTTGATCAAATTACTTGTGTTGACCGCAACGTCCTCCGTTTAGGAATATATGAGCTGCTTTATTGTGAAAACATCCCTTCAAGAGTAGCAATTAATGAGGCCATTGAAGTGGCTAAAAGCTTCGGCGGCGATTCTTCTGGCAAGTTTATTAATGGAGTTTTGGGAGCGATTTACGCTGAACTGCCTGAAGACAAAAAGAGGGATAATAAGGAAGAATTTGAGGAAAAAAAGAAGGCCTCTTTAAAGGAAGATGCCGGTAATTCAGAGGACTCTGGAGAGACAGAATCTACTTTAAATTAATTTTATTTTTTACCAAGCCTCGAAGTTTCGAGGCTTTATTCTAGAGCAATAAATATATGAATTCTCTTGAAAAATTAGAAAACAAACTAAAAATTAAGTTTAATAATCAAAATTTATTAAAACAGGCAATGGTCCACCGTTCTTATTTAAATGAACACCCCGATTCGGTTGTTGGCCATAATGAGCGTTTGGAGTTTTTAGGGGACGCGGTACTGGAGATTGTCGTTACTGAATATCTTTATTTAAACTTTAAAGATACCGATGAGGGCGATTTAACAAATTGGCGCGCCTCTTTAGTAAATGCCAAAATGCTGCATGTGGTAGCGACAGAGTTAGATTTAGAAGATTATTTGTATTTGTCTAAAGGAGAGGCCAAGGATAAGAATAAAAAGTCACGTCAGTATATCTTAGCTAATGCCGTTGAGGCTTTAATTGGGGCTATTTATTTAGATCAAGGCTTAGAAGTTGCTAAGAATTTTATTTTAAAAAACATTGTTTGTAAGTTAGATGAAATTTTAAAGAATGAGTCATATCTAGATCCCAAATCTAGATTTCAAGAAGAGGCACAGGATAAAAAAGGAATTACGCCCCATTATGAAATATTAAATGAGGAAGGACCCGATCATGCTAAAATATTTACCGTTGGCCTGTATTTAGGTGAGGAAAAAATTAGTGATGGCGTTGGTTCTTCAAAGCAGGAAGCTCAGGTAGATGCGGCTACTAAAGGCTTATTAAAAATGGGCTGGTAAAATAATTTTTAATTTTATGGACCTTAAAGAAATATTTAGATTAGCTTCTTCAAGAAAGGCTTCCGATATTCATCTTTTAGTTGGGCAGCCGCCAGTTTTAAGAATTGATGGTCAGTTAACAGTTTTATCTGTGACAGAAAACCCACTGACAGCAACAGACCTTAATACAATAGTAGATATTTTGCTAACTGCTGAAGAGAAAAATCGTTTAATTCAAGAAAAAGATTTGGACTGCAGTTATGCCCTTGATGACGTTCGTTTTCGGGTTAATATTTCTTATGAAAAAGATAATTTAAGAGTAGTGGCCAGAATTATTGAAGAAAAAAAACCAACCCTTGATGAAATAGGTATGCCTGATGTAATTAAGGATTTATTAGATTTACCCCAGGGCCTGATTCTAGTTACTGGCCCGACTGGTTGTGGTAAATCAACCACATTGGCAGCCATGATTAATCATATCAACTCCACTCGTACTTGTAATATTGTTACTTTAGAGGATCCAATTGAATATGTTTTTAATTCTGATAAGAGTTTGGTTTCTCAGCGTCAATTGGGTTCAGATATGGTTTCTTTTGCTTCTGGTTTAAAGCATGTGTTAAGACAGGATCCTAATGTAATCATGGTTGGAGAAATGAGAGATTATGAAACTATTTCCACTGCTATTACTTTAGCAGAGACCGGGCACCTAGTTTTGGCTACTTTACACACCTATAATGCTGTTCAAACAATAGATCGCATTATTGATATCTTTCCTCCTCATCAACAAAATCAAGTTCGCTCACAATTATCAATGTTACTAACGGCCGTTATTTCTCAAAGATTATTGCCGAGAGTAAATGGTGGTCGGGTAGCGGCTAGAGAATTATTAATCAGAAATGCCGCTGTGGCTAATATAATTAGAGAAGATAAAATTAGTCAGCTTAAAAGTGTGATGGAGATGCATAATAATACCGGCATGATTACTTTAGATAATCATTTAAAAGAGTTATATCAAGCTGGAGAAATTACTCGTGAAACCGCTCTAACATATTTAGAAGATCCGAAAAAAATTTAAATAAAAAATAAAAATTTTTTTAATTGTTTTTCAAAAAAGCATCAAGTGGTGCTTTTTTGTTATTTTTCCCTTATTTTTTAAGGGGTTTAGACTCTTGACATTATTTTATTTTCATCTATAATAGATAACAGTTTTACGAAACTAAAAAATTATGCGTAAACACTTAATATTAAACTCACTTAGCGGTTAAAAAGGACGATAACTCGTTTTTTGTGACCGCCGCCCGGCGGTTTTTTTTATCCCAACGGGTGTGAGTGCAAGTATTAAGCCGAACATTCAAAACTGAATATCTTTAGATTAATATCAAAACATCAAATATAAGATTGATACAAGACTTCGCAATTGTATTGTATCAGTCGCATCTAATTTGCTAGATGCACACACTTTTGGAAACAGAAGTGTGGGAGAATCTCAACAAGAGTATACGGTGGATGCCTTGACATAAAAAGACGATGAAGGACGTAGCAGCCTGCGATAAGCTGCGGTGAGGTGGCAAGCAACCTTTGACCCGCAGATGTCCGAATGGGGGAACCCGCCACGTTGAAAACGTGGAGAGCTCTGACTTTGAGTCGGAGCTAGAAGACCTGGTGAACTGAAACATCTTAGTAACCAGAGGAAAAGAAAATAATAATCATTCCCTAAGTAGTGGCGAGCGAAAGGGGAGGAGCCTAAATCTATCAAACTGCGAATTTAAACCAATTTATTGGCAAGAATTTTGAAGGATCCAAGTCCATATGTTTCATAGACGTTGCAAGAGATGGCGTTTGTCCCTTGGGTTGGACAAGACGAAGTCATAAAAGAGAATTTTTAATTGAATGAGCTGGAAAGCTCAGCCAGAGCGGGTGATAGCCCCGTAAGTAAAAAGAATTTTCTCTTCGTGGTCATTTTCTTAAGTAGGGCGGGACTCGTGAAATCCCGTCTGAAGCTGGGTCGACTATGACCCAAGGCTAAATACTTTTTATGATCGATAGTGAACCAGTACCGTGAGGGAAAGGTGAAAAGCATCCCGAGAGGGAGGTGAAATAGTACCTGAAACCATATACTTACAAGGAGTCGGAGCCTGAGTTTACTCGGGTGACGGCGTGCCTATTGAAGAATGAGCCAACGAGTTTGTTCTATGTGGCTTACATAATCGCCTCTGGCGAGCATGTGCAGTGAAAGCGAGGGTTAATAGCCCGCATTGTGCTTCACTTTTGCGCATTAGTTTACTAGTGCGTTAAAAGTGAAGTACACGTCGCATGGACAAGACCCGAAGCCGGGTGATCTAACCATGGCCAGGTTGAAGTGTATCGAAAGATGCATGGAGGACCGAACCCACGCGCTGTGCAACACGCGGGGATGAGTTGTGGTTAGCGGTGAAATTCCAATCGAACTCGGCAATAGCTGGTTCTCCTCGAAATAGCTTTAGGGCTAGCCTCGGATGCTGACTATAGGGGGTAGAGCACTGGATGAGGGCGGGTCGCAAGATACCGTCTTCAATCAAACTCCGAATACCTATAGGTGGAGTCCGGGAGTCAGACTATGGGGGCTAAGCTTCATCAGTCAAAAGGGAAACAGCCCAGATCACAATCTAAGGTCCCAAAATATATACTAAGTGTAAAAGGTGGTGTTGTGACTACGACAGTTAGGAGGTTGGCTTAGAAGCAGCCATCCTTTAAAGAAAGCGTAATAGCTCACTAATCAAGTTGTTTCGCGCCGAAAATTTACCGGGGCTAAGTATATTACCGAAGATGTGAACTCTATATTTATATAGAGTGGTAGAGGAGCATTCTGTTCAGCGTTGAAGTTGTAGCGTGAGCTATGGTGGAGCGGACAGAAGAGAGAATGTTGGCATGAGTAGCAAAAAGGCAGGTGAAAACCCTGCCCATCGAAAATCCAAGGTTTCCTGGGCAACGAAAATCGACCCAGGGTTAGTCGATCCTAAGGCATAGCTAATGTAGTGTTAGCGTAGCCGATGGCAGAGCTGGTTAATATTCCAGCACTACTGTAAATTTCCGAAGGAGTGACGCAGTTCCAAGGTTAAAACGGGCTATGGTATGTCCGTTGCTTGCCGCAAGAATGATTCCAGGTAAATCCGGAATCACCAATTCAAGTGGTCGGCTGAAGATGAAGTCGCAAGGCGGATTCAATTTAGTGGCGGAATTGCCTAGAAAACCTTCTAGGGCTAAGTTTACAGTAACCGTACCGTAAACCGACACAGGTAGATGAGGCGAGGAGCCTAAGATGTACGAGAGAATCTTCGTTAAGGAACTCGGCAAAACAGCGACCGTAATTTCGAGATAAGGTCTGCCCTAGCAATAGGGCCGCAGCTAAAGAGCTCAAGGGACTGTTTACCAAAAACACAGCTCTCTGCTAACTCGTAAGAGGATGTATAGAGGGTGATGCCTGGCCAGTGTCCGAACGTTAAGAGGAGAGGTTAGCACTTCGGTGCGAAGCTTTGAATCCAAGCGCGGATGAACGCCGGCGATAACTATAATCGTCCTAAGGTTTTGCAACTTATTATATAGGTTGTAAAAGGACTGGGACGATTGTAAGTTGGTAAGCATAAAATAACGTTGCCTAGCTATAATGAAAGTTATAGTTGTCATTAAATATTTCAGTAAAATGCGTGAAAATCCTCAAAAGATTTAAGATACTCGTAGTCGTCGACTGCAGTAAAAATTCTTAAATACACGGGGCAAACGCGCAGGATTAATTAATCCTCAGAGACTTAAAAACTGAGACTCTAAAATATGAAAATAAATCCTTATTGGTTAAGTGGATTTGTTGATGGTGAAGGAACTTTCTATGTTGGAATTAACAAAAACGATACAATGAAAATTAATTTTCAGGTATTGCCAGAATTCAGAATTGTTCAACATGAAAAAGACATTAAATTATTATACGCATTAAAAAAATTCTTTGGCGCTGGTGTAGTGAGGGTAAATCACGACACTAGATACGAACTAAGAATTAGATCAATAGAGCATATAAATAAATATGTTATTCCTCACTTCGATAAATATCCATTATTAACCCAAAAAAAGTTTGACTTTTTCAAGTTTAAGGAAATTATAAAACTGATGAACGAAAATAAGCATTTAACAGCTGAAGGTATAAAAGAAATTTTAACCATTGCTGCTAAAATGAATAGACAGAATAAAGTAAGTGTTTCTAAGGTTTTAGAAAAGTTAGAATCATATCATGAGTAAGATAAAGTCCATTCTTAATAGAAATATTAAGTAAGTGAAGAGCGAAATTCCTTGTCGGGTAAGTTCCGACCTGCACGAATGGCTTAACCACTTGAGCACTGTCTCAACGAAGAACTCGGTGAAATTGCAATACGAGTAAAGATGCTCGTTAAACACAGTTGGACGAAAAGACCCCGTGAAGCTTTACTATAGCTTGATATTGAAATAGGGATATGCATGTTCAGGATAGGTGGGAGCCTTCGGGCACCGGTGAGATACCACCCTTGTATATTCTTATTTCTAACCTCTAATAGAGGGACAGTGTCTGGTGGGTAGTTTGTCTGGGGCGGATGCCTCCCAAAAGGTAACGGAGGCGTTTACAAAGGTTGGCTATCCCGGAATGGAAACCCGGGAGATAGTGTAAAGGCACAAGCCAGCTTTACTGCGAGACTTACCAGTCAAGCAGTTGCGAAAGCAGAACTTAGTGAACCGACCGTTCGATATAGGACGGCGGAAGATCATCGGATAAAAGCTACTCCGGGGATAACAGGCTAGTCACGCCCAAGCGTCCACAGCGACGGCGTGGTTCGGCACCTCGATGTCGGCTCGTCGCATCCTGGGGGTGGAGAAGCTCCCAAGGGTTGG
>JAEZRQ010000006.1 GCA_023444045.1 Candidatus Parcubacteria bacterium
TCGGTAAGAAAACATAGTTTTTTAGCTAATTTTTTATTTAATATAAGATAACAAAAGAGATTGAAAAAAAAGAAAATCTCTGTTAATATTGTATCATATTTATGAAATAATTTCCAAATCATTATGACTAAAGTAATTACCGATGAAAAATTAGTTGATGAAGTTTTAAGCCGTGGAGTTGAAAAAGTTTATCCTAGCAAGGCTGATTTAAAGAAAAAATTAATGTCAGGTGACAAGATTCGCTTATATTGTGGTTATGATCCTAGTGCTCCCGCTCTCCATGTTGGTAATGCTATTTCTATTTCTAAGTTAGCTCAGTTTCAAAAGTTAGGTCATGAAGTCATTTTTTTAATTGGTGGTTTTACTGGCATGATTGGCGATCCGACTGATAAAGCGGCGGCTCGCAGTAAATTAAGTCGGGAAGAGGTCTTAGCTAATGCCCTTAACTTTAAAAAACAGGCCTCAGCCTATTTATCTTTTAATGGAGAAAACCCCGCTCAAGTTAAATATAACAATGAATGGAGTGATCAGGTCTCCTTTAAAGATTTGATTGAGCTTTCTTCTCATTTTACCGTTCAACAGATGATTCAACGCGATATGTTCCAAAAAAGACTAACTGAAGAGAAACCAATTTTTTTACATGAATTCTTATATCCTTTAGCCCAGGCTTATGATAGTGTAGTGATGGATGTTGATTTAGAGGTTGGCGGTAATGATCAAATGTTTAACATGATGTGTGGCCGCGATTTACAAAAAGCAATCAATGGCCGCGAAAAGTTTGTTTTAACCATGAAATTACTGGCTGATAATAATGGTAAAAAAATGGGAAAAAGTGAAGGAAACGCCTTCTTCTTGGATGATTCTGCTAGTGATATGTATGGCAAAGTAATGTCTTGGACTGATGATGTCCTACCCTCCGCTTTTGAGCTTTGTACTTTTGTGGAGATGACTGAAGTAAAAGAACTTCTTAAGGATTTAAATAATAATCCTCGTGATTTAAAAATGCGGCTAGCCTATGAAATTACTAAAATCAATCATGGTGAGAAATTAGCTTTAGAGGCTCAAGATTATTTTATTAAAACGGTTCAAAATAAAGAAATTCCTGAGGAAATTGAAGAAAGAAAAGTAGATCAAGAGAAAATGAATATTGTTGATCTGTTAGTGTTTTTAGAAATGGTAAGCAGTAAGAGTGAAGCGAGACGTTTAGTTGAACAAGGCGGTATAAAAATTGGCAAGACTACAGATTTACAAGTCGTCTCTGATGTAAAAATAGAAATCAAGATTGAAAATAATTTAATTATTCAAAGAGGTAAGCGACAGTTTATTAAGATTGTTAAATAGTTTTATGACTCATCTAGAAGAAATAAAAAATAAGTTAGGAAATATCTTTAATTGTGAGTCAGGGTCTTTTATCTGTCCGCCAAGTAGCGAATTAGGGGACTTAAGTTTGCCAATGTTTGAACTGGCTAAGTCAAAAAAGATGAGTCCAGCTATCCTGGCTCAGGAAAAAGCTAGCGAGTTTAAAGCAGTAGATTTCATTAAAGAAGTTAAGGCTGTTGGTCCCTACCTCAATTTTTATTTAGAACCACTAAGCTTCGTTAGAGAATCTATTTTAGAAATTAATAAGTTAAAAGATTCTTTTGGCAATAATCTAAGTGGAAATAAGGGTGGGGTAATGATTGAATACTCCAATGGTAATACTCATAAAGAAGTTCATATTGGGCATCTAAGAAATATTGCTTATGGCGATGCCGTATATAAAATACTAGCTGCTAATGGTTATCAAGCAATTCCAGTTTCTTATATTAATGATTTTGGCATTCATACCGCCAAAACAATCTGGAATTGGCAAAATAATCCAGAATATCAAGAGTCAGATGCCCCTAAGGGCTATTTATTAGGCAAGTGTTACAGTGAGGCCTCGCTGAAAATTGATAATAATCCGGAGGCTAAAGTTGCTGTTAGTAAAATGATGCAGGAGATTGAGAGTCGCCAAGGGGAAGGATATCGCTTGTGGCAAGAGACTAGGCAGTGGAGCATTGATTATTTTAATGAAGTCTATAATGACCTAGGAATTAAATTTCAAGACACCTTTTATGAGAGCGACTTTATTGATGAGGGGCTTAAATTAAAAGATAAGTTGTTAGGTCAGGGTATTTTAAAAAACAGTGAAGGGGCGGTTATTGCTGACCTTCAAGAATATGGTTTAGGAATTTTACCAGTTATTAGATCAGATGGCACCGCTCTTTATCCGGTGGCTGACTTAGCTCTAGCTTCGGCTAAATTTAATAAATATAAATTAGTGGAGTCTATTTATATTGTTGATGTCAGACAAAGCCTTTATTTTAACCAATTATTTAAACTGATTTCTCTTTTAGGCTATAAAGAAAAAATGACTCACCTCTCTTATGACTTTTTAACTTTAAAATCTGGCATGATGGCTTCTCGGACGGGTAATGTTATTACTTATAAAGAGCTTTTAAGTGAGGCAATGTCAAAAAGTGAGGTAGAAATTAAAAAACGCCATGAAGATTGGTCTCTTAAAAAGGTAAAAGAGGTCGCTAAGGCAATATCCTTGTCTGCTATTAAATTTGAGATGATTAAAGTATCTTCTGACAAGGTTATTACTTTTGATATGTCTGAGGCACTGCGTTTTGAAGGGTTTACCGCTGCTTATTTGCAATACACTGGTGCTAGAATTGATAGCCTGTTGAAGAAAAATGATAATATTGATGATGATAAAGTAGTGCTAGATAAATTAGTTGAGAAAAAAGAATTTAATCTAGCTTTTAAATTACAGCAGTATCCCGAGGTTATTTATAAAGCTGGTTTAGAACGGGACCCATCTGTTATTGCTAGATATCTATTTGAACTAGCTCAGTCTTTTAATGATTATTATCATGAAATTAACATTAACAAAGCGGAAACCGATACTAAAATGGCTCGGTTAGCTCTAGTAAAAAACGTTAAACAAGTTTTGGAAAATGGTTTTAAAGTTCTAGGAATTACTTATTTATCAGAAATGTAATTTATAATATATGATTCAAGAAAAAGAAAGTTTAATGGATAAAATTGTTTCTTTGTCTAAAAGACGGGGCTTTATTTTTCCTACTTGCGAAATTTATGGAGGGTTATCTGGCAGTTATAGCTATGGCCCTTATGGTACAATTTTAAAAAATAACATCAAAAAACTTTGGTGGAAAAAATTTGTTGATGATAGAGATGATATCTATGGTATTGATGGCCCTATTCTGTTACACCCTAGATTATGGCAAGCTTCCGGCCATGTAGGCGGTTTTAATGATGCTTTGGTTGATTGTAAAAAATGTAAGAAAAGATTTAGAGCTGATCACTTGGTTGAAGAAGCTACTGGACAAGATTTGGAAGGGAATTTGGAAAAAATAAATGAGGCTCTAAAGGGCATTAAGTGTCCTTCTTGTGGCGCCACTGATTTTACTGAAGCTAGATTTTTTAACATGATGTTTCACACCCAAATGAATGGGTTAGATGAAGATATTTATTTAAGGCCAGAAACAGCCGGAGCAATTTTTGTAGAGTTTAAAAATGTGGTAGATGCTATGCGACCAAAAATTCCTTTTGGAATCGCCCAGATTGGTAAAGCTTTTCGCAATGAGATTGTGGTTGGTAACTTTATTTTTAGGACCAGGGAATTTGAACAGATGGAAATAGAATATTTTATTGATCCAGAACTTCCTTGGGAGGATATTTTTGAGCACTTTTTAAAAGAGCAGGAAGATTTTGCTAAAGAGTTAGGATTATCAGATAAACAGATTAGACGCTATCAACATCCTCAAGAAAAGTTATCCCATTATTCTCGCAAGACAGTTGATATTGAATTTGATTCTCCTTTCGGTGGCTTTAAAGAACTATTTGGCTTGGCTCATCGCGGCGATTTTGATCTTAAAAAGCATAGCGAATTTTCTAATCAAAATTTGGAATATTTTGATGGCACAAGTAATCGTCGCTTTACCCCGCATGTGATTGAACCAACCTTTGGGCTTGATCGTTCAATTTTAGTTTCTCTTTTAGCCGCTTATCATGAGGAAAATGTTGGTGATGATACTCGGGTGGTAATGAAGTTTCCTAATAAAATCGCTCCAGTATCAATCGCCGTCTTCCCGTTACTTAAAAATAAGCCGGAGCTCGTCAGTAAAGCAAGAGAGATTTATAATTTACTCCGCCAAAAGTATCGCTGTGAATTTGATGATAATGGTAATGTTGGAAAACGCTATCGTCGCCAAGACGAAATTGGAACGCCATATTGTATTACGGTTGACTTTGATACTTTAGAAGATGATACTGTGACTGTTCGTGATCGTGATACCATGGAGCAACCACGGTTTAAGGTAGCTGATTTAGAAAACTTTTTTGCCACAAAATTTTAAAAAAATAAAAAAATAATTTTATTTTTAAAAAAGAGAAAAATTTTTTCTCTTTTTTTGTAAAAATCCAAATAACCTCCGAAAATTATTTTTTTAGCTTCTAAAAAATAAATATTTTTATAATTAGAAAAGAGCAGTTAATATAAGCCTATTTCTTTTTCTTTAGTTTAGAAAAAAATTTTTTAGTCTATAGTGTCGTCTTAAAAAATCGGAAACTAGTTTTTTTACAAAAAAGTATTGCTAAGCTTTAGTTTAGGATGTATAATTATAGTATCTAAAAATTTTTTTTATTATTTAAATTTTATTTTAAATATTTAAGAGAGGGGGTGATACTATGCCAGCTAAAAAAGTTGCCAAAAAAGCTGTTAAGAAAGTGGTAAAAAAAGCCGCTCCTAAAAAAGCTGTTAAAAAAGCCGCTCCTAAAAAAGCTGTTAAAAAAGCAGTTAAAAAGGTTGCCAAAAAGAAATAGTATTTAAAAGATACTAGTTTTATATAAAATCAATTAAGTTGATTTAAAAATTATACAGAAGTCATCCTCTTTGAGGGTGATTTTTGTAATCTAAAAATTTAGTTAAAGTTCAGCTTAATTTTGCTAGGCTGTTTTAATGAAGAAGCTTTTTTTAATTATTATAATTACTGTGTCTGCCTGGTTTTGGTTTAAGGGGAGCTTAAAAATACTGCCCTATTTTCAAGTAGTCTTTTTAGATGTTGGTCAAGGCGATTCATCTTTAATAATCACACCCAAGCGTAAAGTAATTTTAATTGACGGTGGGCCAGACCAAAAAGTTTTAAAGGAGCTGGGGCGCGTCCTACCTTTTTGGAATAGAAAAATTGATCTTTTAGTTGTCACTCACCCACACGATGATCATTTTGTTGGTTTAATAGAAGTATTGCGTCGCTATCAAGTAGAAAAAATTCTAATAGATCAAGGTGTGGGTAGTGGTAAAACCTGGCAGACACTAGTAGAAGTAATAAAAGCAGAAAAGAAAATCACTGTTTTACCTAAGCAAGGCCAGGAGTTTGATTTTGGTGGTGCTTGTTTATTAAATATACTATCTTCTCATAATAAAAAGAGGGAAGATGAAAATGATTATTCTGTTATTACCAAATTTTCTTGCTTGGGTAGGAACGTCTTGTTGGCTGGCGATGCTTCCCAAAAAGTTGAACAGGAATTGCTAAATAGTGAGGCTGATTTAAAGGCGGATATTTTTAAAGCTTCTCATCATGGATCGCAAACTGCAAATTCCGAATCTTTTGTTGCTGCTATTTCTCCTCGCTTAGCAGTGATTTCAGTTGGTCTTGATAATAAATTTAAACATCCAAATCCACATGTTTTGGAAATTTTTAAGAAAATGTCTGTGGATATCTACCAAACTGCTACTGGTGGTTCTAAACATTTTTTAGCTAATAATAATGAAATAATTATTAAAAATTAATTAATAATAAGTGGTGGAATTTACTATTGACAAACTCCTATTCGTATGATATAGTTAATCGTTAACAATTGAACAAGAAACCAAAGGCCAATTTAAACGGGTCAGGCACGACAAGCATGGGGATTTTCTTGCTAGGGTTTTTTGGGCCTACAAAAAATGACTAACTGTAGTTAATCATTTTTTGCGGGCTCTGGAATTCCTAGGAGATATTTTCTTGCCTACCCGTTTAAGTTGGTCTTTTTTATTTTTTAATTATTTATTTCCGGTGTAGTGCTAGTAATAGTCTCTGGTGTGCTACTAGCTTCTTTTTGAGAGTTATCTACGCCAACTAAGCAGACTTCCTGCCAGGGGACATAATGGGAGTTAAATCTCCTGGTTGTTTTTTCTCCGTTAGCGTAAGTAATAATATAATCAAAGTAAGCATCAGCGCCATTATGAGCTTTTTCGGTACATTTTTTCTCACCCGGCTTAAGATCGGGACTTTCAATAATTTTAGTCGGTGCTGGTTTTACAATATTATAAACTACCGGGGTGGTAGAAGTAGCCTCACGGCCATCACTTTGCCCCCAGAAATCAAACCAAATATCATTTTTTTCAATCCTTGATTGAATGAGGATGTAGTTTTCAGTGTCATTAACAAATTTTACATCTGGCCAAGGATCGTAAACGGCAGCGTCGGTGCCAGCTGGCTCATAATAACTAACTCTGTATGAATGGTTCTGTCTAGCAGTAATATTAAGTCCGGAATTTAAAGCTGATCTAAAAATAGTAGTAGCTACTTGGCACAAGCCTCCGCCGTATTCAGGAATGGTGCGGTTATTTTTAATGACTAATTCTGGTAAATAACCCGAGGCAGCATCTATTTCGCCCAGTGCTTTGACTAAGGAGAACTCTTCACCAGGAGCAATCAACATGCCATTAACTGCCGCAGCGCCAATTTTTATATTGTGTATTCTGTTGCTAGGCGAACCAATAAAGTTTGAATGACCGGTGCCAATGATTTCTTTGATTTTTAGTTCATCTGGGTTATCATTTAATTCGTTTTTTGTTATTTTAATAACCAGTTCAGCACTTGGATTCTTTTCTATTAAGTATTTATCTCTGATATTAAAAGCGCTTGCTTCTAAATCTAATTCTTGGCCATCAGCCCCTAACTGCCAGCTGGTGATTTTTCCATTTTCCATCTCATATTTAGGTGTTTTAGCTTCTTGGTTAATTTCTTTAGCAATATTTTCTTCAAGGTAAGAGGATATTTTTAGTACATCAAAATTAATTTGATAATTATTATTTATTTTTTCAGCAATTATCCAAGAGGCAATTATTTTTTTATCAATTAACCACTTTTTTTTGCTGTTACTTATCTTTACTTCTAAATCACCAGCCATAACCAATTCCTGAGCGGCTGTTTTTAATTTTTCTAAATCAGCGGCATAAACAGTTGGTCTATCAGTAATTGTTCTAAGCTCTATTGCCTCACCTTCAAAGTTCTCTAAATATGATTCTATGTTGCTCCAGACCGGTTCAAAATTTATTTTGCGGCCAATTCTTTCATTTTCTATCTCAAAAACCAGATCATTAGAATTATCTTTTATGATAAATGAAGCGTTAACTGGTAAAGTCTCAACATCCTTAAGATTTTCTTTGATAAAAGACTTAGCTTTTTCTTGATCAAGAAAGTAGCTAATTTCAATAGTTTTTTTGTTAAAAGGTTTTGTAATCTTACTTATAAGATACGAAAAGAAGTTTTTAGAAATATACTTCTCCTCTAAAGAGGTAATTATTTCTGAGCGGTTATAGAAGAATATTGGGAAAGAAAGGTCCGTGTTGACGGTCAGCACTGAAGGTAGGTAAATAGTTTCATTATTATAAGAGATAGGGATACCTTTAACTTCTAAATCATCTATTTTTTTGATAACTTTTTTTTCTGCCTCTTCAGGCGACAAATAACTTAAATCTAAATTACCAATCATTGTTCCTGAGGACACTTTGTTAAAATATTTTCCGCGCCAATTAGAATATGCGAAGCCGAAAAATATTAAGATGAACAATAAAAAAACCACTGCAAAAATGATGGTTTTTGGTTTGAATTTAAATTTCTTCATAATATCCTATTCTAATCGGTTTATTTTAATTTTGTTTTTAAGATTTTTTTGTAAGGTAATGGTCAAAACTCCATTTTCTAAAACAGCTTCTACTTTATGGTTATCAACTTCAGCTGGTAAAATAATTGATCTAGAAAAGGATCCCCAATAGCATTCTTTATAGAAATAATCTTCTTCAGATATTTTATTATTTTCCTCTCTAAAGCCTTTGATAGTCAAAAGATCATTGTGGAGGGCGACGTGTAAATCTTCAGGCTTTACTCCGGCCATGGTTGATTTAATGATAATTTCTTTAGGGGTTTGATAAACATCAATTTGCAGTTGTCCTTCTAGATTTTTTTCTTCCGCAAAACGGCTAATTAAAGAATAATCATCATCTTCTTCTAGCAGCGAATCTTTTTTGTTAAATAAATTATTAAGCATAAATGAGTTTTTTTTTTTGATGTGGGCCCGTGCAGACTCGAACTGCAGACCTCTACGATGTCAACGTAGCGCTCTAACCAACTGAGCTACGAGCCCCTTTAAGGCTCTCCCTTTCAATATTTATATATGTTAACAATTTTACTAACAAAAGTAAACAATAAAAAACAACTAAAATAGCTGTTTTTTGTGCTCCCAGATGGAATCGAACCATCGACCCCCGCTTTATAAGAGCGGTGCTCTAACCACTGAGCCATGGGAGCTCATCTTTTATTATATAGCACTGCTAAGATAAGAAATCAAGCTGAAATTAAAATAAGGATTTTAAATTTTCTTCTAGCTTGTTAACTATATTTAAGATTATTTCTTCGGTTCTACCTTTTAATTCCGCTATGGCTAATTTTTTATTGCCAACAGGATCGTAATCTTTAATAACATCTAGAGCATTAATATTCTTAGTAGAGTATAAAAGCAATTTATTGTTTTCTTCTTCTTGGGGGTCTTCAAATATAATAGCAATAATCTTCGCTTCGGGAATATTCGCGATTAATTCTTCTATAATATCTATTAAGTGGCCTTCTGGATCTAAGTTACCATCCAAATCTTCTTTTTTTAGGCAAGACCAAATCAAGGCATTACCTGCCACACCTTTTAAATTACCTAGAACCTTGCCCCATAATTTTAAAGTTTTAATTTCTCGGGAATTGTATAATTTATCAATAACTTCTTCGCGTCGGCCACCAAGTGAAATCAGTGATGAGGTCGTCATTAAAGTTTGTGGTTTTAAATTAGTGTGACGAAAGTTTTTAGTTTCAGAAATAATGCCCGCCAACAGACAAGTAGCAATATCTTCATCAAATAGCTCAAAATGACTTTCCTTGAATAAGTTATAGATAATCTCGGCTGTGCTAGTTGACGTCATGTCAGTTAAGTTTATTTGTCCATAATCCTCATTTTCTGCTTGGTGATCAATGTTAATTATGGTTGTTTTGTAAAAAAACTCAATGTTATTATCGTATATTTGCCCCAAAGATTCCGGTTCGGTTGCACTGATACTAATAATTAAATCATATTTAAAAGCGCCCTCAGAAAGAGATAGGTCTTCATCTTTGAATTGGCCATTATCAGATGATATGATGAAGCTTAATTGGGAGTCGTCGTTTAGATATTTAATCTTATTAATTTTAGCTCCGTTAGTTTTTAGGGAAAGGATAAATTGTCTGAGGTTATCTAAAGAATTTTTAATTTCTTGACTGGCTGGCAGAAAGGTCCAGGTATTCTTTTTAATTGATGGGGCGGCAACTAATTCTGGCTTTTTGCCCATCTTTTTTAGTAATAAAAATAGAGCCAAAGAAGTAGCCACGGCATCACCGCGCCAGTCAGCACTAAAAGTAATCAGAGGGGATTCAGACTTCTCTAGAGCTTTAAAAAATTGTTGTTGAGAGTTAAGCATTTATTTTTAGATTAACTTTTAAATATATAGTTATTTTGGGCTAAAGTCAAGGCTTTTTAAAAAGCCTTCTCGGTTGACTAGCTGCTGTTTTTTTGGTAATTTTAAAGGTATGAAACAAGAATTAGATAAGACTTATAACCCCTCGGATCATGAGGATAAAATATATCAAATTTGGGAAAAATCTGGGTTTTTTAATCCAGATAATTTGTCTTTAGATGATAAGGCGCCAGCCTATACTATCGTTTTACCGCCACCAAATATCACCGCCAAGCTACATATTGGGCATAGTTGTATGTTGGCGATTGAAGATTTACTGATTAGGTATCACAGAATGAATGGTTTTAGAACTTTATGGATTCCAGGGACCGATCATGCGGCAATAGCCACTCAGATGGTGGTTGAAAAAAAGATTTTTACCGAAACAGGGAAAACTAGACATGATTTAGGTAAGGAGAAGCTATTAGAGGAAGTGTGGTCTTTCTTAAAAAACACCCAGAAAGATATTTTACATCAAACAAAAAAAATGGGGTCATCTTTGGATTGGTCTCGTGAAGCTTTTACTTTAGATGATGATAGAAAGAAAGCAGTGGCTAAAATGTTTGTTGATATGTACCGTGAAGGAGTAATTTATCGTGGGGAGAGAATTGTTAATTGGTGTCCTCATTGTCACTCCACTTTAGCTGATGATGAAGTTGAGTATAAGGAGCAGGATGCTAAGATTTATACCTTTAAATATAGCGATGATTTTCCGATTGCTATTTCTACTACTCGTCCAGAAACAAAACTCGGTGATACTGCGGTGGCCGTTAATCCAAAAGATGAGCGTTATCAATCTTTTATTGGCAAAGAATATCCAGTTAACTTTTGTGGCCAGGATTTAAAAATAAAAATTATTGCTGATCGCAATGTGGAAATGGATTTTGGAACCGGTGCTTTAGGTGTTACTCCAGCTCATTCTATGGTTGATTGGCAGATGGCTCAGGCACAAGATTTACCAATTATTAAAGTAATTAATGAAGATGGTTTAATTTATGACAATTTTGGTAAATTTTCTGGACTTAAAGCCAAAGAAGCTAGAGAATTAATTGTTAAAGAACTGACAGAAAATAATTTACTCATTAAAACGGAGGATTTAAAAAATAATCTTTCAATCTGTTATCGTTGTGACACGCCAATTGAGCCGCTACCTTCTAAACAGTGGTTTGTTAGTGTTGATCATAAAATAGCTAGGTTGGGCAATAAGTCTCTTAAAGAAAAGGCGCTAGAAGCTTCCTTAAATGGCGAGATTAATTTTGTTCCAGAGAGATTTGGTCGTATTTATCAAAATTGGATGGAAAATCTACATGATTGGTGTATTTCCAGACAAATTTGGTTTGGTCACGAAATTCCTGTTTGGTATAAAGGTGAGGAAATATATTGTGGACTAGAGGCACCAGTTGAGGAGGGTTGGGTTAAAGATGATAATACCCTAGATACCTGGTTTTCTTCGGGGATGTGGACTTTTTCTACTTTAGGTTGGCCGGATAATTATCAAGACGGAGCAAAAACCAATGACTTACTAAAATTCCATCCTACCCAGATACTAGAAACCGGTTATGAAATCTTGACTCTATGGGTTTCTCGCATGATAATGATGTCATTTTTTGCTTTAGGTGAAATTCCTTTTGAAACAGTTTATTTGCATGGAACGATTTTAGACAAAAAGGGAAAGAAGATGAGTAAGAGTAAGGGCAACGGTGTTGACCCAATTGATGCAATTAACTCTTATGGAGCTGATGCTTTACGCCTTTCACTGCTTATGGGGGCTACTCCGGGGAATGACTCTCGCTATAGCGAAGAAAAGATAGAATCAAAAAGGAATTTTATTAACAAATTGTGGAATATTTCTCGCTATATTTTAAGTACAGTTGATCAAACTAAATTAGAAACCGATATTTATCAAACTCCTGAAGCTAAAACCTTGGCCGATAAGTGGATCTTAGGGGAACTTAGTAATATTCAACATCGCCTTAAAGTGGCGCTTAAAAATTTAGAATTTTCTTTAGCGGCCGAAGATTTACTTGATTTTACTTGGAATAAATTAGCCGATTGGTACTTAGAAATTGCTAAGATTGAAAAAGATAAAGATGAAATCTTAACGTACCTGTTAAAAAATATTTTAGTCTTATGGCACCCTTTTATTCCTTTTGTAACCGAAACAATTTGGCAACAACTGGAAGATAAATTGTTATTAGTTAAGCAATGGCCAGATAATAAAACAGCTAATTTATATAAAGATGAAATAGAAAAATTAAATCAGCTACAAGAAATAATTATTGCCATTCGTAATGCTCGCCAAGAAAATAAGGTTGAACCTAGCAAAAAGGTTAAGGCTCTTATTAATTTAGGAACAGAAAGTTATTTAGCAGAGGAATTTGAACTTATTAAGGGGTTAAAAACTGGTATTAGCGATTTAGAGGCATGTAATCTTAAAGAGGCTCCCCAGGACTCAATTATGGTGACTGTTAAAAATATAGATATTTATCTTTTAGGGGCAGTTGATAAGGAGAAGGAAACTAAGCGGCTAATTAAGGAAAGTGAAAATTTAGTAAAAATGATTAGTAATTTAGAAAATCAGTTGGCTAACCAGGAGTTTTTAGCTAAAGCCCCTGTTTCGGTTATTGATTCTTTAAAACAAAAACTGGCTGGCAATAAATTAGAATTAAATAAGATAAATAAAATAATTAATCTATGACTCTGAAAAAATATTTGCTGACTACTGCTATTACGACAGCAATTTGTTGGACAGTGCTACTTTTTGTCTCTAGTGTTATTAATCCGGAGACCACTAATTTTCTTGGTTTTTTGATTTTTTATTTTACTTTGTTTTTAGCAGTATCGGGCACCGCCTTTTTGTTTGGTTTCTTTGTCCGTTTTGTAGCTCTAAAACATGATTTAGTTTTTCACTCAGTTCGGGTGGCGTTTCGTCAGTCATTTCTGTTTGCTTTATTTATCATTTGTGTCTTAATCTTGTTATCACAGGATTTATTTACCTGGTTAAACTTATTAATGTTAGTGATAGTTTTTGCGATTATTGAAACAATCATGATTCATTCTCAAAAAAATAGATAAAAATATGAAAATAAAATTACAGCAACTTAAAGAAGAATTTTTAAAGCAACTAGAAAATGTCACTGATCCTGATAAGTTAAAAGACATAGAACTTAAGTTTTTATCTCGTAAGGGAGAACTGGCTAGATTAATGGGCGAACTTAAGGAATTAAGTGATGAAACCAGAAAAGAAGTCGGTGCTTTAGCTAATGAAGTTAAACATGAACTGCAGAGCAGTTTTGAAAACATCAAGAAAATTTTTAGAGAACGTGACACCGAGAAAGATGGCGCGGATGTTACTTTACCAGGAAAAAAAATTAATACCGGACACCTTCATCCTTTGACATTAGTACAGAATGAAATTGAAGATATTTTTACTTCCATGGGTTTTGTTGTTTTAGACGGCCCAGAGCTAGAGAGTGACTATTATAACTTTGAGTCCCTTAATGTGCCGCCACATCATCCAGCCAGAGACATGCAAGATACTTTTTATGTTGATTTAAAGAATAAAGATGGGGAGTATGATTTAATTATGCGAACGCAGACTTCTAATGTTCAGGTAAGAGCGATGAAAAAATATGGCGCTCCGCTTAAAGCGATTATTCCAGGTAGGGTTTTTCGTTGCGAAGCCACTGATGCCAGACATGAACATACTTTCTACCAACTAGAGGGCATTATGATTGGTGAAAATATTAACTTTGCTAATTTAAAAGGGATGTGTGAAATAGTTGGCAAAAAGTTATACGGGCCAGAAACTAAATTTAGAATGCGTCCCAAATTTTACCCTTTTGTTGAGCCGGGATCAAATGGAGAGTACACCTGTTTCTTATGCCAAGGGAAAGGATGCCGAGTTTGCAAACATACTGGTTGGCTAGAAATTTTAGGTTGTGGTTTAATCCATCCTAATGTTTTAAGAGCTGGCGGCATTGATCCGGAAAAATATTCTGGTTTTGCTTTTGGTTTTGGTTTAACAAGACTAGTGATGTTGAAATATGGCATTGACGATGTTCGTTTGCTTATGGGCGGCGATCAACGCTTTTTAGAACAATTCTAATCATTTTTTTTATGTTATTATCTCTTAATTGGTTAAAAGATTTTGTAAAAATTCCTAAAGAAGTTACTCCAGCTGACTTAGCTTTAAGGTTATCTATGCATACCGTAGAGGTTGAAGAGTGGAGTGATAAAGCAGGGGCCTTTAACGGTGTAGTTATTGGTAAAGTCTTAAGTGTTGATAAACACCCTAATGCTGATCGTTTAAGAATTACAACTGTTGATATAAAAAAAGAAATTTTAACAATTGTTTGTGGCGCTCCTAATGTGGCCGAAGGACAATTGGTTCCAGTAGCAACAGTTGGGACTATTTTACCAAATGGACTGGAAATAAAAGAATCGGAGATTAGAGGCGAAAAATCTTCCGGTATGATTTGCGCTGAGGATGAACTTGGTTTAGGAGATAATCATGAGGGGATTATGGTGCTTGATAAAAAGGCAAAAGTGGGAGAATCTTTTGCTAAGTACTTAAGTTTAGATGATATCGTTTTAGAAATTGATAATAAGTCTTTATCTAATCGTTCAGATCTGTGGGGACATTATGGTATGGCTAGAGAAATCAGCACTTTCTATAACACTGAGTTAAAAAATTATCAAGAATTTTTAAAGCCAGAAATAGAAGAGGGGGAAGAAAAATTAGACGTTAAAGTTGAGGACAAAAAACTCTGCCCAAGATATATGGGCTTGGTTATTAAAGATATAAAAGTTGAAGAATCACCACGTTGGCTTAAAGATCGCTTGTTTGCTATTGGTTTAAAGCCGATTAATAACATTGTTGATGTTACTAATTACGTCATGTTTGAAACTGGACAGCCACTACATGCTTTTTCAAGAGAGATGGTTGATAAAATTGTTGTTCGTCTGGCTGAAAAGGGGGAACATATTGAAACTTTAGATGGTAAAGAGAGAGAGCTGGGTGAGAGTGTCCTAGTAATTGCTAATTCTAAGGAACCAATTGCCATTGCCGGTGTCATGGGTGGACAAAAGTCAGCTATAAGCAATGAAACAAAGGAAATAATTATTGAAGCGGCTAACTTTGACGCCATTTCAGTTCGCAAGACCTCTGGAAAACTAAATTTGCGCACGGATTCTTCTATGAGATATGAAAAATCACTAGACCCAAATTTAACAGAGATTGGATTAAGAAGAGCCTATGCTTTAATTAAGAAGGTTTGTAAAAATGCTAAGGCGGAAAGCAGAATTGTTGATATTAGCAATTTTAATTTAAATCAGGGGCCGATCATTTTTAATCTAGATTGGGCGAATGCTAAAATCGGACAGGAAATTCCGGCCGAAAAAGTAATTAATATTTTAGAAAAATTAGGTTTCCTCATAAAACAAAATGAACGCGATTTAGAAATCACTATTCCTAGTTGGCGGGCGGCTAAAGATATTGCTATTGCCGAAGATGTTTTAGAAGAAGTGATGCGTATCTATGGCTATGACAATATTGTTAATTCGGCTCCTTTAGTACCACTTAATCCGCCAGAATTATTAACCGAATTAGTTTTAGAAAGAAAGATAAAAAATATTTTAGCCAATAACTTTGCTTTATCTGAAACTTACAATTATTCTTTTGCCTCAGAAAGCAATCTAAAAAAATTAGAAATTGATTTTAATAACTATCTAAAATTAGTAAACCCTATCTCTGATCAATTAACTGTTTTAAGGCAGAATTTAATTGTCGGATTACTATCAAATGTTAAGGTTAATCAGTTTAATTATAATGAAACCAGACTTTTTGAATCAGGTCGTGTTTATTTAGATACACCTGGTGTTTTTGATAAGGCTGGTGATGATAAAGAGCGTCTACCATATCAGCAAAAACGCTTAGCTTTTGTCTTGTCTGGAAAAAATGGGGATTATTTTAATGAAGCTAAAGGCATTGTTGAGTCGCTTATTAAATTAGTTTACAACGGTAACTGGGAAACCGAGTTTGTGATGGTAGAAGACTTTCCAATTTATTGTGATAAAAAAAATGCCGCTAGAATCAGAGTTAATAACCACGATTTAGGTTTAGTGGCGATGGTAAATAAAAATTTAGCAGGAAAGTTTGGTTTAAAAAATGAAACCGCTTTTGTAGAGTTAAATTTTGTAGAGATTCTATCCCTTTTTAATATTTGTTTGGCGGCTAAGTATCAAGCGGTTCCTAAATATCCAGCAATTACTCGCGATCTTGCCTTTGTAGTTGATAGTGGAATGATGTATAATGATTTAAGAAGAGAAATAAAATCTTTTAATGATCTTATTACCGACGTAGAATTATTTGATATCTATCAAGGGGAAAAAATTGGTAATGATAAAAAAAGTTTAGCTTTTCATATTGTTTATCAGTCACCAGAAAGAACCTTGAGAGCTGAGGAGGTTGATGAAATACAAACGTCTCTCTTTTCCAGATTAAATGAAAAATTTGGGGCGCAACTTAGAGATTTTTAAAATTAAATAATTTATAATCTTATGTTTGAAACTTCTAATGATGTTTTAAATTTGGTCCTAGCTGTCTGTATTATTGCTCTAACATTTTTTCTTTGTTGGGGAATTTATTATTTTGTCGTTGCTGTTCAAAAATGGTATCGAATCACGAAAAAAGTTGAACAAGGTGTTAACGAGGTAGAAGAAATTATCGCTACCGTAAAAGAGAAACTTCATGGCAGTGCGGCCTACCTTCTCACTTTAGGGGATGTTGCTAAGAGAGTCTTTGACTACGTTAAGGAAAAGAGAGGTGACTTTAAAAAGAGTAAGACAACTAAAAAAACTACTAAGAAAAAGAAATAAAAAAAGCCCCGCATACGCGGGGCTTTTATGTAATAAATAAATTTTATTTAACTTTCTTTTTTTTAGTAACCTTTTCTTTATAACCACATTCTTTGTTGCTACATTTAACCGCTCCGCTTTTTAAATCTCTAATCATTAAGGCTTCGCAATCCGGACAGAACTCGCCGGTTGGTTCGCCATAGTAAGCGTTCTTGCAAGTTGGATAATTGTCGCAAGCATAAAAAGCCCCTCGTTTGCTGAATTTTTTTACAATATTGCCATGATTACAAATTGGGCATTTAACATCGGGAGCATCGCTAGTTTTAATATTTTTGATATTTTTACATTTAGGGTAAGCAGTACAGGCTAAAAAAGCACCATAGCGTCCATTTTTAACCGCCATATCAGCTCCACATTTATCGCATTTTTGGCCGGCATATTTTTTATTAAGTTCAGCTAGCTGGGCATTTTCTGGCGTAGCTTCTTTAGCTCCTCCTAGTGGTTTGATATTTTTACATCCCGGAAAACCACTGCAGGCTAAAAATTTTCCATAACGGCCAGTCTTAATAATCATTGCGGCGCCGCATTTTTCGCACTTTTCTTCGCTAGTTTCTTCTGGCATAATATCGCTTTTGTTAATTTCATTATATTTATTTTCCAAGTTTTGGTGAAATTTACTGTAAAAATTTTCAATTACTGGTTGCCATTTTTCTTCTCCAGTAGCCACGCTATCTAAATCATTTTCCATTTTAGCAGTAAATTTGTAATCAATTATTTCGGGGAAGTGAGCAGTTAGTAGGTCGGTTACTACAAAAGCAATATCTGTTGGAGCTAACTTTTTATTTTCATCACGGTTAACATAGCCGCGGGTAATTATAGTATTAATTGTTGGGGCGTATGTTGATGGCCTACCAATACCATGCTTTTCTAACTCTTTTACTAAACTAGCATCAGAATAACGACCCGGCGCCTTAGTGAAGTGTTGCTCACTTCTAATAGCTAGTAGTTTTAAATATTCCCCGGCTGTAACTAATGGTAGTTCTTGCTCGCTAGTTTTTTCATGATAAATTTTTAAATAACCAGGGAACTCCAACACCTGTCCGCTAGCTTTTAACTCATATTTCTCAGCAGAAATATAAATAGTAGTGGCGCTTAGGATAGCAGCTGGCATTTGACTAGCAACCGACCTATCCCAAATCAATTTATATAACCTATAAATACCCTTATCCATTGTTTCTTTTAAGCTATCGGGCGTTTTAGATACTTCGGTTGGCCTGATAGCTTCATGGGCCTCTTGAGCATTTTTATTTTTATTTTTAAATGCTCTAGGTTTATCCAAGTAATAATCTTTTCCTAAATTATCTTTTAACCAAGAATTTGCTTCATTTAAAAACTTAGCTGACAAGTTTAGGGAATCAGTTCTCATGTAAGTGATATACCCCTGCTCATATAACTTCTGGGCTATAGTCATTGTCTGTTTAGCAGAATAACCCAACTGTCTGTTGGCGCTTTGTTGTAAAGTTGAGGTTGTAAAAGGGGTTGGTGGATTTTTACTGACCTTTTTTTTCTCAACATTTTCAACAAGATATTTAGCTTGTTCTAGCTCTTCTTTATAGGTGGCTGCTTGAGCAGCATTAATTTCTAACTTACCGATACTCTTGCCAGCAATTTTACATAATTCAGCACTAATTTTTTCTTGTGTTTTATTTTCTAAATCCGCGGTAACACTCCAATACTCTTCACTTTTAAAATCTTTAATTTCTTTTTCTTTTTCCACTATTAAACGAGTAGCAACACTTTGTACGCGACCAGCCGATAAGCCTTTGGCTACTTTTTTCCAAAGAAAAGGGGAGAGCTCATAGCCGACCAGACGATCTAAAATACGGCGTGCTTGTTGAGCGTCAACCATCTTCATATCTAGCTCACGAGGACTCTTTAGGGCCTCTAAAATTGCTTCTTTGGTAATTTCATGAAATACGATCCTCTTAGTTTTTAGTGGGTCAAGATTTAGAGCTTCACTTAAGTGCCAGGCAATAGCCTCTCCTTCACGATCCTCATCAGAAGCCAGAACAATATCGCTGACCTTAGCAGCTTGTTTTTTTAAGTTAGTAACCGTTTTCTTAGCGCTGGTGGGAATAATATATTTTGGGATAAATCCGTTAGCAGTATCAATGCCCATAGTGCTTTTGGGTAGATCACGGATGTGTCCAAAAGAAGACTCAACTAAATATTTTTTATCTAAAAATTTAGAGATTGTTTTTGCTTTAGTTGGGGACTCAACAATAATTAAGGTCATAAAATTAGTTAAAGGTTTCTACGTTATTATAATCAGTGTACTATTTATTCGCTTCATGTCAACCCGTGCTTTTATGATAATCTGAAATTAGTAATTCCGGATTTATTGCTAAAATCTATTTTTTATATTAGAATAATAGCAATTTTAAAAATAGTGTTTAAAGTTTTGCCTAAAATTTATCAGGACTAAGCCGCCCCTCCTTGGCTCAGTTACCGATTTTTTAGGCAAAATTCTAAGCACTATTTATTTTTTTATAGGCTAACTAAAGCCTCTGTGAGGATTTTTCTAACAATTTTTTTTTCTTCTTGGTTGAAGTTTTGCAAAACAAATTTTTCAGCTGGGATCTGGTTGCGCAGCAATTCATTTTTAACGCCTATTTTTAAACGACGGAATTTTTTAGTCTTTAAATGATTAATAATTGATTGGACACCGTTATTACCGCCACTTCTTGAATCGCTGATTATTTTCCATTTACCAAGCTCTAGGTCAATATCATCATGAATAACTGTCAGGGTATTACTTAGGTCAACATCTTTTTTGGCAAAAATCCCTAACTTCTTTGGCAGAAGATTGTAATAAGATAATAGGTCGTGGACCGCTTTACCGGAATTATTCATGAATGTTTGGGGCTTTAAATATATTTTATTGCCCTCCTCATAAATTAATCCGTTGAACTTTTTTTCAAAGCGCCACTTTACATCACCCAACAGAATGTCTAACGCCATAAAACCAAGGTTATGGCGGTTGTTAGCATATTTTTCTCCAGGATTACCGAGCCCTACAATTAGATGCATATAATTAGATAATTAACTTATGTCTTTATTATACAATAATGATATTTAAATTACGACCAACAAAAGATAAAAAAGCATATATATTAAAATAAATTTAAGTTAAAGTATTCTTTTAAAAATAAGCATCTCTTATTGGGTTTTATAATAAATTACAGTTTTTTATAGGGCATATTTGAATTTTATTCATTATCAGGTGGATAAGCTAATTTTTAAATTTAAAAAAACTTCGCAAATGTTTGGAAGTTTTTTTAAGAAGCTACGCCGTGTACTTTTCTATTTTTTACCACAGTCATTTTAATCGGAGTGCCGGTAAAATTATATTTTTCTCTTAAGCGGTTTTCCATAAATCTAACGTAAGAGAAGTGAAGATCATCTTTTGAACCAATACGAATATTAAACATTGGTGGATTGCTTCTGATCTGGGAAAACTCATAGATTCTTGGTGCTTTAAGTCCTTTTCCTTTGGCCGGTAAATGAATTTTAACAATCTTGGCTAGGAATTTTTGCAGTTGGGAATCACTGATAATAGTTTTTCTAGCTTCAGCAATATTTACTACTAAATCCATGATTTTATTTACTTTAGACCCTGATTTAGCGGAAATAAACTGTAATGGCGCCCAAGCAGCGAAAGGAAGTTCATGATAAATATCTTCAGTTTTTTTCTTTACATTTTTATCCTCAATTTTATCCCACTTATTAGCAATTAGAATTAAGCTCCGGTTGCGGTCAATGATTTCACCAACAATTTTAGCATCTTGATGAGTTAGAGGTTCGCTAACGTCAAATATAAATAAGGCAATATCCGCTTTGCTTAATACGTGAAGAGATTTTTCAATGCCTAATTTTTGTAATCCGTCACCTTTGTGCCCTTGTCTAGAAATACCGGCAGTATCAATAAAACGAATTTTTTTACCATTCCAGGAAATAACAGTATCCTGAGGCTCTCTGGTGGTATGAGGTTCATCGCTAACAATTACTCTTTCATATCCCAAGATAGCATTAAGGAGCGATGATTTACCGACGTTTGGTTTGCCAATTAAACAAACCTTAATCTCATCATCCCTATTTTCAATAATAATTTTATTATCATCAAAATCTTTTAATCGGTTAACTATTTTATCAAGCAAATCACCAGTTCCTGAGCCGGTAGTAGAAGATAGTAAGCTCGGTTCGCCAAGTCCTAATTTCAAAAAGTTTAAAGCTTCAGCGGCGTATTTCTGACTATCTACTTTGTTAACTACTAAAATAGTTTTCTCTACCAATGTACGATCTTTTTTTATTGCTTTAGCAAGTTCGCGGTCTTCATTTACTAAACCATCACGGTTATCAACTACAAAAAGAATTAAAGCCGCTTCCTTCAAAATTTTGCTGGCTTGTTTTTGAGCCAAGAAATCAATAGTATTTTCACTTTTTGAAAAACCATCATTTAAATGTTTAGCATCAAAGATTCCGGCTGTGTCTACTAATTCAAAGTCGCGATTATTCCAAGAAACATTTGCAAAATTACTGTCACGAGTAGTGCCAGCGATATCAGAAACAAGCGCTTGATGTTTTTCAGTCAAACAGTTAAATAAAGTTGATTTACCGACATTAGTTCTTCCAATAAGAACAACTAGTGGTAGCTTGTTTTCTAATTTTCTCATGATATTATTTAATATCTTTTATTAAATCTAAATTTTCTGCGGTGGTCCCTAAAACCAAGACAAAATCAGGGGTGGAGCTGCTATTTTTTAAACTTTCTAACCAGGAAGGATTGTCATATTTTATAACCGCACCAGTAAGGGAGCTTAAAGTTTTTCCGGCTTGGGCGTTTTTGCCGTAGGAAAGATCATAAAAATAACTTTTTACCACCTCTCTGTCATTGCCATTACTGACTTTCTCAGTAACGAAGTTATAGCTACTTAAACCAGTTGAAACCCTTGAAGCTAGTCCAGTAATCCATGTCCCATTAATAATCTGGATGCTTACCGGTTCTTCTAGAGTCTCTACTTTCTCTACCGGATTAGAACCAAAAATATTTTGAACAAAATTCTTTATCTCGCTGTAATTACCAGCTTTTGGCATTAGTAAGTAGGCCCCTCCGTCACCTATTTGATCAACCAATAAACCAGTGGGACTATTATCAATAACTTTATTAATTAAATCACTTTGTTTAAAGTCTTTGTAATCATCCCACAAAGACAGTATTTCAGAAACAGATAAGTTGGTGTCTATATGTTCGCTTAGTTCGCTAGAAATTCTAAAAATCATAGCTGGCTTTAAAAGAGTACTCTTAGATAGTAACTTCTCTTTAACAGCTTGGAGAATTAACTGTTGTCTTTTGGCTCTGGCAAAATCATTACCCTCACCACCAACTCCGTAACGGCTACGTGCAAATTTTAAAGCGAGTGCTCCATTCATTTCTTGCAATCCAGCATCAACGTGTAGATGTTCAAAACGGGAATAATAATTAGGATTATCCTCTTGTCCCATTATTGGATAAGAATAGTCATCTAAAGTATTTTCTACATTAACAGTTACACCATCCATTTCATCAATGATGTTAATAAATCCCTGAAAATCAGCTCTGACATAGTAATTAATTGGTGTACCTAAAAGATTACTAAGAGTTTCTATCATAACTTTTCCACCACTGCCAGAATTTTTAGCTTCGGCATTAGCATTAACTGAGTTTACTTTTCGCCAAACGCCATTTTCTAAAGGAACAGCCATATCTCTAGGAATAGAAATCATGGCAATTTGTTTGGTGGATGGTTTAATACTAAGTAGCATAATGGTATCAGCCAAGTAGCCACCGTCATGATTTTTGCCCCCCATGCCAATAAGCAAAATATTAATCCGATCATTTTCTTCGCCAGCTAATTTTTTATTAGATGAGGTGGTGATATGAGCGATTTTACCAAAAAAACTAGAACCAAACCACTCACTATTTGAACTAGAAACAATTATCTTGCCAGTAAAAATGGTAATTAAAATAGCAAAAAACCAGATATACTTAACTAATCTTTTTTTCCGAGTGTTTTTGTTGTTAAAATTATTATTTTCAGGATCCATTCCTTGTTTAAAATCAATCATAGTAATAAGAAAATAATTCAACTCTGGCTAGGCCTTGAATTACAAACTAAACTTTATTTTAGATGGCCAACTTCAGCCATTATATAATTATTTTTGCTTTTTGGCAACTTGACCATATTAGCAAAAAACGCCCTAAAGTCAAGGCATTTTTTAGTCGGGCTGCCCGGAATTGAACCGGGGTTACGCGAACCCGAATCGCGCGTAATGCCACTATACCACAGCCCGTAGGTGGACTTAAGGGGAGTCGGACCCCTGGCCTCTGCAATGCGAATGCAGCGCTCTACCAACTGAGCTATAAGCCCTAATGGTAATAGTCGGGCTGCCCGGAATTGAACCGGGGCTACATGCACCCCATGCACGCGTACTACCACTATACGACAGCCCGAATTTACTTTTAGATTAAGTGTAAAACATTTTCAAAAATAGTAAAGGGAATAGAAAAAACTTGACTAATTATTTTGTTAGGATTACAATGCTTGTAGGTTAGTTACGCGAAAGACCCATTTATAGGGGTCTTTTTTTGTTGCCTAAAAACAAAAATTAGCCTAATATATAAGCATAAGCTAAATAATATGAATGATAAAAAAACAATTTTTTCTGGCATTAAACCAAGTGGTCGTTTAAATATCGGTGGTTATATTGGTGCTCTGTCGCAGTGGTTAGAAATGCAAAATAAATATAATTGTATTTTTTGTGTAGTTGATTATCACGCTATTACTGTCAAACAAAATCCAGAGCAGTTAAAAAAATGGACCATTGAGCTAGTTAAAACTTATTTAGCCGCCGGATTGGATTATAAAAAAGTTATTTTATTTAAACAATCAGATGTGCCGGCTCATACGGAACTAGCTTGGATTTTAAATTGCTGTGGCGCTAGAATCGCTGATTTAAATAAAATGACCCAGTTTAAAGATAAGGCCGGAAAACATAAAGAATCCGCTACTGTTGGTCTTTATGATTATCCAGTTTTAATGGCCGCTGATATTTTATTATATAACACTGAAATTGTTCCCGTTGGTGAAGATCAAAAACAACACGTAGAACTAGCTCGTGATATTGCTCGTCGCTTTAATAGTGATTATAAAAATGTCTTTAAAATTCCTGAAGCGGTGGTGAGAAAAGAGGGGGCGAGAATTATGAGTCTACAGGACCCGCTAAAGAAGATGAGTAAGAGTGATGAAGCTGGTCTTGGTTGTATTGAACTTCTTGATGATGTTGATATTGCTAAGAAAAAAATAATGCGCGCCGTGACTGATTCAGATAGTGTTGTAAAATATGATGTTAAAAATAAACCAGCCATTTCTAACTTACTAACTATCTATTCATATTTAAGTGGCCAGACGATTAATGAAATTGTGAAAGAATATCAGGGCCGGGGGTATGGTGATTTTAAAAAAGGTTTAGCAGAAGTGGTAGCTAATTTTCTTACAACTTTTCAAAAAAAATATCGGGCCATTTCTGATAAGATGGTTTTAGATATTTTAGAGAAGGGAAAAAAGAAGGCGGAAAAGATTGCTAGCAGTAATCTAGAAAAAATTCGCCGCGCTGTTGGTGTTAGATAATATTTTTTATAAAAAATAAGAGGGGAAACTTTTTTAAGTTGCCCCTCTTTTATTAATTTTGACTGGCAATTTGGAGCCAGTCTTTTTCATTTTCGTTTTCTAATTTTTGAGTATAGATATATATACCTAAGTTCTCATAGTAATAAATAATTATAGGCACCCGATTTTTTCCATCAATTAGCCCCACAAGAATCCAAAGATTTTTGTTCATAATATTATTATGAAAGAACTCTATTAACCTTTCTTCTCCTCTAGGAACTATTTCATTAAATGGGCTATGAGAACGAACCATGGCGATATGTCTTACATCATTTGGGGAGTAGATTTGCCGAATTAATAATTTAACCCGAACGTTTATCCCCTTAAATCTTTCTATCAGGGCCGTTGTCTGGTAATTTATTGATTGTCCAGATAGCGTCTGCCAGTCTTCTTTGTTAGTCTCTAAAACAAGCATTTCAGTGACTGGCAACTTTCCTTTCATTATATTTTTTTCCATTCAGTATTATTTTTTTGTTAATATTCTGTTTTATCTGGATTTAAACTAACATTTATCTAATAAAAAGTCAAGAGTATGAAAACAACAAAAAAGACCCTGATTAAGGATCCTTTTTACCGTTAACAATTTCAATTTTTGTTTTTGTGTGAAGTTTTAAGTCTAATTGGCACCAATTCGGGTCGACTAATGTTTTAATCAATGATTAAACATTTTATCTCCCTAGAAAGGAGGTGATCCATCCACAGCTTCCGCTACGGATGCCTTGTTACGACTTCGTCCCTGTCATCAGTCTCGCCTTAGTCCCATAAATGAGCCTTTGGGCGCTACCAACTCCCTTGACGTGACGGGCGGTGAGTACAAGACCCGAGAACGTATTCACCGTGGCATAGCTGATCCACGATTACTAGCGATTCCAGCTTCATGGAGTCGAGTTGCAGACTCCAATCCGAACTGAGAAAAGTTTTTAGGGATTTGCTCCATCTCGCGATTTGGCGTCCCTTTGTACTTTCCATTGTAGCACGTGTGTTGCCCAAGGTGTAAGAACCATGCTGATTTGACGTCATCCCACCTTCCTCCCATTTAAAACGGGCAGTATCTTATGACATATAAAACATAAGAAAAGGGTTGCGCTCGTTTCCCGACTTAACGGTACATCTCACGACACGAGCTGACGACAACCATGCAGCATCTGTGTAGCACCCTCGAAGGCGGATCTGTTTCCAGACCTTGCAGCTACATGTCAAACCTTGGTGAGGTTCCTCGCTTATCGTCGAATTAAACCACATGCTCCACCGCTTGTGCGGGTCCCCGTCTATTCCTTTGAGTTTTAGCCTTGCGGCCGTACTCCCCAGGCGGGATACTTAACGTGTTAACTTAAATTAGCAGCACTGAAAGGGTCGATACTTCCAATGCTTAGTATCCAACGTTTACGGCGTGGACTACTGGGGTATCTAATCCCATTCGCTCCCCACGCTTTCGTCCACTGAGTGTCAGAACTGTCCTAGCAAACTGCCTTCGCATTTGGTGTTCTTGCTGATATTAATGGATTTAACCCCTACACCAGCAATTCCGTTTGCCTCTTCCAGTCTCTAGTTTAGCCATCTCTCCCGCTGACTCGAGGTTGAGCCTCGAGATTTAACAGGAGATGCGATAAACCACCTACGGACGCTTTACGCCCAATAAATCCGGATAATGCTTGGGGCCCTCGTATTACCGCTGCTGCTGGCACGAGGTTAGCAGCCCCTTATTCAACTGCTACCGTCATTGTTTCGTCACAGTTAAAAGTACTTTACACCCCGAGGGGCTTCTTCATACACGCGGCGTCGCTCCTTCAGACTTTCGTCCATTGAGGAAGATTCTTGACTGCAGCCTCCCGTAGGAGTCTGGATAGTGTCTCAGTTCCAGTGAGTGGGGTCACGCTCTCGCGCCCCATACCCGTCGTTGCCTTGGTGAGCTATTACCTCACCAACAAGCTGATAGGCCATAGACCCCTCCTGAAGCGTCGTAGCTTTAATAAAATAACTTGGGTTATTTTATACTATCGGGTATTATCCTCGCTTTCGCAAGGTTATCCCCGTCTTCAGGGTAGGTTATCAATGTGTTACTCTCCCGTTTGCCATGCCTAGTAAACTAAGCATTCGACTTGCATGCCTTAGACACGCCGCCAGCATTCATCCTGAGCCAGGATCAAACTCTCTTTTAAAAGTTTGTGACTCTAAATGAAAGCCTAAGCTTTCGTATATTTGAGTTCCGGTATAACCGGAAATTTGTTTTTTTGTATTCTCCGAATCGATGCCAATTAGCATCAAAACTTTCACCAAAAATTGAAATTGTTAACGTGCTCAAACTAGACAGAAAAAAACAGAGATATAGAATATATCTTGTTTTACTTTCTTTATTCTGTTTTTATTTGATGTTGTTAATAATATACTACTCTAAAATCTTTGTCAATACCCTAAAAACAAAGGATATTCTCTATTTTTCCGAATCTTTATTTTTTAGTAAATTTAGGTTATTATTAAATAGTAAAAATAAACATTTTATATGCCGAACAATGATCAAATAAAAGACCAGGAAAAATTAGAAATTATAGAAACCTTATTTCAAGAGTCTATCAATAAATTAAAAGAATTTCATCAAGAAAAATTAGCCTTGATAAAAAAGTTTCGTTCAGAAAGCAATTTAGAGGAATTAAATAAAATTAGAAAATCTTTACAAGAACAAGCTTAATTTAAGCTTGTTTTAAATTTTTCGTATATGCAAGCAATCAAACTAAACAGTCCTAAGCGTTTTAAGGAGGCGACTAAAAAACCGATAGAGACAAAAGTGGTAATTTCTGAGACCACTGAGTTAAAAGAGGGCGTCTCTTTACCAAATTTAGAAGAAGTAACCACTTTGCCTAATTTGGAAGAGCCAACTCAGACAAAAGAAAAAGTCAGTTTTAAAGAGAAAACAAAAAACTTTTTTGAACAAAAAGTTGCTGGGGCTATCTCTGAGATTTTTCGCCGCAAAGAATTAGATGAAAGTGTGGAGAAAAGTTTGAGTGAGGGGTTGGAAAAAAACGAGGAATTTGCTAAGGCGGATCAGAAGATTAATAAAAAAAGAAATTGGTTTGCCGAGAAAATCAGCGCTTTAATTAAAAAGAAGCAAGAAGGGGTTCGAGATAATGGTTATGAGTTTAATGAATTAGAAGAAGCGGCAATGAGTAAACTGGAGCAAGAACTAGAAGATGATTTTACAAAAAAGATTTATGAGGGCTTGGGTAAAATTAATAAAAATGTATTACTAGATCATCTAGTGGACAACCCCGCTAAATTAACTGAGGTAAAAATTATTGATTTACCAACAGTTAGCGATGCTTATGAAAATGTGGTAGCTTTTTCAGACAATGGATATTTAATGCAGATGAGCAACAAAGAAGAAGCGAGAAACGAAAATGGCATTATTATAGATGGCGAAGTGGCTAAGTATAGTTTAATAAATCCTGACGGTTCAGTGCTATCTCAAGGTTTAAATTACAAAGAGGCTTTAGAATCTTTAAAGCAAGAAGCGGCTAAGTATCACGAAGTTTTGGCAGCTGAATTTGCACAACAAGAAAATACCAAAAACAGTTTATTAGAAAAAGAAGAGTCTAATAAATTAAATGAAGGAGAAATGTCGCAAAAGGAAAAAGAGGCCAATGAAATCATGGATAGAATGCTAGCTGATCAAAAAGAAATTGAGCTTCAAAAGGCGGAAGAAAAAGAATTCTTTGATAATTTTGACAAAGGTAAGGCGACGGCACCAGATAAAATTATTGATGGTGGAGATAATAATGTTTTAGATGTTGAGCCAAGCGATAAAGATTACAAAGTTACTCCAGAAGATAAATCGGATGCGGATGATTTAGAAAAAGAAAAAATATTTTTCAACCCTTTTAACAATGAAGTATCTGCTTATGCTGAAAAAATGGGTATTAAATTGGAGGAGTTAGCAAGTAACAAGAACTTTTTATCTTTAAATCCGGCTGAACAACAATTTGTTTTAGAAACATTACGTCGTTCATCTATATCTAAGGTAAAAGTGACTGCTAATGAAAACTTTAATAAAGAAAAGGCTTCTAAAAAATGGTGGCAGCTTGGTTTTGCCTTTAATGAAAAATATCACAAAGAGCGCCATCAAAATGAAGCGCTGCAAAGTATTGAAAAAAGCGGTTTAGAGGGGTATGGCGGACATCAAGAGTTAGAATACCTAATTGATGTTGTTAAAAATGGTCCAGAGGTAAAAATGAATGAACAAGGAAACTTAAAAATTGATTTTTTAAGATCAGATAATTTTAGTCCAGAAGACTTAGAAAAGGTGGAGGAATTTAATCATTTGGCCGAAGAGTATGTTAAGTTAAGTGGTGATAAAAAAAATGAAGAAGAAGCTAAAGACTTACTCAGAGCAATAAACAAAGTAGTTGAGGATTTATTAGGTAGTGTTAATAATCAAGACCGCTATGTTGAGTTGTGTACAATATTTCAAAAGACTAAAAATAGTATTGATTTAGTTAAGTTTTTATCAGGTGATCCAGAAACCGAAAAAGCTCTTGATAGAATGTCTAAAGCTTCCTCTGGTGGTAAATTAGGTGCCGCCTGGGGAATGATTAAGGGGCAAAAAGATAAATTAGGTTATGCTGGATTAGGTTTTACTCTAAGAACCGGAGCTAAATTTGCTTTAGCTAACGCCGCCACTTTATCAGCGGCTGTTAGTTATTCGGTGGCGCCACTAGCTGCTGCTGCAGTAGGTGCTTTTAGAGGTTATAATACTGGTAAAAAAGAAATAACTGAGAAGGAGGATCTAGCAAAATTAGGGGTTAAAGATAAGAGTGGTTTAACTAAGGGATTAAATATTGCTAGTGGGGTTAAGGTTGGTCAAAATAGTGAGAAAGAAATTGTTTTTGGTTTAGCTGAAAAATTACAAAACTTAACCAATAAAGTTAAAAGTGCTAGAGAATCTAGGGATATGGATCTTTTTGATAAACTAAGATCTGATTTATTAGTTAGAATAAACTATACTGAAGATAAGATGGCACGCGACAGCGTTTCTTATGGTTCTCCATCAGAAAGAAAAGCGGCTTACTTTAATCTAATCAATTCTTTAAGTGAAGCAAAGCTTATGATTGGGATATTTAATTTTAATTCTCCTGACAAAATGTATTATCAAAATACCACTGATTTATATAGCTCTGAAAATTTAGAAGCCATAAGAAAAGAAGATAAACAATTTAATCATAAGCAACAAGAAGGTGAGTCTAAAGAAGATTATGAAAAAAGAATGGCTGTATATAAGGAGAAAATACGTAGTCGTTTAGAGAAATTTGATGTTGGACAACGCTTATCCGTCTTCTTAAATTATCAAGAAAAAAAACAAAACAAAAAAGAATTAATCTTCTTAGCCAAGAAAGCTGGTAAAGGAGCTTTGATGGGTGCTAGTTTTGCGGCCGCTGGTGCTTTCTTAGCTGACAAGCTCGGACTTGATAGTCTATTTTCTAAATCTGATGGAGGGGTTGGCGGCACTGGAACAGCCACTCCTGAAACAATGGTTGGTTCTAGTGCTGAGAGCAGCATTGTTGTCCCACCAGTTATAGCTGGTGATTCTGTTGCGGAAAATATTGTTAACCCCAATGAAGCAATTATTCCCGAAGTTGAAAGTGCAAGTATCGCCGGAACTGACACAAGTAAATATTCTGATGTCATCTCTAATAAAGAATTAAATGGTAAAAGTGATTCAATTTGGCGATCGGTCAGGGAGATATTTAAGAAGAACGCCGCTGACCTTGGATATAAAGGGGATTTAGATGATGTTCAAGCGATTAATAAATGGGCAGAAACACAAACAGCCGTGGCAGTTAATAATAGTGAGGGCATGGATCAGGTTGTTTTCGAGGGCAACAAAGTAGAGTTAGTTCGCGATGGTGATAGTTTTAAAATTAATTTAGAGAAAGGTGATGGCATAGAGCCAAAGGAGGTAGGCGTCGTTTCTACAAACCGTGCAGAAGACTTAAAGGATCTTGAAATAGAGCGTCCTGGACTCAAGCAAGAGGTGCCTCAAGAAGAAATTAGTGCTAAGACTATCAGAGAGCAAGTATCTGCTAATAGTGCTTCAGCGGAGCAAATTACATCAACAGCTCCAAATGAATCAGTTGAAGAAGCTGCGACAAATGAAACCGAGGTAGAACAACCAGTTTCTAAAGTTGATACTCCAAGGGAAGATGTAAATGACTTAGCAGCTAAAAAAATGGCCAGATTAGTTAAGGGAGGTAATATTGCTCATAATGTTAGTGGGGAGGTTTATAGTGGCCGTTTCAAGGGTGCTGAAGAATTTTTAAGCAGACTTGATTCTTTTAATAAGGAATTGGGTGTTGAGTTATCCGATGCTCAAAAAACGGAAGCCAGCGGTATTTGGGACAGTTTCAAGTCGCACAATGATTACAATATTTTAAGGAGAAATTTAGATGCTTTTGAATCAAGGGTTATTTCTAGCGCCAACATTCCAACTGAGACTCCTATTGAAAACTCTGTTGACGTAGTGGCGCAAAGTGCAGCCCCTGAAACTAAAATTAGTAATTTAGAGGGTATTTCCAAAGAACTAAATCTAAAATCGGAAAGTCTTTCTAAGTTAGGTGATGGTTTAGTTTATGAAAAGAGTGGCTTAGGAAAAATATTCTTAGAAGCTGATGGCAAGAGTATTAGCAAAGTGATTGCGCCTGATAATCAAGAAATTCCTCAAGACTTTGTTAAAGAAGCGCTGGGTCGTAGAGATTTAAGTAAATTTGCTAAGCAAGGCGGTTTGGATAAAATCCTAAATAATTGGAATAAACTTGATTCTAATGATCAACTAACCTTAAGAACAATTGACTGGATTAACAAGAGTCCAGAAAAATGGCCACCAGCAGAGATTTTTACTCAATTAAAAGCTATCTTTAAGATTAATACCGATAATCTAATTTATGATTCCGCGGGTAAACAAATTTTGGTTAAGGGTGATACTCGTGCTTTTTCAATGACTCTAAAAGGGCTTAAAGAAATGGCTAAGTATTTAAATAAATAAGTTTAAATATTAGGAAAAAGCCGGCCCTTGGGGCCGGCTTTTTGGTCCCTAAAATAATGTTGACAATTTTTTGTTTTACTGATATTATTAGTGAGTTAGATTAGTACGTAAACAAACAAAAATAGATAAATCATGAAAAAATTTTTCTTATTATTAGCCCTGATGGTAGCCATTGGTGCTAATGCGCAATTGAGGGTAGCTAACCTTTCAGGCCAAAACCTGAAAGTTAGTATTGGCAATAAAAGCCAGCAGGTTTCTAATCAGGCACTAGTCACCTTTGCGGACGTACGCCTCAAGGAGGTGTGGCTCAGTTGCCAAACAGTTGCTGGTGAGACTTACACGTTTTTAAAAGAAGTAAGCCGAAAAGGATATATTGAGGTTCTGCCGGAAGATGTATCTACCACCAATCAAATAAAGGTTACAGCAGTGGTGGAGGCAAAAAAAGACACCGTTCAATCGGCTGCAAGCCCAGTTCGCATATCTGACCTGGTGAAACAAAAAAAATAAAATTAAAAAAAGAAGAGCTTCTAACTCAAAGTTGGGAGCTCTTTTCTTATAAAAGGCTTTATTTTAGCACTTAAATTGACCTTTTAGATTTGACTTGGTATAATAATATCACAGGTTGAGGCAACCTTTTTTATTGTTTTTAAACTTATTTAATATGATTATAACATGGCTTGGGCAATCAGCTTTTAAATTACAAGATAAGATTGGTAGTGATGGCGTAACAGTGGTCACTGATCCTTATGGTAAGGAATGTGGCCTTAAAATGCCAAACTTTGAAGCGGATATTATTACAGTTTCTCACAATCATGATGATCATAATAATGTTGAAGCTTTGAGAGGAAATCCTTTTATAATTGATTGTGCTGGTGAATATGATACTAAAGGAATCTTAATTGAAGGCATTGATTCTTATCATGATGAAGAGGAAGGTAAAATCCGTGGTGGTAATATTATTTACCGTATTGAGATTGATGATATTTCTATCGTTCATCTAGGTGATTTAGGACATGTTTTAAGTAATGAACAGTTAGAGAAATTGGTTGGAGTTGATATTTTGCTGATTCCAGTTGGTGGCAAGCATACCTTAGACGCTAAAAAAGCAGTAGAGGTGATTTCTCAGATTGAGCCACGTATTGTTATTCCAATGCACTATAAGATTGAAGGTTTAGCTTATGATGATTTTGATTCCATTGAAAAATTTGTTAAAGAATTAGGGATTGAGGCTAGTAGTGAAGAGAAATTAAAGATTTCTAAAAAGGATTTACCTCAGGAAGAAATGGAACTGGTAATTCTTACGCCAACTAAATAAAATAATATAAATATAGAAAATTTATGAACCACCCAAAAAAAGAAAGAACTTTTGTTATCCTAAAGCCTGATGCCGTTCAACGTGGGCTAATTGGTGAAACTATTAGACGTTTTGAAAATGTTGGTTTAAAGTTAGTTGCTCTTAAGATGATTATGGCCACTGAAGATCAGTGCTGGACTCATTATAATAAGGATGAAGCCTGGTTTTTAAAGAAGGGGGCCAATATTATCAAAAACCGTGAAGACCTTGGTTTACCGGTAGAAAAAGAGGCTTTAGAATATGGTAAGGATATTATCCGTGCTTTAGTTAAATTTATGACCGCTGGTCCAATCGTGCCGATGATCTTTGAAGGTAACCAAGCAATGGGAATTGTAAAAAAAATTGTAGGTGGCACTGAGCCATTAACCTCAGAGGTAGGCACTATTCGTGGTGACTATACTCTAGATTCCTATGAGCTTTCTAGTTATGATGACAGAGCGGTTAGAAATCTGATCCATTGTTCTGATCAAGTTGAGGAAGCAGAGAGAGAAATTAAAATTTGGTTTGATGAAGATGAGATTTTAAATTACCGTTTAATTTCTGAAGGCATTCTCTATGATGTTAACTTAGATGGTATCAGAGAATAAATTTTATGGCCGAAAATAATAAAAAAAATTTAGTAAAATTAGTTATTATTGCTATTGCTGCTTTAATTTTTTTTCTATGGCTAGCTAATTTACGTAGCGTTTTTTCGGAGCCAGTAAATCAAGAAAATATTTTAGATAATTTTAATAAAGAGCTTGACAAGTCGCTTAAACAGGCGGCGGAAATATTGGGTGAAGAGGGCAGTAAAGAGAGTTTTGTTGATGACTTACTAGAAAAAGCTAGTAGCACCAAAGCTACTTCCAGTCTTGATATTGAGGACGTTTCAATCGACATAAAAGAAAACTTGTCAGAAATAATTAAGACCGCCAGCTCTACTTTAAATAATTTGCCGGAAGACAATTATCAAATTCCTGCTCCAGTAAAAGATACTAATAAAAATTGTCCAGAATATATTAATTGTATGCCTTCTATTGGTGAAGCGCGCCCTTGTGTAATTCCTCCTGGTTGTGAAGGAATTACTTTAATTGCTTATTAAATTTTTTGAAGTTTTATGCCTAATGAGATTGAAAAAGTAGAAAGTACTGAAAACATCCGTAAACAAACGGAGTTTGGGATGGTTGAAGAGCAGCCGATTGTTGAGGAAATGAGTCGCTCTTACTTAGAGTATGCGATGAGCGTTATTGTGTCTCGTGCTTTGCCTGATGTCAGGGATGGTATGAAGCCAGTTCATCGTCGTATTTTATATGCGATGTGGAGCATTGGTTTGCGCTCTAGTGCTAAATTTAGAAAATCAGCGACGGTAGTCGGTGAAGTTTTAGGTAAATATCATCCTCATGGCGACAGCGCGGTTTATGATTCTATGGTTCGCCTGGCTCAAGATTTCTCAATGCGTTATCCATTAGTTAGGGGGCAGGGAAACTTTGGTTCTATGGATGGTGACAGTGCAGCAGCAATGCGTTATACCGAAGCTAAATTAGCCGGCATTGCTGAAGAGATGCTTTTTGACATTGATAAAGATACAGTTGATTTTATTCCTAACTTTGATGGCTCACAAAAAGAGCCAAGAGTTTTGCCAGCTAAATTACCAAATCTGCTATTAAATGGAACCATGGGTATCGCTGTTGGTATGTCTACCAACATCCCTCCTCATAACTTAAGAGAATTATCAGCTGCAATTGTTCGTTTGCTTGATAATCCGGAAGCTAGCATTGAGGATTTAATGGAAGATGTTAAGGGACCTGATTTTCCAACTGGCGGTATTATTTATAACAAAAAAGATATTTTAACTGCCTATGCCACTGGTAAGGGTGGTATTGTGATGCGTGGTAAAGCAGATATTTCCGAAAATAAAAATGGTTTTCAAATTATTATTTCCGAAATTCCTTATCAGGTAAATAAAGCTGACTTAGTGGAGAAAATTGCTGATTTAGTAAAAGAAAAAAAACTAGATGGTATTAAAGCCTTGCGCGATGAGTCTGATCGTGATGGCGTTCGCGTGGTTATTGAACTTAAAAAAGAAGCTTATCCGAAAAAAGTTTTAAATGCTCTTTATAAACATACCTCACTGCAGACAACTTTCCATGTTAATATGTTAGCTTTGGTTGATGGTGGTATTCAGCCGAAAGTTTTAACACTAAAAATGATTTTAGAGGAGTATATTAAACATCGTGAAGAGGTGGTTAGAAGAAGAACGCAATATGAACTTAATAAAGCTTTAGATAGAGCTCATATTTTAGAAGGTTTAATGATTGCTCTTAAAAATATTGATGAGGTGATTAAGACTATTAAAGCTTCTAAGGATAAAGAAATTGCTAAAGCTAATTTAATAAAGAAATTTGACCTATCAGAAAGACAAGCGGTCGCAATTTTAGAAATGCGTTTGCAGAACTTAGCTAACCTGGAGCAACAGAAAATTGAAGATGAACTTAAAGAAAAGAAAAAATTAATTAAAGAACTGGAGGCTATTTTAGCCTCAGTAGAAAAAATTAGAATTTTAATAAAAGATGAGCTCATTGCTTTAACTGATAAATTTGGCGATGAACGCCGTACCGCTGTAGTATCTCACGGTGTTAAGGAGTTTAATATTGAAGATTTGGTTCCTAATGAAGAGGCTCTGGTAATGATGACTCGCGACGGTTACATTAAACGTACCGAACCGGATACTTTTAAAGTTCAGGCTCGCGGCGGTAAGGGAATTATTGGCTTAACCACCAAAGAAGAGGATTCAGTTTTATTCATGTTTACTACTTTAACTCATAATGATGTCCTATTTTTCACTTCTAAAGGCAGAGTATTCCAATTAAAAGCTTATGAAATCCCTCAAGCCTCTCGTATTGCCAAAGGCACTCCGATTGTTAACTTCTTGCAGCTTATTGGTGGTGAACAAATTTCGGCTATTTTGCCGCTTGATAAGTTATCAACCAGCAAATACTTATTCTTTGCTACTGAGAAGGGGCTAGTTAAGAAAGTTGAACTTAGCGCCTTTGCTAATGTTAGACGCAGCGGTTTAATTGCAATTAAAATTAAAGAAGATGACAAATTAATCTGGGCCAAACCAACTTCTGGCAGTGATCATATTCAACTAGTTACCGCTTTGGGTCAGGCTATTCGCTTTAAGGAAACCGATGTTCGCGACATGGGACGAAATGCGGCCGGTGTTAACGGTATTAGACTGCATAAAAATGATCGGGTAATCGGCATGGGTGTTGCTAAGACCGATAAAGAAAAACTCAGAAAATATCAGATTCTAACTATCATGGCTAGCGGTTATGGTAAGCGAACCGAATTTAATTTATATAAAGTTCAGGGTCGCGGTGGTTCTGGCATTAAGACTGCTAAGATAACTGATAAGACAGGTGAACTAACTAACGCTTTCTTGTTAAACGAGGAAAGTATGAGTGACCGCGATATAATAATTATCTCTGATAAGGGCCAAGTGATTCGCGTTCCGTTTAAATCAGTCAGTGTTTTGGGTCGTGATACTCAGGGAGTTAGAATTATGAGATTTAAGGATCCGGAGGATAGAGTGGCGGGCGTGACTTGGGCTTAGTAAAAAAATATTTAAAAAGTCAGGTAAATTTACCTGACTTTTTACTTAAAAAAGGTTATACTATAATCAGTAATTAACTAATTTTCTTATATTCTATGGAAACGCTACTCATTATCTTGATTGTTTTAATCTTAGCTGGTTTAGGTTTAGTAATTAGTCTTTTGCTTAAGAAAAATGAGACTAGTACGCCTCTAATGGAAAAACTAGTTACTCAGTCAGAGCAGTTAAGTCAGTTAAATCGTCAAAATTCAGAGTTGCGCCAAGAACTTGATCGTAAGCTTTCAGAAACCTACCGCGCTAATCAGAGCCAGTTTGAACATACCTCTAAAACTATTCAAAATATTAGTAGTCAATCAAATAAATTAATTGCTGATGTGACTGAAAAACTAACCAAGTTAGATGAAACCAATAAACAAGTGATTAATTTTTCTTCTCAATTACAAAGTCTACAAGATATCTTAAAAAATCCTAAGCAGCGCGGAGTTTTAGGGGAGTACTATTTAGAAGAAACTCTTAAGAATGTTTTGCCACCGAAGTCATATGAACTGCAGTATAAATTTGGCAAGGATGAAAAAACTGATAAAGACTTAATTGTTGATGCCGTCGTTTTTGTTAAAGATAAAATTGTGCCAATTGATGCTAAGTTTTCTCTCGAAAATTATGAACGTTTACTTAATTGTTCTGATGAAGAAGCTCGCAAAAAATTAGAAGCAGCTTTTAAACAAGATTTAAAAAATAGAATTGATGAAACCTCTAAATATGTTCTTCCTGCTAAGGGCACTTTAGAATTTGCTTTCATGTTTATCCCCTCAGAATCAATTTATTATGATTTACTAGTCGGCAGTGTTGGTGGTACAAAAATAAATAGCCGTGATTTAATAGAATATGCCTTTAGGGAAAAGAAAGTGGTTATTGTTTCGCCTACTTCTTTTCTGGCGTATCTACAAACAGTGCTTCAGGGGCTAAAAGCAATGCAGATTGAGGAAAGAGCCAAGGAAATTAAACAGAATGTTGAAAAATTAGGACGCCATATTATTTCTTATGATGAGTTTCTAAAGAAAATGGGTAGTAGTTTGGCAACCACGGTCAGTCATTATAACAACGCCTCAGCTGAGTTTAAGAAAATTGATAAAGACGTTATTAAAATTACTGGTGGCGAGAGTGAACTGGAGGCGCTAAAAATAGAAAAACCAAAAAATGATGATTAATGATGTCAGCCAACAAAATAATAAAGCAGAAGAGGCTGTTTTGAAGGCTTTAGTTTTTTTTGATCTTTTTAGCTATCCGCTGACTGACTGGGAGATCTGGCAGGGGGTAAGTTTTAACTTAGATTTTTTATCTTTAAAAAAGATTATTGAGAAGTTGCTTTTAGAAAATAAAATAGAAACCTTAGAGGGTTTTTATTTTTTACCAGGCAGGCAAGAAATAGTTAGGATTCGTAAGGATCGTTATAATTATACCAATGCTAAAATAAAATTAGCTCGGTCAGCAGTTAGATTTTTCAGTTGGCTACCGAGTGTAAAATTAGTAGCTGTTTCTAATTTAATCGGACACCATAACCTAAGGGCAGAGAGTGATATTGATATCTTTATCGTCACCTCTTCAGGGCGCCTGTGGCTATCCCGTCTTTTTTGTACAGGAATAATGAAACTCCTTAATCGTCGGCCTAATAAAAAAACTAAAAAAGATAAGATCTGTCTTAGTTTCTATGTGAGTGCTAGTGGTTTAGATTTGGGAAATTTGCGTTTTAAAAATGGAGACCCGTATTTTGACTATTGGCTTCTTGGCTTATTTCCTCTTTGTGATAAAGATGATTATCTAAATTATTTTAGGTTTAAAAATCCATGGCTTAAAGAGGTTTTTCCTAATTGTTTATTATTTAAGAATGGCGTTTCTGTCCCAGATTCACCAATTAGTTTGTTTGAAAAAAGTTTTTTCTTTTTAGGTGATCAACTAGAAAAACTAGCTAAGAAAATACAGCTTTTAATTTTACCAAAAAAACTAAAAGACTTAGCCAATCAGAATTCAGGTGTCGTCTTAAGTGATTCAGTGTTAAGATTTTATTTAAATGATCGTCGGCAAGAGTTTCTAGATAAGTATAAAAAACGTTTAGCAGAAATTGGTATCTATGACTAAAGATAAAATAGCTAAATACTCCTTCTATCTCTGGTTACTTGTTTGGCCTTGGCAAACAAAGTTAATTTTGCGCGGTTCCGATTCACCTTATTTAGAAATTTCTTTTTTTCTATCCTTTTTACTTCTGATTATCCCTCTTCTAGTTTGGGGGCGCCATATTTTAATAAATGATTATTGGCGTTTTAATAAAGAATCGTCTCGCCCTTGGTGGTACTTGGCTTTAATATTTTTTGAACTGATTACCTTTGTTTCTATTTTTTGGGCTGAAGATCTTTGGCTAGCTTTTTATCGCTATTTAATTTTAGTTTTAGGTATTTTTTTATTTTATCTAATAAAGAACAAAGCTTTTATTAAAAGCCAAAAAATAATTAAATATTTCTTAATCGGGCTTATTCCTTCAGCTTTACTCGCTATCTGGCAATTTTTTAATCAAAGTGCTTTTGCCTTTAAATATTTAGGTTTAGCATATCATTCGGCTGCAGTTCTCGGTGATTCAGTGATTGAGACTGCCTCTAGCCGTATTTTAAGGGCCCATGGTTCTTTTGATCATCCTAATATTTTAGGGGGGGTGATGGTGCTGGGTATTATTTTACTGCTATATTCCAGTTTGAGACAGAAAACAAGCCGTCGCCAAGAAATATTTTATTTAATCACCTTAACTATTTTTTATCTAGCTCTTTTAGCCTCTTTTTCTCGTGCTGCTTTTTTATCTTTTTTAGTAAGTATTCCTTTAACTTTTATTATTTTTTGGAAAGATTTTCCAGCTGCTAGGAAGAAGATTCTTTTGTATTTAGGATTAATTGTTTTTACTGCCGCTATTTTTATTCTACCTCGCCAAGATTTATTTTTAACTAGAGCCCAGACCGAAAGCCGCTTGGAGCTTAAATCAATTTCTGAAAGGGAAGTGTACTTTAATCAGGCTCTAGATGTAATAAAATTAAAACCCCTCTCAGGAGCTGGGGTTGGCGGCTATATAAATGAGATTAAAAAAATAGATAGCTATAGCAACCCTTATTGGTATTACCAGCCAGTACATAATTATTGGCTGCTTATTTTGTCCGAACTGGGTGTTGTTGGCCTTATCTCAATGCTTATATTTTGGGGGGCTTTGTTTTTCTTAGGCCTTAAAAATAAACTTTGGCCGATTATTATTGCTCTATTTATCTTAAGCCTTTTTGATCACTGGCTATGGACCCAGAATTTAGGGGTACTAATCTTTTTTGTAGTTTCAGGGTTATTTTTTAGAGATGATATTTAGCTTAGTACTTTCTTTCTATTAAAAAAAACGAACCTATTTGATCCGTTTTTTTATTTGGTATTTCTTTTGCAGTAACATTAAATCATCATGTAGCTCTTGGTATTCTTTCTTGGGCCACTTTTTATCTTGTTGCCAGAGAGATAAGATAGTGGCTAGAGTTCCAAAATAATCATCTGACTGAACATGAAACCTCACACTTTCCTCATCATGCAAAATGAAATTATAGGACTTTATTTGATAAGTCATAAATAAATGAATCTTGAGGGGAAAGACTTCGTTATTTTAGGGGCACGCTAATAAATTTATTACCAGCAATAATCAAATGATCTAGGACATCAATACCGAGCACACGACCCGCTTCCGCTAAATTAGCACTAACCTCTAAATCGGCCGCACTAACTTTAAGTGATCCTGAAGGATGGTTGTGAGCAATAATAACGGCCACGGCGCTATATTCAAAGGCTGGTTTAAAAACCTCTCTTGGATGGACCAAGCTGGAAGTCAGGCTGCCCACAGAAATCACCTCATCGTGGACTAATTGGTAGCGACTGTTTAGGTAAAGGCCTCTGAAGTTTTCTTTACCTAAATTACCCATATCCTTTAAATGATCAAAGGCCTGTTTGGCGCTTCTAATAGTAATTGAGCCATGAGGTTTTTTCTGAAAAAAGCGACGTCCCAGCTCAAAACAAGCGACAATCTGACAGGCCTTAACTAATGGAATGTCTAGTTCTTGAGCTAACTTTTCCGGCTTAGTCTCACTAATAATTGCTTTTTCGCCGTATTCTTTAAGTAGTCTGGCACTTAGCTCTAAAACACCCTCTTTCTTATTACCAGTATTTAAAACAATAGCCAGTAGTTCTGCTGAAGAGAGCTCAGAAACACCCCTTTCAATCAGTTTTTCTCGGGGTTTGTCTTTTTCAGCTAAATCCTTAACCCTCAGAACATATTTTTTGTCTTGACTGACCACAATATCATGGTCCTTTATTTGATAATTAGCCATAAGTTTAGCATTAGGGCCAGAATTTACTTAGTCTGACTAGTTTCAATTATAGCAAAGTTATGATAAATTTAAAGGGTGAAAATAATTAAAATTATCTATGAAATCATATTACGTCAACACTTTATCCAATAACTTAAAATATTTAAAAGCGCCGCAAGTTGGCACCAAAACAGTCACTGTTTTAGTAGTTGTTAAAACTGGTTCAAAATATGAAACTCGTCGTCAGAGCGGATTATCTCATTTCTTGGAGCATATGTTTTTTAAGGGCACAGTCAAAAGACCAACCACTCTAGCTCTCACTTCGGAGCTAGATAGTATTGGTGGAGAATATAACGCCTTTACTTCTAAAGAATACACAGGATATTGGGTTAAGGTAGCCACTTCTAAAACCGACATCGCCTTAGAGTTGCTATCTGATATGTTACTTAATTCTAAATTTGAAGCGGCTGAGATAGAAAGAGAAAAGGGCACCATTATTGAAGAAATAAACATGTATGAAGATAATCCTTTAATGAAAATCGAGGATGTCTTTGAGGCCTGTCTTTATGGTGATACTCCGGCCGGCTGGGATACCGCGGGTTCAATTGAAAATGTCAAAGCTTTTAAGCGTCAAGATTTTATTAATTATTTTAAGACTCAATATGGTTCTAAAAGCTCAACATTAATTGTCGCCGGCGCCCTGCCTAAAAATATTGATAGTTTGGTTAAAAAACATTTTTCATCATTTAATAAAAATACCCGGAAGGATAAAATAAAAGTTAAAGAAAATCAAAAAACTCCAGCAATCAAAACTATTATCAAAAAAACTGATCAAGTTACCCTGTCTTTAGGAGTCAGAACCCCGAGTGTTGGCCATCAAGATGAATTCATTGTTAAATTACTGGCAGTTATTTTAGGTGGCTCTATGAGCTCGCGTTTATTTATTGAAATTCGTGAGCGTCGCGGCTTAGCTTATGTTGTTAGGACAAGCACCGAAAATTATTCAGATTCGGCTTATCTAAACACTACAGTGGGTGTTAAGTTAGGAAAAGAAACTGAGGCAGTTAGATTAATTATTGAAGCTTACCAGCGACTTACTCAGGAACTTATTAGTGAAGAAGAACTTTTAAGAGCTAAAGATATGATTAAAGGTAGATTAGCTATTTCACTGGAGGCTTCCGATGATTTAGCTAATTGGTATGGTCGCCAGGCAGTAATGCGTAAAAAATATTTAACGCCGGAAGAATATACTTTAATGATTGATAAGATCAGTGCTAGTGATTTAAAAAGGGTAGCAAAAAAGATTTTTGTAACCAATAATTTAAACTTAGCTTTAATTGGTCCTATTAATAAAAACCAGGAAAGAGCTTTAAAAAAACTTTTAAAAATTTAATTTGTGATAGATGAATTATTACAAAAATTAAATAAAGCGCAGCAAGAAGCGGTCACCCATGAAAATGGCCCACTCTTAATTGTGGCTGGGGCGGGAACTGGTAAAACAACGGTTTTAATTAATCGTTTAGCTTATTTAGTACTAGAAAAAGGTTTATCAACCGAAGAGATTTTATTACTGACTTTTACTGAGAAATCAGCCGCTGAGTTAGAAGAAAGAGCTGATAAATTATTACCTTACGGTTATGTTGATTTATGGATCCACACTTTTCATGGTTTTTGCGAACGTATTTTACGCGAACGTGCTTTAGATATTGGCTTGTCAGCCGATTTTAAATTGCTATCAGCAACTGAACAATGGATTTTGATAAAGAAAAATTTAGCCAAATTTGATTTGGATTATTATAAACCACTTGGTAATCCTACTAAATTTATTTCTGAGCTGTTGCGCCATTTTTCTCGCTTAAAAGATGAAAATATTTCAGCTGACGATTATTTAAAAACTGTGAAAGAAAGTAATGAAGAGGATGAAATGGAATTAAAGCGGCTCCAGGAACTAGCTAGTGCTTATAAAACCTATAATCAGCTGCTGATTGAAAATAATTATTTAGACTTCGGTGACTTGATTGTTTATACCATTAAATTATTTAGAGACAGACCAAATATTTTGCATCTTTATCAGAAGCAATTTAAACATATTATGGTTGATGAATTTCAGGATACCAACTGGGCCCAGTATGAGTTAGTGAAGATGCTAGCACAACCAAACAATAATCTCACGGTTGTCGGCGATGACGATCAATGTTTACCAGGGAGCGCTTTAATAGAAACAGATAAGAAAATTAAAAAAATTAAAGACATAAAAGTTGGCGATGAAGTAGTAACAGCGGTTGGTAAAGGGTATTTAAGTTATTCTAAGGTTAACTTGATAAATAAAACAAAAAAGAAATGCCGTCTTTTAACATTTAATTTAAAATCTGGTAAGAAAATAATGGTAACAGATAATCATAAGCTATTTTCTTTTACTCCTCGCATTTCTAATAAGACATATTTTTATGTTTATTTAATGCTTAAGCAAGAATTAGGTTGGCGAATGGGCATGACTAACGACTTAGCGACTCGTTTAAGATTGGAACGGGGAGCAGATAGTATTATTCCGGTTGGTTGCTATAAATCTTTAGAAGAAGCTCGCTTTCATGAAGTATTATTTTCTTTAAAATATGGTATTCCGACCTCTTGTTTTCAAGAGCGCGGTGGTATCATGGATAAAAAAAATTGGAGTGAAAAATTGTATCAAGAATTAAAAGTAGACGATGCTGTTAGATTGTTGGCTCAAGACAAGAATATTGATTTAAACTACCCACCCTATTGTTTACAGGCAGTTAAGAGAGGTTCTAAATCTAGAATTATAATCAGCTTAGAAATGTGTTGTCGCCGTTATCGTTCTAAATATGATAAGAATGGTTTTTTAGATCATCCTCAGGTTCTACATTCCTTGAACTTAGAAACAAGCGACACGGAAGCAATTACTAAGCTTAAAAAACTTAATTTGCCTCTTACAGCCGCCAAAAAAGGTAAACGGGTTAGGGTTACTAGCACTGATTTGGTTCATTTAGGGGAAGTGGCTAAAAAAATTCAGCAGCAGGTTGGTGGGTTTATTGAGGTCAAGATGAATATTGCTAAGGATAAAACCAAGTACTTAAAATCTTTAGTTATTCCGGCTAAAAATATTTTTCCTGGTATGTTATTGCCTATAATGTCTGATAAAGGTTTGGTTTATGAAGAAATAATTAGCCGCAGTGAAAAAGATAAATTAGAAACTGTATATGATTTAGAAGTTGACCGCACTCATAATTTTATTGCTAATGGAGTGGCGGTTCATAATTCTATCTATAAATTCCGCGGGGCCTCCATTTCTAATATTATGCAGTTTAAAGATGACTATCAAACTGCTAAAGAGTTAGTGCTAGTTGATAATTATCGTTCCCGCCAAGAAATTTTGGATTATTCTTATGAGTTTATTAAACATAATAATCCTAATCGCCTGGAAGAAAAATTAAAGATTAATAAAAAGCTAAAATCTGGCGCTAACTTTGAAAATAAAGAAACTGCGGCTGTAAAATATTTGAATTTTGATCGCGGCGAAGAAGAGGTTTCTTTTGTTGCTTCACAAATTAGCGATTTACATCAGCAGACCGGTGCTAATTGGTTTGATTTCGCAATTCTAGTTAGAGCTAACGATACAGCTGATGCTTATGTAAAAGAATTGAATCGCTTAGGGGCGCCTAATCAATTTGTTTCTTTAAAAGGTCTTTATTTTAAACCAATTATTTTGGATTGTTTAGCATATCTTAGGTTACTTGATAATTATCATGAATCTTCAGCCCTTTTCAGGGTCTTAAATATGGAACCTTTTAAAGTTAGTCACTTAGATATTATTACGATTAATAAATTTGCTAAGCGAAAAGTTTGGTCTTTATTTGAGGCTTTAAAAAATATTGAAGCAATTCCTGGCATTTCTAAGTTAGCTAAAGAAAATACCAAAAAACTTTTAACTCTAATTGAAACTCATTCTAAGTTGGTAGCAGAATCATCGCCCAGTAAGATATTTTTAAGATTCGTCTATGATTCAGGAATGCTCTCGGCTTATGATTTTGATCGTGATCAAGAACTTTTTTCCTATTTAAATCAGTTCTATCAAAAAATTAAAAAGTTTGAAGAAACCCTGCCATCGGCTAAGCTGCAAGATTTTATGCAACTAATGGATTTAGAATTAGAAGCAGGTGAGGTTGGTGCTTTAAGGCTTGATTTTGCTGATAATGATACTGTAAAAATAATGACCGTTCATGCAGCCAAAGGTTTGGAATTTAAGTATGTCTTTTTAGTTAATATTGTTGATAAGAAATTTCCGACTATTACCCGGAGTGAAAAAATCAGTATTCCCGATGAACTAGTCAAAGAAAAAATTAGTGTGAGCAAAGATTTTCATCTGGAAGAAGAACGTCGGCTATTTTATGTCGCGATTACCCGGGCTAAAGAAGAATTATTTATTACTGGCGCTAAAGATTATGGTGGTGCCCGCGAGAAAAAACCATCACCTTTTGTAGCGGAAATGGGTTTAAATATTACCGAGGTAAGCGGTGACGAAAACTTTATTAATAAGTTAGAGCTTTTAAGAGACTTAGAAAGATTAAATCAGGGTGAGCCGGAAAAAACAGAGCAGCTGGTGTTACCAGAAAAATTTTCTTTTTCCCAGTTAGCCGCTTTTTCAACTTGCCCCTTACAATATAAATTTGCTTTTGTTTTAAAGATTCCCGCACCAAGCGATAAAGCTTCTTTGATTTTTGGTCGAGTGCTGCACAATGTTTTACATGATTTTCTAGAACCACTAGAAGTGGGCGGACTTCAGGAAAGTTTATTTACTAAGAAAGAAGTAAAACTAGAGGAGAAAAAGTTATTGGCGCTTTATGATGAAAGGTGGCAAGCTGATGGTTATGAGGATAAAGAAGAGCGAGAGAAATATTATCAAAAAGGCAAAAAGATACTACGAGCTTTTTTTGATAATTTAAAGAACGAAGATGTTCCTAACATTCTTTATCTTGAGAAAAACTTTACTTTTAAAATTGGCGGCGGGATAATTAAGGGGGCGATTGATCGAGTTGACCGTTTACCAGACGGTACTTTGGAAATTATTGACTATAAGACCGGTAACCCTAAAGAAAAACTTGAGCTAAAGGATAAAAAACAATTAATTCTTTATAAAATATTTTTGGAAGAATTTTTACAAATTAAGGTTAGTAAGTTAAGTTATTATTATTTAGAGGGAACCTATAAAACCTCTTTTGAGGCTAAAGAAAAAGAAGTAGAAAAATTAAGGGCAGAGGTTTTAGAGGAAATCAATGAAATTAAAAAAGGGAATTTTCCTCCTAATCCAACCGAAATGTGCAAATTCTGTGATTTTCGCAGTATTTGCCAGTGGCGGTTAAAATAATTTTATGGGCATGTCTTGGTTTAAGTGGCGTTACTTTCTTTATCTGGCAATTATTGGGTTATGGTTTATTTGGTTTGTTAATATTAGAGTGAATTCAGCGTCCAATTTAATTGCTGTTGATTGTGATCGAAATATTGATTCTTTCCCAGTTGGCATTGTTTTAGGGGCTAGAGTTTTTAGCGATAAATCACTGAGCGATGTTTACCGTGACCGCTTAGATACCGCAATCAGGATTTATGAAAACGGGAAGATAGATAAAATTTTAATTTCCGGTGATCATGGTCAGTTAAATTATGATGAGGTAAATGCTGGAAAAAATTATCTACTGGAAAACGGTATTCCTGGGAGTGATATTTTTTTAGATCATGCTGGTTTTGATACTTATGACTCTATCTACCGAGCAAAAAATATTTTTCAAATTGATAAGGCCTTAATCATCACCCAAAAATTTCACCTGCCACGAGCCCTTTATTTTAGTGAGGCGCTGGAAATTAATGCTTTAGGTTGTGAGGCGGATTTGCATGAGTACCGGGATATTTCTAAAATGAAACAAAGGGAAATATTTGCTCGCGTCAAAGCTTGGTTTAGTGTCGCTTGTGGAGCTAACCCAAAATATTTAGGGCCAGTTCATGATATTGGTGGCGATGGCGAACAAACTTGGGACGAAATTAATTATTAATCATATGGAAGAGGAGAGAATTACTAGCCCTCAAGAACAGGGGAATGAAGACTTATTTGATTTTTCATTGCGCCCAAAAACCTTAAGTGAATATGTGGGGCAAGAAAAGGTAAAACTTAATTTAGAGATTGCTATTTCAGCGGCCAAAAAAAGACAAGAGCCAATGGAACACGTTTTATTATATGGAGCGCCTGGTTTAGGAAAGACTACCTTGGCTCATGTGATTTCCAATGAAGTTGGTAATAATATTAAAGTTACTTCCGGACCAGCAATTGAAAAAAGTGGTGATTTGGCAGCCATTTTAAGTAATTTAGAGGAGGGTGATATTTTATTTATTGACGAGATTCATCGTCTTAATAAAAGCATTGAAGAAATTCTTTATCCGGCGATGGAAGATTTTGCTTTGGATATTGTAATGGGCAAAGGGCCAAGTGCCAGAACGCTACGCTTAGACTTGCCACGTTTTACTATTATTGGCGCCACTACCATGGTCAGTCTTTTATCAGCACCACTCCGCGATCGTTTTGGTCACATTTATCATTTAAATTTTTATGAGTCAGCTGAGATTGAAAAAATTATTAGAAGAAGCGCCAAACTTTTAAAAGTTGATTTAGATAGAGAAGCGGTCTCTTTAATTGCTAATAGATCAAGGAAGACTCCGAGAATTGCTAATCGTCTACTTAAAAGGGTAAGAGATTATGCCCAAGTAAAAGGTAATGGTTATATTGATTTAAAAATTTGTGAGGAAGCTTTTAAGGTGCTTGAAGTTGATAATATTGGGCTTGATCATGTTGATCGTAAAATACTTTTAACCATTATTGATAAATTTAAGGGCGGTCCGGTTGGTCTTAACACCTTAGCGGCCGCTACTGGTGAGGAAATAGATACTATTTGTGATGTCTATGAACCTTACTTATTACAAATTGGTTTTTTAGATCGCTCGGCTCGTGGACGTGTAGTTACTGAAGCAGCCTATAAACACTTAAATCTAGAATTTTTAAGTTGATTATGTTTAGACTAAAAGATTTTGATTATTATTTGCCACCTGAATTAATTGCCCAAGAGCCAGTAAATCCGCGCGATAGGGCGCGGCTTTTAATTGTGGATAGAAAAGATAAAAAGATAGAACATAAACATTTCTTTGAAATATTAAATTATCTAAAAAAGGGTGATGTTTTGGTGGTTAATGATTCTAAAGTTTTTAAAGCGCGTTTATTTGGGCACAAAAAAGAAAGTGGCGGAGCGGTAGAAATTTTTTTACATAAACAGATAGATGGTAAAACCTGGGAGTGTCTTTTAGGTGGCCGGGTTAAAGAAGGTTTAGAAATAATTTTAGCTAATAAGTTCACCGCCTTTGTTTTAAAAAATAATCAAGACGGCACTTGGTTAGTAGAGTTTAACAAAACCGGCGCTGATTTTTTTAAAGAGGTTGGTCGTATCGGGCATCTACCTTTACCGCCTTATATAAAAAGAAATACTGATAATGAGGAAGACGACAGAAACTACCAAACTGTTTATGCTAATGCAAAAAAAATTGGTTCAGTGGCGGCACCAACAGCGGGCTTGCATTTTACACCGGAGCTTATTAGCCAGATAAAAAAAATTGGTGTTAAAATTGAGAGAGTAACTCTTCATGTTGGGCTAGGCACTTTCTCGCCAGTTAAAACCGAAAATATCTTAGAGCATAAGATGCACTCCGAATATGTGGAAATTGATTCTAAAACAGCCCTTAGATTAAAAAAAGCCAAACAGGCGGGTCAGAGAATTATTGCCGTTGGCACCACTAGTTGTCGGACTTTAGAGTCTTGGGGGCAAGCCGGTTTTCCTAGTTCCTTTAATTCCTGGACAAATATCTTTATTTATCCAGGATATCAATTTTTGGCGATTGATGCCCTGATTACTAATTTTCATTTACCTAAATCCACCCTATTAATGCTCGTTTCGGCTTTTGGAGACGCCGATTTAATTAAAAAAGCTTATCAGGAAGCTATTTCTCAAAATTATCACTTTTTTTCCTATGGTGATGCGATGTTTATTTGCTAGTTTTAATAAAAAAATACTCAAAAATAACATAAAAACCGCTGGGTTGCTTTTTTTTGTTTTTAGTGCTAGAATTGACAAAAGTTAGTTATATTTTTTAAATCTAGATCAATCTATTTGTTTTAGACTTTTGTTTTAGTAGGCTCATTTTTAATATATATGTTCAAAAAGGCTTTTTTATTTTTGCTGGAATTTGTTAAATTATCAGCAATCGCCCTGCTTATTATCATTCCAGTGCGTTATTTTTTAATTCAGCCATTTTATGTTAAGGGGGCCTCAATGACGCCAACCTTTCATGATTATGAATATTTAATTATTGATGAGTTAAGCTATCGTTTTGATGAACCAAAGCGCGGAGAAGTGGTGGTGTTTAGATATCCCAAGGATCCTCAGGAGCATTTTATTAAAAGAGTGATTGGTCTACCTGGTGAAGAGGTGCAAATAAAAAATGGTGCTGTTTATATTTATAATCAAGACAATCCAGACGGACTTATTTTAAATGAACCTTATTTGGCCGCCGGAGAAGTGACGACAGCTAATAACGAGAATAAAATTTTACTAAAAGACCGTGAATATTTTGTTCTTGGTGATAACCGTAAAGCTTCCCAGGACTCCCGTATTTTTGGTCCGGTAAATCGTAGTTTTATCACTGGCAAAGTTTGGTTGCGCGGTTTCCCGATCAGTAAAGCCCAGGTTTTTAATGAAAATAATTTACCAAAATATTAATATGCCAAAGCAAAAAAGCAAAGTGAGTGTTAAAAAAACCAGCACTGCTTCAAAAAGCGAAAGCCATACCGTTAAACGGGTGGAGAGAAAAAGCGCTAAAGCAGTTAGTCGTCTTTTAGGTTTGAAAGACTATCTTGGTAATGATTTTTTAAGTTGGGATTTAGGCATGGCTAAAGCTTGGGAGCTCGCTAGAATATTTGGTTTTTCTCCACTCCGTACTCCGATTATTGAAGACTTTAATTTATACAAGAAATCAACCAGAAAAAACTCAGATAAGGAATTTTATTTTGTTGATTTTGAAAGAGGAGAGAAAGCAATTCTTCGTCCAGAATTAACTCAAGGAATAGTTAGGGCTTATTTAGAAAATAAAATGGAGGAATTACCTCAACCAGTTCGATTGTTCTCAGTTGGTCCTATTTTTAGACAAGAGAAATTACAGAGCGGCCGCTATCGTGAGTCAAATCAATTTGATTTAGAAATTATTGGTGAAAAAAAACCGATGGCTGAAGCTGTTTTAATTAATACCGCTTATCGTTTTTTTAAAGAACTAAATATTAATGTCCAATTACAAATTAATAGTTTAGGTGACGCTGATTCTAGAAAAGAGTTTAATAGTAAGCTATTAGCTTTTTATAAAGAAAGGGGGCGTCGTTCAAAACTGTGTACAAATTGTAAAAAGAATTTAGGTAAAAATTCTTTAGCCTTACTGGACTGTCGTGAGGATTCTTGTGTAAAGGCTAGAGAAAATGCTCCCCAAATTGCTGACTATTTATCAGCTTTTAGCAGAGAACATTTTGCTAAAGTACTTGAATATCTAGATGAATTAGGCGTGCCTTATAACTTTAATTCTTATTTAGTAAGAGGGCTTAGTTATTATAACGATACTGTATTTGAATTTTGGCCGGTCAATGAGGATGGCGTAGCTAGCGGTAAGTTAGCTTTAGCTGGTGGTGGTCGTTGTGACGCTTTGGTTGAAAGTTTAGGCGGAAAATCGACTCCGATGGTTGGCTTAGCGGTTGGAATGGAAAGAGTAATGCTCAAACTTAAAGAAAAAAATTCTTTTATTAAATATGCTGATGAAGAAGAATTAGTTTATGTCGCTCAAATTGGTGAGCAGGCCAAAACCAGAGCCTTGCTGTTGTTTGAGGAATTAAGAGTAGCTGGATTTAATGTCAGACAATCATTTTCGGTTGATAGTTTAAGATCGCAAATTGATGAAGCTAATGAACTAAAAGCTAAAGTGGCTTTAATTCTTGGTAAAAAAGAAGTGATGGATGAAACTATTTTAATGAGAGATATGGAATCAGGCGTCCAAGAAACAGTCGCTCAAAAAAAGATTAAAGAAAAATTAGAAAAAAAAATAAATAGAAAGGTGGGTGTTATTTATGGCTGATTGTAAAAGAAAATCAGGAGAAAGTTTTGAAAGTTTTTTACGCAAGTTCAAGAAGGCTTTGAAAAATGGTAAGCGTTTAGAAAAGGCTCGTGAGAAGCAACACTTAGTTCCTAAAAAAACTAAGCGTCAACAAAAGAAATACGCGATTACTAGTTTGAAGTTAAAGAAAGAAAAAGATTTCTTGCGTAAAACCGGTAAACTCTCTGAAGAAGAAATGAGAAGATAAAATACAAAAAGGACTTTGGTAATTGCCAGAGCCCTTTTTTTATTTATTTATCCCCGGAATAAAACGTTTAATACTTTCTAAGGTTGATTTCTTGGCGTATTGTTTGATATGGTCACGCGCTCTTTTAGTTTTAACAAATTTTAACCAATCTTTGCTGGGGTGCAACCTATTTTTTTCTGTGATTACTTCAACCAAATCACCATTTTTTAATTCTTGATCAAGGCGTCCTTGTTTATCATTAATAAGAGCGCTAGAGGCTTGATTGCCAATTTTACTATGAATGGCATAAGCAAAATCAATTGGAGTAGACCCTTCTGGCAGTTCAAAAACATCTCCTTTGGGAGAAAAAACAAAAATACGGTCCCGAAAAACATTTAACTTAACATTTTTAACAAATTCAGAGGTATTAGTTATTTCTTTCTGCACGTCAGCAATCTCCTGAATCCATTTTGGTTGCTTTTCAAACTCTTTATTATTTTGAGCTTTGTAATACCAGTGGGCGGCAATACCATAAACAGATTCTTCATGCATTTCCATTGTTCTTATTTGAAATTCAACGGCTTTTCCTTCCGGGCCAAATACAGTTGTGTGCAATGATTGATAGCCATTTGGCTTAGGTACAGCAATATAGTCTTTAAAGCGGTTAGGCTTTGGTTTCCAAATGGTATGAATTATTCCTAATACTTTATAGCAATCATTGATATTATCTACTATTAAACGCAGGGCAAATACATCATAGATTTCATCAAAACGACGATTCTTATTCTGCATTTTCTTCCAAATGCTATATAAGTGTTTGAAACGCACTTCAATATCATAATTGACACCAGAGTCTTCTAATCTTGGGGCTAAAATATTCTTTACTTTTTGAAAATAAAGGTTACGCTCGGCTTTCTTTTCCACTTCATATTCTTGCTCTAAGCTGTTAAATTCTTCTGGGTATAAAAATTTAAAACATAGATCCTCCATCTGCCACTTTAGACGCCAAATTCCCAGCATACCAGCAATTGGAGCATAAATTTCCAAGGTTTCTTTAGCAATTCTTTTTTGTTTATCATCGGGCAGCGAATCAAGTGTTCTTAGATTATGAAGACGATCACAGAATTTAATTAAGATAATTCTAATATCACTAGTCATTGCTAAAAACATCTTTTTTAGATTTTCTCGGTATCTTTCAATGCCGCGGTATTTTAATTTACCAAGCTTAGTAACCCCCTGAACTAAAATAGCTACTTCAGTGCCGAAGTTTTTTTCAACATCTTCAAATGAGCAGTCAGTATCTTCCGGGACATCATGCAGCAGACCAGCAGTGACAGTTGTTAAATCGGCTTTCATTTCGGTTAATAAATAAGCGGTGTGTAGGGGGTGATTGATGTATGGTTCGCCGTTTTTTCTAAATTGATTTTTATGAGCCGCTTCAGCAAAATCATAAGCCAACCATAAAATTTCCGCGTCTATTTGCGGGTGGGTTTCTTTGAATTTTTTTACAATGCGATCAATTGTCATATCTTTTTCTTTTTCTAGCTTTTCTGGTATAATTATTATATCACAATAATTAAATATTAATATAAATAAATGAGAAGAAGACTGGCCTCTTTTTTGAAAAGATTTGCCTTGCCATTTTTATTAATTTTGGCGTTTTTTCTATTGTTTAATAGCGTTTCTGCAGCTACAGTTGATGTGGGAATAGACCAGGTAGATAGTAATATTGGTCTAGAGAATAATAGCCCAACTACAATTGTCATTAGAATTATTCAAATAATTTTAGGACTACTGGGAATAATTTCGGTTGTCATTGTTATCTATGGAGGGTTTTTATGGATGACTTCTAGTGGCAGTGAAGAAAAAATTTCTAAAGCTAAGAGATTGTTAAAAAATGCTGTCATTGGTTTGATTATTATTTTATCTTCTTGGGGGATTGTTTATTTTGTTTTAACCAAATTACTAGGTATTAGTGATTCAGTCAGTTTGTTTAGATCTCCTAGCAATGTTAGTAATTCTAATAATTTAAGTTTAGGAGCTTTAGGTTCTTGTTCGCTGGAATCTGTCTATCCCAGTCCCGGTGCTACAGATGTTCCTAGAAATTCCACTATCTTAATAACTGCTAAAGAAGCTTTTCAGCTAGACACTGTTTGTCTTAATAAAGATACTAAAAGGCCTTGTGCTTGTGATAATACCGCTAATTGCAATTTATTAAATTTTGAAAATATTCAAATATACCAAACAAATGAGGGCAATTCCTGTTCCCCTGGCAACTGCGGAACTAATTTAAAAGAGGTGGAAGTCTCTGTTCCGGCTGGCAATAAAACTATTGTTTTAAAGCCGCTAGTTAATCTAGGGGCCGCTAGTGGAAAAGTAGAGTATGGAGTTAAGCTAACAAATGATCTTAAAAAATTTGGTGGCGAAGCTCTTTTTTCGTCTTGTTCATCTGACTATTTAGAATGGTTTTTTGAAGTTAATAATACTTTAGATCTTACCCCACCCCAAGTAACCTCTGGCGGATTTTTTCCTCAAGTGGACAATGCGGCTGATTTAGTAAAGATAAATTCCGAGGCTAAGGCCGCTTCAGGGAAAATTGTTATTACCAGTTGCCCAAATACCTACACCCCCGCCAGTTTAAGTAATGTTACCAAGATTGGGAATTCGGTTGACGCTGAAGTTTTAGTAAATCCAAATTATTCAGGAATCATTACGGATTTTAAAGTTGAGGTTGCTGGTAATAAAATGCGTCTTTTTAGTGGCAACAGTCTCTTGGATTCGGTAGACATTGTTAATAATGAGGCTAATTTTTCTAGCTATTTTTTGGTCAAGTTATCTAGTGTTAGTTCGGGTAATTCCTGGAATGTTATTGTTAAGCCCGTTCAGGCGGCTGATACTTTAGCAGTGGGCTCAAATTCTTACATCTTCGCTGACCGTGAAAAAAATGCCAACAATGAAATCGCTGTTCCTGATAATTGTTCACCAACTGCTATGGCTACTAATATTGAAATTGCTTTAAGTGGCCACAAGGAGATTAATGTTGTAAGTTCGGGTGGGACTTTGACGCTATTTGCTAAACAAACTGGCATATCTGGTAATAGTTTGCCACTTTCTTCCAGTGCCAAAGGATTGGAATTACAACCATTTTCTGGTGGGGCCGAAAAAAGTGATTCTTATGAAATAAGGGGCGTGCAGGATAAACCAATGAATTCAATCATTCAAATTAATTTTAATGAACCGATTAATCCAATGGTTCTTTCTGGTACGTCTGATGAATTAAGTAATTTTGTTCAGATAGTTAATGCTAATGCTTCTGCTAAATCTGCTGGCGAGTCTTGTTCTTTAGACAGTGATTGTTTGTCTTATAGCTGCCAAGCTACTAAATGCGCTGGTAATTATATTAGCGGCACCTTTTCTTTAGATAACTCTTACCAAACGGCGGAATTTGTTTCCAATAAAGAATGTGGTGTTAATAGTTGTGGGGAGAAAATGTATTGTCTACCAGCTAGTAGCCACTTAGCTGTTAGACTTAAGGCGGCTACTTTAAAGTCCTGTAGCACCGTTTCTGATTGCAGCGCTTTAGCTCCTTATTCAGAATGTGTTAGCAGTGTTTGCCATAACAGTAGTACGGGTGAGAACTATCCGGTAGCTAATTCTTTACAGTTAGACGGTATCGTTGACTTAGCCTTTAACTCTTTAGACGGTAATCGCGATGGACTAGCTGATGGACCAATAATAAAAGTTTACCCTTACTTTGTAGAGGGGGATGCTAATTTAGAAAAAAGAGATGGTTTTGAATTCTCTTTCTTTATTAGTAATCAACTAAACTTAACACCACCAAGCATTGCCTTAACCTCTCCAAGACTCGAGGAAGATGGGGTAATGCTCTCAGCTCCAGTAGTAATTGATTTTAATGACTTAATGATGCAAAGCACTTTAAAATCCGGCAGCCTTTCTATGAGTAATGAACTAGTAAAGACTGAGCATAAGTTAATTAATATAAAAAGCTCAGTTGATAAGCCTTTAGGTTATTGGATAGAAAGCGAGAACAAAGAAATTGGTACTCTTGATGGAATTCCTGATTATACTTCAGCCAGAATTTTACATTCAGATTTTTTTGAATCAGTTACTTATATTTCCCAAATTGGTTCAGGAGTTAAAAATATTTATCAAAATTGTTTTAAACCAAGTATTGGTCCGGGTTGTTTTAATCTAAGCGAAGCTAATCCTTCTTGCTGTTTTGGTGAGGGAACAAATGCCTTAGATGCTAACGGCAACTGTGCCAATTAATCGATAAATTTTGTTTTTATATGTTTAAAAAAAATATCAAATTATATAGTTTAATATCTATTCTTGGGGTAGTATTTTTATTTTCTGCTAAAGCTGTTTTGGGTGTTGATGCTGGCATTGATACTGTTGGTAGTGATTTGTCTCTATCTGATAAAAGTCCAATCCAAATTGCCACCAGCATTATTAATGTAATCATGAGCATTCTTGGACTGTTAGCCGTTGCTTTTGTGTTGTGGGGTGGTTTTATCTGGATGACTTCAAATGGGAGTGAAGAAAAAATTGCTCAAGCTAAAAAAATTCTTAGAAATGGTGGTATTGGTTTGGTAATTATTTTATCTGCCTGGGGAATTACTTATTTTGTCTTAACTAAGTTATTAGATTCTGTTGGTACCGGTAACGGTGGTTTTGATGGCTGTACTAGTGGCGCGACATCTTCTTGCGGTTGTGGTGGTGAGCAAACCTGCACTAATGGCAGTTGGGGACCATGTCTTGGCTCTTCTTGTCAGCCACTTATTGACGGACCAACCAGCTGTGACGGAAAACCGGCGGTTGACAAGTGTCAACCAGATGCTGGTTTGTGTGGGGATGATTATTTCTGTAATGAAAATAGTTGTCTGTGCGAGCCAAAAGCTAGCTTAGGAGAATCTTGTAACGCTAATTCAAGTGGAACTTGTTCGGCTGATGATAGCTTGTGCGGTCCTTATTTAAAATGTGACCCCAATGATTGTGTTTGTGTTGGCCCTCCGGTAATTACCGGCGTTAGTCCAGCAGGAGGATTCTGTGTTAACGATCAAAACAGGGGCTGTAACACCGATGCTGATTGTTTAGGTGGAGCAAAGTGTGATGTTATTACTCCCAATGGTGGCAGTAATAATTTTCTTACTATCTATGGTTATAATTTTGGGACAGCTACTAACCTGTTTGAAAATATTTTAACTAATATTGATTTTGAAAAGGGGGCAGAAGGGGCTCTGCCAAATGATTGGACCGCCTCTAATCAAAAGAATTCTAAAGTAGGAATTTCTAAGAAAGAAGCTCGCTCAGGGGAGCAGAGTGTTTTGATTCATCAGGATTCTAACATAGTCTATCCAGGCACCTGCACTAAGAGTATTTGTCAAAATTTATCTTCTTGTTCTTGGAGTGATGCTAATAAAACTTGTACTTTCCTGCAGGGCGACGATGCACATAGACAAGCGCCAGCAGTTTATAGTGAAGGACAGAGTTTAGTTTGGGGAAACACTAATAGGACTATGTGGGCCAAACTGACATATAATTTAGCCCCTCTTGACTTTCAGGTTGGCGATACTTATTCAATTCAATTTTATTATAAAGGAAAAAACACAGCCAACGTTTCAGTGGGAATTGGCTATAATTTAGGCTGGACATCTCAGTGTATTGGTTATTCTTCATATGGAGCTTTAAAACCTGGTTACAGTTGGAATGGGTCAGCTGTTACTCCAACTCCCCCTGAAGGAGAAGATCCTTGTGCTCCTGCTTATGGGAAAACTTGTGCTGATCAACAAAATACTTGTTGTGTTAATGCCCCAAATCAAACTAAGTGTTATCAGTTTTTAAACATGACGGCTATTCCTAAGGGGAATGTTGATGATTGGACCCTTTATTCTTATACCTTTCAATATACTCCAGAGATGGATTCTTGGTTAAATAGCGCTGGGAAAAAGGCGATTGAAATTGGAATGTCAATTGGATATAACTCTACTCTAACAGGAACAGATTTATATATTGATGATTTTACCGTTACTAAAATTTTAAATACCGGACAAATAACTTTTTTGGGAGCAGACCAGAGTCAACAACAATTAGCTAATTTTCCAAAACTTTTAAATCCCAATTGTGTTAGCTATTGGACTGATCGGCAAATTACTATTGCGGTGCCATCTGGTGCGGCTACTGGTCCAATTCAGATAAAAAGGGAAGGTGAATTTGCTGATAATATTGACACCACCAACAATGAAGTTGGCCCAATTATTCCAGATTTTATTAAAAACGACATATCTAGACCAAGTTTGTGCCAAATCAGCCCTAGTCAGGGATTATTAGGTGAGAAGGTTGATTATCAGGGAATTAATTTAAAAAATGGCGTGGCTTACTTTGGAGAATATTCCAACGCTTACAGAGGAATAAACTCTATTTTTACTGCTGATAATTTATCGGGCCAAACTATGGCGCCAAATATAGTTCCTGGTAAAACTACTACTTTTATTGAAAGAACCGCGGCCGGGATTAATCAAAAAAGTAATGCTTTGATGTTTGTTAAAGAAAGAGAGGCTGAGGCTGGTCCTTATATTTCCTCATTTTATCCAAAGACAGGTGCCGCTGGTCAATACGTTACCATCCTAGGTGGTGGTTTTGGTAATCTCCGTGGTAGCAGACAGGTATTTTTTGGAGATAAAGAAGCCTCATACTCTTTCCCAGAAGTTTGTTCAAATTCAGTTTGGAGTGATAGTCAAATCATTGTTAAAGTGCCTGATGGTTTAAACCCTGGTAATTATCAAATTAAAGTGAATTTAGGGGATAAAACAGTAAATACTGATTTATTAGCCCCAAATCATAATTTTAAATATGACCCCAGTCAAACTCTAAAAACTAGTTTATGTAAAATAGACCCAAGTAGGGGGCAGGTTGGTGATAAAGTTACTCTGTGGGGTGAATATTTTGGTAATCAAGAAACAGATGCTCTAGTAGTTTTTAACCGTGGTGTTAATATTACTTCAAAAATTACTAAAGATGGTTTAGCTGATAAAGTTGAAACAATTGTTCCGGTAGATGCTAGTAAAAATCCTCCAGTTAGCGCTATCACTGGCCCTGTTAAGGTAATGAAAAATAGTGAGTGGGGCAATGAACTTAATTTTACAGTTGGTAAATGTTCTTCTAATAATGAATGTAGCGCTTCTAGTCCAGTTTGTTGTCCTGGGAATACATATAAATCTGGTTCCTGTGCGGCCTCAACAATGGCTTGTTATTTTGATGTCCCTAATTCTGTCTATGAAACTAAATTTGATACAACCATAGGTTCTGTTAACGTGGAAGATTTTAGTAGTTGTATTGAAATGGCTACTTTCTATAACGGTTGCCAGACCGGACAATTCTGTCCTAATTCTCCAGGTAAGTGTTCCCCCTTTAATCCAATTGGCGTTATGGAAGTTGTAAGTGCTTGTGGAGCTAATGGCTTAGAGTGTGGTAGTATTAAATCTTGTGAGTTAGATGATAAAACCACGCCACGTATTATGTACTGGGCGGGCAAGGTTAATCAGCACTGGGATTTAGCTAGTGGTAGTTTTGTGACTGATCCTGACGGCTCTTCTGGCGCTGGTTTAAATAAACTGTCATATTGTCAGAAGTTTTATCCAGAGACAGAAAGTGTGGTCGCTTATAAAAAAGAGACCAGTAATACTTGGAAAAATGCGGGTAATTTAGATAATTTTACTGGCACCGCCCTTTCTTATCGTTGTGTCTTAAAAGGCGAAACCGTGTGTTCTTATGACAAGAATAATGATAATTGTCAGATTAAAGATTCTCTACTGCAAAATAAAACTTGTCTTTTAGAAAAGGAATTAGAATACTCCTTAGCGGGGCAAAACTATAAAGGCAGTCTAAGTTGTCGCTCTTATCAAGATAAAGTTAGTGGTCAAAGTTATTTTGCTAAACACCTCAAGGTTTCCACTTCTTGTCCTCAAGGCTGGTTAAATGTTGGTGGTGGTTACTGTATTGATGCTGCCTTAACTAAATGTGACCCTTGTGCTGATGGTTTCAAGTGTGTGGATAATAATAATGATGATTTTGGAATTTGTGAGTCTGATAAAATTTGCCCCGCCTCTTCTTATTGTGGTATTAATCCTAATGATTCCAAGCAGCTAGCTTGTTTAAAGGATCAGGATAAGAGTTGTGATTGTTGTTGTGAAATTGGTCAAGATACCAGAGATTGTTGCGCTCCGCTTACATGTGCTGGTACTTGTGGTAGTGACACTACTAATGATGGCAAGGGTTATGGTAGTTGTTCTGGTTGCGCTGATGTTCCTGGTGATCAAAAAATAAAAGATGCCGCCTGCAATTGTAGTACTACTAGCGGTAAGTTCTGTGATATCACTAAACCTGGTGGTATCTGTGTTGATTGTGCAGCGCTTGATGAAGCCTCTTGTTCACTTCATGCTACTCAATGCTGCTTTGATCAAATGAAAGGTATTTGTCAGGGAGGTGACGGAACACAATTACCTGGTGGTAAATGCGCTTATTATGATTGCGATGCTGAAAATCAAACTTGTAACCAAAATCCTTTAGCCACAGGACGATTCACTTCGCCCGATGTTTGTGAAACCTCTTGTAAAGATAATCCAACAACAGTTTGCGATTTACCAGCAAGTCAAAATCCTCAGAGCTGTTCGGCTTTAGATAACTGCTGTTTTGATGATAAAAATAAAAAATGTCTTTCCGGTCTAGACGCTATTAATGTTTCTGGCGTTAAATATTGTGCTTATTATGATTGTGATTTTAGCCAGTTAGACGGTGCCTCGCTTTATAAGTGTAGCGCTGCTAAAATTTCGGGAAATTATTTGAGCCTGGCTAATTGTCAAGATGCTTGTGGTAATACTAATACTAATTTACCAGGTTCAAGCTGTCAGTCTGACACAGCTGATGTTTGTGATGTCAGTGCTTGTTCGGGAGATTACTCTTGTTTAAGTGAATCCGGAAATCCTCCTTCCACATCAGGCTGTGGTACTTGCTGCTGTGACCCTAAAAATGAGAACTCTTGTTCTGGTACAGATAATTTGACCTGTACACCTAATGTGGGATCTTGCAGTGGAAATGATCGCGGTTTGTGTTGTGGATGTACTTCCGATAGTCAATGTGGTATTGCCTCAGCTGGTTGTGGGACAGATACTTGTTGTCATGGCAGACCACAAATAGTAAAAACTTCACCAGTAAATGGTCAAGAAAAGGTGTGCCGCAATAGCCAAATTGTTATTAATTTCAACGAAGAAATGGACGCTACTAGCTTGGGTAATAATATTCTTCTAATTGAAGAAAAAGAATATGGCAAGGAGCTGTGTAATCTTGGTACAGCAGTTTCTTTAGAGAATACTAACCCTAATAGAAATTTCTTGGCTACTATTTATAGAAAAATAGCACTGATCTTTAATAGAATATTTAACAAGCAAGCTTATCAAGTCTTAGCTTCTATGCCTTCAGAAGACAAATTATATTGTATTATTCCCGGTACCGTTGATACTCAAACAGAATATGCTCCTAACGGGGTAACTTCAACAGTTGCTTATATTAAACCGAACAGTGTCCTTAATGCTAACAACAATTATTTTGTAGTTGTTAAAGGTGATGAAAATATGGATAGTAATTCTGGAATTATGAGTCTGCAAAAAATTGGTTTTGATGGTTCTGCTGCTAAACCGCTAGGAGACACAACTCTTCTTACTGGGGCAGAATTTAACAAAGTTTCCTTTAAAAATTCTTATGTCTTTAGTTTTAAGACTATGGACGATAATAGTGGTAAGGATGGTTTATGTACAATTGATAAAGTTGAGGTTAAGCCCAGCTCTTTCTTAATTAAAACAGATGAAAATAATCCTTCAGATGATAATCCTTCAGATAATAACTTTGATAAAATAAATGATAATGACAGGTTGCTGACAGCTATGGCATATAGCGCTGATAACCAACTTATTCAGCCAGTCACGGGGTACTATTGGACTTTTAATTGGAGCATTGATGATACTTCAGTGGCTCAAAAAATTGACAAATCGGGCTTAAAAAATAATCAGTTGTTAGTAAGATCGGTCACTGGAGTAACTGATAAGAGTACCAAAATTTCTGCCAAAGTTAATATGAACAATTTCAAAACATCAAGCGGTTGTTCTGTAAATTGTGTTTGCAATGATAATAATTGTGATAACAGATGCTGTAACGCTAATTTTGAGGGGGAAAATGCTACTAGTGAATCAACTCTTTATGTTTTCTTATGCGCTAATCCTTGGCCGGCAGAAAAGAATGGTATTTGGAGTCCTTGGTATGATACCGGGGAATGTCGTGATGCTAATCAGAATATTATTCCTTGTGCTAACTATAATTATAAGTTCTACTATTGTCGTGATGCCGGAGAACCTGGTACTTTTGATGATTTACCAGTTGTTTCTGACCCGGCCTTGATTCTTGGTCCTTCAAGTAATTTAATCTGTAGCACAGATGGTCTTCCTTGCAGTACACAAGGGGCAGTTTGCGGTAACAATGGAACCTGTGTCTGGAGCGTGTTAAAAGAATCATACTTCTTTAGAGAAGCCGCTCCTCAAGCTGGGCGTATTAACAAAATACTTAGTACTGGTGTTGGCGGAGAGATAGCATTAGGCTGGAATTCACCTATTAACACAGAAGCACCAATCAGCTCTTTTAAAGTTTATTATGGGCTTAGCTCTGGTGGTTCAACTTTATTAAAAACATTATCCTTGGCTGAAGCTAATTGTAAAACGGAGAATAATGAGCTGAATTGTTCTTATATATTAAAGGATTTGGTGAATGGACAAAAATATTATTTTAGAGTTTCATCTTTAACCGAGAAGAAAACTGAGAGCCCACTTTCTGGCGGCATGGAGATAATTCCCACTGATACCACTCCACCAGATAGACCAGCAAGATTAAAAATAGTTGGTTCCGGTGATGATTTATTGGTTACCTGGTATCCTGATACTAAGAATGACACTTTATATTATCGCTTATTTCATGGCATATTCCCTGGAAAAATAATGGATTCGTTTGATTCTCAAGAAAAGGCTACTAGTTTAACTCTTAAACAGAGTGATTATCGCGCAGGCGATCATTACTTTTCTTTAGCAGCTATTGATTCTTATGGAAATATCAGTGATAAGTCTAGTGAAATTAAGGTGACTATTCCTAATACCCCAACCAATGTAACTGTTGCTGATAATAGGTATTATTTAACCGTTTCTTGGAATAAGAATAATAATCCAGGAAATACTAAGTATGCAGTTTTTATGAGTAAAGATGGTGGCGGTGAAATACGTGCTAATGATCTTAATCAGGAGCTAATTGATCAATCATCCTTTAATATTGATTCCAAAAAATATGAAAATGGCACTTATTATATTTCTGTTGAGGCCTATGATCACCAAAATTTTAAGAGTAAAAGATCGGAATCATTTAAAATTGATATAAATAAAAATTAAATTTTAAATATAAAAACATGAGGGCTACAAAAATAAAATGGCAGAAATGGGGAATATATCTCTTATTTCTATTCATTATTGCAATACTAAGCTTTCAGGCTAGAGCAACGACTCAGTCTGATGCGATTGCTGTTAGAGTTCTACCTAATATTAATCATGACAGTATTGATGTTTGGTACAAAAATCAGGGTTATAAAGGCTCTCCTCAAAGCTTAACGGTTGATGGTTATGAGGCGATTAGAGACGGCCGAACAGTTTTTGTCAATGCTGCTAATTTAGATACAGTCAATAAAAAGTTATATACCAACGTTTACCTGATTTCCTATAATCAAGATTCGGAAGTCAAAACTCTAGATGTATTAGGGCAATTAATTTCTCATTGGAAATTTAACAATAATATTAATACCACCGGTTCTTGTTCAATCTCTAACTTTAATTGTAGTGCTGATACCGATTGTCCCAGTGGTTATATCTGCTCTAATTCTAATTCCATGGGCTCTGATCATTCATCAGCTTCTAATAAAGGAAAGTGCATTCTAGAAAAAGGAAAAACTTGTTTACTTGATAGTGATTGTCCAGTGAATTTATTTTGTGATAGCTTAAAAGCGCGTACCATAAGAGATGTTAGAAGATTAGGTGATATGAATCAATTGAAAGAAGCTATTGAAAGGTTTAAAAATAATAATAATACTTATCCAACCCTATTAACAGGAACTTATTTAAGCGGCGGGACGCTATCTGTTTGGCCAAGCTGGAAAGATACTTTATCAACTCAACTTGGATTAAATAAAATTATTTCTGATCCTATTAATTCTTTAGGCTATTGCGAGGGGTATGATCCTAAAACTTGTTGGGATGAAACAAAAAAATCTTTCGTTAATTCCGATTTAGTTTTACCTTATGGCAGCTACGCTTTAGCTTACAAGTCCTCACCAAACGGCATCTCTTATAGTTTGTGTTCTACTTTTGAGACTAAAGATTTGGGTTATGATACAGCTGGTGGGAGATTTGCCAAAGAGAATTGTTTAGAAAGTATTTTTTATAGCGGCAATGTTTCAAATACGGCTCCTAAAGTAATCGGGTCATTCACTCAAGGGCAAACAAGTAAGGAGTTTAATGGTTATATTAGAGCCATTGATGCTGAAGGTGATAGTATTTCTTGGAATCTTGGAGTAACTTCACCTAGTTCTTGGGTAAACAGTGGGTGGCAAGTTGGCCCAAATCTAATCCCTACATTAAGAGACACTGATAACCCTAATCAAAAGCAAATCTATCACCCCACAACAGGAAGGGCTGGTAAGTACGAGATGTTGTTAACTTTAACAGATAGTCGTGGAGCAGTTAGTACTAGCACAATTATTCTTGATATTAGTGCTGTAGCTAAGCCAAGGATAGAAGCTGATAATGCTGATTACTTTGTTGATCCAATAAATCCATTAAAATATACTTTTTATTTAGAGGGAGAGAACTCTGTGCCAACTTATAATATCACTCCAGCTAACCCTAGTCATGCCTCTGCTAAATTAGCTGATTTTGCTACTATGACTAGCAGTCAAACATCTGTCGGTTTAAATCGGGTTAGAGTAGATCTTTCTTTTAATGTCCTGACTTCGGTTAATATACCAGAGAATATTTCTATTCCTTTTAAAATAACTGCTACTGCCGCTGGAGTTTCGTCTACTAAAGAGGTGACTATTAATTTTAGAATTGAAAAACCGCTGTTAAATTTTGATTGTGATTTACTTGCTCGTAAGGGTAAGAGTTATCCGTTAAATGGTAATTGTTTTTTAGGCAGAACTAAGAGTGGTAATTTAAACATTAACTATTCAGTGAGCGGGGTAAATGGAATTTCAGTTCAATATGGTGGGCAAGATTCTTCTGGTTCAAAAGATGCTTTCTTAAGAGGTTTTATCAGTGATACTGGTACTAAAAATATAACTGTCAGAGCAGAAAATGATTATGGCGCTTTCTCTGAAAAAACATTTCCTTTAACAGTTAACACTTTTTGTGGTGATGGTATCTTACAGCGACCAAATAGTGAGGGCAGAGGTGGCCTTTATAATGATGGCATGGAAGAATGTGATATTAAAGCTGGGGTTACTGATAAAATTAGTACCTCTTCCGCATTGCAATATGCTTGTAATAGTGGCAGTAATACCCCATTTCCAATAGTTGATAATAATAGCTGTATTTTTAAACCGGCTGATAAGGGGGGCGGCTTTTGTGGTGATGGTGTTTGTCAGTTTAAAATTGAGGGTGGGGTAATGATGGAAAATTGTTGGAATTGTTCACAAGATTGTGGTCAATGTTTAGCAACAATTATCTCTAAGGCTGATGATGAACACGCTACTTATTTAAATAGTGAGCCTCTCTACTCTGGCACTCAAGGTGCTACTCAAAGAATGCTGGTGCCTGGAAAAAATATTTTTACCTTTGCTGCTTATAATAGTCAAGATAATGACTATGGGGTGGCTTTTAAAATAAAAATTGGTCCAACTTCAGCTAAGTTAAATGCTGATGGTTTTGACTCTAGTCATGGATTCTTTGATATTGAAAATAGCTTTGCGCAAATTGATTCCTCCAGCGGTCTTCTAAAATGTGTTGCTTTAAAAGATGAGGAAGCTAAAACAAACTTTCAAAGTGATGGGTCTTATAATTGGACTCAGCTTGGTTATAGTAAGTTATGGCCAAAAGCAAAAGTTAATACTAAAAAATTATCATTTTTAGGCAGTCCATATATTTGGGCAGCAGATGGTAATGGTAAAAGTGAAAATATTTGGTGCCGTTTAGTCTTTGATTATAGTAATTATAACACCGAAGTATGCCAACCGGACTGTAGTGGTAAAAAATGTGGCTCAGATGGTTGTGGTGGAGTATGTGGCACCTGTTCTGATGATAAAGATTGTTCTTCTGATGGAAAGTGTTTGTCAAAATGTGTGCCTAATTGTGTAGGAAAATGTGGCGGTGATGATGGCTGTGGAGGAACCTGCAAGAGCTTTTGTATATTGCCGCTTACTTGTGGTGGTAGCGGGATAACTAATGTTTGCGGTTTAGCCTCAGAAAACACTAACAATCAAACTTGCACCCCCGATTGTGTGGGTAAGTGTGGCGGACCGGATGGTTGTGGTGGAACTTGTGTAAACACTTGCTGCTCAGGATATGTTTGCTCAAATAGCGTTAAATGTAATCCCGTTGCTTCAGGGGTTGAGACTGAAAGAACTGGGATGTGTTATTCAAATTCTGATTGTCCGAGTGATTCTTGCTATGATAATTTATGCCGTTCCGATGGTCTGACTGAGTCAACAAAATGTTGTATTGGTGTTTGTAAGCCAAGCTCTTTGGACACTGGAGGTGTTGGTGGTGGCAGCGGTAACTATCGTAGTTATTATGAGAACGACTCCCTTGAGAGAAACTAGGGTTATTTAATTAAATATTATTTCTATGCTACAATTAAGTAAAAATAAAAAAATATTAATTCTTCTTATAATTTTATTCTTATTAATATTTATTTTTGTTTTATTAATAAAAAAACAGAATAATGGCGTTAACATTCCTGATCAGACAACTTCAGCAACAAGAGAGATGACGGAAATTGAAAAATCAATGGTGGTCGGTATTGACCCATCACAAGAGGCTGAGGTGTTAAATGAGTCAGATGGTTTATATATTTATCGTATTAAATAGCAAATAATAATAAAAAATTTTATGTTTAATGATCTAGATCAAAACAAAGGAGTTGCTCCACAAACTACGCCAGTTGATGATATTTTTGCTGATACTGACAAAAGCAGTGAAGAGAAGAAAATTTCCGGCTATTACAACACATCAGGAGCTGGTCTTTCTCAATCAGAAATAGAGGCTCAAAAAATTGGTTTAGCCGCTTCTCAGGGGCCAGCAGTTTCTAATAAGGGGAAAACCCTGAAGATTGTTTTGTTGGTTGTTTTAACAATTTTAGTAATTAGTTTAGGGGTGGTGGTATATTTTAAATTTCTTGCTAATCCGGTGACAACTGAGATTGAGGAGCCAATTAACACTAACCAAATTACAACTCAAGCAACATCTCAGCAGCAAACTCCAGAAGTGATAGAACCGACTGTGCCACTTGAAAATGATATTACTACTACGACTAATGAGTTAACTGCAACATCAACAACCTCTACTCCGGCAGTGGTTGAGGTATTAGATACTGACGGCGATGGTTTGTCCGATGAAGAAGAAATGATTTTAGGCACAGACTCTAATTTAAAGGATTCTGACGGTGATGGTCTGTCAGACTTTGAAGAGATTAAAACCTATAGTACTAATCCAAATAAAGTAGATTCAGATGAGGATGGTCTCTCTGATTATGAAGAGATTATGATTTATAAAACTGACCCAAATAATTTAGATACTGATGGTGATAGTTATGGCGATGGTCAGGAAGTTGGTGGTGGTTATAATCCTTTAGGAGAAGGCAAGCTTCTTAGTATTGAAGATTAATTATGGATTATTTAGGTGTAAAAAATAAAGTTAAAGCTGTAAATAATCAACGTCTTTCCAAAGCTGGTTCTAAGATATTTTTGGGGTTGCACGTAATGCCGCAAAAAAAAGAATCAAAAGATGTTCGTGTTTTTAGTTGGTTAACAGCTATTTTATTAATCTTAACTAGTTTGATTATTTTTTTAATGATTTATGTTTAAAAGAGCTGTTAAAGTAAAAGAAGAATTAGCAAAGAATCCAACTGAAGAGCAAGTTAAGCAGGATTTTGTAACCAGAAATATGCCAGATTTTAGCCGCTTATCTTCGCAAACCTTCGCTAGCTCGGTAAACACTCCAAGTGCCAATAAGGGCAAAATTGATATTCCAAAAAAAGAGAACCATCAGAAAGTTGGGGTAGTGATTATTATTTTAGGAATAATCTTTGTTTTAGTTTTGATTTATTTAGGCTATCTTTACTTTATTAAGCCAAATTTAGCATCTCCTGAGAGTGAGGTTATCTATACCCAAGAGACGGTTGAGCAAAATAATGAAGAAAGTAAGGCAGGTGAGGTCATCTTAGAAGATAAAAACATTAACACCGAAGAGCCTATCATTGTAACAACCACGCCAGAGATATTAGAGGAAGATGAAGAATTAGTTATGCCAGAGGAACTGCCGATAGTTTCTAATGTTATTACTGTCTCTAAAGTTGATTCTGATGCTGATGGCCTAACTGACGATGAGGAAACAATTATTGGCACCGATTTAAACAGAGCTGACACCGATGGCGATGGCTATCTAGACTTAGCAGAAATTAAGAGCGGTTATAATCCTTTGGTGCCAGCAGAAAAACTTTCTGAAAGCGCAGCAATTTATAATTATCAAATTGATTCACTAGCGACGGTAATCTATCCAACATCATGGGAGGTAGTAGAGAACGAAAGTAATAACATGGTGATGTTTGCCGATGATGATAGGGCTTTTATTCAAGTTCTTTATCAGGAAAACCCTCAAAAACTAACACCAAACTCGTGGTTCGCTGATCAATTTTCTGGTTTAAAACCGGGTGAATCTATTAGCGGCGATTCTTGGGAGGGATTTTTTTCTCAGGACGGGTTGTCGGCTTATATATTTAATAAAGATTTTTCTAGGGTTTATAATTTTTCCTGTTCTCCGCTGACAGAGGATACTAGCAGCGTGACTATTTTTAACTTAATGATAAAAACCTTAATAATAAAATAAAATTCAGATAAAAAAAGACCCTTTAAAATTAAAAGGTCTTTTTTTGTTTTAAATTATTTTAAAACCACATCAATTAAACCATATTTTTTTGCCTCTTCGGCGCTCATCCAATTATCTCGGTCACTGTCGCGTTCTACTTTTTCTTTTTTTTGTCCGGTGTGTAGAGATAATATTTCGTTTAATTTATCTTTAGTTTTTAAAATATGCTCTGCTTGGATTTTAATATCAGAAGCTTGTCCTTCAGTGCCACCCATTACTTGGTGGATCATAACTTCACTATTAGGCAGAGCCATTCTTTTTCCTTTTGTGCCGGCTGATAGTAGCAGCGAAGCCATAGAAGCAGCCATGCCGACACAAATAGTAGCAACATCAGCTTTAATATATTGCATGGTGTCATAAATAGCTAGCCCAGCGCTAACAGATCCTCCTGGAGAATTAATGTAAAACTTAATATCTTTAGTTTTATCCTCAGCATCAAGAAATAGTAGTTGAGCGATAATAATATTGGCAACATGGTCATCAATAGCTTCGCCTAAAAAAATAATTCGGTCTTTTAAGAGACGGGAATAGATATCATAAGCTCTTTCCATTTGTCCCTCTTTTTCAATTACAGTTGGTATAAGTGGCATATTTTTATTTTTATTTGTTAGCAAAACAATTATAATTAAAAAACCTGATTTTGTAAAGGTTAGAGAAACTCTCAGGGCATTGATTTTTTATTAACTTTATTCTAAGATTTAAGGGCAAAATGTAGAATTTTTCTCATTTCGCTTTTTTTAATTATATTTTATATGAAAAATCCGACCAAAGGTTTGTTTTCTTCTAAGAAGTCTCACTTAAGATTTTCTTTATTTCTGGTTTTAATTTTTGCAGCTATTGCGTTTCTAGCTAGTGCTGGCTCTTATTACAATCGTTTTTCCGATTATTTAGCTGGAGCCACTAAAAATGTTGTTATTCTGCCAAAAACACAAGAAATTCCTTTTATACTAGGCTTAGATCTGCAAGGCGGAACCCAGCTGACTTATGAAGCTGATGTCACTAACATTCCTGAAGAAGACAGAACTGCTGCTTTAGAGGGGGTGCGCGATGTGATTGAGCGCCGAGTTAATTCTACTGGTGTGAGTGAACCAGTAATTCAGGTTAATCGCAGTATTAATGGGGAATATCGTGTCATCGTGGAACTTGCTGGTATTAAGGATGTTAATGAAGCGATTAAAATGATTGGTGAAACACCGCTCTTAGAATTTAAAGAAATAGGTTCTTTGGTTAATGCTTCAGCTAGTGAAGAAGAGGGTTCTGATAATATTCAGGTAGAGTGGGTAAACACTGAGCTTACGGGTAAAAACTTAGAAAGTGCTGTCTTAACCTTTAATCAAAATGATGGATCGCCTGAGGTGTCACTAAAATTTGATGAAGAGGGCGCTAAAATGTTTGAAAGTATTACTGAGAGAAATATTGGCAAAGAAGTAGCAATTGTCTTAGATGGTTACCCAATCAGTGTGCCAATGGTTAATGAAAAAATCCCTAACGGCGAAGCTCTTATTTCAGGCAGTTTTAGTGTCACTGAAGCTAAATTATTAGTTCAACGTTTAAATACCGGTGCGCTACCAGTGCCAATTTCTTTAGTTGGACAACAGACTGTAGAAGCTAGTTTAGGTCAAACATCAATTGATAATAGTTTTAAGGCTGGTTTGGTTGGCTTCCTTTTAGTAGCCCTGTTTATGATTATCTACTATCGTCTGCCGGGGCTTATTTCTGTTGTCTGTTTGGCAATTTATTCTGTGGCCGTACTGGCTATCTTTAAGATGATGCCTTGGTGGATGATGATTATTTTCTTAGTAACTCTATTTATTTTGTTTATTTCGTCATTTAAAGAGCTTAAAATTTTTGATGGTGTCCTGTCTTCAATTATGTTTGTGGTTGTCTTCATCTTTTTAGGCTATTATGCCCTTAATCCAGTAACTTTAACTCTAGCTGGTATTACTGGTTTTATTCTTTCAATAGGCATGGCAGTTGACGCTAATATTTTGATTTTTGAACGTATGAAGGAAGAATTAAAAGATGGAAAACCCCTAGAATTAGCGATTGATGAGGGTTTTAAAAGAGCTTGGCCATCTATTCGTGACGGTAATATTACTACTATTTTAGCCTGTTTTGTGCTGATGAGTTTTGGTACTGGCCTGGTAAAAGGCTTTGGTGCCACCCTATTTGTTGGTGTTTCAATTTCAATGTTAAGCAGTATTGTTATTACTAGTATTTTAATGAAAGGGTTGGCTGGAAAATTCTTAGCTCGTCATCCTTGGTTATTAGGCGTTAAGAAAATAAATAAATAACTAAACTATTTCAATTAACTTTATGATTAATTATAAAATTATAAAACATCGCAAATTCTGGTTATCTCTATCGGCGGTAATTGTTATAACTTCAATCTTCGCCATGTTTAATTGGGGCTTAAAAGCAGGGATTGATTTTACCGGTGGCAGCTTACTAGAGGTTAAATTTGCCGGTGGCCAGCCAAGCGTTAGTGATATCCAAAGCAGCTTAAGTGAGGTTAGTGTTAGTAGTTTAATTGTTCAGCCCACTGGAAACGATACAGTTATCTTACGTTTTCAGGAAACATCACAAGAGAAACATTCAGAAATTATAGAGGCTTTGTCAAAACATGAAATGGCTAAGGATGGATTAACAGAAATTCGTTTTGAGTCAATTGGCACCTCTATTGGTGCAGAGTTAAGGAGTAAATCTTTTTGGGTAGTATTTTTAGTGCTTTTAATGATTATCCTCTATGTTGCAATTGCTTTTAATAAAGTGTCTAAGCCGGTAGCTTCTTGGAAGTATGGCCTCATTGCTATTATTGCTTTATTTCATGATGTTATTGTGACTATGGGTGTCTTTTCTTTCTTAGGTTATTTTATTGGCACAGAGGTAAATACCCCTTTTATTGTAGCGATATTAACAGTTTTAGCTTATAGTGTTAATGACACTATTATTGTTTTTGATCGTGTTAGAGAAAACCTACCTAAAAGTAAAGGGACTTTTGAAGAAACGGTTAATGACAGTTTAAATCAAACTTTTGTGAGATCAATTAATACTACTTTGACAGTTTTATTAGCACTGCTGGCCGTTCTTCTTTTAGGTGGCAGCTCCATCCGTGATTTTGCCCTTGCTCTAATGATCGGCATCTTTGCCGGCGCTTATAGTTCTATATTTGTCGCTAGTCCACTACTAGTTTATTTTAGAAAATGGCAAAATAAATAGTTAATAGTTAATAAAAAGACCTCTCAGAGGTCTTTTTTTAAATGTGTGATATAATTTTAGTATGTTTAAAATTGATTTAAAATCTTTATATTCGTTGTCAGCTAAGTTAATTATTTCCGCTGTCTTATTTTTAGTCCCAGTCTTTTTTGTTTATTTTTATCCCTTAGATATTGATTTAAGTAAGATGGTCTTATTTAAGTGGTTATTACTATTATTGCTGCTAATAACTGGTCTTTTTTTAATTAATTATAGAATAACTATTAAGCAAGGGGTCTTTAAAAGCTTTAAACCATTAATACTTTTGTTTATTTTTTTAATAGTATCTTTATTTTTTTCCAGTGACTTTAATGTTTCCTGGTTTGGCTCTTATGGGCGTTTTGAAGGCCTTACTTCCTGGTTTTTTTATTTGTTATGGATGCTACTGACTTGGGTTTATTTGGAAACCAACCCCGGTCAAAAATGGCATAATATAATCTATTTTTTAAAAGTAGCAACTCTTTCCAGCTTACTAGTTTCTGTCTATGCCGTCTTGCAGATTTTCGGCGTAGATTTTGTTACTTGGTCTGAACCAGCTCACTTAACTGGCCGGGCCGTTTCTTTCTTTGGACAACCAAATTATTTAGCATCCTGGCTAATGCTAATTATCCCAGTTAATACTTATTTAATATATCAGACTAGTAAAATAAAATTAAAATTTTTTTGGTTATTTGTTTTCATTCTAAATTTAGCCGCTTTATTATCTGCCGGGAGTCGGGCAGTTTTTTTAGTATTTTTGCTGATTTCGTTTATCTGGCTTATCTCTTTCTTGAAAAAAACAAATAAGCTTTCTAAAAAAAATATATATTTAATTATTTCTACTTTTTTTATCTTGGGAGTGTTGTTTTTATCTTCCCTAGCTTTTAGTAATTACTCTCGTTTTGAAGAGTTAATTAATTTAAAGAAGGGGAGTGCCTCTGACCGTTTTATCCTTTGGAAATCAGGTTTTTCAGCTTTTTTAGAAAAACCATTATTTGGCTATGGTCTTGATAATCAATCTCAAGCTTATTTTTCAAAATATGAAATTGATTGGGCGGTATATTCGCCACCTAATGTTTATTCAGATAGAGCGCATAACTTAATTTTAGATATCCTCTTAAGCGTTGGTATTTTAGGGTTAGGATTTTTTATTTATTTTTACTATTGGGTTTTTAAAAATTTGAGAATTGCTTCCAAGGATCTTAGTAATAACTGTTTACCGTATTTTTTAAGTTGGTCGTTGCTGCTTTATTTAGCGGCTCTAATGTTTAACTTCTCAGTTACGGTAACTAGTGTCTACTTTTGGTTTTATTTAGCTTTATCTATATCCTTAGTTAAACAATTTTCTATTAATTACTCTGAGAAAAAGAACAAACATTTTCTTCTATCTTTATTTTTAATTATTTCTTTATTATCTTTTGTTGGACTGGCCACTTTAAAAGAGTTTCGTCGTCTAGAGGCTAATTATTATTATCAGGAGTTTTTAAAAAGTAGTAGTGCTTCAGAAGATTTTGTCGCTCTGGTGTTTAAAGATTATTTAGATGATGTTTGGCTTAGTAGAACAGAGGCGGATTTTTATAATCGCCAAACCTCTCTAGTTTTAATAAGTAAGCTTTTAGAAGGTAATGATCCGGTTTTAAGAAAGGCTCTTTCGGATTATTTAACTATCAAGGTGGATTCTTTTTTTAGTAATAGTTTTGAAAATAAACTTGTGAGAGCTTTCTCTCTGGCAGTGGCAGGGAAGAAATATGAATCATTTACTCTCTTTGAAGAGCTAAGTTTAACTAGCAAAGAAATGCCGAAGATTTTTTTAGCCTGGGGGGATTCTTTGATGTTATCTCAAAATTATTCTTTAGCGGCAGAAAAATTTGATCAAGCTTTAAAATTGTTACCAGATACTAATAATTATGATTTAGGAGCTAAGCAAAAAAATGATATTATCTCTTATAGAGGTTATTTGCAGGGAAGATTGGACGCTGCTAAGAGTTTAGTTAATTAATTATATGATGAGTGAATATTTAATTTTAGGTCCATTTTTTGCTTTTATTTTTGGTTTAATAATGGGGAGCTTTATCAACTGCTTAGCTTGGCGGCTACATCTAGGAGAAAGTGTTTGGGGCAGGTCCAAGTGCCCTAAATGCCAAAACCAAATTTCTTGGTATGACAACTTACCTCTTCTTAGTTTTATGCTGTTAAAAGGGCGCTGCCGTCACTGTCAAAAAGGAATTTCTTGGCACTATCCGCTAGTGGAATTAATTACTGGTTTGCTTTTTTATTTTACTTTTTTATCATTTGCCACCGAGCCCTTAAAAATGATTTATGCCTTAGTGGTGGTGTCTATTTTAGTCCTAGTTTTTATTTTTGATTATCGCTGGTCTTTAATCCCTGTTTCCTTTCTTACTGGCGGTGCTTTAGTGGTCTTATTGTTAGGGGTACTAATAAATTATACCAATTTAGGAAATTATCTTTTTTTATCGGTATTTTTTGCTTTTGTAGGGGGATTTTTCTTTTGGTTGCAATATATTATTACTAAAAAGAAAGGTATCGGCGAAGGGGATATCTGGTTAGGGGTCTTTTTAGGACTGTCTTTTCCGAGCTTTAAGGAGTTGCTAGTAGTTATTTTGAGTGCTTATTTTATTGGCTCTTTAGTTGGGTTGCTTTTCATCTTGCTCAAGCGCAAACAGTGGGGTAGTCAGCTACCTTTAGGAGTCTTTTTGACTATTGGGGGTGTTATTGCCCTATTTTGGAGTGAGTTTATCGCTAATTGGTATTTAGGGCTATTTCAGTTATAAAATCGGTTGTTAAAAAAATAAAAATCTAGTATAATAAATTTAAACAAGTAAAACTCTTTTTGCTCAAGCGAATGTGGTTAAAATCCGTTTTTTCTGGGAGGTTTCGCTTTAGCCTATATCATTTATATTTATGAGAGATGAAATTATTGCTGGCTTAGATGTTGGTTCAACTGCTATCCGTTTAGTGATTGGCCAAAAAATAGAAACTCCGGCTGGTGAAGACTTGCAAATTATTGGTGCAGTTGCTTCACCAACAGCAGGAGTTAATAAGGGGGTGGTCAGTAGTATTGAGGAAACAACTTCTTCTATTTCAGCCTGTTTAGAGAAAGCAGAACGTTTAATTGGCGTTCCAATTTCTAATGTTTGGGTCAGTATCAACGACCCCCATGTTAAGTGTGAGCGCAGCAAGGGGGTAGTAGCAGTTTCTAAGAGTGATGGCGAGATTAACGAAATTGATGTAAATAGAGCAATTGAGGCTGCTCGCGCTTTAGCGGTTCCGGTTAATTATGAAATTTTGCATGTTATTCCGGTAAAATTTGCAGTAGATAACCAAACAGATATTAAGGATCCAATTGGGATGAGTGGAATTCGTTTAGAGGTGGAAACTCTTATTATTCAAGGCTTGTCTACACAAATTAAAAATTTAACTAAAGCTATTTATCGCACTGGACTAGAAATTGATGATCTAGTTTTAGCGCCTTTAGCTGGTGCCGAGTCGGTTCTTACTCCAAAACAAAAAGAGTTGGGAGTTGCTTTAATTAATATTGGTTCTTCAACTACCTCGGTGGCTATTTATGAAGAGAGAAACTTACTACACACCGCTATTTTACCAATTGGCTCGGAGCATATTACGGCTGATATTGCTATTGGTCTCCGTTGCCCGATAAATTTAGCGGAGAGAATAAAGAGGGAATTTGGCAGTTGTAATCCGGCCGATATTAGTAAAGAAGAAGAGGTTGATGTTCGTGCTTTAGTAAAGGAAGAGGATGTCAATGACGATATTGAAACAGTTTCTAAACATTATGTGGCAGAAATTATTGAAGCTCGGGTAGAAGAAATTTTAGAAAAGGTTGATGCGGAATTTAAAAAGATTGATCGCTCAGGAATGTTGCCTGCTGGAACAGTTTTTATTGGCAGCGGCGCTGAGCTTAATGGTCTAATTGATCTGGCTAAAAGAAAGTTAAGACTGCCAGCTTGTATTGGTGTTTCAAAAAATGTTAATGTAGTAATTGATAAGGTTAAGAGTCCTGAATTTTTAACCTCACTTGGTTTAGTTCTTTGGGGAAACCATAATAGTGCTGAACCAAACAATAATAATTTACGTAAAAATTTAGAAGGAGTTTTTGGCAAGGCTAAGAACTTTTTTCAAAGGATAATTCCAAAATAATTAATAGTTATATGGCTGAAATCAAACCAGAAATTGAAACTTTTGCTAAAATCAAGGTCGTTGGTGTCGGCGGCGGCGGCGGAAGCGCTATTAATCGCATGGTTAATAGTGGTATTAAAGGCGTTGAATTCGTGGCAGTAAACACTGATATTCAAGCTCTTCATTATAATAAAGCTGGTGAAAAAATTCATATTGGCAAGACTGTTACTCGTGGTTTAGGGGCGGGCATGAATCCGGAATTAGGCAAGGCGGCAGCTGAAGAATCAGAAAATGAAATTAGGGAAGCTCTTAAAGGCTGTGATATGGTTTTTATTACTTGTGGCATGGGCGGCGGTACTGGGTCAGGCGCTTCGCCAATTGTGGCTAAAATATCTAGAGAATTAGGTGCCTTAACAGTGGCTGTTGTCACTAAACCATTTTCTTTTGAAGGCGGACAAAGAAAAAACATTGCTGATCGGGCTTTTTCAGAATTGGCTGATAAAGTAGATACTATTATTACTATTTCAAACGACAAACTATTACAAGTGATTGATAAGAAAACTTCACTACTTGAAGCTTTTAATATTGCTGATGATGTTTTAAGACAGGGTGTGCAGGGAATTGCGGAAATTATTACCGTTCCTGGTATTATCAATGCTGACTTTGCTGATGTTAAAGCGGTTATGTCTAATGCTGGTAGCGCTTTAATGGGTATTGGTCAGGCAAGCGGTGAAAATAAAGCAATTGATGCTGCTAAATCAGCTATTAATTCTAGCTTACTTGATATGTCAATTGACGGTGCCAGAGGAATTGTCTTTACTATTACTGGTGGCGCTGATTTGTCAATGAGTGAAGTCAGTGAAGCCGCTAAAGTGATTACTGCTGCGGCTGATGAAGAGGCAAAAATTATTTTTGGAGCTGTCATTGATGAAAACTTAAAAGATGAAATTAAGATTACCGTTGTAGCGACTGGTTTTGATGGCAAGGGCGGCGGAGTTAGCAGTAAAGTAGAGCCGGTTAAGAGTTATACAGCTAATTCTTTTATTGAAGAAAGTGAAAAGGAAATTCCTAGTGCTCAATCTTGGGCTGACAAAACAAAAACAAAATTATCTGTTTTCAAAAATACCCCAGTTAAGCCAATAATTGAAAAGAAAATGGAGCAGCCAGCAACTACTAATACCGAAGATGATGATTTAAGTGTTCCAGCCTTTATTCGGAAGAAAATGATGTAAAAAAACAACAATAAGTTTCTTAAAAAATAGGAGTTACATCCTATTTTTTATTTATTAAAAAGATAGGTTTTTTTAATACGGTAAAGATTAGCTAATCTAAGCTGAGGCATCTTTTAATCCCATCTTTATTGTTTTTTAAACCCCCCACTAATTATCCACAGTTTATAGAAATTAAAAAATAACCTTAAAAAACCTTTAAAATTAGGGACTTGCTTTAACTTGTCCCCCTCTTGGCTTTTTGTTACAATAGGGGTACATACAAGATGTAGTGGAATAAATAAAAAAATAACTACTAAATGTTGTTTTTGTCACTATTGACTAAATTTAATTCTTAAGGCAAAAAAACTTCTTTTATGAAATGTCCAATCTGTTACTTTGACGATACTAAGGTGGTTGATTCTCGGGTAGCGATGGATGGTTTGTCTATTCGCCGCCGCCGAGAATGTTTAAAGTGTAATTTTCGTTTTTCTACCTATGAAGAGGTCGAAATTTTAGATTTAGCAATTGTTAAGCGTGATGGGAGAAGGGAATCATATAATCGTGAGAAATTAGTTAGTGGTCTGAAGAAATCTTTAGAGAAAAGAGCGGTTACCGATGATAAGTTTAAGCAGTTAATTCATGGTATTGAAAGGGAATTACAAAAATTGCGTAAGAGTGAAATTACTTCCAGACAGGTCGGACAAATTGCCATGAAACAACTTAAAAAAGTGGATCAGGTTGCTTATATTCGCTACGCTTCGGTCTATGAACAGTTTAAGGATGCTAATGAGTTTAGAAAAGAACTTAATAAATTAATCAAAGAAAAAAAATAATTTAATTAAGGTTTTAAGGATTCTAAAATTCTTTAAGTTTATAATCTTTAAAACATTAAGAGTTTCTTATGTCCGAAACAATCACTCAAATTCGCAAGCGTTCCGGCGCGATCGTTGATTTTGACAAAAACAAAATCACTATTGCTATCAAAAAAGCTCAAGAAGCTATTTCTCAGATTGATGATAAATTAGCTGAAGATTTGAGTGCTAAAATTATTGCTAAGATTACTACCCATTTTCACAAGAATACTATTCCAGCAGTTGAAGAAGTGCAAGATATTGTTGAGGAAACTTTAATTGAAAATAAACAAATTGCCTTAGCTAAAACTTACATCCTTTATCGCGATCAACATCGTCAGATTAGAGATATTAGTAAGGGGACTTCCGATGAAAAGTTGATGGAAGACTATTTGGGGCGGGCCGATTGGCGCCTTAAGGAAAACAGTAATATGAGTTTCTCTGTGCAGGGTTTAAATAACTATATTGCCTCTGCTGTCTCTGCTCGTTACTGGCTGAATAAACTCTATCCAGAAAATATTCGTGAAGCTCATGTTGGTGGCGATTTACATATTCATGATCTTGGTTTACTCGCCCCATATTGTTGTGGTTGGGACTTAAAAGATTTATTAATAAAAGGTTTCCAAGGAGTTCCAGAAAAAGTTCAAAGTAAACCACCAAAACATTTTCGCAGTGCTCTAGGGCAAATTGTTAATTTCTTTTATACCATGCAAGGCGAAGCCGCTGGAGCTCAGGCTTTTTCTAACTTTGATACTTATTTAGCGCCATTTATTCGTTATGATAATTTAACCTACAAGGAGGTAAAACAGGGACTGCAAGAATTCATGTTTAATGTGAATGTTCCTACGAGAGTCGGTTTTCAAACTCCTTTTACCAATGTTACTCTTGATGTTACTCCTTCAAAATTAATTGGTGAAGAAAATGTTGTTATTGGTGGTGAGGTTAAAGCTGAGAAGTATAAAGATTTTCAAGTAGAAATGGATATTTTTAATCAGGCTTTTGCTGAGGTAATGCTTGAGGGTGATTCAACTGGACGTGTTTTTGGCTTTCCAATTCCTACTTATCAAATTGATAAAAACTTCGACTGGGATAGAGAGTGTCTGAAGCCAATGTGGGAGATGACTGCTAAATACGGCGTTCCTTATTTTTCTAATTTTGTTAATTCTGACATGGACCGAGATGATGCCCGTTCTATGTGTTGTCGTCTAAGACTTGACAATAGAGAACTTCGCAAAAGAGGTGGTGGTTTATTTGGTGCTAATCCTTTAACTGGTTCTTTAGGCGTAGTAACAATTAACCTACCTCGTTTAGGGTATTTATCAAAAGATAAGGAAGAATTTAAGCAAAGACTAACCGCTTTAATGGAAATTGCTAAAGAGAGCTTAGAAATAAAAAGAAAGGTGGTAGAAAAATTCACTGATGACGGCCTTTATCCATATTCTCGTTTTTATCTACAAGATATCAGAGAGCGCTTTGGTTCTTACTGGCAAAATCACTTTAACACCATTGGTATTAATGGTATGAATGAGGCGGCAGTAAATTTAATAGGAAAAAATATTTCTACTCCAGAAGGACAAGCTTTTGCCGCTGAAATTCTAGACTACATGAGAGAAAAAATGCTGGAGTATCAAGAAGAGAGTGGTAGTTTATATAACTTAGAAGCGACTCCTGGTGAGGGTTGTACTTATCGTTTTGCTAAAAAAGATAAAGAAGTTTATCCGGAGATAATTTGTGCTAACGATGCGGCGGTTCGTGAAAATGGTTTACCGCCATATTATACTAACTCCTCTCACTTACCAGTAGGATTTACTAGTGATATTTTTACCGCCTTAGATTTACAAGATAATCTGCAAACAAAATATACTGGCGGTACAGTTTTACATGGCTTTATCGGGGAGAGGATTAAGGATGGTGAAGCAACTAAAAAGTTGGTTCAAAAAATTGTAAACAACTACAAATTACCATATTTTACCATTACCCCAACCTTTTCTATTTGCCCTAAACACGGCTATCTTTCTGGTGAGCATAAATATTGCCCAAAATGCGATGAGGAAATTGGTTATAAACCAGAAAATGATGTTAGTAGTACTCGTTTAGCTAATACAGATAATAATTAATTTAAATATAAAAATTTAAGCATAAAAATATGAGCCCAATTCAAACTAAAAGACAAGAGTGTATTGTTTACAGCCGCGTTGTTGGTTGGTTAACTCCAGTTAGAAATTTTAACCCAGGAAAAACTTCAGAATATGGTGATCGCTTAACATATAAGGTAGAAGACTGCAACTGTTAAAAAATAAAACAGGAAAACCTAAGTGACTAAGGTGCTCCTTCCTTTGGTCTGAAGGTTGTCTATCTGGTCCTTTTTCCTTCTGCAAAAATATGATTATTGGCGGACTTGAAAAAATGACTTTAATTGATTATCCAGGACAGGTGGCGGCAATTGTTTTTACTAAAGGTTGTAATTTTAGATGTCACTTTTGCTATAACCCATTGCTTGTCTGGCCCGATCAGGAGACAGACGAAAAAAAATATGAAAAAACTTGTCCTCTTATTTCTGAGGATGAGTTTTTTCTTTTTTTGAAGAATAGGGTAGGGAAATTAGACGGAGTGGTTATTACTGGCGGTGAACCAACTATGCACCGTGATTTACCAGAGTTTATTAAGAGGATAAAAGATTTGGGGTATAAGATAAAATTAGATACTAACGGTACTAACCCACAAATGTTGACAGAAATTCTACATCAGAAATTAGTTGATTATTTAGCCATGGATCTTAAGGCCCCCTTTAATAAGTATCAAGAGGTGGTTGGAGTAAGCATAAACTGTCAGAATTTAGAAAAAAGTGTTAAAATGATAATTGAAAGCGGATTACCGCATGAGTTTAGAACCACCATTGTCCCCGGATTAATTGAACCAGCAGATATCTCTGTTATGGGTGAGCTTATTGCTGGCGCTAATGCCTGGTATTTGCAGAAATTTAAGTCTGACGTGGAGTTGGTTGATCGCGGTTTAGAAAAAAAGTCAGCTTTTTCGGAAATAGAAATGCAGGATATGTTAGATTTAGCTAAAAAGTATGTTAAACTTTGCGAATTAAGATAAACATATGTCCCAAGAACAAGATAATGAAAAAAATCAAAAAACTAGCTTAAGTCCGGAAGAGTTAAGTCTTCTTAAGAAAAATTTAGAAGTTAGTGAAGCTGTTTTAGAAAAAATAATCTCTATTAAGAAATATATTAAATTGCAGCAAGTCTGGGCGACCGTGAGATTATTAATTATAATTATACCTCTTATTATTGGTTTTCTTTATTTGCCAAATTTTTTAGAAAGATATTTTGATAAAATGTTTTAATAGTCTATGAGTAATAAAGACATTGCGGTTTTTGCACAAACAACTTTTAGAAACGAATTTAAAAAATTCGGCATCAAAACTGACGACCGTCGCCGTCATATGTATTTGATTGGAAAAACTGGTATGGGTAAGTCTACTGTTTTGGAAAATATGATTGTAGATGACATTAGGGCTGGTCGAGGAGTGGCGGTAGTGGATCCTCATGGTGATTTAGCTGAAAAAATCATGCAATATATTCCCGCTGAAAGAGTAAATGATGTTATCTATTTTAATCCGGCTGACATGGAATACCCAATCGCTTTTAACGTTGTAGAACAAGTTGACCATCATCTACAACATTTAGTGGCTTCAGGGTTGATTGGTGTTTTTCAAAAACTATGGGCAGATTCTTGGGGACCACGTTTGGAATATATTTTACGTAATGCTATCTTAGCTATTTTAGATTTTCCGGGATCCACACTTTTGGGGGTAGTCAGGATGTTAAGCGACAAACCATACCGTAAAAGAGTGGTAGCTAACATTAAAGATCCAGTAGTTAAAGCTTTTTGGGAGAAAGAATTTGCTGGTTATGCTGATAAATTTGCCTCAGAAGCGGTGTCCCCAATTCAAAATAAAGTCGGTCAGTTTTTATCTAGTGCTCTGATGAGAAATATTGTTGGTCAGGTAAAATCAGCTATTAATTTAAGGCAGATAATGGATGAAGGCAAGATTCTAATCATGAATCTTTCAAAAGGTAGAATTGGTGAAGACAACTCAGCTTTACTGGGGGCGATGATGATTACTAAAATTCAATTAGCAGCCATGAGCCGTGTTGATATTCCTGAAAAAGAACGCCGGGATTTCTATTTATATATTGATGAGTTCCAAAATTTTTCTACTGACTCTTTTGCTAATATTCTTTCTGAAGCTAGAAAGTATCGTTTAGACTTAATCTTAGCTCATCAATATATTGAGCAGCTGACTGAAAAAGTTAAACCGGCTGTTTTTGGAAACGTTGGTACGATGATTTCTTTTCGGGTGGGAGCTTCTGATGCAGAAGCTCTAGCTAAAGAATTTATGCCGGTTTTTAATGAAGAGGATTTGGTTAATCTCCCTAAGTATGAGATGTATTTAAAATTAATGATTGATGGCGTGGCTTCTTCGCCTTTTTCTGCTAAGGGGTTGCCACCACTAACTGAAGAAGAAAAGACTGGTCAAGAAGAAAAAGCAGTTAGGTTATCAAGGGAAAAATATGCCACTCCAAGGGAAATTGTAGAAGAGAAAATAATGAGATGGCACGAAACGGTTGAAGAATTTTCGGCAGCCGCTACTGGCAAATTATCTGTTCCTACTAGCGAGACTATTCAAGACAGTGCTAAGACTCCGCCGCAAGATGTTCCTGGTTTTGGCTTTAAAACCAATTGCGCACTTTGTGGGGTTACTACCTTTACCCCTTTTGAACCAGATGGCGTCAGACCAGTTTTTTGCAAACAATGTCTAAGTAAAAAGAAAGAGGAGAGGCGCGTGGAGCTTGAAAATAGGCAAACCCAGAAGAAAGAACCAACAATAAAAATAGAGCCTAAAAAAGAAGTTATTACTCCAAAAATAAATCCGGTTGTACTAAAAAAGAATCCAAATATTAAGGGGAGAGAAAACCAAATAAAAAAACCACAACCTTTTAGGCCTTCTAGTTTAGCAGAATTTGAAGTTAAAGAGACTCCAAAAGAAACAATATCTCTAGAAAGTTTAACAAAAGTTCAGCCGCTGGATTTTCGTGGCAGGCCAGAATAACAGAAACCACAGACTGATTTTATTAAAGAAGATGATAAAAAGATTGAAGAGATTTTTAAGGATTGGCCAGATGGTGCAGATTTAAGTGAGGGGCAGGAAATAGACTTAAACCAAAATAATTAGTAAATTAAATTTTTAAGACAGTTATTATTGTTATATTTTTATGTATTTATTTTTTGATACAGAGACCACCGGATTACCACGTGATTATAAAGCGCCGGTTTCTGATTCTAATAATTGGCCGCGCTTAGTACAAATTGCTTGGGCTTGGTTTGATGCTGATGGTAATGCTTGGGATAGTTATAGTTATGTTATTCGTCCGGATGGTTTTACTATTTCAGAAGAGGTGGCAAAAATTCACCGCGTAACTCAAGAGAGAGCTGAACGTGAGGGGGTAGATTTAAAGCAAGCGCTGGAGCATTTCTCTGAAGAAGTAAAAAAGGCGGAGTTTATTATCGGCCATAACATTGATTTTGATGATAAAATAGTCGGTGCAGAGTTTTATCGGTTACAGATGCCTAACGTTTTAGATTTAGCGAGAAAAATCTGTACCATGAAAAGTAGTGCGGATGTCTGTAAGATAACTAACAGTTATGGGCGCTATAAGTGGCCAAATTTAACAGAACTTTATAGTTATTTATTTAACACTGGTTTTGAAGAAGCTCACGATGCGTTGGTGGATGTTAGGGCTTGTGCTAAATGCTTTTTTGAGTTAAAAAATAGAGGCGCTATTTAAATACTGATATAAAACTCAAATGACAGATTATTTAAAAATTGGCAAGGCTACAGAGCTTTCTGGAAAGGATTATAAATTATACCGAGGTTTAGAAATGATTCCCGGTGTTTTTTCTTTAGGGACCCTTATTTTATTAATCGTTTTTTCCTATTTTAAGCCGGTCTGGGTTGCTTATTTTTTAATTGCCTTTGATGTTTATTGGTTACTGCAAGTTATTTATTTGGCGCTATATTTAGTTTCCTCCTACCGTAAAGTGCAGAGAAATATCAAAGTTGATTGGCGTCTGCGTTGTCTGTCTTTAATAGCTGAAGACACGAGTCTGCCTAGTGACTGTTTAGCTAAAGCAGGTGTTCGCTGTGAGGACTTGTATCACTTAATAATTCTACCTACTTATAATGAAGATATTGAGATTATTAGAACCGCCCTTAATTCTTTGTTGGAGGATGGTTTTCCGACTCAACAAATGATTGTGGCGTTGGCAATGGAGGAAAGAGCGGGGGCGATTGCTAAGGAAAGAGCGGCTGTAATTGAGAGAGAATTTTCTTCTCAGTTTGGCCATTTTATTATTACTTTTCATCCTGATGGCATTGAGGGGGAATTAAAAGGAAAAGGGGCTAATCAGGCTTGGTGCGGCCGTCAAGTAAAAGAAAATGTTATTGATAGAGAAAATATTCCTTATGATAAGATTTTGGTTTCAGTTTTTGATATTGATACCATTGTTAATCCTGGCTATTTTTATGCTTTGTCTTATAAATTTTTAACAGTGCATAGTCCTTACAGATCTTCTTACCAGCCAGTGCCGGTGTATCATAATAATATTTGGAGTACCCCATTTTTTTCTAGAGTGGCCGCCGCCTCTAATACTTTCTGGCAAATGATGATGCAAATTAGGCAAGAGAAGCTGGTAACCTATTCTTCTCATTCAATGACCTGGAAGGCCTTGGTGGATATTGGTTTCTGGTCAACAAAAATGGTTAGCGAAGATTCACGAATTTTCTTTCACTGTTTAGTTCATTATAAAGGTGATTATCGGGTAGAACCACTATATGTCATTGTTTCTATGGATGCGACTGCTGATACTAGTTTTAGTAAAACAGCTAGCAGTCTGTATAAACAACAAAGACGTTGGGCTTGGGGGGCGGAAAATGTGGCATATTTGATTTTTAATTTCATTAAGATGAAAAATGATTCTCGTTCTGGTAAACGAAGAATTTTTAATCATATTTTAGTTCAACTTTACGGTTTTCATTCTTGGGGAACGAGTGCTTTGATAATTGCCATTATTGGTTGGTTGCCGATGTTATTGGGTGGTGATCGTTTTAACTCCACAGTTTTATCAGGAAATCTACCGGCAATTACTTCTACCTTAATGAATATGGCAATGATCGGAATGGTCCTTTCCGCGGTTGTATCCAATTTACTACTGCCAAAAAGACCTAAGAAGTATTCTATCTGGAAAAGTTTTTCCATGGTGGTTCAATGGATTTTTGTGCCGGTTACAATCATTATCTTTGGCGCTATTCCTTGTCTTGATGCTCAGATTCGTTTAATGCTTGGAAAATACATGGGATTCTGGGTGACACCTAAAGAAAGGAAAGAATAATTAGAATTTTTTTCTCTAGTTTGCTATATTATAAGTACCGCTTTTATAATAAAAAAATGATAGATCGTTCTTATGGCCTGAGTCCGGCCGATCGTAGACAAAATAACCAACCGTATTGGCGAAAATTTTTAATGAGCCAGCGTTTTTTGGCAATCGTTTTTTTATTAATTATCATGGCTATCATATTTCCTCTGGCTAGAAGTTTGAGCCAAAAAAAAGTAATTGAGAAAGAGATTGCTGAAATGAAGCGCGACAATGAAATTTATCGGAATAAAAATGAAGATTTAAGGGAAATGATTGAATATTTACAATCAGATATTTCTTTAGAGGAACAGGCTAGACTCAATTTAGGTTTAAAGAAGGTTAATGAAGATGTGGTGGTGGTAAACCGTCAATCAGTGGCCCAAGTTGCTAGTGTTAGCGAGGTAGCAGTTAATTCAAGAAATATTAATTGGGATAAATGGTTAAATTATTTTTTTAAATAAAAAAACAAGGACTTTTAAATGTTCTTGTTTTTATTGTGGAGCCGAGAATGGGGCTTGAACCCACGACCTGCACGTTACGAATGTGCTGCTCTACCAACTGAGCTATCTCGGCTAGAGATTTCAGTTTAATTATAGATTTATTAATTATTTAAAGTCAAATAAGTATGATAAAAAAAGGTTATAAAATATTGATAATTATTCTTTTATTGTTTGTTTTTAATATTCAAACAACCTCGGCTAAGGATATTTTGCCAAGTTCAAAATTACCAATTTCAGTTGAGCAACTGGTTGATGAAATAATTTCCCCTTGGGATTATCAAGCGATTACGCCACTATATCAAATTAGTCTAGATCCCAGTAAATTAGCTAAAGGAAAAACCTATACAGTAGAAATTCCTTATGATGGTAAAAATAATAACTATAAAAAAGTTTTTTATTTTGACAAAGGAAAAGGAGTTTGGCGTCCACTGCCAACAACCGATGATCCGCAAAATAATAAAGTAAGAGTGGAAGTTCCTTTTACTTTTGTTCGTCTAGCCGTCTTTGCCAGTCATGATGTCCTAACCGTTGGTAAAGCGAGTTGGTATGCTTATAAAGGAGGTATGTTTACCGCCTCTCCGGACTTTGCTAAAGGCAGCATCTTAAGAGTATATAATCTAGATAATGGAAAATTTGTTGATGTCACTGTTAACGATTACGGACCAGAGCGAAAACTCCACCCCGATAGAGTGGTGGATCTTGATAAGGTTGCTTTTAATAAAATTGCCTCCACTAAATCAGGTGTTATTAATGTTAAAATAGAAGTTTTAAAAGCTGTCGGTAGGAATTTAAACCAAGATTTAGCACCAGCTACTGAGCCAAATATTTCTGCTTGGTCAGCGGTAATTTTAGATGAGTCTAGTGGTGAAGTTTTGTGGGGGAAAAATGAAAGTAAGGTAACGCCACTGGCTAGTTTAACGAAAATTGTGACGGCCTATGTTTTTTTAAGCACTAATCCTACTTTAAGTAATCAAATAGCATATAGCGTACAAGACGAAAATTATAATTATAAATATTGCAAGCCATATGAATCTTCGCGACTTAAGGTAAAAGACGGTGAGACAATGACACTAGAAAATGTTCTCTATTCAATGCTAGTTGGCTCAGCTAATAATTCTGCTGAAACTTTGGTCAGAAATAGTGGTTTAAGCAGGGAACAATTTATTGCCAGAATGAATGAGACAGTTGCTGCCTGGGGCGCTACTTCAACTTTATTTATTGAACCAAGCGGACTCTCTCCGGATAATGTGAGTTCTCCACTTGATTATGCTATAATAACAAAAGAGGCTTTTAAAAATCCTCTGCTTAAAAAAATTAGTACTACTTATAAATATTCTTTTTCAACTATAAACACAAAAGCCAAGCATAATCTAACTAATACTAATCAATTAATCAGTGCTAATAAATACAATATTATTGGTTCTAAAACTGGTTATTTACATGAATCTCTATATTGTTTGATGACTAAAGTGCAAGTTGGTGGGAAAAATTTAATTGTTGTTAATTTTGGGTCAAGTAATAAAAACAATAATTTTATAGATAATGAAACTTTAATAAAATATGGTGAGCGGCTTTTAAAAAACAGGATATGATTAAATTTCAAAACGTATCAAAATCGTACGCCAATAAAATAAAGATTCTGCGTAATGTTGATTTGCATATTAAGGTTGGCGAATTTGTCTCTATCGTTGGACAATCCGGCGCCGGTAAAACTACCTTAGTTAAAACTCTAATTGGTGAAGAAAAAGTTGATGAGGGGCGGGTGATTGTCGGTGATTGGGATATTACTAATGTTAGCCGTCATGATGTGCCTTTCTTAAGACGCCAAATCGGGGTTATTTTTCAAGATTTTAAATTACTTCCTAAAAAGACTTTAAAAGAAAATATTGCCTTTGCTTTAGAGGTTTGTGGGGCATCTAATTCTAAAATCAATAAAGTTGTTCCTAATGTCCTTAAGATTGTTGGTCTTGAAGATAAAGGCAATCGTTACCCGAGAGAGGTTTCAGGTGGTGAGCAGCAGCGCGCGGCCATTGCCAGAGCTTTAGTACATCAACCAAAAATATTATTAGCCGATGAACCAACTGGTAATTTGGACGCAATTAATGCTGATGAAATTATTGATTTACTTCTTAGAATTAATAAGTTTGGTACCACGGTAATTTTGGTCACCCATAATAAGGATATTGTTAATCGTTTAAATCGTCGGGTTATTACTATGGATAAGGGTGTGGTTATTAGTGACAAAGAACACGGTAAATATTTATTATAACAAGAAATATTATGCTTTCTTTTTTTAGAATCATTAAATTTAGTTTTCAAGATATTGTTCGTAATATTTGGCTATCAATTGTCACGATTACGATTCTAATTTTAGCGCTGTTTTCAGTAAACATGTTATTTACCGTTAAACTAATTAGTGAAAATGCGGTCACTGCCGTAAAAGAAAAGATTAATATCAGTCTTTATTTTAAGTCCGATGCTTCAGAGGCCATGATATTAGATGTGAGGCAAAAAGTAGAGGCAATGCCTGATGTCAGAGAGACCTCGTTTATTTCTAAAAGCGCCGCTCTAGAATCTTTCCGCAGCAAAAACAGAAACAACCCGGAAGTTTTAAATGCTTTAAAAGAACTAGGTAAGAACCCGCTATCCCCATCTTTAATTATTATCCCCAAAGACTTTGATAATTCTGCTAACTTAATCAACTCTTTAAAGGTGCTAGAAAGTGAAGCGATTGAGTCACGTGATTTTTCTGATAATTCTGCTATCTTAGAAAAAATCCAAATGATTACTGGCAGAATAAATGAGATTGGTTTACTTTTAATTCTGATTTTTGTTCTAACAAGTTTACTGGTCGTTTATAATGCGATTCGGGTCGCGATTTATACCCATCGTCAGGAAATTGAAATTATGAGATTAGTTGGTGCCTCTAACTTCTTTATTTACATGCCCTACCTCTTTTCGGCTTTTACCTATGCTTTAGTTTCCACTTTGATTATTATTATCTGTTTTTATCCCTTTTTGACAATCTTACAACCGTATCTTGAAGTCTTCTTCACGGGGTACAATGTTAATATTTTGACTTATTATGTAAATAATTTTTTGGCTATTTTTGGCATTCAACTGCTAGCTGTTTTCGGTATTACTTTAGTTGCCAGTTTGTTGGCGGCCAGAAAATATGCCAAAATTTAGTTGACTAGTTCGGCAAAATACCATAATATAGAGGAGGTTTTGGTAGAATTAAATATTCGGGGATCGTCTAATGGTAGGACTCCAGGTTTTGGTCCTGGCTATCGGGGTTCGAATCCCTGTCCCCGAGCAAGTAAAAATAGGCCATACGGTCTATTTTTTGATGCCGCTAATACTATAATCTAGCTTTGTGTTATAATTTCAATTATGAAACAGGTAAATAAATTTTATTTAGCTTCCTTTCTGAAAAATCAGACCTATTTTGTGCCTATTATGGTTTTATTCTTTCAGGATTTAGGCTTGAATTATAGCCAAATTTTTTGGGTATTTACAGTAGGTTCTATTTTTTCATTTATTATTGAGATCCCTACCGGAGTTTTCGCTGACATTTATGGTAAAAGACGTAGCCTTATTTTGTCTAAATTTTTGATATTTTTAAGTTATTTATCTTTTGGTCTAGCGGGTAATTTTATTACCCTATTGTTAGCTAATCTAATCTTAGAGTTAGGCAAAAGCTTCCGTTCTGGAACTGAGACAGCCTTTGTTTATAATTACTTATATGAAAACAAGGATAGTGGTCCTACTTATAATAAAGTTAAGTCCGGTCAGAAGTTTTATGCTCGCCTCTCTGAAAGTATAGGGGCCGCCTTAGGCGGTTTTCTAGCTTATAAGTATGGCTTTAATTTTGTTTTTTTTGTGGCTGCTATTCCGGCATTCATTAATTTTATTCAAACACTATCTTGGGAAAAAATATCAGAATTAAATGTTAAGGGACGAGATATGAATTTAAGGACTAACTATGATTTTGCCCTTTTAGCTTTTAAAAAAATTATCAGAACCAAAGATTTGCGTAACCTGGTATTAAACATTGGTATTTTTTCAGCTGCCTTAGCCGCCATTAATAAGTTCATTCAACCATATATGAATAACTTGGGTGTTGAGTTGCAGTATTTTGGTTTCATTTACTCTGGTTTTTTAATTTTTACTGCCTTTTTATTAAAATACTCGTATATATTGGAAGAAAGGTTAGGCAATATTCGTCTAATGAATATTTTAACCTGGCTAGCTTTTATCCCTCTTCTAATATTAGGGCTAGGTTTTAATTCTGTAATTGGTGTTGCCTTATTTTTTATTATTATCATGATAGAAAATATCCGTTCGCCAATCGCCAATACGATTTTCCATCAAAATATTGATTTTGATAATCGTGCCACCATGGGGTCTATTTTAGAATTATTTAAATCCATGTTTCAATTATTGATTCTGCCAGTTATTGGTTATGTCGCCGATATAATTTCCTTAGAAACAGCTATTTTAATCATTAGTTTTGCAGTTTTAGCTAGTGCCTCTTTTTTCTGGGTCTCAACCAAGCGGCTACAAGACAAAGAACTGCGCATCTAAAGTTAGCTTGTGTATAACTTAAAATTTATATCAAAAAACACTACTTTTATTAGCATTTAACGAGCATTGCCGCTTTTTGGGAAATTTGTTATTATACTATATGTAGTGTTTTTTCGTGTTTTTTATACTCAATATGTAGTAATTTAACGGGAAAAACTACTTTTAATAAATTTTATTTTAAAATTAGTGTAATTTAAATTTTTATGACCAAAAATAATATAGAAATTGATAAAATCCGTAAACGCAGTGGCCAAGTGGTAAAGTTTGATCCTATCTTTATTGAAAAAGCGGTTGAAAAAGCTTTTAATGAAGTGGGGCAGGAGATTAATGGTTTTTCTAAGAAAATTAGTAAACAAGTAGAATCTGATTTACAAAAAATTAAGAAATTTTCCACTGATAAAAATTTTATTCCCCATGTAGAAATGGTTCAGGATTTAGTGGAGGAGGAACTAATGCGCAATGATTTTGTTAAGGTAGCTAAAGCCTATATATTATACCGCCAGGAAAGAGCAGAAATTAGAAAAAAGAGACAGGACGTCCCAGAGCACGTTCAAAAACTAAGCGATGAAAGCAAGAAATATTTTAGTAACCCTTTATCAGAATTTATTTTTTACAGAAGCTATTCTCGTTGGATTGAAAACGAAGAAAGGCGGGAAACTTGGATAGAGACCGTAGACAGATATATTAAGTACATGAAAGAAAACTTAAAGTCGGCTCTAACTGATAAGGAGTATGAAGAGATAAAAGAAGCTATTTTAAAACAGGAAATTATGCCTTCTATGCGTCTGTTCCAGTTTTCTGGCAAAGCGGCTGACAAGACTAATGTTTGTGCGTATAACTGCGCTTATATTGCTCCAGAGAGTTTTCAAGATGTGGCCGAAATTATGTATGTTTCTATGTGTGGCACCGGTGTTGGCTGGTCGGTTGAGAGTCAGAATGTGGAAAAGTTTCCTCAGATCTTAAGACAAAAAGGTGGTGAGATAGAAACCTTTGTGATTCCTGATGATAAAGAAGGATGGGCTGATGCCTTAGCTCTGGGCATGAAAACCTGGGCTGATGGTGGTGATATTAAGTTTGATTATTCTTTACTTCGTCCCGCTGGTGCTCGTCTTAAAACTATGGGTGGAAAGAGCTCAGGACCTGAGCCGCTAAAACAGTTATTGGACTTTACTCGTAAGAAAATATTAGCTAGACAGGGAAGAAGATTAAGAACCATTGATCTTCATGATATCATTTGCATGATTGGTTATTGTGTGGTCTCTGGTGGAGTAAGACGTAGTGCCATGATATCGTTATCAGATTTAGATGATGATAGTATCCGTGATGCTAAGCAGGGGCAGTTCTATGTGGCTGAGCCTCAAAGGAGTTTAGCAAATAACTCTGCAGTTTACATGCATAAACCAAGTAACAAAGAGTTTTTAGATGAATGGTTAGCCTTAATTAAGTCAGGCTCTGGAGAAAGAGGAATTTTTAATCGTGGTTCTTTGGTAAAAACCATGCCTAAGCGTCGCTTAGAACTATTAAAAGAGAAGAAGGGTTATTTTGATGTTACTGGCAACTTTATTATTGGCCAAATGGGCACTAATCCTTGCGGAGAAATTATTTTACAATCCAAACAATTTTGTAATTTAACAGAAGTGGTTGCTCGTTATAATGATACCGAAGAAAGTTTGCTTAGAAAAATTAGACTGGCTACTATTTTGGGTACCTATCAAGCCACTTTAACTTATTTTCCTTATTTATCTAAAGGTTGGAAGAATAATTGTGAGGCTGAAAGACTTTTAGGAGTATCAGTTACTGGACAATGGGATTCTAAAGCTAGCCGAGAAGAAAATATTTTGGCTCGCTTAAAAGATGAGGCAATAAAATGCAATAAGGAATATGCTCAAAAGTTTAATATTAACCCTTCAACCTCAATTACTTGTGTTAAACCGTCAGGCACGGTTTCTCAGCTAGTAGATTGTGCTTCTGGTATGCATGCCCGTTATGCGCCATATTATATTAGACGAGTACGTATTTCAGCTACTGACTCTTTGTTCAGAATGCTGAAAGATCAAGGTGTTCCATACAAGCCAGAGGTTGGACAGTCTTATGAAGGAGCCACTACTTATGTCTTTGAGTTTCCAGTTAAAGCGCCCCAGGGTTCTATTTTTAGTAAAGACTTAAGCGCCCTCGATCAATTAGAGCATTGGAAAAAAGTTAAGCTTAATTACACCGAACACAATCCCTCTATTACCATCACTGTTGGTGATGATGAATGGATAGAAGTGGCTAATTGGGTGTATGCTAACTGGGATATAGTTGGTGGCTTGTCATTTCTACCGCGTAATGACCACGTCTATGAACTAGCTCCTTATGAAGAGATAGACAAAGAGCATTATGAAAAATTGGTTGAAAAGTTTAAGGATATGGACTTTGCTCAAATTGTCAGTTATGAAAAATATGATGAAACTGAGGCTAAAAAAGAACTGGCTTGTGCCGGTGGATCGTGTGAATTAAATTAAAATAAGTATGTATTATACCGGTGCAGGCGATAATGGCACCTCCACCATCTTTAATTCTAAAGAGAGGCTAAGTAAAAGCAGCGCCATCTTTGAGTTACTGGGGTCCTTAGATGAGTTAAATTCCTGGCTTGGTTTATGTGTGGTGGAGGCGGCTGATTTTTTAGAAATTAAAGATATTCTTAGAAATACTCAACATAGCTTATTTACCGTTCAGGCTTATTTTGCTCAGGCGAATATAGATTTCCCAGTCAGCATCTTAAATAGAATAGAGGAGGAAATAAAAAATCTCTCCTTAAAAATAAAAGAAAGAAAAAGTTTTATTTTAAGTGGTGGTTGTCGCTTGAGTGCCTTACTTGATATTACTAGATCAATAGCACGTCGCGTAGAGAGATGTGCTGTTAGACTGTCAGACAAGCAGCCGCAGAAAATTAACTCCACAGTACTTGCTTATTTAAATCGTTTATCAAGTTTATTCTATGTCCTGGCAAGACTAGCTAATGATTTAAGTGAAGTAGACGAGGAATCTCCAGTTTACTATAAGTAATAAGTTTATTAAGCGCCGATCTCTAGATGGGTGCTTTTTAAATAGACAAAATAACCATTTTTATGGTATTTTTATAAGGTAAGTAATAATTTTTATACAAATTATATGTTTAAAAAATCTTGGTTTTTAAAGATTTTTGCTTTGTTTTCTTTTTTAGCGATGGTGACTATCAACGCCCTAGCTAATATTTTGCCGATTAATGGAATTAGTACCGGAGATGTCTCCGATAAATATAGTAATCTCTTTGCCCCCGCGGGATTTACTTTTTCTATTTGGGGATTAATTTATTTATTGCTAGGCGCCTATACGCTTTATCAACTCGGACTATTTAACAATAATACCGAAGAAAGACTAATTAAAAATATAAATAAATATTTTATTATTAGTTCTTGGCTTAATTTTTTATGGATTTTAGCTTGGCACTACGATTTTATTGCTTTATCAGTACTAATTATAGTTTTAATTCTGCTTTGCCTAATTAAAATTGCTAACCATTTAAAAAAAGAGAGATTATCAACTAAAGAGAAGATTCTATTATCTTGGCCATTTAGTATCTATTTTGGCTGGATAACTGTTGCCACTATTGCTAATATCACCACTTGGCTAGTTAGTCTTAATTGGAATGGTTTTGGGGTTAGTGATTTAACCTGGTTAATTTTAGTTTTGTTAATTGGAGCGGTGATTGGCGTCAGAAGAGGATTGCGCGACAAAAACATTCCATATTTGTTAGTCTTTATGTGGGCGTACTTCGGTATTTGGTTTAAACACACTGATCCTAATGCTTTTAATTTTCAGTATCCAGCTGCTGTTTATACAATTTTGTTTTTAGAAGCGATTTTTTTCTTATCAATCATTAAGGTTATTAGAATAGAAAAAAAGGCATAAGATTTTTTATAACATGAACGAGATTAATAAAAAAAACAACCCAAAATATGCCTGGAGAAGACCATTTTCCTCAGATTTTGCTAGCTTAATAATTCAAGTGCTTGGATTTATTATCAATCTATTCTTTTTTAAAGGTTTGAATTTTGTACCATTACTTATTATTCTATTAATTATTTTAGATAATTGGCTGGCGGCTTTTATTCTTTTAATTCTTTCTATTCCTCTTTTTATTTTTAGATTTATCTTAACTTGGTTTTTAAAAAATCATAAGGATGTGAAGGTACAAATAATAAATAAGGATGTGGTTGAGGGAGAGGCTAAAAAATTATAAAGAGTTAAAAAGCAGCCGAGCCGCTTTTTAAATTGACAAAAATTAGTTTAGAAACTAAAATAAGTTGGTAATAATTTTTTAATTTAATTTCTATGAAAACTGGTAAGTTTTTTACTAAAAAGAGAGTAATTTGGTTGATTGTTATTCTTTTGATTGTCTCTTTAGTTTGGTATTTTAAAAGTCGCGCTGGTGCAGATGTTTCTAATATTCAGACCACAAATGTAGTGCAACAGAATCTAGAGCAAACAGTCCTAAGCACCGGTCAGGTGGTTAGTGAAACTAATTTAAGTCTTAGTTTTCAGACTAGCGGTGTCGTAGAGCAGATTATGGTCAGTACAGGTAGTGAAGTCAAGACTGGTGATGTTTTAGCTATTTTAAACCAATCCAGCGTTAAAGCTTCCTTAACTAGCGCTAATGGACAATTAGCCCAGGCTAGCGCTAACTACCGCCGAATTGTTTCCGGTGCTACCCCAGAACAAATTAATGTTTCCCAAAAAGCGGTTGACTCAGCTAAAGTGGCTTACAATAATGCTCTTAGTAATTTAGAAAACATCAAAACTTCTACTGATGAGGCTATTAAACAAGCTCAAAGTAATTTAGATGATTTAAAGTCACCAACTACAATTTCTGATAATAAGCGCTCTGCAATTTTAATTAATATTGCCAATCAACTAGCGACGGTTAAAGTAAGCTTGGATAAAGAAAAGAAGATTTTAGATGATAATGATTTAAAAGACACCTTTGGGGTAATGGATTTTTCTAGTTTAAATAATTTTAAAAATACAATTACTCAGGTGCAGCCACTTCTAACTAAAGCGGAAAATAGTTTAGCAGTTGCTCAAGCCTATAAGAGTGATGAAAACATTAACCAAGCAGTTAGTGATGCTTTAGCGGTTTTAAATCAGGACCTGGTTTCTTTAAATTATTGCTATACCGCTTTACAAAATTCAGTGGCTAGCTCCAGATTTAGTCAGAGTCAGCTAGATTCTTATAAAACCGCTATTAATGGGTATATATCTTCAGAAAATTCTGGCATTAATCTGATTAAATCATCTAAGCAAGCATTAAGTGATGCTTTAACAGCGGCCACTAATGCTGTCACAAATAGTAAACTATCAGCTACTTCTCAAATAAACTCTGCCCAGAACCAAATAAATAGCGCTAAAGCGTCTTTACAGCAAGCCGAGGCCTCACTGGCTCAATTAAAGGCTAAAGCCCAGCCAGCGGAAATTGATGCGGCTAAAGCCCAACTTCTCTCAGCTCAGGGTTCTGTTGAAGCCGCCACCGCCGCTTTAAATAATACTATTTTAAAGGCACCAGCCGATGGTACAATTACGGCTGTTAATACTAAAGTTGGTCAGCAGGCGACAGCCATGCAGGCAGTCTTTACCCTACAGAATATTAATGCTCTAAGAGCAGAATCTTATGTGAGTGAAGCTAATGTTGCTGCGTTAAAAATCGGCCAAAAGGTTACCTACACTTTTGACGCTCTGGGACCTGATAGGAATTTTGAAGGTCAGATTATGACTATTGATCCAGCTTCTACGGTTATCTCTGGTGTGGTTAATTATTTAGTAAAGGCCAGCTTGCCAAATATTGAAGAAATCAAACCAGGAATGACAGTTAATATGACAGTGTTAACAGACAGCAGAGAAAATGCCTTGGCAATTCCTAGTAGCGCTATTATCAACGAAAATGGTGAACAGTTTGTTAGGTTAATTACTGATAAAACTAAGAAAACTTATAATCAAGTAAAAATTACTACCGGGCTTCAGGCTGATGGCGGACAAGTAGAAATTTTAGATGGTCTTACTAAAGATGATGAAATTGTGACTCTTATTAAGTAGTCTAAACTCTATGAATTTAATTAACGTCCAAAACCTTAAGAAGAATTATCAAACTGATGATTTAGTAACTCCAGTCCTTAAAGGGGTTGATTTTAAGATTGATCAAGGTGAATTTGTGGCTATCATGGGCCCATCTGGTTCTGGCAAGTCTACTTTAATGCATATTTTAAGCTTTCTTGACCGAGCTACTTCTGGTGTTTATGAATTCAAAGGTAAAGATGTTACTAAATTTGATGATGATTACTTAGCGGAACTAAGGAATGAAGAAATTGGTTTTGTTTTTCAATCATTTAATCTACTTCCTAGAACAACGGTTTTAGATAATGTTAAATTACCTCTAATTTATAGTAAAAAGAAAAATCATGAGGCTCTGGCCAAGAAGTCGCTAGAAGCAGTTGGCTTGTCACATCGTTTAAATTATTACACTAATCAAATTTCTGGTGGAGAAAAACAAAGAGTGGCGATTGCTAGAGCGCTAGTTTGTGATCCGGCGGTTATCTTTGCCGATGAACCAACCGGTAATCTTGATTCTAAGTCGGGAAACACGGTGATGTTTCTGCTGCAACAATTAAACAACGAAGGACGTACAATTATTTTAGTAACTCATGAAACGGACACCGCTAATCATGCTAAAAGAATTATTAGGATCAAAGATGGTAATATTCTGTCTGATGAGTTGGTAAAAAACCGGACTATTGCTGAAGCTGATAAAGATCTTGTTAAATAAGAAACTTGTGAATTTCATTTCAACTATCAAATTAGTATTTAAGAATCTTAAAGCTCGTAAAGGGAGAACTTTTTTAACTATCCTAGGAATTACTATCGGCGTGGCTGGGGTGATAATTATTGTTTCTCTTGGTGCGGGAGCCCAGAGTTTGATTTTAGGACAAGTTACTAAATTAGGTAGTGACTTAATTGTGGTACAACCTGGCCGAATGGCAGATAGTGGGGCTCCAATTCCGGGTTTAGTAATCACCACTTTAATAAAAAATGATGCAGATGCTTTAAGAGATAAAAGTCGGGTGCCCTACGCTGAAGCAGTCAATGCTAGTGTGAGAGGGGCGGCGGTGGTTACCTGGGGCAATAAAAGCGTTGATGCTTCATTTTTAGCTACTGACAGTGATTACCCAAACGTTTTTGACATTGATATGGAACGAGGGCAATTCTTTAGTAGTGCTGAAGATGCTGGTGGGGCTAATGTTGTGGTTCTTGGCTCAGAGATAAGTAAAAATTTATTTGGTGACTCAGGAGTTAATCCTTTGGGGCAGGTAATTAAGGTAAAAAGTTCCGTAGACAATAATGCTGGTGGCGTGCCTTTAAGAGTGGTTGGGGTAATTGCTTCAAGGGGCAGTTCCTTTTTTCAAAATAATGATGAACTTATCTTCATGCCACTAGTTATTGGGCAACAGCAAATTCTAGGTATTAATCATTTACAGGCCATTTATGTAAAATTTAGCGGTAAAGAAGTGGCTGACCTAACTTCAAGGGCTGTTAATGACGTTTTAAAACAACAACATCGGATTTTAAAAGATATTGATGTTGATTTTACTGTTAGAAAATTAGATGATGCGGTTAATTTGCTTTCTACCATAACTAACGCTTTAAGCTTATTCTTAGCTGCGATGGCGGCTATTTCCTTGGTTGTTGGTGGTATTGGAATTTTAAATATTATGATGGTCACTGTTGCTGAGAGAACCAGAGAAATTGGTCTCAGAAAAGCAGTCGGTGCAACCAAAAAAGCAATCCGTAATCAGTTTTTATTAGAAGCTAGCTTGTTAACTAGTTTAGGTGGTTTTGTTGGTATTGTTTTAGGAATTTTAATTTCTTTTCTAATTTCTTTATTGATGCAGAAATTAGGCTATGATTGGTCATTTATTGTTTCTGGTTTTTCAATTATTTTGTCGGTAACTGTTTCAGTGCTAACCGGTGTAGTGTTTGGCCTCGCTCCAGCGATTAAAGCGGCCAAACTAGATCCGATTGAGGCTCTAAGATACGAATAATTATGTATAACGCTTTTAAACAAGCCATTAAATCTTTAGCTGCTAATAAGGGAAGAACTATCTTAACTACCTTAGGTATTATGATTGGAATTGCGACCGTTATTTTAGTTCTGTCTGCTGGGGCTGGTTTTAGAAAACTCATTGATGATGAGGTGGCTAGTTTTGGCACTAACACCTTATATATTCAAACAAAGGTGCCCTCAAAAAATAAATCAATGGCGGCTAGGGACAGTTCTTTTTCAGGAGTAACTATTACAACTTTAAAACAAAGAGATTTAGATAGTGTGAATAAATTGCCTAATGTTACTAACAGCTATGGGATGGTCATTGGACAGGGCATTGCTAGTTATCGCAGTTATCAAAAGAATATTGTTTACATGGGGGCTTCAGCTGATATGTTTAAGGTTGATAAAAATGAGTTGGCGGTGGGTCGTTTTTATACTGAAGCAGAGGACAATGGCGGTGCTCAAGTTGTTATCCTGGGCCATAAATTAGCGGAGGATCTTTTTAAACAAGACGATCCCCTTGGTAAGTTAGTTAAAATTGGTTCTTTAAATTTTTCGGTGATTGGCGTCTATGAGCCATCAAGCGGCTTAAGTGGCGGTAATGATGATTATGCTTTTATGCCACTTGGCACGGCACAGAAGAAGATGCTCGGTATTAACTATTTATTGCAGGCAGTAGTGCAGATTGAGAATTTAGATTTAAGTGATTTAACTGCTAGAAATATTTCCGAAGTAATTAGGCGTAATCACGGCATTAATAATCCCGATGATGATGATTTTAGCGTCACTACTCAAGCGGAAGTGATGGACATTTTTAATACTATTTTTAGCAGTATTACTATTTTACTAATCGCCATCGCTGCTATCTCTCTGGTTGTTGGTGGAGTGGGGATTATGAATATTATGTATGTTGTGGTGACAGAGAGAACCTCAGAGGTTGGTCTTAGAAAAGCGCTAGGGGCTAAGAAGAGAAATATTTTGTTAGAATTTTTAATTGAAGCAGTTTTAGTCACTTTACTGGGAGGATTTATTGGTATTTTATTTGGTGCTTTTTTAAGCTGGTTAGTTTATTTTGTGGCAGTATATAGCGGCCTCGCTTGGTCTTTTGTGGTGCCTCTTTATGCCATCGGTATTGGTTTTGGTGTTTCTGGCGCCATCGGTATTGGTTTTGGTGTCCTACCGGCTCTGGGGGCTGCTAAGTTAGACCCAATTGAAGCTTTAAGACATGAATAATATGAATAAACGTTTAGAATTAGTCCAAGAAGCGGTTTCTGGTTTTATTAAAGTAGCCCATAGTTTACATAATCAGAAGAACTTACCTTTTGGAGACTGTTTGCTTAACAAACAACAAATTTTAATTTTATTTTTTGTTTATAATAAAAAAGTCGCCTCATCTAAGGAACTAGCTCAATTTCTAAATGTCACGCCAGGAGCGATGACTCAGTTGGTTGATGTTTTGGTTAAGAAGAAATTACTTGTTAGAGAAAGAAATCTTGAAGATAAAAGAATAATAAACATTACTCTTACCAAAGAGCTAAAGGTGAAGTTTAATAATTTTAAAAATAATTATCTTTTAAGTGCCAACCATTCTTTTAGCCGCCTAAAAGAAAATGATTTAAAAATCCTTATATCACTACTTAAAAAAATTAAAACTAATGATTCTCTGGGCGGTCATTTGCTACAAACAAATTAATTTTTTTACAACGGGCACATTTAATCTCAATTAAAGCTCTTCTAATACCCCCCCTAAAAAGGAGTTTTTGACAATCTGCGCAACGAAAATCTTTTAGTTTTTTAATCATAAAGTATTATTTTTTTATTATAATACTTTAAGGATTAATTTTTATTAAAGTTTTCTAAAATAGCTATACTTTGTTGTTGTTTTTCTAGTGCCTCATTAGCAATTCTTCTTGGGATTTCAATAAATTTTTGTAAAGGCGCCTTGTCTTTTATAATTTTCAAAGAATTAAGGGCCTCTTCGGCTAACTTACAATGGTAAATAGCTTGGTTGGCCGCCTCTGTGATCGTTTCAAACCAAAAAATACTCTCTAATTTCTGAAGATCATGTTTTAAACAAATCTTTTTATTATGGGGAAATCTTTTTAACCAATTTTTAATAATCATTACCGTCACAGTGCTAAGCGCCCCTCTTTCTAAATCTTCCTTCCAATCATGACTGTCATCGTTAATCTGCATAGCAATTAGATAATTTTTAAAATAGGCAACCACCCTATCTAATTCTTTGGGGCTAATTTTTTTCTCAATCATTTTTAATATCGCTATCGGTCCTAAAACATGCCCAGAGGCAGCTTGGTATTTAGCTTCATAATCTTTATAGTCCGGAATTTTTTTAGGAATATAAAAAATATTATTCTTAACTTTTGCTCTACAAGATATTATCTCCCAGTTATTAGCTGCATCTAAATTATCCATTAAGTCGCTAAAAAATTTATCTTTCTTAAAGAGGGAAGTGTAGAAGCAGTTATAGTGTCTCGCTAAAAGATTGGCGATTGGCAAGAGTCTTGGATCAGCCGCCTCATCTTCATCCCAAAAATCATCATAGATTATAAAGGCGGTCCAGAAAAAAATATTAGCCATCCCGGCTTCAAAAATAAATTTATCTGTTATCTTACTGCTATTTTTTAAAGATTTTTTAAAATAATACGGCATCAGAGACATCTGTCTATCTGTATTATTGTTTATAACGGCAGATATCTTTTGGGTGGCCAATTTTACAAACTCTTTAGGAAAATTCTTAAGTCGGTCTTTAATTTTATTTTTTATCTTATCTATTATAACCACTTCTGGGTCTCTTTCTGATGATTCCTTAATTTTCTTGTCTCTGGTTGTTAGTAAAAAATTGATTAATAAGGTTTTTCGGTTTTTACTAATTAATTTCTCTAAATTTGGCAGATAAACTTGGTGTAAACTCAGGTAATAGTATATCACCGCGTTTGTTTCTAGATCTATTATATTGTTTGGCTTGGAATAATATGGACCACCAACCTGACTTTCGTACTTAACTAGTAATTTTAGGGCTAAACCTAAGTTACTGAAGCCGTTTTTTTCTAGAGCAGATAATATTAGAAAAGTGGTTAGTAAATTGTTCTCCTTATTATTTAAACTAATTTCTAATTTTTTTAAATTTTCATCAAGTTTATTCGGATTTTTAATTAGTTCCAGGGATTTCTTAATAATACTTAAATCCTTATCATAGATGTGATGTTTCTTTAAATCTAAAATTATTCTATCTATTATTCTCATTTTTGTTTTTAGGAAAGACTATTATAAATTTAGTTCCAATATTCAAATCACTGTGTACTTCTATTTTGCCCATAAAACTTTCTTCAATAATTTTCTTCACCAGAGAAAGACCAATCCCTAGATTATCTTTATGTTTTTTGGTGGTGAAAAAAGAATTAAATATTTGGTTAATGTTTTCTGCTTTAATGCCTTGACCATTGTCAGATATTGTTAAAATAATATTCTCATCATCTTCAGTTAAGGATATATTAATAATTTTGTCTGCTTTATCCAGGTCGTCAAAAGAATCAATGGCATTAGCTAAAATATTGGTGACTATTTGATTAAATTTTACCGAATCGTTGTCTAAAAATAGACTTTCCTTGTAATTATAATTAATTTGAATTTTGTTTTTCTTAATTTTATAATTTAAAATCTCCAACGCTTCACTTATTTCTTTACTTAAAGAAAACTTTTCGCAGTAACTTTCTAGTTTTATTTGTTTGCGAACCGAATTAATAAAGTTACGCATTTTTTCAGATACTTTGATTGCTTGATTAATTTCTTCATTAATAAAGTTAAGATTGGGATTGTTTTCTCCATCCATTTTTATTTTGTGGATATTAAGCATAACAGATGTGAGTGGGTTAACTAAATCGTGAAACAAGCCGCTAGATAATTTTCCAATTTCCGCAAAGCGATATACTTGGGCAATTTCTTCAGCCTGCTTGATTCTTAACTCTTTAGTTTTTTGAGCAACCCTAGTTTCTAGGAGGTCTCTTTCAATAACCAAGAGACGTTCTGACCGTCTTAATTTTTTTAATGATTTGTTTAACTCTTTATTATATAGCCAAGAGACGGAAGCAATAATTAAAAATATTACCCCTGTTACCAGGACGTCTGATTTACCCCAGAGATCATTAATCCAGCTCCTGTCGGCAATTACCAAGCCCTCTTTCTGTAAATTTGCGCTTAAGCAGATAAGTAAAATAGCTAGACTGGTAAAAAAGAAGGATTTTTTGGTACCCAGAATAATTCCTGAAATAATAATTCCTAGGGTATAAAATAGCAGGCTGGCTGGCAGGTCAACGCCCCACAAAAAACCCTGATAAAATGCTAGGCTAAAAATCAAGGCAATAAAAACATAAGACACCATTTTCCCTAGGCCCTTTTTTGACAGAAAGTATAGGGCTATAAAAAATATTAATACCGTAATTACTATAATTAGTGGTAATGATTTATTTTGGTACCCCGTTTCTGGTGGGAATATTAACCGATAGATGATTATCAGGCTTCCTATAGCAATTAAAAAAATTAGACTGATAAGTAAAATGTTAAGGATATATTCTTGTCTAGCCTTATCCTCTTCGTAACTAGTGGGAGCTATTAACCTTTTTATAAAATTTAAGAGATGTTGTTTCACAAAATTATTTGTCCGCCCTTTTAAATAATAAAAGGGCGGAGCATTTTTATCCCCAAGGCTGTCCAGCATTAAAGACAGCTCCAATAAAAGCCGCTAAAAACTGGTGTTTTCGACTTTTTTTGTTTGTTAAAATTTCTTTAATTAACTTATCCATTTGCGTAAATCCTGTTTTTTAAAAAAAATCAACGGATTATTAATATATAAAATCGACCTTTAACTAATTTTATAGCCACGGCCAAATACAGTTTTAATAAACGGCCTGCCTATCCCCTGGTTTATTTTTTTACGTAAATTCATCATGTGGGTTTCTATGGTGTTAGAAAAATAATCTGCCTGCTCACCCCAAACTTGATCTATTAATTCTTCACGGTTTACCAAGCATCTTGGGTTATTAATTAAGTATTCTAGAATCAAAAACTCTTTTCTTGTTAAGTATAATTCCTGTTTATTTAATCTAACAACTTTTTTGAACCGGTCTACTTCTAAATTCCTAAGTTTAAATAAATCACTTCTTAAATTAGCTGGTCTTCTTAGTAGTGCCTTAATTCGGGCAACTAATTCTTCTGGAGAAAATGGTTTTTCTAAATAGTCATCCGCTCCGCTATTAAGCAAGGCTGTTTTTCTGCACACTTGTGTATCTCCGCTTATAATTAAGATTGGGGCATGTTTATCTAAGTACCTGATCTTTTGACAAACAAGTTCACCATTTAAGTCTGGTAAATTTAAGTCCAAAATTATTAGTGGGTACTCAATTTTTTTAATTAACTCTAAAGCATTCTGACCACTTAAAGAAACGTCTGCCTTATAACCGACATTTTTAAGATACGATTTTAGTGAGTTGATGGTTTCTAATTCATCTTCAACAATTAAAATTTTCATATTGTTTTAAATATAACATATTATTATTTTCTTGCTTAATTTGCTATAATATAGCCATAAATTAAAAAAATTATGCCTATTTTATTTTTGATTGTAGCTACGATTTTATTGTCACTGGCCGTCTATTTTAGTTATTTTTTACTAAAAGATTTTTTAAGAGCGGGGTTAATTGGAAAAGTTTTAATTCTTTTGTTTCTAATCATTACTTCTTTTGGCTTTATCTTAACTCTTTCGTGGTCACGAGCAGCGGATAATCAACTAGTTCATCTGTCTTATATCATTTTTGCCTTTGCCCTTGGCTTTTTGTTTTATCTAACTATTTTTGGGATACTTTATAGAATAGTTCATATTCTTAAACTCAAATACACTTTATTTACTAAACCATCTATCTTTATTTTAGCCGCGCTGTTATTTTTTGTCGCTGGACTCTATGGAGCTTATTTTACTAAAGTAAAAGAAGTTAGTATTTCTTTGCCTAATTTGCCACTTAACTGGCAGGGAAAAAAAATAGTCCAACTATCAGATCTTCACTTAGGAAATATTTATGGCCCCAATTTTTTAAAACGTTTAACCAGTCAAGTTAATAATTTAAATCCAGACTTAATCGTTATCACCGGTGATTTATTTGATGGTACTGATAATCGTTTTACGGAATTTGCTCCACTTCTTTCTGACTTTCAAGCTAAATATGGAGTAATATTTGTAATGGGTAATCACGATACCTATTTGGATGCTGAGTTAATTGAAAACACCTTAGAGTTTTCTGGGGCCACGGTTTTAAGAGATGAAGCTTTATTTTTAGATGGTTTAGAGATTATTGGATTGGATTTTAATAATTCAGATGAACCAGTGTTAATAGATGGCTTAGACTACATTAATAAAAATGGACCGAGAATTCTCCTAAAACATCTACCAGTTAAACCTAGTTTTAGTAGTGATTTACAAATTGATTTACAGCTATCTGGACATAGTCATCGGGGGCAAATGTTTCCTTTGTCTTTGTTAACTAGATTAATCTATGGTAAGTATCATTATGGCTTACAGGTTGGAGCTGATTATCAAATGCAAACATCTTCGGGGGTGGGCTCCTGGGGTCCGCCACTTAGAACCTTTAATCAGTCGGAAATCATTTTAATTGAATTAAAATAATATTTATGAAATATAAAAAGATAAAAATAATTCTATTTCTGTTATTAATAAGTCTTTTTTTTCTTTATTTTTACTGGCAGAGTCGGAAAGAGGTTAAAACAGAAGCCCCTCTATTTAATGCTGATGGTCGCTTATTAGTTTCCACCACTTTATTCCCGGTTTATGATTTTGCTAAAAATATTGGCGGCGAGAAAGTTGATGTTAATTTGATTTTACCACCAGGAAAAGAGCCTCATGCTTTCCTGCCTTCAGAAAAAGAAAAATTGGTGGTTGAGGGCAGGGGGTTGCTACTTTATACTTCAGACTTAATGGAGCCATGGTTGACTAACTTTGTTTCTAGTTTAAAAACAAATTTAAAAGTAGAGGCGGCGGCCAATAATTTAACTGACGAAGAACTTGATCCTCATGTTTGGTTGGATTTTTCTAAAGCTGCCTTGATGGTGGAAAAAATTTCTGCAGTTTATCAAGAACTTGATCCCCAAAATAAAGATTATTATGTTCAGCGAACTGTAGACTATTTAGCAGAGCTGTCTTCTTTGGATAAAGCGTATGCCGATTCTCTAAATAATTGTGAATTTGACGGGTTTGTCGCGGCAGGACACGACACTTTTTCCTATTTAGCTAAACGTTATCAACTTGATTATCAAGCAGCCCAAGGGTTTATCCCCACCGAAGAAGTGGATGTTGAAAGAGTTTTAAGTCTTATTGATATTATTAAAGACAAAAAATACCCCTATATTTACTATGAAGAATTGTTAATGCCGCACACCGGTGAAATCATTAGACAACAAACTGGAGTAAAAATGTTAGCTCTTAACGCCGCTCATAATGTTGGTCGTTATGATATTGAAAGTGGAATTTCTTTTTTAAGCATAATGAGGAATAACCTTACAGTTTTAAAACTAGGTTTAAAATGTCATTAATATGAGAGCTTTTTGTGAGAAAGTTTTAAAACAATGGCCCTTTATTTTACTGCTTTTAGCGGTTCTTTTGCTTATTCTCTGGCCAAATATAATCTTTCAAGATAATCAATTCCCGATTTTGAAACAAAAAGAACAAGAAATTGTTTCTATAGAATTAGTTAAAACGCCGGTAGAGCAAAAAAATATTTTGCTTTTTGGTGGCGACATTATGTTATCACGGACAGTTAATGCTAAGATGGAGCGTTATAAGAATTACAATTGGCCACTTGAGAAAATCGCAAATCTTTTTAGTGAAGCGGATCTCGCAATTGCTAATTTAGAATCACCTTTTGTCTTGGCGGATAATTATCATGTTCCGAGCGGCTCATTTTCCTTCAAAGCTAACCCACTGAGCGTTTCTTCTTTAGTTTTGGCTGGTTTTGATGTTTTGTCTCTGGCTAATAATCACGCTCTTAATCAGGGCTCTAAGGGAATAAATAACACTAAATCAATTCTAGATGAAGCAGGAATTTCCTATGTTGGCCTAAGTGAAAATAATTTAGTTATTAAGGAAAGTAATGGTATTAGGTTTTCTTTTCTGGCTTATACCTATAATAATGATTCTAGTTTAATTGCTAACATGGATGACTTAGAAAAGCTACACTTAGACATTGCGGCTGCCAAAAGTCAGTCTGATGTTGTGATTGTGATTATGCATGCTGGTATTGAATATGTCAGGGAACCTAATAGACAACAAAAAAACTTTGCCTACGCAGCAATTGATAGTGGCGCTGATTTAGTTGTTGGTCATCATCCTCATTGGCCGCAGATTATTGAAGACTATCAGGGTAAAAAAATTATTTATTCTCTAGGTAATCTGGTGTTTGACCAAATGTGGTCCAAAGAAACTAGCCAGGGACTGCTTGCTAAAATATTTTTTGATGGCAAAGAACTTAAAAATATAGAATATATTCCTATTATTATTCGTGATTATGGCCAGGCGGAAATAATGCCAGAGGGTGCAGACAAGACAGAGCTTCTAGAAAGTCTTAATCTTTTAAACAATTCTTTTTAGACTTCCAAGCGATACCCTCTTCCAGGAACGGTTTTGATAAAAAATGGTTTTTTAAAATCAATCTTTTTTCTTAGTTTTAAAATATAAGCTTCAACAATATTAGACAATGAGCCGTCTACTTCATCCCAAGCTTCTTCAATAATTCTTTGTTTATCAAAAATTATTCCAGGGTTTTTCATTAGCAACCTAAGAAGGGTAAATTCTTTATTGGTTAAGTAAATCTTTTTATTATTTCTCGTGGCTTCTTGATTTTTTAAATCAAGACTAAGATCAGAAATAGAGATGTTTTTATCTTCCTTTGGAGACTCTCTTCTTAAAATAGCCTGAATTCTGGCTAGTAATTCGGTAAATAAAAATGGTTTTGGCAAGTAATCATCAGCGCCGTGATTGATTAAGTTGATTTTATTTTTCGTTTGACCGCAAACAGACATTATTAAAACTGGCGTATTATTACCAAGTTCTTTTAGTCTTTTAATTATTTCCTCACCGTTTAATTTTGGCAGTAGAAAATCACTAATAATTAGGTCGTATTTATAAATAGTGGCTAAATTAAGACCTTTTTCTCCATCAGAAGCTAAGTCAACGGTATAAAAGTTGTTTTTTAAGAATTTTAGTAGCAAACTAGAAATAATGTGGTCATCTTCAATGATTAAAATTTTCATATTTTTTTCTTTGTAATAATTATATAACAAAGGGGATGAAAAAAATATAAAGAAATTTTTATGATATTTTTATCTGCCACTAGTTGATTTCTGGGTTTTTAAAGGGTACTATATATAATAATGATTTATGGCTAAAAAAATAAAAAACTATCGCTTTTTATCTGGTTTAGAGAATGAGCATTCAGATCCTTTTGTTATTCGCGAAGGCAAGTTTAGTTATGGCCAACTTAAGGACTCTTATTATTATTCTGACTGGACAGAGCACTCTTTCCTATCTGATAATGGTGATAAAGAGATTGTTGGCCGCACTTTTAACTTTTCTAAAATTTTTTATATTAATCTTTTCTTAGTTTTTTTGTTTTTAATTCTTATTTTCAGGGCTTCATGGCTACAGATTATTAGAGGAGATTATTATTATTCGTTGGCCGAAGGAAACCGTTTAAGAGTGGAGACAATAGAGCCCAGAAGAGGGATTATTTATGATTATAATCTGACTCCTTTAGTAAGAAATACAGCTAATTTTTTGTTATATCTTAGGCCAATAGATTTGCCAAAGAATGATGAAGACAGGGACAGCCTTATTAGAAAAGTGGCCAGTATTTTAGATAATGATTTAGCTAAGTTAGGTGACAAAAGCGATTCTGGTATAATTGAGAACATTGGCAACCTATCTCTAGTTTCTGATACTCCTACTTATTTTAAAATAAAAACTGCTCTAGAAAAGATTAGAATTGGTTCCCTTGAGTCATATCAACCATTATTCATTGTTGATAATATTGAATATGATAGGGCTATGGTGCTTTCTTTAGAGTTAAATAATCTCCCAGGAGTTTTCCTGTCAAATAAAATCAGACGAGAATATTTGTCTTCTAACTTAAATAATCAGGCTAATCTAAATCCCTCAAGTTTGTCTCATGTTTTAGGTTATACCGGTAAGGTTAGTGAGGCAGATTTAAGTAAATTTGGTGATAACTATTCTTTAATTGATTATATTGGAAAAGCTGGACTAGAATTGTATTGGGAAAAAGAGTTAAAGGGTGTTGGTGGTCGTAAAAACATTGAAGTTGACGCCTTAGGGAGGCAGAAAAAAATAGTTAATGAGGTCCCCGCTCAAGATGGTTATAATCTGCGCCTGTCTCTTGATTTAGAACTACAAAATAAAGCCGAGGAGATTGTGAGTGGTTATTTAAAGAGATTAAATTTAAATAGGGCCTCTGTTGTTATTATGGACCCTAATAATGGGGAGATTAAAACTCTAATCTCTTTGCCTTCTTATAATAATAATCTTTTTGCTAAGGGCATAAAACAAGAGGATTACCAAAAGTATTTGGAGGATTCTAACCGTCCACTATTTAATCGTTCAGTTTCCGGTGAATTTCCTAGTGGTTCAACTTTTAAAATTGTGGTCGCTTCAGCTGCCTTGCAGGAAAAAATAATTACCGAGAACACTAGTTTTTTATCAACCGGCGGTCTTTATATTGGGCAGTGGAGTTTTCCTGATTGGCGGGCTGGCGGGCACGGGATGACTAATGTTAGAAGAGCGATTGCTGAATCAGTTAACACTTTTTTCTATTATATTGGCGGTGGTTATCAAGATTTTGTTGGCTTAGGATTAGATAATTTAGTTAAGTATTCAAAACTTTTTGGTTTAGGCGAAAAGAGTGGCATTGATTTACCTAGTGAGGCTAGCGGTTTTGTGCCAACAGCTCAATGGAAAAAAGAGACTAAAAAAGAGAATTGGTATATTGGCGATACCTACCATTTCGCTATCGGTCAGGGAGATGTCTTAGTGACACCACTACAGGTTGCTAATTTTACTGCGGTGATTGCTAATGGTGGTAAGTTACTGAAGCCTCATTTAGTATCAGAAGTTTTAGACAGTAATAATAATTTAGTTAGAAAAAACAACCCCGAGGTGTTAAGGGAGGGGTTTATTGATGAAACTAATATAGAGATTATTAGGGAAGGAATGCGACAAACCGTTTTAGCTGGCTCTGCTAGATCTCTGCAATCATTACCGGTTTCCGCGGCTGGTAAGACTGGGACCGCTCAGTGGTCAACCAAAAAATCGCCTCATGCCTGGTTTACTGCCTTTGCGCCTTATGAAAACCCCGAATTAGTTATTACGGTAATGGTTGAGGAGGGTGTTGAGGGCAGCACAGTCTCTGCTCCAATTGCTAGAGATATTATGCAGTGGTATTTTGGTGGTCGTAAAGATGTTATTACCACCCCAGTAGATATTGTAAGCAGTTCTACAGAACATTATTTAGACTAAAAAGATTGGTTTTTTACTTATTAGCACTCTATTGACACGAGTGCTAATTTTTTATATACTGAAAAAGAAAGCAATAAAGATATGTTAAATGACCGTAAAAAAACTATTCTAAGAACTCTGATTAAGGAATATATTAAAAGCGTTCAGCCAGTATCTTCTGGTATGTTAGTTAGTCGTTGTAAATTAGGTGTTTCACCGGCGACTGTTAGAAATGATTTAGTTGAACTTGAGGAAGATGGTTTCATTATTCAACCGCACACCTCTGCTGGCAGAGTGCCGACGGAGATGGCTTATGAGCTGGAGTTATCAGAAATAATCAAGACCAAGGAAAAAAGAAAAATAAAAGAAGGGGAATTAAAAATCTTGGACGACCTTTTTTCTTTTGAAGAAAATAATTTAAAACAAACAGCTAAAAAAATATCAGAATTAGCTGGCGGGGCAGTATTTTGGGCCTTTCACAAAAATGATTTATATTATACCGGTTTATCAAATCTATTTTCGCAACCGGAATTCAAACAGACAGAGATAGTTTATGATGTCTCGGTAATTATTGATCGCATTGAGGAGATTATTGATGATTTATTTGAAAAGATTGATGATGGAGAAAAGGTTTTGATCGGCTCCAATAATCCTTTTGGAAATTTCTTAAGTACCGTTTTAATTAAGTATAAAAAAAATAATAAATCGGGCGTGTTTGGTATTCTTGGGCCAATTAGAATGGATTATTCTCACAACCTTGCCCTAGTAAATTATATAAAAAGTAAGTTTGAATAATTATGGAGGAAAAAACATTAATTACAGCTGTTAACGGCTACATTATAAATGACCAGTCAGAAATTCTGTTGCTTAGAGAAAAAGATAGCAATGTATTTTTGGCCTTGTCTGGGGCACTTAAGCTAGAGCACAGCCCCCTGAAAAATTTGGAGGAAAAGACTAAGAAGGAATTAAATTTAAAAATAGAAAAATCAGTTCTATTTGATTCTGGCCTAGTTGATAATATCTTAATGTTACGCTTTTTGGTTACTGATTTCTCCGGAGAACTAAAACTGGCTGGTAAATATGAGGAATTCTTGTGGGTAAAATTAAGTGAAGTTAATGATAAAGAGAATGTTTGCCCTCATGTTAAAAAGGCGGTTTTAAAAATAATAAAGGAGCTAGAAAGAACTGACTTTGAAAATAAATATAAATTAGCTTTAGCAGATTATCAAAACCTAATTAAGAAAACAGCGGCTGATAAGATTGAGTTTAGTAAATATGCTATTGCTGATCTTTTAGAAGATTTAATTCCAGTTTACGATCATTTAAAAATGTCTTTAAGTGGCTTGCCTCCCGAAGAAGAAAACAGCGCTTGGGTAACCGGAGTTAAATATGTTCTTAAGCAGTTTAAAGATGTTTTGGAAGCTAAAGGGGTTATTGAAGTAAAAACTGTTGGTGAAAAATTTGATCATCAGACAATGGAGGCTTTAGAGGGGGAAGGAGATGTAGTCGTTAAGGAGGTGATGCCAGGTTATTTATTAAATGGCCGATTAATTAAAGCCGCAAAAGTAATTGTTTCTAAATAATAAAAAATAGTTATTCATTTAAATGTTTGTCTGTATCTATTTAGTAAGCTAAATTTTACAGGCAAAATAAATAAATATATGTCACTTATAAAATGGACTCCATTTTTTGCCGACAGCTTTGGTTTTGACGAAATGGATAAAGCTTTATCTGACATGTTACCAGTGGTTCCTGGTCGCGGATTTGGTTTTACTCCAGCCGTTGATGTTTATGAAGATAAAGACAACATTATTGTTGAAACCCAGCTAGCCGGGATTGATTCGGAAAACGTTAATATTTCTATTGAAAACGACACCCTGTGTATCAAAGGGGAGAGTGAAAAGAAGAGTGAAGTGGATGAAAAAAACTACTACCGTAAAGAAATTCGCCGTGGCTCTTTCTACCGTTCTATCCCACTACCAACTAAAGTTGATGGCGACAGCGCGAAGGCGGTTGCTAGTGAGGGTGTTTTAAAGATTACCATCCCTAAGGCAAGTGAAGTTAAGCCAAAAACAATTAAAATTGAAAATAAAAAATAATAAGTTTATCGGCATCCTCGGCCCTTTGAGCAAGAGGGCCGAGATATGTTAATAAAATAAATTAAATTATATGGGAAAAATTCTAGGAATTGATTTAGGAACAACAAATAGCGCCATGGCTATTATGGAAGGTGGTTCTCCTAAAATATTAGAGAATATTGAGGGTAATCGTACTACTCCTTCGGTGGTTGCTATCTCTAAAAGTGGCGAACGTCTAGTTGGGTCAGCGGCTAAAAGACAGGCAGTGATTAATCCAGAAAACACTGTTTATGCCGTAAAGCGCTTAATTGGCCGCCATTTTAATGATGAGGAAATTCAGAAAGATGTTAGTACTATGCCTTATAAAATTGTTCAAGCTGGTGAGGGGGTTAAGGTAAAAATTGGTGATAAAGAACATACCCCTCAAGAAGTTTCGGCCATGATTTTGGCTAAACTAAAAGCTGATGCTGAAGCAAAGATTGGTGAGAAAATTACTGAGGCTATTATTACTGTGCCGGCTTATTTTGATGATGCCCAGCGCCAAGCAACTAAAGATGCGGGTCTTATTGCCGGTCTTGATGTTAAACGTATTATTAACGAACCCACAGTGGCCGCTTTAGCTTACGGTTTTGATAAAAAGCAGGGTCAACAAATTGTCGTTTATGATTTAGGTGGTGGTACTTTTGATGTGTCAGTTTTAGACATCTCTGCTGATACTGTGGAAGTAAAAGCAACTAATGGTGATACTCACTTAGGAGGTGAAGATTTTGATAAAAGGATTATTGATTGGATAATTGCTGAGTTTAAGAAAGATCAGGGTATTGATTTGGCTAAAGATACTTTAGCTCTACAGCGCATTAAAGAAGCAGCTGAGAAAGCAAAGATTGAATTATCGACAGCAATGGAAACTGAAATTAACCAACCATTTATTTCCACTGATGCTAATGGTCCAAAACACTTAGTGATGAAGATGACTAGAGCACAGCTAGAAAATTTAGTTGGTGATTTAGTGGAGAAAACCATTGAACCTTGTAAAAAAGCTTTAGCTGATGCCGGCTTTTCTGTTAGCGATATTGAAGAAGTAGTGATGGTTGGTGGTATGACCAGAATGCCTTTAGTTTTACAAAAAGTTAAAGAATTTTTTGGTAAAGAACCTAATTTAAGCGTTAACCCTGATGAAGTGGTCGCTATGGGCGCTGCCGTTCAAGCTGGTGTTTTGCAAGGTGATGTTAAAGACGTTTTACTGCTTGACGTTACTCCTTTAACTCTCGGCATTGAAACCATGGGCGGAGTAGCTACTCCTTTAATTGAAAGAAATACCACTATTCCAACTTCTAAATCCCAAGTTTTTTCTACCGCTGCCGATGGTCAAACTAGTGTAGAGATTCATATTGTTCAAGGAGAAAGACCAATGGCTCATGATAATAAGACTCTAGGACGTTTCATTTTAGATGGCATTCCTTCAGCTCCTCGTGGTGTTCCTCAGGTTGAAGTTAAGTTTGATATTGATGCTAACGGGATTTTAAATGTTAGTGCGACTGATAAAGCGACTAACAAACAACAAAAGATTACTATTACCGCTTCATCAGGTCTTTCTAAGGAAGAGGTAGAAAAAATCAAAAAAGAAGCAGAAATGCACGCTGAAGAAGATAAAAAGAAAAAAGAAGAAGTGGAAATGGTTAATCAAGCTGATGCAGTTATTTTTTCTACTGAAAAAATGATTAAAGAATCTGGTGATAAAATGAAGGCGGAAGATAAAACTGAGTTAGAAGCTAAAATTTCTGACCTTAAAAAAGCTAAAGAAGCTAATAATTTGGATGATATTAAAAAGGGGTTGGAAGCTGTTAATACTGTGGCACAGAAGATTGGTGCCGCGATGTATCAAGCCGCTGATGCGGCTGGCCAAGCAGCTGGTGCTGGCTCTCAGACAACAGAAGAAAAAAAGGATGATGTGGTTGAGGGTGAAGTTGAAGAGAAAAAATAATTTGTCTTTTTATAAACTGCCATTTTCATTTAAATGGCAGTTAATTAAGAATATAAATTCATGTCTAAAGACTATTACGATATATTAGGTGTTTCTAAGTCAGCTTCTGCTGCTGAAATTAAAACTGCTTTTAGAAAAAAAGCTCACGAGTTTCATCCTGACAAAGGTGGTGATGAGGCGAAGTTCAAAGAGATCAATGAAGCTTACCAAGTTTTAGGAAATGATCAGAAACGCAAACAATATGACCAGTTTGGTTCCGCCGCCTTCAGTGGTGGTTCTTCTGGTTTTAATCAAGGTGGCTTTGGTGGTTTTGATTTCTCCGGTTTTCAAGGAGGAATTGATATGGATGACCTCTTTGGTGGTTTCGGTGATATTTTTGGTTTTGGTGGTTCAAGAAGCTCAGCTAAAAGACAACAAAGAGGACGTGATTTAGAAATGGTTGTTAATCTATCCTTTTTAGAGGCTGCCTTTGGCTTAGAAAAGGAATTAACCTTTGTAAAAAATATTAGCTGTAATCATTGTCACGGCCAAGGCCATGAGCCAGGAACAACAGTAGAAACTTGTTCCACTTGCGGTGGATCAGGGCAAGTTATTGGTGTGCAAAGGACTATTTTAGGAAATATTCAGACGAAGATGACTTGTTCTGTTTGTGCTGGAGAGGGTAGAATTTATAAAAATAAGTGTTCCAAATGTCAAGGTAACGGGATTTTAAAAGATGAGGTTAAACTTAAGGTAAAAGTTCCGGCTGGGATTAATGATGGTGAGTCAATTAGGTTAAGTGGTCAAGGAGAAGCTGGTTTAAAAGGGGCAGCTGCCGGAGATTTATATCTAAGAGTGAGAGTAGAAAAGCATAAGCTGTTTACAAGAGAGGGGTATGATATTCACACAGAGGAAGAAATAAGCGTTAAACAAGCTATTTTGGGCGATAAGATAGAAGTAAAGACTATTTATGGTGATTTAACCTTAAAAATCCCCGAAGGCACTCAATCTGGTACTATTTTTAAGTTGAAGGAGAAGGGGATAACTAAACTACATAATAAAGGGATTGGTGACCACTATGTTCGTGTGATTGTCAAGATTCCAAGCGGGCTTAATCGTAAACAGAAACAATTATTAGAAGAGCTGGCTATCTAACGCTTTTTGTTGTTAATTTATTACTACTTTAGCTTGACTTTTTAAGTCCCTTAGTCTATATAATATAGAGTTGGTAATTAATAATTTTTAAAAAATGGATAAGAAAGCGATTAGGGAAATTGCTATGGCTAGTGCCATGTATAGCCTAGGATCTATTATTGGTCCTTTGCTAGCTTTTGGTGGTCTGGGCTTATTATTGGATAGAATTTTTAAGACCCATCCCTGGTTATTACTTATTAGTATTTTATTGGCTTTTATAACTACCAACATTCTTTTATTTAAAAAAATTAAGAAGATAAACCAGATGATGGATGCTTATCGGCAAGAGGCTTTGACTAAGAAAGAAGAGGTCTCGGTTGATTAATATATGGGATTAAATATTTCATTAGCACCAGAGGTGCTTTTTTATGTCGGCTCTTGGCCTATAACTAACGCTTTTTTTTGGTTTTTTTGTTTGTGGCTCTTTTTTATTATAGGAGTTTTTTTGTTAAGTAAAAATCTTAAAATAATCCCTGGAAAAATTCAAAACCTAGTTGAAATGCTTATTAGTGGTGCCTACGATTTTACTGAGTCAATTATTGGTCAAGGGAAGAAAGCTAAAAGAGTGTTTCCCTTAGTGGCTACCATTTTCTTCTTTGTTTTGATCTCTAATCTTCTGACATTTATCCCTGGTCAAGCCGCCCTGACTTTAAACCGTGGAGATGAAGTAGTTCCTGTCTTTAGAGCAATTATAGCTGATTATGGCCTAGTTTTCATGATTACTTTTGTAGTTGTCTTATTAATTCAGATAGTTGCCATTGCTGTTAGTGGACCACTGGCTTATATTGGTCGTTTTATTAACCTGCGCAGTCCTTTAAAGTTCTTTTTAGGAATTATGGATTTAATTGGCGAAGTAGCTAAAGTAGTATCCCTGTCTTTTCGTTTATTTGGTAATATTTTTGCTGGAGAAGTGTTGGGCGCAGTAATGCTATTTTTAGCTCCTTTCTTCCTGCCGCTGCCTTTTCAATTTCTAGGTTTACTAACAGCAGTGGTTCAGGCTTTTGTTTTTTCTGTGCTAACTCTAGTTTTTATTTCAATGGCCTCAGAAGAAACCGCCGAAGAAGTTAATGAATAATATAAATTAATATAATTAATAATAAAATTATGGAAATTGAATCCGCAAAGTATTTAGCCGCCGGCATCGCTGTCGGATTAGGCGCTATTGGTCCTGGTATCGGTGAAGGTATTGCCGCTTCTAAAGCTTTAGAGGCAATCGGCCGCAACCCAGAGGCTAGTGGAAAAATAACTCCTTTAATGTTTGTTTCAATGGCGATTGCTGAGTCAACCGCTATTTATGCTTTGGTTATTGCTTTAATTATTCTTTTTGGTTAATTAAACGTCAAAGCTTTCCGTCTCTTTTTTAAAGGGGCGGATTACTTTGTTTTTTAATTATTTTTTTATTGTTTATGAATAGCTTAATACAAGCTTTAGGCTTAGACCTTAAGATTTTACTAGCTCAATTTATCAATTTTTCAGTTTTAATTTTTGTCTTATGGCGTTTTGCCTACAAGCCAGTTTTTAATATTCTAGAAGAAAGAAGAAAAAAAATCGCTAAAGGCATTCAAGATAGCGAAGAGGCCGAAATTAAGTTACAAGAAGCAGAGAGCCATAAGAAAGAGATTATTACTGAAGCTAGACGAGAGGCCAATTTAATTATTGAAGAAGCTAAATTAAAAGCGGAAACTCGTTATCAAGAAATCGTTGGCAGATCAAAAGAGGATGTTCGAGGGATTATTGCTGAAGAGAGATCTAAAATTGAAACAGAGAAAAATTTAGCAATTGCAGAAATTAAAAAAAGAATTGCCGAATTAACTATTCTAGCGGTAGAGAAAATTTTGGCTGAAAAAATCGATGATAAAAAAGATGCTGACTTAATTACTAAAGTGATTAAAGAGCTGTAACTTATGAAAATCAAACCAGAACAATATGCTAGGGCCCTGTTTGAATTAACTAAAGATAAAAATAAAACAGAGCTTAAAGAAACTATTACTAATTTTGCCAAGTTTTTATTTAAAAATAATGATGCTTTTAAATTAGATAAAATTTTGCAAGAATTTTCTATTCTTTGCAACAAGGAACTCTTAATTCTAGAAGCAGAAATTAGCAGCGCTCACCCATTAAGCCAAGAAATAGAAGAATTGTTAAAAGAGTATTTAAAGAAAGAGTCAACGGCTAAAGAAATAAAAACTGATTTGAAAGTAAATAAAGATATCTTAGGTGGAGTAATTATCAAATATGGCGATAAGATTTTTGACGCTAGTATAAAAAATCGTTTAAATAAATTAAAACAATCTTTATTAAGTTAATTATTGAAGATAAAAATATGTCTAGTAACACAAAGGATTTCATTATTGAGGAGTTAAAAAAACAAATTACTGATTTTAAGGAAAGTGCTAGTGAGCAAAACTTTGGTCACGTTATTGAAGCTGGTGACGGTATTGCTACTGTCTCTGGATTATCTGAAGCGATGATGTCGGAGATGTTGGAGTTTAAAACAAGCGCTGGTTCTGTTTATGGTGTAGTTCTAAACCTGAACGAAGGTAGCGTTGGTTCAATTATTTTAGGCGACTCCTTGCAGATTAAAGAAGGTGATGAGGTAATTGCCACCAAGAGAATTTTAGAAGTCCCTGTTGGAGAGGCTTTAACTGGTCGAGTTGTTAGTCCTTTAGGAGTACCACTGGACAATAAAGGTGAAATTAAAACTGATAAAAAATATCCAATTGAGAAAATTGCTCCAGGGGTTATTACCCGTGAATCAGTTAAACAGCCTGTTCAAACTGGCATTAAGGCGATTGATGCTATGATTCCAATTGGCCGAGGGCAAAGAGAATTAATTATTGGTGATCGTCAGATTGGGAAAACAGCAATTGCTATTGATGCCATCATTAATCAAAAGGGGCAGAACATGAAGTGTATTTATGTTGCGATTGGCCAGAAAGAATCTAAGGTTGCTAACATTGTTGCTAAACTTGAAGAAAGTGGAGCGATGGATTACACCACTGTAGTTCTTGCTGGTGCTAGTAGTCCGGCTCCTTTGCTTTATATTGCCCCTTATGCTGGAACAGCCATGGCTGAATACTTTCTAGACAAGGGTGAAGATGTTTTAATTGTTTATGATGATTTATCTAAACACGCAGTTTCTTATCGTGAAATTTCTTTATTACTAAAAAGATCTCCAGGCAGAGAAGCTTATCCTGGTGACGTCTTTTATTTACATTCCCGTTTACTTGAGAGATCTTGTAAATTAAATAAGGAATATGGTGGTGGTTCTATTACCTCACTGCCAATTATTGAAACTCAAGCCGGTGACGTTTCTGCTTACATCCCAACAAACGTTATTTCTATCACCGATGGTCAGATTTATCTTGATCCAGATTTATTCTATCAAGGTAATCGTCCGGCAATTAATGTTGGTATTTCAGTTTCTCGTGTTGGTTCATCAGCTCAAATTAAAGCTATGAAGAAGGTGGCTGGTAAAATTAAATTAGAGGCCGCTCAATATCGAGAGTTAGCTGCTTTTGCGCAGTTTGGTTCAGATTTAGATAATGAAACTAAAAAGAAGTTAGAAAGAGGTAAGAGATTATTTGAAATTTTTAAGCAGGGTCAATATGAGCCGGTTGAAGTAGAAGAACAAGTATTAATTTATTATGCAGTTTCAAATGGCTATATGGATGACGTACCAGCAGAAGAGATAAGTAAGTTTGAAAAAGATTTGCTCAGCTACGCCAGGAATAATGCTAATGAAGTTTTAGGCCGTATCAGAACCAGCGGCGCTTTAGACGAAAATGATGAACAAGTAGTGGTTAAAATAATTAATAATTGTAAAGAATCTTTAGATTATTTAAGTAAATAAAATGACCAGTGCTAAAGAAATAAAAAAAAGAATCAGATCCATTTCTAATATTAAAAAGATTACCAAGGCAATGGAAATGGTAGCGGCTGCAAAAATGCGCCGTTCAGTAGAGTCAGTTTTAAAAACCAGAACTTACTCTAATTTAGGTTGGGAAACAGTTTTAAATATTGCAAAATCCATTGGCTCAGATAAACACATCCACCCATTACTAGAGAAAAGAACAGAGATAAAAAGGGAATTAATAATTTTAATTGTTTCTAATCGCGGTCTCTGTGGTGGCTTTAACTCAGCAATTATTAATAAAGCGGTTGACTCTGCTAAAAAACACAGCGCTAAAACAGACTTTATCATTCTTGGTAAAAAAGCGGAGATAATTTATAAGCGCTACTCTTATGATGTTGTTTCAGAATTTGTCAAAAATGATGTTAACTCTGAAATCACTGAGATTATTCCCATTGCTAAATCAGTAATTAGAGATTTTTTGGATAGGAAGTATGATAAGGTTTTACTCGCTTACACCGATTTTATTAGCCCTACCAAGCAAATTCCTAGAGTGAAACAACTTTTACCTATTGATGTTAGTAGCGAGGATGAATATTTAGGAGCCGTTGGCCAAAGTGAAAAAGTTAAAACCACAAAAGAATTTATTTCTGAAAAAGAAAAGAAACACTTAGCAGGCAAAGATAGTTCTTATATTTTTACCTATGAGCCGGGCGAAAAAGAAGTGCTTGATTTAATGCTACCTCGCCTAATAGAAATTCAATTATTTCAAGCCCTCCTTGAATCAAATGCTTCCGAGCATAGCGCCAGGATGACAGCCATGCATCAAGCAACTGGGGCTGCTAATGATTTAGTTGATGAACTGACTTTATTTTATAATAAGGCGAGACAGAGTAGTATTACTTCAGAGATTGCGGAGATTTCTGCGGGAGCCGCTAGTTTACAAAATTAATTTTTCTAATAAATATAAAAAGTATATGGAAAAAGAGCAAAAACAAATAGGTTCTATTAAACAAGTTATTGGCGCGGTGGTTGATGTCAGCTTTGAATCTGACCTGCCTAAGATTCATACTGCTCTAGAAACTAAAAATAATAATGGTAAATTGATTTTAGAAGTACAGCAGCATGTTGGTTTTAATGTTGTCAGAGCAATTGCTATGGGACCAACTGATGGTCTTAAAAGAGGTGACCAAGTAATAAACTTAGGCCAGGGTATTAGTGTTCCTGTTGGTGAAGGCACTTTAGGTAGAATTTTAAACGTACTAGGAGAACCAGTTGATAATGCTGGCGCGGTAAAGCATGAAAAAACTTATGAAATTCATCGTAAGGCCCCAGAATTTGCTGACCAATCAACTAAAATGGAGGTTTTAGAAACCGGTATTAAAGTTATTGATTTAATCTGTCCAATTGCTAAGGGTGGTAAAGTTGGTTTATTTGGTGGTGCTGGCGTTGGAAAGACTGTTGTTATTCAGGAGTTTATCAACAATATTGCTAAAGAGCATGGTGGTTATTCTGTTTTTGCCGGTGTCGGAGAAAGAACTCGTGAAGGCAATGATTTATATCACGAAATGAAAGACGCTAAAGTTATTGATAAAGTAGCTATGGTTTTTGGGCAAATGAATGAACCACCTGGATCAAGAGCTAGAGTAGCTTTAACAGGTCTTTCAATTGCTGAATACTTCCGTGATGAGAAAAATCAAGATGTATTATTCTTTGTGGACAATATCTTTCGCTTTACTCAAGCCGGTTCCGAAGTTTCAACACTGCTTGGTCGTATGCCAAGTGCTGTGGGTTATCAGCCAACGCTGGCGACTGAAATGGGTGAACTTCAAGAAAGAATTACCTCAACTAAAAATGGTTCAATCACTTCCATTCAAGCAGTTTATGTACCGGCCGATGACTTAACCGATCCTGCTCCGGCCACTACTTTCGGTCACCTTGACTCTACAGTTGTGTTATCAAGATCATTATCTGAACTTGGTATCTATCCCGCCGTTGATCCACTTGATTCTTCCTCCACTATTTTAGATCCTAAGATTGTTGGTCAAGAACATTACGAGGTGGCTCGTGGTGTACAAAAAATTCTGCAACGCTACAAAGATTTACAAGACATCGTGGCTATCTTGGGTATGGAGGAATTATCTACTGAAGATAAAATTATTGTTTCCCGGGCTCGTAAAATTCAAAAGTTTTTATCACAACCATTTTTTGTGGCCGAAGCTTTTACCGGCCGTTCTGGTAAGTATGTAAAGTTAGCTGACACTGTTAAGGCCTTTAAAGAAATTTTAGATGGTCTGCATGATGATAAAAGTGAGGATGATTTTTATATGAAGGGTGGTATTGAGGATATTGTTAACTAAGAATAAGCTTATGTCTTTAAAGACAATTACATTTGAAATTGTAACTCCAGAGCAGTTAGTTTTAAGGGAAGAGGTGTTACGAGCAACTATTCCTACCACTTCCGGGGAGCTTACTATTTTGCCAGATCACATTCCATTAATTTCGGTTTTAAAGCCTGGAGTGATTGAAATTCAAAAAGCGGATAAAGAGATAGATTTAATGGCTACTTCTGGGGGCTTTTTGGAGGTTTTAAGGGGCAAAATTGTGATTTTAGCTGATTATGCCCAAAGAGCCGATGATTTAGATGAAGAAGTAATTGAAAACGCCAGATTACAAGCAGAAAAAGCTAAACAAGAGGCTGAAAATAGGGATGATATTGATTTTACCGATATTGCTGCTAAGTTGGAAATGGAGCTTTTCAAAACAAAAGCCTTAAATCGTTGGCGTAAAATCAAGAAATTAAATAATTAAGTTTTGTCAATTGACATGAGGTCCTGCCATGCTAAAATTAGAAGGTAATAATTAACCTTAATTTTATGAGTAATTGCAAATTATGTTCTTGGCTTAAAGGCTTATTTGCTAAAAAATGCCACTGCGAAGAGAAGGGATGTGATTGTCAGACTGAGGAGTCAGTGGTAAATCAAGAAACTTCTTCAGTTGTTGAAAATCAGGAGCAGGAGACAGTTGGTACCGAAGAAGCAACAGTTCAAGAAAATCCCATTACAGAAAGTACCGAAGAAAATTAATAATCAAATAAAAAACACGCTGAGCGTGTTTTTTAAGGCCCCTTATGTTTATTGATACCCATTGCCACCTTAATTTTAATGATTTCAGAGATGATGCCGACGGAGTAATTCGCCGGGCTTTAGATAATGATACTTGGATGATTATGGTTGGCTCTGAATATAAAACATCTACTAGAGCCTTAAAATATGCTAATAAGTATCAGAAGGGTGTTTATGCGGCTGTGGGTTTGCATCCTATCCATCTAGAAGAATTAAGGGCGGAAAATAATAACGATGATGGCAATTATAATTTTGTGACTAGGGCAGAGGACTTCTATTATGATAATTACGAAAAATTAGCTAAATTTGAGAAAGTAGTAGCTATTGGGGAAGTTGGCCTGGATTATTATCACATTGACCCGACAAAAGATGTTAGGGCGATTAAACAAAAACAACAGCAAGTATTACTGCAGCAATTATTATTAGCTAGGCAACTAGATTTGCCAGTTATTATTCACTGTCGCCAGGCTCATGATGATTTACTGGAGTTATTACAGGATTTTAAAAAGGTTTATGCTAACATCATTCCTAGTGATAGACCTTGGGGGGTAGTGCATTGTTTTTCCGGCAATGAGGACTTGGCTTGGAAGTATTTTAATTTAGGACTACTCATTTCATTTACTGGACTTATCACCTTTAGTCAGACTTGGGATGATCTAATTCGCAAGGTGCCAATTGACAAGATTATGATTGAAACAGACTCACCTTATATGACTCCTGAACCGTATAGAGGACACCGTAATGAGCCAGTTTTGGTCCAATACGTGGCCCAGAGGATTGCTGAGATAAAGAATATGAAGATTGAACGGGTAGCCGAAATTACTAGCGAGACCGCCCGAAAACTATTTAGAATATAGGCTATTTTTAAACAAAAAAAGACTCTAATATCTCTGGAGTCTTTTTATTATTGACAAAAATATTTAAATATGCTATAATTTGGGCATAGTAAAACGTATTTTAAAAAAATAAAGAACCATGAGAAAATTAATTGCTTTTTCTATCGCCAACATTACCTGTGTAATTCTGGCATTTTTTATGATTTTTCTGGGGGTTAAATTTTATAACTCAATACCCGTCCCGGAAGGAATCGTCCCCGTTTGGAGTTTGATTGTGTTTATCCTCACGGCAGTGGGTATAATGAAGATATTTTATTTCATAGTTAACAAAGCTTGCTCTTTTTCTACAATAGAGGGCGCCACTTATGAAATTCTCAAGAAAAAGTTTCCTTACTGGTCGGATGTTACAATAAGAGATGGTTATCTCTTCATTAGCTGGAAAAGCCTCAGCAAAAATATAATTCATAATTATGAGTTTGACTTTAATCAGAATAAGGCTAAATTCTATGACGAAGGGGAAGTGGCAAAAATAGTTTTCGAGGGTGACATTAAAAAAGCTGTCTCTAAAATGAGACAGTCTTAAAACAATATAAAAATGACCTTGTAGCATAATGCTGACAAGGTCTTTTTTTATTCTCAAGAGTTTAAATAAAGAGGAAGCCTAAGATAATTAAGCCTAAGATAACACGGTACCAAGCAAAGATTTTAAAATCATTTTTTTGAACGTATTTAATTAGGAACTTAACGCCAATAATAGCCGTAATAAAAGAAACCACAAAACCAATTAACCAAACCACCAAAGTATCACTACTAATAATATTAGGATTTTTGTAAATATCTAGAACAGTTGCTCCTAGCATGGTCGGAATAGCTAGGAGAAAAGAAAATTCTACAATTGTTTTTCGCTTAATCCCTTGTGCTAAACCGCCAACTATAGTGGCACCAGAGCGGGAAACACCAGGAATCATCGCAATTGCTTGTACGGCCCCTAAAATAGCGGCTTGTTTGTAAGTAATTTTCTCTAAATCTAAATCACTGGCATCTTCTTTGATATTTTTTTTGGCATACCAGTTTTCAAACAGAAAAATAATAATACCGCCAATAATTAGAGTAATAGCAATTACTAACAGGCTCTCCATTAAATAATTCTTTACTATTTTATAAAAAATTAAACCAATAATTGAAGTGGGGATAAAGGCGGCCGCTATTTTCCAAACAATATTTACATTTTGCCAAACTCGCTTCCAGTACAAAATCACAACGGAAAATATTGCTCCTAATTGAATAGAAATCATGAAGCTTTTTAAAAATTCGCTACTAGGGATTTTTAAGAGTTCGCCCGTAATAATTAAATGAGCGGTTGAAGAGATTGGTAGAAATTCGGTTAAACCTTCAACAACACCCATGATTAAGCTTTGGATAATGGTCATATAGTAAAAGTTACTATTTCATTTTATATCACTTTAGTAAATAAATAAACCACTTTGAATTAAGGCTTATTTTTGCTATAATAAACTTACTAAAATATCTAATTTTTATTTTATGATTTCTAAAAAAACCGAAAAATCAAAGAAAAAGAAGAATGTTGTTGTCGCTGTTTCTGGCTATTTTAACCCATTGCACGTTGGTCATTTAGAAATGATTGAACGAGCAAAAAAATTAGGTAATAAATTAGTGGTCATTATCAATAATGATTATCAGGTTAAACTAAAGGGCAGTGTTCCTTTTATGTCCCTAGCTGACAGGGTAAAAATAATCAGCGCTTTAAGGGCAGTTGATGAGGTATTTATTTCTATTGATCGCGATAAAACTGTCTGTAAATCACTAGCCAAAGTTAAACCAAATATTTTTGCCAATGGCGGTGATCGTAAAAGTTTAGGTGATGTGCCCGAGTTTCCGATTTGTCAAAAATTAGGAATTGAAATGGTTGATGGTTTAGGAAAAAAGATTCGGGCTAGTTCTGAATTAATTAAGAAGGCAGCAGAGGCAAAAATTATTGCTGTTAAAAAATAATTTATGTTTAAAGGTTTAAAATATTGTGCATTAGCTTTAATATTACTGGTAGTAATTATCTTTTTTGTGATTAAGTCGGCTCTTAGTGATAATAGCACCTCATCTTTACTGGATAGGGTTTTAAAACGAGAACCAAAACCCAGTCCGATTGTCTACAAGGAAGAGAAGACAATCAAAATTGTTGAAGGGTGGCGTAATGGAGAAATTATTAAGTTACTTGAAGAAAATAGTTTAAGTTCCAAGGAAGATTTTATTCAGGCTCAAAAAGATTATGACTTAAGTAAATTTTCTTTTCTAGCTGATAAACCAAAGGGATTTGATTTAGAAGGTTATTTATATCCTGATACTTATCGCGTATTTGCTTCAACCACGGCAACGGAAATTATTGACCGGATGTTGTCTAATTTAGATAAAAAATTAACTCCTAAGATGAGAGAGGATATTAAGGCTCAAGGAAAAACTATTTTTCAGATTTTAACGATGGCGTCTTTAATTGAAAAAGAGGCGCCAATTTCTTACTCTAAGGGTGACAATCATGATGCGAAAATTATTGCTGGTATTTTTTGGAATCGGATTAAATCCGGCCAGGCATTACAGTCTTGCGCTACTTTGGCTTATATTCTGGGAGTCAATAAAGCGCAGTATACCGAGGCGGATACTAAAATAAAATCTCCATACAACACTTATCAAAATCCAGGTTTGCCACCGGGGCCAATTTCTAATCCTGGTATTTTAGCTATTGAGGCGGCTATTTACCCAATCGCAACTAATTATAATTATTTTTTAACGCCCTCTGGTAGTAAAGATATAGTTTATGCGAGTACTTATGCAGAGCATTTAAGAAACAAAAACAAATATCTTGTTGATTAATCTATGTTTCAAGAGGAAGAAAAATCAGCGACAATTAATAAACCACAAGGAAGTGTGTTGTCTGGTTTTGTCTCTCAAAATAAACTAGTAGTTTTTATCGCTGCTGGGCTGTTTGTTCTTATTGGGGCCGCGGTCTTGTTTTTTTCTTTTTATTTAAAGTCACAAGCTAATCCACCATCTAGCGCTGTTGAGCCAGAAATTATAGAGACCGCCACTAATACCCCTCAATCATTTTTACCTAGTGAAGATGAAAATAATACTAACAACATTGAAGAAAAGATTATCTTCTCTGATTTAGAAAAATATAATTTTAGTGATTTCTATTTAGAACCATTGAGCACTCCCGACTTTGATTTTAAAGATTACGCTTTGCCGCTTAACACTAAAATTGATGTCTTAAACTATTATGATTTATCAAGAAAAATTAATTTGGATGATTCTTTAAATGACTTAAATGATAACGGTTTTGCTGTTTTATCTCTACCAGATAAGAGCATTAATGATTTTTATAGCACTTATCATTGGCTAAATGAGAAAGAAGTTCCTTTGCTTATTACCTCTGATTTTTTGGTCCATTATCATCAAAATAATATCAAAAAGATCTTTAAAGATATTGAAGAAGGGCTATTCTATGATAACCTGCATTATATCTGCCAAAAGCTTTATGAAAGTTCAAGAATTAGATATGAGAATCGTTTAGCTAAAATTGGTAATATTAATGATCAAATACTGGAAGGTGAGCGTTTAGCGATGGCTTATTTTGCGGTGGCCTTAAAGTTACTGGAGCCAGAAGTGCAACAAATAGATAGCACGGGTAAGGATAGTGCTAAGTTTTCCAAGCAGGAAGCTGATAATTTATACTTTAATATTTTGCCATATCTTCAGGGTGATACCGGAGAAGAAATAAAACTTATCAAGTCAGCTCAGGGCATTAAAAAATCACCGGTGCTTCTTTATCAAAAAAATTATGCAGATTTTGTTGTTCCAACTGAGTATCGTCGTACTGAAAAGTTATATAATTTTTATTTAGCTAGTACTTGGCTTAACTCCATTTTTCCTCTGGTGACTAAAGATAGTAATTGCCCGGATTGTCTTTTAGATAAAGAAGATGCTCGGCTGAGTTTAATCGCGACGAGCTTAATTACTCAGGATTTTACTGCCAATCAAGATTTAAAAAATCGCTGGGCCTTAATCTATAAATTAATCTCTTACTCTAAGGGCTTAAGAGATGGTTTAACTTATTTACAGTATAATACAGCTATTACAGAATTATTCGGCGAGCAACCTGATTTGGAAAATATTTTTTCTGGAGACAATGAGGAGGCTGACAAAAACTTAGAAAAGCTGAGAAATAAACTATTATCTTTTTCCTTTAATAAAATTCAGGGCGGACTGGATGTAAAAAATAATAAAACTAAAATAGGCTTTAAACTTTTATCAGACTATTATTTACCTAATGATTATATATTTAATCGTCTATCTGGAGACTCTGTTGGTGATTATCTCGGCGATAAAATTGAGCCTTCTAATATAACTGTCTGCCAGGATGGTAAAAAGAAGTGTAATGGTTTTAGTTTAGATATTGTTGGTTTAGTGGCAGACAGGATAGAGTCATCACCAATGTGGCAGAGTAATACTAATTTTTCTAATTATCTCAATACCTTTTTATCTCTTCAGGCAGAATTAAAATCATCGACGATTTGGCAAACTAATAATTTTTGGTCTACTTTAGGGGTTATTGATGATATTTTTGAGAATAATAATGAGCAAATGCAGATTTATCACAAAAGCGAACCCTGGTCACAAAGGCTGATTAATTCAGCTGTCTCTGCTTGGATTGATTTGCAGTTGCCACTTGAGCAATTATCTTTGTCAGGAACTAATAACCAAAAAACTGGTTTAAGTAGCGGAGTTGCCTTTAATGAAAATTTTTATATTGAACCAAACTATAACTTAACGCAGAAACTTATTGCGGACAATGAGATGATTCTTGGCATGTTAGATACTTTAGGGGTAACAGAGCACTTAACCTCAGTTTCTTTAGCGTTAAAAGATGAAAACGCTAAATTAAAGCAGGTTGTAGAAATTATAAGAAAAGAGATTAACGGCGAATCCCTTAGCTTAGAGGATAACAATTTTATTGGTTCTTTGGCTGGTCAGTATCAGATATCACAAAAACCAAATAATCAGCTTTATTTAAAAACAGGTGGAGCCAATCTATATGAAGCCTTAGAGGTTAAGTTAATGGCTTTGGTTTATGAAAATAATGAAGGTAAATTCTTGGTTGTCGGACCTATTTTTTTCTATCAAGAAAAACGTCAGTAACTGTATTTAAAAATGTAAATATTGTTGTCACTTGTTTTGAAGTAATCATCGGCACTTAGTTTCGCAGCAGCAATGATTCTATCACTAAGCCACCAGTATTTATTTACCACTAAATAAGATTCCTTAACACCGACTAAATCCATTGCTTCTCTCATTATTTCTTTTTTAGGCTCTTCGTTGACCATCTTTAAGTAATACGAATAGAGTTTACCCCCGGTTGGTATTGGGTAAAAAAATATTTTTTCTTCGGGGGTTTCAAAATATTTACTAAAACCAAATTCTTTTAATGAAGCAACACTTGTTTGCTGATTGGCGAGGACAATATACGGCTCCTCGTTTTTTGTGTTAATTTGTCTAACTGCCTCAATATCTGACGCCGAGACACTATAGCCTTTAGAATTATGATAAGCATCTAAGCGAGGATAAGATAAGTACAATGAGGAATTTATTAATACAACTACTAAAAATAATCCCCCAAAAATTTCCACTCTTGTTTTTTTAAATACTTTTAAAACCAGATAATCAAAGCTCAAAAGTAATGCTGGGAGAGAAAATAATGCAATAATAATTGGTAGTCGCGAAACATAGGCCTCTCTTTCATAATCAATTAGGAAGGAGAATTCTAAAGAAGCGCTTAAGATTAAGCCTACAATCAAGGCACTGATAATCTTTATAAAATTAGATAAACTTTCTTTATTCCTCTTAAACCAGATAATAAAACCAATAATACTTAAAACAATAAAAATTGGTAACCATAAATTATTAAACAGATATGGTAAATTTAAGAAAACATCGGCAATATTGTCTCCAACGCTGCTATCTTTAAAAAGCTTTAGTAAATTTTTGAGATCAAAAGTAAGGTCTTTAAATGATCCGCCGCCAACATAGATAAAAGCCAGTGGTAGAGCCAGAGCGCTTATTAGCCAAAAAACAATATTTATCACTCTATAGAACAATAGATTAACACTACTCTTTATTTTTTTAACATAGGGCCAGGCGACAAAAAACATAGCTGGTAGTCCGCTTAGTGGGTGAATTGCTAAGGTCGCTAAAGCAAAGATAAAGGGCATTATTATTGGGGCGCCATTTAGAGAATAAAAGATTGTTAGCAGCAACCAAATATAAGTTAAATTTTGTGGAGTGCTTAAAATAAAAAGATTAAATGGCAGTGCCAGGGCGATTAGAGTAATAATTAAGTATTTTTGGGATATTCCTCTATTTTTTAAAAATAAGAATAGGGCTTTGGGCAGAAAGATCGCTGCTAGGACCGGCACCAAAAATTTATTTAACCAATAAATTGGCAGAGCAGTAAGCTTATGGATGATAACAATTAAAGAATACTCTCCAAGGTAATAAAAAGTTTTTGGTGTCACTACCCCCTGAGAATCAATTAACTCCATGGTTGCTCCGTGGATGAAAGGATCAAAGCCATAACCAATTTTGTAGATAATGGCGGCGACTGAGAAGGAAAGCAAATAGTGAAGCTTAAGAAAAAGTAGTGTCTTTTTATTTAAGGACCATTCTATAATAAAAAAGAGAATAGTTGTGGCTGCAAAATAAAGAAAGAAAAATATTTTTGGTACTTTCTGCCAAGGGGAAATAAGTGCTTCGTCGCTAGCATTTTTAATTAACAAGAAGAGAAGTACTAGAATTATAAATAGATATAAACCTTTTAATATAAAAATTAACTTCTTATTTTTGCTCGGTAATTCCTGAGCACTAACTATTTCTGCGGTTTTATTTTGTTTTATGCTTCTGTAAATAAAAAAAGCCGTCACCAAGCTAAGCGCTAGACTTAATATAATTCCTGGCCAGTTAAGAGCATAAATAAAATAAACACCCGATCCGAAGATCATGATTAAGCTCAGAAAAATTAAAGTTTTTTCTTCTAATTTTAGCCTTATTTTACTCATTTGTGGTATTTGCGTTAAATAGTCCGAAGGACTTACTCTAAATATAGCAAATTCTTGCTAAAAATGGTATTTTTCTATACTATTATTACTATGAAAGAACTAAAAATCAAGTTTAATTTTGGTGTTTTGGCAGTTATTTTTATTGCTCTGTCTTTTTTTGTGGCGACCTCCAGCTATAACTTCATTACCCAGAAAGATGGTTTGATTAAATGGAATTCGCCTGATGAAACCGCTAATTATTATTTTGCCAACAGTTATGCTAGGGGAGATGACTTGATTAAATTTGATCATGCCAGCGCGGTGGCTAGCGATTTAGTTATTCCTAGAAGTCTTAGAAGTGATCACGGCTGGCTTAAACCGGTTAGTTTTTTAGGTATAATTTTAATTTATGGCAAGATTGGCGCCTTAACGTCCCCATTAGTAATTCCTTATTTAACACCATTTTTTGGGGCACTAGGCATTATCTTTTTCTATTTTTTAATTAGACGCTTATTTAGTCCCAGAATTGCTCTTATTTCCGCGGCTTTGTTAGCTGTTTTCCCAGTTTATTTATATTATTCCATCAGAAGCATGTTTCATAACGTGCTCTTTTTAGTTCTCCTGATTATTGCTTTTTATTTTATTGTAAGAGCACTTGATAAAAAGTATTTACACCAGGTAAAACTCAAAATTTTTAGTTTTAGTTTACCAAAAAATGTCCTAAGCGGTTGGTTCTTTATATTTATTGGTGGTTTTTTTATTGGTTTAGCGATTATTACCAGATCATCAGAGTTGTTGTGGCTTCTACCGGTGCTAGCTATTTTAATTTTATGTTATGCTAAACGACTTGGTTCTTTGCGTATATTACTGTTTTTATCAGGCATTGGTTTAGGTTTATTGCCAGCTCTTTACTACAACCAGATTCTTTATCAATCTCCTTTTTATGGTGGTTATGGAGAAATGAATCGCACCCTAACTGATATTTCTTTAGCTGGTTCGGAGATGATAAAAAGTACCTTTGGTTCACAGATTGCCAGTTATGGAGAATCTATTAATAAGATTTTTAAAAATATTTTCTTCTTCGGCTTTCACCCAGGACAGTCAAAAGAAATGTTTGGCCACTATGTTGTGAAGATGTTTCCTTGGTTAACTTATCTTGCGGGAGTCGGTGTTCTTGGTCTGATAATTTTAAATATTACCAAACCAAAAAAGAAATATTTTGTCTATCTTTTAATTTGGGTAGTTTTATCAGTTATTTTAGTTTTATATTATGGCTCCTGGCGTTTTACCGACAATCCCAATGCTGGTAGTCATACTATTGGCAATTCCTATACCCGGTATTGGCTGCCAATGTATTTAATGGCACTACCTTTAGTAGCGCTAGCAATTGAATTATTCTTAAAGCTATTATTCTTTTTATTTAGAAAAACTAGCGCTTATAGAGCCTTAATTAGCGGCGGCGCAACCGTAATCGTCTTTTTAATATCTCTTTATTCTTTTAATTTCTTACTATTCGGTTCAGAAGAAGGGATTTTTAACCTCTATTATAATACCCAAGAGGATAAAAGACTGGGTAGGGTAGTTTTAGAAAATACGCCACCGGAAGCAGTTGTTATGACGCAGTACCATGATAAAGTCTTATTTCCTGAAAGAAGGATTATTATGGGTCGTTTGGAAGAAGAGCAGTATTACCCTTATCTTGGTAGAATATTAGATTATTATCCGGTCTACTACTTTAATTTTAAATACGATCAGGCTACAGTTGATTATTTAAATAATGGTAGGTTAGCTAAGAGTGGCTTGAAAATGGAGTTAGTTAAAAAGGTTAGTGGACAATTTTCATTATATAAAATTTCTAAGATTGAAAATAAAGATGAAAAGTAAAAAATATTATCATTTAATTACTATTGGTTGTGCCATGAATAAATCAGATAGCGAGCGGGTTGCTAATTTTTTAGAAGGAGAAGGGTATGAAGAAAAGAAAGATTGGCTAGGAGTGCAGTTAGTAATTTTAACTACTTGCGGCATTAGGCAATCAGCCGAAGATCGGGTTTATGGTTTAGTGAACCAAATTAGGAAAGTTAATAAAAAAGCAGCTGTTGTAATTACTGGTTGTTTGGCTAAAAGGAAAGATGTAATGCGTCGTTTAATTGGTCAGGTTGATTTGTTTATGCCAATTAATGAACTGCCTAATCTTTTTACTCTTTTATCTCAAGCTAGACCTGAGAAAGTTTTAAGTCTAGAGAAGTTAAGGGAACTGGGCGGTGAAAAATATTTAGCAATTACCCCAAAATATGAGAGCAGTTATATTGCCTACGTTCCGATTGGTAATGGTTGTAATAATTTTTGCTCCTATTGTGTAGTGCCTTATGCAAGAGGCAGGGAAGTATATCGCCCCGCTAAAGAAATAGTTGCTGAAGTTAAGTCACTAGCCGCTAAGGGGTATAAAGAAATAGTTTTAATTGCTCAAAACGTTAATAGTTATCAGAGTGATAAGTATAATTTTCCTAAACTATTACTTAAGTTAAGTAAAATTACTGGTAATTTTTGGATCCGTTTTTCTTCTAGTCACCCTAAAGATCTTAGTGATGAGTTAATTAAAGTAATTAGCACATCTAATAAAATTGCTAATCATCTCCACTTAGCTGTTCAGTCAGGCGATGATAAAATACTGGCCGCCATGAATCGTAAGTATAGCGTCGCTCATTATCGGGACTTAATTACTAAAATGAGAGAAGCCAGGCCAAAAATTGCTATTACCACTGATGTGATTGTTGGTTTTCCGGGAGAAACTAAGAAGCAGTTTGCCGGATCGGTAAAACTTTTTAAAGATTTAAAATTTGAAATGGCTTATATCTCTCAATATAGTCCGCGGCCAGGAACCGTTTCTTGGAATATGAAAGATAATGTTAGTAGAGAAGAGAAAAAGAGAAGAGAAAAGGTTTTAAACGAAATCATGAGTCAAACATCACTTGAAGCTCATCAAAAATTAATTGGACAAACGATGACAGTCTTAGTTGATGGTGTTAATGCGAGAGGAAAATTCTATGGCAAAACGTCTGAATCAAAAATGATTTTATTTGTTGATCCTCAAAAAAGAAAAGATTTAAAAATAATTGGTGAATTTGTGCTAGTTAAAATAAAAAAAGCCATGACTTTTGGCTTAGAAGGGGAATTAGTTTTGGGGTAAGAAAAAGGAGAGGATGCGTATACGACTTATAACCCCTCCTACTACTAACCATTATGGCTAGTTCAAGTTGTTTGATTGTCACGGCGCCCAAGTTAGGGTCGTTTGTGTAGAACAGCTTCTTCTACACTGTGACTATGCTGTCATCAAACAACGGCATGAATATATTAGCATTATTTTTTGTATATGTCAATAGAAGTTATCCACAATCAAAAAGTACTAGTTATCTTGGGCCCCACCGCCTCAGGAAAGACTTCTTTAGCTGTAAAATTAGCTAAAAAGTATCATGGTGAGATTATTTCGGCGGATAGCCGTCAGGTTTATCGCGGTCTTGATATTGGCACTGGTAAAGATTTAGGCGAATACGGCCAAGTTCCATATCACTTAATTGATGTGGCTAGTCCAATGGAAGAGTTTAATCTAGCTAAGTATCAGAAACTAGCTTTGAAGGCGATTAAGGATATTATCTCTCGGGGTAAGTTGCCAATTATTACTGGCGGCACTGGTTTGTATTTACAGGCCATTGTTGATGGTTATCGTCTGACCCCTTACACCCCTAATCCAAAACGTCGGGCTGAACTTGAAAAACTGTCACCTGTAAAACTATATTCCTTATTATCTAAGGAGAAACCAGAGTTTGCCGCTAATTTAAATAATAGCGACAAGAATAATCCCAGACGTTTAATTCGTTACATTGAGATTATGGAGTCAGGCGAGAAGAAAAAGCCGACTAAGAAAAAAATGCCTTACGATTTTCTCTTACTTGGTTTAGAGCAGGATGACGAAGAGATGAGAAAAAGAATTATAAAAAGAATTAAGGACCGCTTAGATAATGAAGATATGTTGGGAGAAGTGGAGCGTTTAATTGACGCCGGTGTCTCTGTTTCTTGGCTTAATTCTCTCGGTCTAGAATATCGCCATCTGACTTGGTATCTACAAGATAAATTAAATTATGAAGAAATGCTTGAGCGCTTAGGTGCCGCCACCTATCGTTTTGCTAAGCGTCAAAAAACTTGGTTTAAAAGATGGCAGAAGCAGGGACGAGAGATTAGTTGGATTAGCAATTTTAGTGAAGCTAATTATAAAATAAAAGCTTGGTTAAAAAAATGAGCCATTTAGGCCCATTTTTTATTTTAACTTTTCCTCTAGTATTTTTCTCAATATTTCTGGATTAGCTTTACCTTTCGTCTCAGCCATTGCTTTGCCGATAAAGAATTGGATGAGTGGTGTTTTTCCTTTTTTATATTCTTCATGTTGTTTGGGATTATCTGTGATTACTTTAGCAATTACAGTTTCTAATTCTTCTTGATTATCAATTTGTTCTAAGCCTAACTCTTCTAAAATGTTGCTTGGATCGCCGCCTTTTTGATACATCACTTCTAAAATTGTTTGAGCAGCGCTGGAATTTATTTTTCCTTGATAAATTAGATGTATTAGTTCAGCAAAATTTTCTGGCGTGATATGCAAATCTTCAATATCTTTGTGGTCAGTCTTAAGGTGTTTTAGTAATTCGCTGGAGATCCAATTGACCGCTATTTGGGCTAATTTTTTATCTTGGCGTTCTAAAGAATCGCCACTGGCAGTTGTCCAAGCTCCTAATTCAGAAATCACCTGTTCGGTCCAATTAGCTAATTTTTTGTCATAGGTAATTAAATCAACTAAATCTTTTTTAAGATGATATTGCCTAATAAAGCGAATACTTTTTTCTTCCGGCATTTCGCCAATCTCTGTCATAATATCAGCGATCATATCATCAGAAATGTTAAGTGGCGGAATGTCTGGTTCTGGAAAATAACGGTAGTCAGCGCTACTTTCTTTAATTCTTTGGCTTTTTGTTTCGTTTTTATTGTCATCCCAACCTCTAGTTTCAGCCATAACCACTCCGTCATTTTCTAGTAGTTCAGTTTGTCTTTTTATTTCAAAGTTAATCGCTTTTTCCAGTGACTTAAAGGAATTAATATTTTTAACCTCTACCTTAGGGTTTAATTGATATTTTTTTAGCGGTTTTATCTGACCATCTTCATATTTCCATTTGCCACTTTCTTGTAAACTAACATTAGCCTCACAGCGCATTTGGCCTTTTTCCATTTCAGCATCAGAGATATCTAGGTATCTTAGAAGTTGTTGGAATTTTTGACAGAATTTCTTGGCTGTCGCTGCATCTTTAATAACCGGTTCAGTAACCATTTCCAATAGTGGTGTGCCGGCACGATTAAAATCAATTAAGGTGTGGTCGCTATTTTTGGGATGAAAAGATTTACCAGTATCTTCTTCTAGGTGGATTCTGGTAATTAAGATTTTTTCCTCATCAATTTCTAAATACCCTTGATAGCATAGAGGTAAGTCATATTGAGATATCTGGTAACCTTTTGGTAAATCAGGGTAGAAATAATTTTTACGGTCAAATTTAGAAGTTCTGTTGATGGTACAATTAGTAGCTAGTCCCGCTAGAATAACCAGCTCAATAGCTCTTTTATTGGGTACTGGCAAAGTTCCTGGGTGGCCTAAGCAAATAGGGCAAACAGTTGTATTAGCCTCTTTTTCTTCGCTATCATTATCACAAGCGCAGAACATTTTGCTTTTAGTTTTTATTTCAGCGTGGATTTCCAAGCCGATAATAGCATCATATGTCATATATTATGATTTTATAGGAAAATATGGTTTAGGGGAAGAGGCGGTAATTGAAGATTGCAGTATCTAGGGTTAATATTGACGGGTTAATATTCACCTGCTATTATAGTTAATAATATTAACTATATGAATTTATCAAACGAAACAAACAATGTTTTAGACGCCATTAAAAAACACGGCCATATTCGGTCATCTGAAATTGTAAAAATACTTAATATTTCGTTAAAAACTGTTTATAAGCATTTAGTGAAGCTGTTAGATGAAGATTTAGTTGTTAAAACCGGCTCAACACCTATGGTTTACTATTCTATTAAAACAGAAAGCAAAAATAGTTTAATGATTTTTGATAAAGATGATTCGTTAATTAATGACAATTATATTTATGTTTCCCCAAGTGGTGAGCTTAGTCGAGGGGTCGCAGGATTTCAAGATTGGTGCCAAAAAAATAAACTTGAGTATGAGAAAGAAAAAAAGATTTTCGTTGAAAAATTTAAAACATTTAATAATTTGAAGAAAAATGGCGTAGTATTTGCCAAAAAGTATATTTTATCAGTAAAAAGTAAAATATATCTAGATAATATATTCTTTAGTGACTTTTATAATATTGGACATTATGGAAAAACAAAACTAGGACAATTAGTTTATCTTGGAAAAACTTCACAAAATAAGACGATAATAAAAGAAATAGTAAAATTAGTTTACCCAGCAGTTTTAAATATTATAAAGAAGTATGATATTAAGTTAATCTGTTTTATACCACCAACAATGGATCGCAAGATTCAGTTTATGGAAGTCTTTAAGAAAGGTTTAAAATTAAATTTGTCAGAAATTATTGCAACAAAAATTCCTAGTCTAACTAAAGTGCCTCAAAAAACATTAAGGAAGTTAGAAGACAGAATTGATAACGCCACTAAAACAATTGCTATTAACCCTAGCCAAGAAATTAATGGGAACGTTTTAATAATTGATGATGCTACTGGGTCTGGCGCTACCTTAAACGAAACAGCTAGAAAAATTAAAAATATTTCTAAAAATGATATAAAAGTTATTGGATACTCAGTTGTTGGCAGTTATAAAGGGTTTGATGTTATTAGTGAGGTTTAGTAAGCTAATATATGGTGATTATTGAGATGCAACAGTTAAATAATACAAAAAAGCGCTAAACTTATGTTTGGCGCTTTTTCAATTTGCTATTATTTTAAAACTTGCCGCTACTACCAAATCCGCCCGCTTGTCTTTCTGTTTCATCATCTACAGCACCCTCTTCAATTCCTAATAATTCAACTTTTTGAATCAGTAACTGGGCAATCTTCATTCCTGGTTCAATATTGTAAATATCTTCACTTAAATTTTTAAAAACTATTTTAATTTCGCCACGATAACCAGCATCAATAACACCACCCATAGTAGTAAACCCTTGGTTAGCTAAACCACTTTTATCCCAAATTAAGCCGGCGTAGCCATAAGGGATGGCAATTTTAATTCCAGTTGATATCAGCGCTTGTCCGTAAGGAGCGATTGAATAATAGTCGTTGGCGTATAGATCCAGTCCAGCATCGCCACTATGAGCCCGAGTAGGCAATTTAGCGCTATCACTTATTTTTTCAACTTTGATAAAATTATTATCCTGTATTTCTACTTCAGGAGTAATTTTCTCTGGTTGATAATTATTTTCCTCTTTTTTAAATAATAAATCTTTATTACTAATAATCTGTTTATTGCCACTAATTATCTCGGAAATCGCCTGTAAGCCACTGGCGGTTTTTTGATTACGGCCGCCAAGAATTTGATTGGTATAAATCCAAACAAGTTCATGAATTTCTTCACGGCTCATAATTTGTCCTTCTCTAGTACATTTAATCAACTTAAAGTCAGGGAAACTGCTGGCAATTTCTAAATAAACTTGTTCCGCCTTTTTTAGATGATCTAAATTTTCTTCATGAATATCACGAGTTTTTCCGGTCCAATCTTCACGGTGTCTGTTTTTAGCCAAATCTTGGGAGATTTCTGCTTCAACATGCAAAATTAAGGATAAATCTGGCTTAGGAATATTAAATAATTTGTATTCTAATTCATAGAGCCAATTAAAGAAGACTTTTCTCTCTAGGTGATTATCAATCTTTCCTCCCTGGTGCCCCATGCTGGCGGAGACATAGCGATTAGACACCACAATTTTACCTTCTCTGAGCCACTGTCTGATTTTAAAACTGGCGTCAAAGCGATCAACGGCGTAAAAAATAGATGATTGATATGGAGTTACATCATCAGCTCCGCCATATTTACCAGATAAATATTCTTCTACTAGTCCGGCTGATTTAGTATTGTATTGAGGGAAGTCAGCTATTTCCACAATAAAACCCTCGGCTTTTAGTTTTTCAACCAGCAGATTAAACTGAGTGGTCTTGCCAGACCCGTCAGTACCATCTATGACAATAAATTTTCCTGGGTATAAAGACATGAGCTTTAACTTATTTTTAACTATTTTGTATCTTTTCAATTATTGTGTCAATTTTCTTTTTTAAGTCCTCTAGATTACCATTATTATCAATATGGTACTTAGCTTGAGCCATCGTTTCCGGAATAGTAACTTCAGTTTCTCTTTGGTGGTCACTAAGAAACTCCTCATAACTTTTTTCAGCATCACCGGCATTTTCATTTCGCAGAATTGATCTTTCATACCTAGTTTCAGGACTAGCGTCAATAGCGATTAGATTAAAGCCAGGAACGTCTTTTAGATAAGTAATATCTGCCAATCTTCTAATACCGTCTACCACAATTATTTCTGCCGCTGAATCAGTGACCATTTTGGCCATGGCTTTAGCTAGGGTATCTTCACCATATTCTTGGCGCAGAAAAGTTGATAGGGCAATTATATTATGTCGGTTATTTTCAACATCAATAGAGTTTAGAATATTTCTTAAAATATCAGAAAATTTAAAGCTTACGGCTCCATAATTATTCTCTATATATTCTTTAGCTGCCCCTTTACCACTAGCGATTAAGCCGGTAAAACCTAAAATTAGTTTAGTCATTTTTGTTATGATATTTTACAGCGTATCTAACTGCAAAAGTGTTTCTATTTAATGTCTCCAGTGTTTTTAATTCTAGTTGAGCTTCGTTGTCGGTGTCAAATAAAGATAGGCCAGAACCAAAAATTCTTGGCTCTATAGTTAGGACTATCTCAGAAATTAATTTATTTTTTAAAAATAGGGAATTAAGAAAACAGCCGCCACCAAGTAAAGCGGATTTATAGCCCATTTGTTCCAGTTCTTCTAAAACTTTCTCTGGTTCACCGCTAACGTATTTTACGTTATCGTAATCTGTTTTAGGGTTTTCAGAAAAGACCACGTTGAGTCTATTTGGTAGAGGTGAGGGGAAGGTATTAAAAGTATTTTCACCCATCATAACTACCCCGTGTTTTTTTGACTCGGCGACAAATAGTTTTTTATCTTCTGGGCTAGTCCAATTAGCAAATTGATTTTTATCTTTAGCAATTTTACCATCAACGGAAATTGCCATCATAAGAGTAACTGGTATCATAGTATTATTATAAGAAAAGCCCGTCCTATATTAATATAGAATCGGGCTTTTATTTTAAACGGCAATCGGTGCTTTGATTGTTGGGTATGGGTTATACTCTGTGAGTTCAAAGTCTTCATATTTGAAGCCGAAAATGTCTTTAACCTCTGGGTTAATTTTCATTTTTGGTAAGGCTCGTGGCTCACGGGATAACTGCTCTTTGACTTGCTCAAAGTGATTACTGTAAATATGTAAATCACCATAAGTATGGATGAACTCGCCTGGTTCTAAGTCACAAACCTGAGCCACCATCATGGTAAGTAATGCATATGAAGCAATATTAAAGGGCACCCCTAAAAAAGTATCGCAACTTCTTTGGTAGAGCTGACAGGAAAGCTTTCCGTTAGCTACATAGTACTGAAATAAGCAGTGACATGGTGGCAGCGCCATGTTATTAACATCGGCTACATTCCAAGCAGAAACAATAATTCTTCTGGAATTTGGGTTGTTTTTGATGGTTTTGATAATATCCGCTATTTGGTCAATGCTTCCACCATCAGGAGTTGGCCAAGAGCGCCACTGATGTCCATACACAGGACCAAGTTCCCCTTTTTCATCGGCCCATTCATTCCAGATGCTAACGCCGTTATCCACTAAGTATTTAATATTGGTACTACCTTGTAAGAACCACAAAAGTTCATGAATAATTGATTTCAAATGAAGTTTCTTGGTTGTAAGTAGCGGGAAACCTTCACTTAAATCAAATCTGGTCTGATAGCCAAAGACACTACGAGTGCCAGTGCCGGTACGATCACCTTTGTCAACGCCATTTTCCATGATGTGACGCAACATGTCTAAATACTGCTTCATACTATTATATTTTATTGGTTAATATTTTTAAAAAACTGCTATTAAACTACCATAAAAAACTTTAATAGTCAATTTCTAATACTCCATCACCTTGTTGTCTAAAATAACTAGTTCAACCCCAGCTTCTTTAAATATTTCTTTACTTCTAGAGGAAGCATGGTAGTCTTGAGCACAGACAACGCGTTTAATACCAGCGTTGATAATCATTTTAGCGCAAGTGTAGCAGGGAGCCATTTTAACATAAATAGTGCCGCCATCTAAAGCGATACCAAATCTAGCTGCTTGGCAAATAGCGTTTTGTTCAGCGTGAGTAGTTCTGATGCAGTGGTCACTCTTACTACCATCCTCATGAATTATGGTATGCATCTCATGACCTAAGTCGTCACAATGACCGCAACCGCAAGGAGAACCGGCATAACCAGTGGAAACAATTCTCTTTTCTTTAGTGACTAAAGCTCCACATTGTCCACGGTCGCAAGTGCCGCGTTCACCAACTAAGTTAGCGAGATGGATAAAATATTCATCCCAGGAAGGTCGCACCTTTTTTTCTTCGCTCATAAAATTAAAATTAGCGGTTTGGGGGCTAATTTATAAATAATAAAAAGAAAGTTGTGCTTTAAGTATAGGCTAATTTTAAATATTTTTAAAGTTGACGAAAGATTGATATTTTGTCGTTTGTTTTTTGAAAAAATCGTTTGATTTTCCCCATAAAAGGGGCTAAACTATAAGGAACTGAGGTTTTAAAATATGTTTGAAGAAATTTTAGCAAAAATAAAAAATGAAGATGTTTATTTACGGATTAAAGTTTGTCCGGGGAGTCGTCTAACTGAGTTTAAGGAAAAGATGGCAGATGATACGTATAAGATAAACATTGCCGCTCCAGCTGAAAAGGGAAAAGCTAATCAAAGTCTGTTGAAATTTTTGGCTTCTGGTTTAGAAATTAGTCAAAACAAAGTTTCTATTATTAGTGGCGCTGGTGATCGGGTTAAGTTAATAAAAATAAGTAAGTAATATGGATTTATCAGTAATCATTGTTTCTTGGCAGTCTAGGGAAAAATTAAGAGCAAATCTTAAGGCTTTGTTTAATTCTCAAGGAGATTTTACCTATGAAGTCTTTGTTGTGGATAATAATTCTAACGATGGAACGGTTGCCATGGTACAAACAGAATTTTCTCAAGTTCATTTAATTTCTAACTTAGAAAACTTAGGTTTTGCTAAAGCTAATAATCAAGCTATTTCAAAGACTAAAGGGGACTACATTCTATTATTTAATCCGGATATGCTTGTCGGTGGTGATACATTATTTAAGGCGCTTTCTTGGGCAAAAAATAATCAACAGGCAGTTGTTTCCGGCTTTAAATTAACTGATCAAAATCAAAATATTATTAAACAGGTTAGAAAATTTCCTACACTTCTAGATCAGTTAGCGGTGGTTTTAAAAATTCCGCATTTTCTGCCTTCGGTTTTAGATAAATATTTGGTGAAAAATTTTGATTATGAGAAAACAGCTAAGGTTGATTCCATTAGGGGCGCCTTCTTTTTAATCAATAAAAAACGTTGGCAGGAAATATCCGGCGAAAATTTTCCACTTCTTGATGAGAGATATTTTATTTGGTTTGAGGAGGTTGATTTTTGTAAACAGGTTTATCAGAGGGGTGGGGAGGTTTGGTATAGTCCGGAGGCTACCTGTGTTGACTATGTCGGTTTTAGTTTTAATCAAGTGAGTATTAAGACTAAACAAATTTATATTAGAGACTCAATGTTAAAATATTTTAGGAAGTGGCATAAAACATGGGAGTATAATCTACTTAAAGTAGCTTGGTGTTTGGTAACTTCAGTTATTAAAATTTTTGTTAAATAAAATGTCTAAAGTTGGAATCATCTTAGTTAATTATAAAGATTACGCCAAGAAATATTTAGCGGCTTGCCGGACTTCTTTGCTTACTCAAAAATATTCTGATTTTACAGTTTATTTAATTGATAACGCTTCTTCGCCTGAGTCCCTTTCTTATCTAAGAGAGCTTTATCCGGAGGCAATAATTTTGCCTCGTGAAGATGGTAATTACTGTGCGGCTAATAATTTAGGTATGGAGAGGGCGATTCTAGATGGTTGCGAATATCTAGTCGCCGCTAACATGGATACCGAATTTGAGCCTGATTGGCTTAAGCACCTGGTCTTAGCCCTAGAGAACAATAAAGATGCCGGTATTGCTCAGTCTCTAATATTACTTTACCCAAAAAACGAGGTAGAAAAAAATAATCCCAAAATTAATACTACCGGTAATTTAATCCATTTTTTATTTTTTGGTTTTACTAATCACTATAATCTTGATAGAGCAAAGGTAAAGATAGAAGAATATTCAGATATCAGCTATGCTTCTGGTTGTTCGTTTATTGTTAGAGCTAAAATTTTTAAAGAAATCGGTGGTTATGATGAGGATCTCTACATGTACCATGATGACCTGGATTTTAGTTTAAGGGCTAAATTAGCCGGTTACCGCGTTATTATTGCCCCTCAGTCGCTTGTCTGGCATAAGTATGAGTTTGAAAGGAGCGTCAGGATGCTCTATTATATGGAGCGAAACAGGGGGCTGACTTTTTTTAGTTTTTACCCGTTAAAAACAATTATATTTTTATTCCCAACTTTTTTATTAATGAGTTTAGGGATGACTATTTTTGCCTTAAAATCCGGCTGGTTAAAAACAAAAATAAAAGTAGATTTATATTTTTTAAAACCAAGCACCTGGAAACTAATTAAAGAAAACAGAAAAAAGTACCAAAGATTAGGGGCAAATAAATTATCTGAGATTGGCCAGTCTTTTTTAGGAAAAATTAATTTTCAGGAGATTGATAATCCCATCCTAAAATATTTTGTTAACCCAACCTTTAACCTTTATTGGTGGTTAATTAAAAAAATTATTTAATTTATGGATTTATCTATTATTATAGTTAATTACAAAAGTAAAGATAAACTAATTTCTTGCTTAGAATCAATTAAGCAAGTTGATTTAGGAAACCTAAAATATGAGGTGGTAGTGGTTGAAAATAATTCTGGTGATGATTTAAGTGATTTGTCTTATCCTAATTTCAAAACTATCATTAGTGCCGTTAATTTAGGTATGGGTGGCGGTAATAATTTAGGTATTAAGAATTCCGCTGGTGAATTTATTCTAATTTCTAATCCAGACATTGTTTTTACTAAAGATAGTATTTTGGCTTTATATAATTATCTAAAAAATAATAAACAAGTTGGTTTAATTGGCCCTAAACTTGTTTATCCAGATGGTTCTTTGCAATATTCCTGTGTCCGTTTCCCTAAGTTTTATACTCCGCTTTTAAGAAGAACGGCTATTGGTGAATTATTTCCTGGATTAATAGATCACTATTTAATGAAGCATGATGGGCATGAAGAGATTAAAAAAGTAGATTGGCTTTTGGGAGCCTGTTTTATGGTTAGACGCTCTGATATAGAAGATCAGCTTTTTGATGAACGTTATTTTATGTATTTTGAAGATGTGGATCTTTGTCGTCAAATTAATATGAGGGGTCAAGAGGTTGTTTACTATCCCTTAGTTAAGGTAATTCATAATCATGCCAGACAAAGTGCACTGCTTCCTTGGTACACATCCTTAATAAAAAATAAAATTGCTAGAGAACATTTAAAATCAGCCTTCAGATATTTTAATAAGTGGCGCAAAATAAAATAAATATATGAGAGAAGTAAAAAAAGTTATTATGCCGGTTGCTGGTTTTGGTACTAGGTTTTTACCAGCTACTAAAGCCCAACCTAAAGAAATGCTTCCAGTGGTTGATAAGCCGGTTATTCAATATTTAGTAGAACAAGCTTCTGAGGCAGGAATTAGTGAGGTTATTTTTGTGACTGGGCGAGGGAAGAGGGCGATTGAAGACCATTTTGATTATTCTTTTGAGCTATCTAAAACACTGGTTGAAAAAAATAAATTAGATTTAGTTAAAAAAGTAGAGGCGATTGAGCGCTTGGCGAAGTTTTCTTATGTCAGGCAAAGTATTCCGCTTGGCGATGGCCATGCTATTAACTGTGCTGCTCATCTTGTCCACGAAGACGAACCGGTATTAATCATGTTTGGTGATACCTTATATGATGCTGAGGTTTCACCAGTTAAACAATTACTAGAGGCTTATAATAAATATAAGTCACCAATAATAGGTTTAGCTGAAGTTGATATTAATGAATTAAGTAAATTCGGTGTTATTGATGGCGTAGAGGTTGAAGAGAATGCTTTTAAAATAAATAAATTTGTTGAAAAACCATTAGCTGACGAGGCTCCGTCTAATTTAGTAGCCGTTGGTCTTTATATAATTACTCCAGAGATTTTAAGTATTTTAAGGAACATGCACCATGGTAAAAGTGGTGAAATTAGATTAGCGGATGCTTTTGATGAGTTTCTCTCATCGGGCGGCTCTATTTATGGTTTAAAGTTAAAAGGGGAGTGGCTTGATACCGGTAACAAATTTAATTTTATTAAAGCGACTTTAAAGTTAGGAATTAAAGATCGGGAAATTGGTGGTGATTTAAAAAAACTAATTAAAGACTTAGCTTCTAAAATATAATTAAAAAAAGCCTCGTTAGGGGCTTTTTTGTAAGAATCGTTTTTTTATTTTAAATACATCTTATATAGTCCGCTTTGTTGGCCGATGGCCCCAGAAAAATACAGCAGGTTGTTTTTATTATTAAAATAAAGAGATGATAAATTATTACCACTCCAAATGATAGTGATATCGTTTCCTTCATTAGTAATATTAATAATACCAATATTATTTTCGGTAGCGTAAATCAGGTAATTATCATCACTCCAGGCCAGTGACTTAATTTGTTCGCCTAAACGAGTAATTAGAGTTGATTTAAGTTGCTCTCGATTGTAAAGATAAATTTCTGATTTGGTGGCATAAAGAAGCCTATTTTGATCAATCCATTTAAAGACAGATGTGTTACGGATAATGTCATCAATTATCTTTGAGGTATTGCCAATAATATAAATAATTTGGTGCTCATTGTCTAAGAGTGTTAGATTTTGGTTAAGCTCTTTTGTAAATGCATAGTTGCTAGCAGCAAGTAGCTGGGTACTGCTTATCAGCTTTCCCTTAAAGTCAAAAACTTTTATTTCGGTTTTATCAGAACCACTGTCTATAATAAATAAGTTATTATTAGCTACTTCGTAAGCTAGTATTTTATTAGTACCATTTAGCAGGGAAATGCTGTTAGTGTTAATATCCAAAATTCCCAACTTTTTATCTTTTAAATAAAACAAGTAATTGTCAAATACTTTAATATCCTCTACCTGGCCAATTATATCTTGGTAGTTAGAAAAAGAACTTTTTTCTAGATTAAATATTTTATCCCCAATATATACTTGTCTATCATCATCACTCCAAGATATTCTTTCACTATTGTTATTTTCAAAAACCGTCTGTTCATTTGTTAGGTTGATAATCTTTTTAGTTTCACTTAAGTAAGCATAGCCTCCATTTTTGGAATATAATATTTTTTGAGGATTCGCCATGATAACATTTAGGGGCAAGCTTTTTTTGAATAGAATCACATCTTCCAAGAAAGTAGTTTGTTCTGGATAAATCGTTACCTTTTTCTCGTAAGGCCAATAATTTTCCATTGAAAAAGAAATTTTATAGTCTCCCGGCAAAAGATTTTTGACCTTGTATGGAGTAATTTTTTCTTTTTTAGAATTTAAAAAGGGAACCAAAGAGCTAATTCTAGTTTCACTTTCAATTTCTATTAGAGCCCCCTTTGGTTCAGTATTTAAAGCCAAAATGCCGGTCTTGATAAGTAGTTGATCAAACTTTAATGGCCAACTTAAATTAAAGCGATAGCCGGTGGCATGTAGGGAGAGGATGGTGGTGATGGTAATAAAGAGAAAGACAAAAATTCTAAACAACCAATCACGGGTTTTTTTAGTCATACAGTTTAATCTATTCTTTGAATTTTGGCCCCAATTTTTTGTAATCTAGACTCTAACTGTTCATAACCGCGGTCTATTTGATAAATATTATCAATTTCCGTCACTCCATCAGCGATTAATCCGGCAATAACTAGGGCAATTCCCGCTCTTAAGTCGGGACTGATTAGGCGCTTACCCTGTAGTTTACTGGGCCCTTGAATAAGAATACGATGAGGGTCACACATTGTAATGTTAGCACCCATTTGTGAAAGCATATCAGTCCAAATTAAACGGCGGTCATAAATAGTCTCGTGAATTAGTGAAGCTCCTTGTGCTTGAGTCATCAAGACTACATAAGGTGATTGTAAATCAGTAGCGAAACCGGGATATTCATGGGTTTTGATGCTTTGAGCTTTTAGTACTCCACTTTTTTTTACTTGAATCCAGTTTTTACCCCATTCCAAGTTAACCCCCACCTTCTTCAAAATAGTTAAAAGGGTCATGACATGTTCAGGATTGCAGTTGGTAATTTTGAGTTCGGCTTTAGCAGCAGCTGCCATGATGACAAACGATCCAGTTTCAATGCGGTCAGGGATAACTGTAAAAGTTCCAGCATTTAATTTTTTACAACCTTCAATGGTAATTGTTGGTGAGCCAGCGCCTTTGATTTTGGCTCCTTGTTTATTTAAATATTCAGCTAGTGCTTCAATTTCTGGTTCCATGGCGCAGTTTTTAAGAGTGGTCTTCCCGGGAATTAGGGAAGCGGTCATTAACATACTTTCAGTGGCAGTAACACTAACTAAAGGGAAAAAATAGGTTGCTGGTTTTAGTTTCTGGGCTTTAATGTGGTAATACTGACCAGATTTTTCAGTTACTTCAGCACCGAAGGCTTTATAACCATCAATAAAAAGATCAATTGGTCGCCCACCAGCACCAATAACACAACCTCCGGGGTGGGGAAACTTTACTTCCTTAAATCTAGCTAACATCGGACCAACAAACATAATAGAGCCCCGGAATTTATCTGCTAATTTTCTTTCTAGTTCAGTGGTCTTTATTTTTTTAGTATCAATTATGGCGACATTTTTGTGACGAGTAACACTAGCGCCCATTGATTCCAGCAACTCTAAAGAGCGATCTACGTCTTCAATTAGGGGTAGATTTTTAATAGTGATTGGTTTTTCAGATAAAATTGCTGCAGGGATTATCTTGATAGCAGAATTTTTAGCTCCCTTAACAGTAATTTCACCAGATAGTGGGGCTCCGCCAGTAATTAGGAATTTAGGCATATTTATTTTTTATTTAAATTTAAGTACTTTCACTATAATCTATTTATTGACATTTTTCAAATATTTGGTAATATAAGAACGTATCTTAAGCCAAGCGTGGCAGCGCCCTTTGCCTATTGGCTGTTTTTATTCTTAAATTAGTAAAATTATCCTATGAAAATCGCCATTATCAAGACCGGAGGCAAACAATATCGCGTCAAAGAAGGTCAAATCCTTAAAGTTGAAAAATTAACCGCTGAAGCCGGTAGCACTGTTAAGTTTGACACTTTACTAGTATCTGATGAAGAGGCTAATAACCTAGAATTAGGTGCTCCATCTTTAGGAGAAAAGGTTAGCGCTGAAGTAATTAAAACTGCTAAAGACGATAAGGTAACGGTTGTAAAATATAAAAGCAAGACTCGTTATAAAAAAACAGTTGGTCACAGACAACTTAAAACCGCTGTTAAAATTACTGCTATTGCTTAATACTTCAAATAAAATAAAAAATCCGTATTCATCTGAAGCGGATTTTTTTTATTTTTGACTTAATTAAATTTGCCAAGTCTCGCTCTTGAAAGACTAACCAGATAGCAAAATTTTTAAGCCATTTAACTTTCGGTTGCTTTTTGTGTATTCTAATTATTAGAATAACAAACAGGGAAACAGTTACGTACATTGTGATCCAAAACATTCTATACCTCCTTATTTTATTTCGTTACGATATTTAAGCGCTGTTGCTAGGGTCATTTCATCGGCATATTCTAAATCAGAACCAGCCGGTAAACCTTTAGCTAAGCGGGTTATTTTTAAATTGCTGTTTTCTAGAACTTTTTTTAAGTAAAGCGCGGTACTCTCTCCTTCTAAAGTAAAGTTAAGGGCAATAATTATTTCTTGATAGTTTTCTTGTCTAATTTTCTTTAGTAATCTTTCAATATTCAAATCCTCCGGTTTAATATTTTCAATGGTGTTAACCAGGCCGCCTAGAATAAAGTATTGTCCTTTAAATTGTTTGGTTGCTTCAAGGGACAACATATCTTGAGTATTCTCAACTAAACAAAGAGTATTATTTTTTCGGTTTTCATCCTGGCAGATAGAGCAGGGGCTGCTTTCAGAAACCGCTAAACAACTACTGCAGATAGTCGTGTTTTGTTTTAATTCACTTAAAGACTTAGCTAGGCTTTCTAGTTTTTCTGGGGAGCTTTTAAGTAAATGAAAAACATAGCGTTCAGCCGTTTTTGGACCGACACTTGGTAATTGGCAAAAAGCCTCTATTAAATTAGCAATCGCGCGAGGAAAGCGCATGTTGTTCTAATTAATTTAAACCAGGAAAACCGCCCATGTCTTGTAATTTTTTAGCCATTAAGCGCTGGGTTCTTTTAATTGCTTCGTTTAAACAATTTTTGGTATCACTTTCAATTGAAGCTTTAGTTTGTCCGTCAGCAATAACCACCGACATAATTTCCATGTTACCATTCATAGTAATTTTGACACCACCTTTTTCTTCGGTAATTGTTTCTTGGGATAAGGCGTCTTGCATGGTTTTAGCCTGGGTTCTTAAGTCTTTAAATTGTTTTAATTTGTTAAACATATTTTAATATTTATTAATTTTTTAAAATTCTACTGGTTGATCATGACCGCCTTTGGCCATGTTTCTAAAACTGGCAGTATTTTCATCAAAGAATAAATTAATTTGTCCGGTTGGTCCGTTGCGGTGTTTGGCGATATGAATCTCCGCTTTATACCTTTCATCCATTGGTAGGTCAGCTGGGTTGAAGTTACGATCAGCCGCTTTACGGTAAATAAACATTACAATATCAGCATCTTGTTCAATAGAACCAGAGTCACGCAAGTGAGATAATTTTGGAATTGCGGGATTCATCGCTTCAACAGCACGTGATAACTGAGCTAAAGCTAAAACAGGGACGTTTAACTCACGAGCAATTGATTTTAAGCCACGACTAATTTCGGCAATCTCCTGAACTCGGTTTTCGCCATATTTACCTTTACCTTCCATGAGCTGCAAGTAGTCAATTACAATTAAACCTAGCCCCTTTTCCATCTGTAGACGGCGGCATTTAGCTCTAATTTCCATAATTGATAGTGATCCAGAGTCATCAATATAAATCTGGGCTTCGGCTAATTTGCCCATAGCATCAGCAATCTTTACAAAATCATTATCATCATCTTTGTCGCTCAAGTTTCCGGTTCTCATTTTCCAAAGGTTTACCTGGGCCTGGGCGCAAAGCATACGATCAACTAATTGTTCTTTACTCATTTCCAAAGAGAAAATTCCAACCCCAACTTTATTTCTGATGGCCGCTTGTCTAGCAATATCCAAAGCAAACGAAGTTTTTCCCACTGAAGGTCGAGCGGCTAAAATAAGTAAATCGGATTTTTGCAGACCGGCCAGTAGATTATCTAAATCGTTAAAGCCGGTAGACAAACCTCTTAAACCGCTGCCAGTTTTTTTATGTAAGTCATCAATTCTTTCAAAAGCTTCATTAAGTAGACTATCAATTGGCAAAAAAGCATTTTTTAAATATTTTCTGGAAACGGCAAAAATCTTTTTCTCAGTCTCATCAAGCACTTCATCAATTTCTCTTTCCTCGTCATAGCTAATAGTCATTATTTCTGAAGCCGCTTGTTGCAGTCTTCTTAGGGTGGCCTTACGCTGGATGATATTGGCGTAGTTAACAATGTTAGAGGAAGTGGCTACTAAATTAGAAAGATGCGCTAAGAAAGTACGGCCGCCAACAGTTGTTAGTTGTTTCTTTTCTTCTAAGCGGTTAGACAAGGTGATAATATCAATCGGCTCCTGATTACTGTATAGTTCTTTAATTGTCTCAAAAACTATTTTATGGGCGTCTTTATAAAAATCCTGGGGTAGAATATTATCAACTACCCTAATAATGGCGTCTTTATCAATCAAAAGACAGCCAAGTAAAGACTCTTCAGCTTCCAGGCTGTGAGGTGGTATCTTTTCTAAATTGTTTTTTTCGTTTTGACTGGCCATAGGGTTTTTGGTTTCTATATCTTAACCCAAGAACTAGGACTTTTCAAGGCTTGCTTATTAACAAATTATTAACCTCTTATCCACTATATAAAAAACCACTAATTCTAAAAATAGTGGTTTTTTCTGGAGCCGACTGTCGGGCTCGGACCGACGACCTGCTGTTTACAAGACAGCTGCTCTACCAGCTGAGCTAAGTCGGCTTAAAAAACAATGTGCGCCCAGCAGGATTCGAACCTGCGACCTTCTCCTTAAAAGGGAGCTGCTCTACCAGCTGAGCTATGAGCGCATTATACAAACTATGTTTGATACTAACAAAAAAAAATTCCTTTGACAAGAGGTAACAAGAAAATTATAATGTTTTATAATCCCTTTACTTAAAAATCTCAAAATATTCTAAAGATGTCAAGACCAACTTTTTTAATTATTGCCTTGGGTTGCAAGGTTAGCCAATATGATGCCGCTGTTTTAAAACGTTCTTTACTTAGCAGCGGTTTTGTTTTTTCTAGCAAAAATCCCGATTTAGTAATTATTAATACTTGTTCGGTGACTAAAAATGCAATCACTAAAGATAGGCACACAATCAAAAAAATGCAGGCCAGTTTTCCTAAAGCAAAATTGGTAGTGATGGGCTGTTGGCCACAAACTGATGATCAAATTGAAATAGATAATGTTTTGCTTTGGGGGGTTGGCAAATTAGACCGGTTGCAGAAAAAAATCTTAGCGCTATTTCCAAAAATAAAAAAACGGCCAATAGTTTTAGAAAGCGGCCTGATTGTGCCGTCTGATAAATCGCGTTATTTTCTTAAGGTTGGTGATGGTTGTAATCAGTTTTGCTCCTATTGCATTATTCCTCATGCCAGAGGGCCGATAGTCAGTCGTCCATCTGCTGAGCTAAAAAATGAGGTAGCAGCGGCAATTAAGGCCGGTTATCAAGAAATTGTTCTATCCGGTATCCACCTGGGTCGCTATGGTAATGATTTAAAAGATAAAAGCTCTTTAGTTTCTCTGCTAAAAGAGTTGCTCACGGTTCCTGGCCTTGGCCGCATTAGATTAAGTTCAATTGAAATAAATGAAGTAGATGATAAGCTAATTGATCTAATGAAAAATAATGAAAAAATTTGTCAGCATTTACACATTTCTTTGCAATCTGGCTCTGATAAGATCTTAAAATTGATGAAGCGTCCTTATAATACTGATTTCTTTGAGAAGAGAGTTGCCAAGCTTCGCTCTGCTATGCCAAATATTGCTATCTCCACAGATATTATTGTCGGCTTTCCTGGAGAAAGCGGGGAAGACTTCGCTGATACCTGTCGTTTCGCCGAAAGTATTGCTTTCAGCAAGATCCATGTCTTTGCTTTTTCGGCTCATGAAAAAACCCCAGCTTACAATCTGCCAGATAAAGTGGCTTATGATAAAATTAAACAAAGATCTAAGATTTTAAGAGAAATATCTACCCATCTGGAAAAAACTTATCAAGCAAAAACTTTAAAGGCTTTAGCCGGTTCTAAAATAAAAGTTTTATTGGAGAAAAAAGGCGCCGCTAAAACAGAATTTTATTTTGATATCCCTTTTGACAAGAAGGCTAAGGTTGGTAGTTTACAGGACATAGATATTTAACGCGAACCCTCCGTCTAAGGAGGGTTTTTTGTTTTTATGGTAAAATAATATATAGCAAGTGTTACTTTTCTATAATCTCACCGTTATATATTATATAAGGCTATAGCAACTTATGTTAGACAAACAAATTGAATTAGAATTAATTTCCAAGGCTCGTTTAGGCGATAAAAATGCTTTCGCTGCTCTTTATGATACTTATGTAAAGAAGATTTATGATTTTATTTATTTTAAGACCTTAAATAAAGAATTAGCGGAAGACTTAGTCAGTCAGGTATTTTTAAAAGCCTTAAAGAATATAAGTAAATCAAAAAATGATAACTTTAGCGCCTGGTTATTTTTAATTGCTAAAAGAACAATCATTGATCATTACCGCTCTTTTAAGGATTTAAAAAATATTGATGATTGTTGGGATTTAGCTGACGGTGGCGATTTAATATCAGCGGTTAATAATAATTTAGAATTTAAAAAAATAAAAATAGCCTTAAATAAACTATCAACTAGTGATAGGGAGGTAATCATTATGAGGTTCTGGTTAGATTTATCATTTAAAGAGATTGCTGCTAATTTAGGTAAAAGTGAAGGAGCGGCTAAAATGTTATTTTTTAGGGCGCTGGAAAAATTACGCCAGAACATCTCACCGCTAATGTTTCTATTAATCTCTTTCTCAACTATATGCAAAAAAATAAATTAACGCCGATTTTAGAAGAGCTTTATGCTTGGAATCCCAGTTTAAGGAATAAAGAGGCGGAGCTTGTTAAATTAATAAAAGCCATGTTAAAAAATAAGCCGGAGACAAATTTTGACTCAGAATTTGCCGAGGCTCTTAAAAAGGATCTTCTCAGCCATCAAATATTATTAGATAGTGATGATGGATTAAGGGAATCTAAATTTACTTTTAATTTTATGAAACCAAATCAAAAAATTTTTGTTGGCTTTGGGTCTTTAGCGGTTCTTGGACTCTTAGCTTTAATAATTGTTCCTAATTTTATTGGTAGTAGTTATCAAGATGAATCTCTTATTGTGAAGAAAAATCCGGGCGCTTTTGGATCACTGGCCACTCTCAGTGGGGCAGGTAGTGAAAATAAAGATCTTGCTGCCGCTTCCGGACAAGGGGAATTACTGGCTGCCGTTCCAACAGTTCAAACAGCGGAAAGAGGAATTGCTTCTGCTAATGATTCTTCTGTTACCAGTGTTTCAGCGGTTGCTTTTGGTGCCGGAGGAGGGAGTGATTTAGTGGCTTCTAAAATGATTTTGCCAATGTATTCTTTTGAATATATTTATCGTGGTGATTCTTTAGATCTCAGTGAAGAAAGCGGTACTGTCTATCGTCGTTTAAAAGGTGGTGCTGGTTTTTCTTCCAGTCTGGATAATGTTATTAAGGATAAATCATTCGGGCCATTAAACCTAAAATCATTTTCTAATTTAGAAACTAACAGTATTTCTTTAACAGAGAATAAAAAATTAGGACTAAGTTTAACAGTTGATTTTAAGGAAGAAAATATTTATATCGGTGAAAACTGGATGTATTGGCAGAGTGAGAGAGATAAATGTGGTTCTGATCAGGCTTGTTGGGATTCATACCGTTTAAAAATCTCTGATATTCCTGCTGATGATTTAATGATTGCTATGGCTGGTAAATTCTTAACAGACAGAGGGATTAATTTAAGTAATTACGGCGATCCAACCGTTGATAATGAATGGCGCACGAATTATGAAAATTCTCAAGATAAGGAAAATTACTACATTCCAGAATATGTCAGTGTAATTTATCCATTAAAAGTTGATAATCAGATAGTTTATAACCAAAGCGGCGGTTTGGAGGGGTTACGAGTAACTATTAATTTACTCCACACAGCTGTTTCCGGTGTTAGTAGTTTAAGTTCTAATCGTTACGAAGCTTCTGACTACACCTTTGAAACTGATGGCGAAAGAATTATTTCTGTAGCTGAAAAAGGTGGTTACGGCGGTTTCTCTTATTACAGTGGCGAAGAAAAGAAAACAATGGTTGAATTAGGAACACCAACAAAATCTTTAGTTAAATTCTGGCGTTACACTAATGGTAATAGTGAGGAATTGTTAGTTCCAGCTCTAGTTTTCCCAGTAATTAACAACCCTGAAAATTATTATGGCTCAAAGTTTATCACCGTTCCTTTAGTAAAAGAAATGATAAATGAGGCTAATAGTACAACTAGTCCTGGTTGGGGCGGAGGAGTAATGCCAATGGTTAGATAATATATAGTAAAACCTCTCAAAATCTGGGAGGTTTTTTGTATTGACAAAAAGATACTAAACTGGTAAAGTTTTTAGAAATTAAAAAGTAAATTAACAATTAAAATAGGAGGGCAAAGAATATGGAAAAAATTTCGGTAATGGTCAACAACCTGTATGCCAGGGTAGGGGCCACGATTTCAAGAAACATTTTAAGAACACAGGATATGTGTCTAATGGGTGTTAGTGTAACGCCCTGCGGCTGCCGGGTGAATCATGGTTCGGTTGATGGTTTCAGTGTTGAGCTCATTGATCCTGAAAAATTGGAGAAAAACCATTCACTTTATATCGCTCTGTTTTCTTACGGTAAGCCGGATGTAATAGTGGATTTAAGTTCCAATTCTTTTTTAAAAGACGAATTTCCAACTTTTCAACCACACATTTCTTTCATTTTATCAGAGGCTTTAGCTTCAGATGAATTAAATAAAAAGGCAGGAAAGGCGAACTTAAATATTGTGTTTTTGCCCGAAGATTCTTCTGAAGAAAAGATTATGCAGACCTTAAGATTTGTTAATCAAAAAGTAAAGGAAGATTCTTGGGGTAATGTTTTTACTGAGAGAGATGTAAAATTATAAAATATAAAAAAAGATTAGTTCGTAACGACTAATCTTTTTTGTTTTTATAAGTTGAAGGTTTCGCCTAGTTTCGGAATAATAACTTCTAAATCCGGTCTTCTTTTTTTAACTAATTCCGCTAAGGCTGTTGTGGCTTCATTTTCACCATGGACTAAGAAAACTTTTTTAAGACCTTTGACGCTTTCAATATATTTAATTAGAGCATCTTGGTCAGCGTGAGCACTTAATTCTTCTAATTTTAGAATTTTAGCTCTTACAATGAATTCCTCGCCATATATTTTCACAATCTTATCACCATTTTCTACTTTTCGTCCTAGAGTATTTTCCGCTTGGTAGCCGGTTAAGAGGATTCTAGTTTTAGGATTACTAATATTATTTCTTAGGTGGTGCAAGACACGGCCACCTTCCATCATCCCAGATGAGGCAATAATCATTAGCGGCCCCAACTTATTATTTAACATCTTTGATTCGGCTGTTGTTCTGACATAGTTTAATTTATTAAATGAGAAAGGGGATTTTCCTTGATTAATAAATTCATCCCAAGTTTCTTCGTCAAAGTCTACTTTATATTTTTTAAAGACATCAGTGATGCTGTTGCTTAGTGGGCTGTCTACATAAATTGGAATTTCTGGTATTTCTCCTTCTTTATGTAATTTGTGCAAAATATAAATTAATTCTTGAGTGCGACCAAGAGCAAAAGCGGGCACAATAATACGACTTTTTTCCTTAACAGTTTTTACAATTGCCTCTTTAATTATTTTATAAGCATCGCCGACCGGAGGGTGATTACGGTTGCCATAAGTTGATTCACAAATTAAAATCTCCGCTTCCTCTGGCACATGCTCTGGGTCAGGAAGAATTGGTAGTCCCACATTACCTAAATCGCCGGTATAAATAATATTTTTCTTGGCCGTTTTTATCAAAGTTACCGCTGAACCTAAAATATGGCCGGCATCATAGAACTTAAAGGAAAGTTGGTGGTTAATTTTGTATTCAGTATTATAATCAACGTCATGAAATAGATGAGCTGTTTTTTCTACTTCATATTCGCTATAAATCGGTGGATATGGGCTTTTAATGCCTTTTTTCTGTAACCAGCGATAATCATTCTCTTGAATCTTGGCCGCATCTAACATAATTAGTCTGGCAATGTCAGCCGTGGCTGGAGTGGTATAGATTGGTTGGTTGTAACCATTTTTAACAAGTAGCGGCAGGGAACAGCAGTGGTCAGCATGGGCGTGTGACAAGATTACATTGTTCACCTGTTTTAATTTTTCTGGCAACTTAGAGTTGGCTTCGTACGACTGGGCTCTCCTTCCTTGAAAAAAGCCGCAATCAAGTAAAACTTTTTGCTGCCCCACTTCTAATAAGTGTTTTGAACCGGTGACGCCACCGGCCGCGCCGAAGAAAGTTATTTTCATATGGTTTAAGGTTATTAATTTATTATAGCATAAATCTTCTTTATATTTTTAAAAATGATAATAAACAAAAAACCTCCAATGATGGAGATTTTTATGAGTAGTCCCAAGGGGAATCGAACCCCTATTACCAGGATGAGAACCTGGCGTCCTAACCATTAGACGATGAGACCAATTTATTCAATTATTTTGCCAATAATATCTTGATGTCCGGCTAAAAAACTTTGTGAATCCATTACTTTTTTGCCTTCAAGTTGTAATTCTAATATAACTAAAGAATTTTGTCCACATTTAACTAATAATTCTTTATTTTCTTCAAATATTTCACCAATTTTCTTTTCTGGGTGCTCATTACTATCAACCTTAGCTCTTTTTATCTTGATTATTTTGCCATCTAACAAGCCATAAGCTCCTGGCCAAGGATTAAAGGCTCTAATTTTTCTGTCTATTTCTATCGCCCCCTCATTCCAATTAATCTTTCCATCCTTTTTATCAATCGTTTTAACGTAAGAACTTAAAGTATCATCTTGTTTCTGTGGCTTGATTTTTCCTTGAGCAAAACTATCCAAAGTATCAGCTAAAATAGAGGCCCCTAAATAGCTTAAAGTATCATGCAAAAATTCTAAAGTTTCATTGCCTTCTAAGTTAATTCTTTCTTGTTTCAATATATCGCCGGTATCAAGCCCCTCATCCATTAACATAATACTAACACCAGTTTCCTTATCACCATTTAAAATCGGTGCTTGGAGACATGAAGCACCCCGGTATTTTGGTAGTAGGGAAGCATGCACATTAACACAGGCAATTTTAGGAATTTCTAAAATGGATTTTTTAAGAATTTGACCATAAGCAATTACAACGATAAAATCTGGTTCTAGCTCGGCGATTTCCTTGGCAATATTATTAATCTTCTTTGGTTGTAGAACCTCAAGACCAAGCAACAAAGCCGCTTTTTTAACGGGCGTATTTATTAATTCTTGTTTGCGCCCTACTGGCTTATCTTCTTGAGTAATAACGGCCTTAATTTCAAAACGTGGATCTTTAGATAAAGCCTGAAGGCCGGGCACAGCGAAGTCTGGTGTTCCGGCAAAAACTATTTTGTATCTTTTATTTAGCATGTTATCATTATAAATATGTTTACTACATTTATCAATTGGGTATTATCTCTGGCCGAGGGACTCGGCTATGTTGGTGTTTTTGTTCTAATGGCTGTTGAAAGCTCTTTTTTACCATTTCCATCGGAATTAGCGATACCGCCAGCTGCTTGGCTAGCTAGCCAGGGGAAGATGAATCTATTTTTAATAATTTTTCTTGGTACTTTAGGTAGTGTTATTGGCGCCGTATTTAATTATTTTCTCGCTCTCTGGTTAGGTAGGCCCTTAATTTATAAATTAATTGATACCAGGTTCGCTAGATTACTAAGATTAAAAAAAGAGGATCTAGAACGAACTGAAAAAATGTTTTTGGAAAACGCCAATAAAGCGACATTTGTGGCGCGTTTAATTCCAGTTGTCAGACAGTTAATTTCTATTCCTGCCGGATTTACAAAAATGCCCTTTACCCCCTTTATTCTACTAACAGCCTTAGGGTCATTTATCTGGGTGACAATTTTAGCTATTTTGGGTTATACCCTAGGAGCTAATCAAGAATTACTTCACGTCTATTATGAAGAATTAACCTGGGCTTTATTAATTTTAGGTATACTTTGGATTCTTAACTTCTTCCGTAAAAAAAGAAAGAAAAGATTAACAAAAGAAAATCGGGCTTAACCCGATTTTATTTTATTAGGCGGTCAATGAATAAAACTCCGTCTAAGTGATCTATTTCGTGTTGAATGATTCTAGCTAGCATTTTTTCGGCTTGGATTTTTTTCTTATTACCGTGCTCATCAAAATAGTTACAAGTAACTTTTTTGTGGCGCGAAACTGGTCCGTAAATTATTTCTCCCTTATCATCAACCACGGATAGACAACCCTCATCTTCTATTTCTTGAGCCCAAGATTTTTTAGTAATTTTAGGATTTATCATGAATAAACTTTTCTTTGTTTTTTCATCATTAACAATAATTACTCTGATACTTTTTCCAATTTGCGGCGCTGCTAGTCCGGCACCATCAAGCTCCTTCATGGTTTTGTTCATGTCTTCAAGTAATTCTTTAATCTCTTTTTTTCTGAGCTGGTCAATAGGAAAATCTTTAGCCTTTTGTCTTAGAAAGCTATCGGGATATTTGATTATATTTAATATTTTGGCCATATTTTTTTGGTTTGTAGGGAGTGTTGGGGGCATCAATAACTTTAAAAAAGTATTTCCACTTTTCGCCACCCTGACAAAGCTCCTTAGTGTCATTGATTGCTCTAGTTACAACACCACTATCTTTTTCTTTACAGATTTTAAAAACAGATGAGCGTTTAAAATTAGGAATATCTAGTTCGGCAATAACCTTTAAGGCTAAATCTTGCCAAGGGTAGGCAGGGGCCTTTTTTTGCACCTGACTCTGCTTGGCTTTAAAGATATCAGCAAAAGCTGTCAGCTCGCTTTTAGGCATATTAATCTAACTTAAAGTTCATCGTCAAATAACCAATACCAAAATCAGTTTGGTAGGCTAAGACTTCTGGTTCATATTTTTTATCTTCAAGAACACCCAAGAGAACAACAATAGATTTTAAGCCGCATTCACTAGCATCTTTAATTAATTTATTATCAAAACCTAGAATGTTTGGCACGGCAGTTTCTGGATTATTTAGAAATTCAATTAACTTATTATCAAACTTAGCTCCTTTGGGAGAATAGCCTTCAGGGGAATTCTTCTTCAGGCGGTGTGATAAATCTCCGGAAGCAATCACTGCAATTTTTTTAGCCGAATCGCTGATGACTTCAGATATCTTTTTTCCTAAATTAATATGTTCTTCTAGATTTAAAGTTTCGGAATAATTAATTACTACTATTTTAACATCAGGCAGTTTTGCTGTTAGTAAATATAAAGGAATAGAAGCGCCATAATCTAGCTTATCACTACTTATTAATCTAATATTTAAGTCTTCTTTGTTTTTTAATTCATCAATAAAAGATAGGTCGCTGTTAAATTTTTTATTAGCTCCTAAAAAACCAAAATCACTTAAATCTACTTTTAGTTCTGGGCCTAAATTAATCACAAAACTATCGCTGATATTTTGTCCATGAGGGGAAATGATGATAATCGTCTCAATGTCATTACCTTGAAGCTCTTGGGCAATTTCTTCATAAGCGGCAACCGTTTTTTTAAGCACTTGGCGGTTAAGCTTACCAATTTCTGGAATCAAGATAGGTGAGTGAGAGACAATAGCAGCGTTAAGTAGTGGCATATTAATTAGTAGTTTGAATAATCACCGGATCTCCAGTTGGATACATCGCTAGAAGTTGTGGTGACACTTTAATTACGTTAGTGAATTTATAACCCAAGCTTTCAAAAATTTCGCCACTGGTGAAGGGCCTCTTTCTCCCTTGTGATATAAGGTAGACAGTTGGGGAACTCTCAGACATCAATAATTCACCATCACCAAAGATAACCGGTGATCCTTTGGTATATTTTTCCAGCTCAGCTGTTGTTCCTTTATTAACTTTTTTCCCTTTAAATTTAGTGCTTAAAAATATTTTATCAATAATAGGATATTTATAGCCACTTTCTACATAGTAAACGCCACCACTTTTGGGATCTTGAACTAATCGACCTGTCGGATACGTTGATGTAGCAGTAATAACCCTTCCTTCGCTATAGGCAGCTAATTCTTCACTAGTTGCTTTAATAATCTCTTCTTTATTAAAACCAATCTGTTTAAAGACGTCTTGAGAGGCGATTAATCTTTTTTCAGTATCAACAATTAAATAAACTTTTTTATCTGGAGTTTCAATTAGGGAGTAATTAGGGAACTTTATTGGCTCACCTTTAGAATAAGCGTCTAAAACAGTCGCTTCAATATTAATTATTTTATTAGGATCAAAGCGGGAGATAAGGGCGCTATAACTAGTAAAGGGTCTTTTTTGACCGTTTTGAATAAGCCAAACTCCTGGCTCTCCGGCTACTTGTAACAGGGAACCGTCAGGGTAGTTTTGGATAACATCCGGAAAATATTTGTTATACAAAATATAAAAATTATAATTTCCGTTAAATACATGCGGAGTGTAATTATATAAAGCGGCCGTAGCTTTATTCTCAGGAGTTACCACCATTGGCTCTTTAGAAATAGTGCCATAAGGGTTGGTAAAGGTATAAGTTTGTCCCATTTTATAAGGATAGCGCTGTTGTTCGTTCATGTAAGCAAGAAACTGTAGAGCAGCACTGTTTATTTGTTTTCCTAAGCCTTTATAATAGGGGTTGCAAGCGGCACTATCAGGGCAGCCGTAACCAGTGGCCCAATCAAGTCTAGCTTGAGCTGGACTAGGATTTTCAATTAAACTAGATTCTTTTTGCAGTAAGGTGATAATAACTTTCGGTGAGATAGTGGTAATGCTGCGGCATTTAATGCGCCTCATCTCTTCGCTAGGATTGTCTCCAAGATCAACGCCAGAGCAATCATAGTTATTGTTAGCGGCATCATAAATTATCTCCGCCGCGCTTTTAACTGTTCCGTAAGCATTAATAGTGGTATAAGAAGCCAGATAACTATTTTTGTTAGCTAAAAGTTGTTGAATTTGCGACACACTTAAGCTTTTAACATCCATCATTTCAGCGTCTTCAATTATTCTATTAGGATTAAAAGTGGGGTCTATCTCTTGAGCGGCACTAGGAAAAAAGGGAATAAACAAACCCATTAAGAGTAAAGACGTTAAAATTTTCTTTGGCATATAGTGATTTTCTTATTAATAAGTTAACCATCTTATTATAATATAAAAGGGCTCATTTGGCTACTAAAATTAAAAAAGACCCTTGCAAAAAGGCCTTTTTTAATTTTTAGCTTAAATAACACTAACTACCAACTCTTCTTCCTTTTCTTTATTAATTTCTATCTTTACCTTATCACCTTCTTTAACCTTACCCTCAATGATTTCTAAGGCTAGTTCATCAAGTAATAATGTTTGAATAACTCTCTTAAGCGGTCTGGCGCCATAGGTTGGGTCATAGCCTTTCTCGGCTAACATCTTTTTTACCTTAGGCCCTATTTTTAAAGTAATATTTTTATTATGAAGTCGGCTTTCTACTTTTCTAAGCTCCAAATCAACAATCTTTTCTAGCGCTTCCTTACTTAAGCTTTTAAATAAAACAATCTCATCAATTCTATTTAAGAACTCTAATTTAAAGTGATCACGTAAGATTTTATCAATCTTGTCTTTCATTTCTTCTTGGCGCAGATTGTTTTTGTCATCATTTTCCCCAACATTAAAGCCGATAGTATATTGCTTAATAATTTCGTTGCCTAAATTAGAGGTCATGATAATAATAGTATTTTTGAAGTTAACTGTTCGCCCCTTAGAATCTGTTAGCCGACCATCATCTAAAATCTGGAGTAGCATATTAAAGGTGTCTGGGTGAGCCTTTTCAATTTCATCGAACAAGACCACAGAGTAAGGGTGACGTCTAACCCGATCAGTTAATTGTCCGCCGTCATCATGTCCGATATAGCCAGGAGGTGAACCGATTAATTTAGCAACTGAGTGTTTTTCCATAAACTCACTCATATCAATTCTGATTAAAGAGTTTTCGTCATCAAAAATAAAACGAGCCATTGCTTTAGCTAATTCAGTTTTACCAACACCAGTCGGACCGACAAATAAAAATGAGCCAATTGGTCTTTTCTCCTCATTAATACCAGCCCGTGAGCGGCGAATAGCGTTAGAAATAGCTTTGATGGCTTCATCTTGGCCAATAACTTCGTTTGTTAAAACTTTTTCAGCTTCGCCTAATTTTTTGGCTTCGGAATCTAGCATTCGTTGAGCGGGAATACCAGTCCAACGAGCCACTACTTTGGCAACATCTTCTTCATCAACTTCTTCTTTAAGGATTCTTTGCCCTTTCTTCTGAATCTTAATTAATTCATCTTGAAGTTTGGTGATATTATTTTCTAATTCCGGAATCAAGCCATATTTTATTTTCGCTACTTCTGTTAAATCTGATCCCTGTCTTTGGATTATTTCGGCTTTTGTTTTTAATTCTTCTATTTCTTTTTTAGACTTTCTAATATCGGAAATAATATTTTTTTCATTACTCCAATGTAGTTCCAGCTGAGATGATCTCTCCTTAAGTTGAGCTAGTTCTTGGTTTAGAGTTCGCAATTTGCCAGTTTTTTTATCGGCGGTTAAAATCGCCGCCTTATTAATTTCTAGCTGTTTTATTTTTCTTTTTAACTGATCAAGTTCTTCTGGCATAGAATCAATTTCCATGCGTAGGGAAGAAGTAGCTTCATCAATTAAATCAACAGCTTTATCAGGTAAAAAGCGATCGCTGATATAGCGGTTTGATAATTTAGCGGCCGCAATTAAAGCATCATCAGTAATTCTCACGCCGTGATGTACTTCATATTTTTCTTTTAAACCACGGAGCATACTAACAGTATCTTCTACACTCGGTTCATTAACTAAAATCGGTTGGAAACGTCTTTCCAGGGCCGCATCTTTTTCAATATATTTCTGGTATTCTTTAGTGGTGGTGGCGCCAATTGTTCTCAGTTCTCCTCGAGCTAAAGCTGGTTTTAACATATTAGAGGCATCCATTGCTCCTTCGCTAGCTCCGGTTCCCACTAGAGTATGAAGCTCATCAATAAAGAGAATAATATTGCCGTTATGTGATTTCACTTCTCTAAGCACCGCTTTTAAACGGTCTTCAAATTCGCCACGGAATTTAGCTCCCGCTACCAAAGCCCCTAAATCAAGAGCAATTACTTCTTTATTTTTTAAATTCTCAGGAACATCACCGGTAATAATTCTCTGAGCCAAACCTTCAACAATTGCTGTCTTTCCGGTTCCTGGTTCTCCAATTAAAACTGGATTGTTTTTAGTACGGCGGAGTAGGATTTGCATAATACGACGGATTTCTGTATCACGTCCAACTACTGGATCAAGCTTTTCCTGTCTGGCCAGTTCAGTGAGATTGCTAGTGTATTTTTCTAAAACATTTATTTTGTTTTCTTGGTGTTGATCGGTAATTTTAGAATCCCCCCTTAACTCCTTTAAAACTTCTTTAACAACCTGATATTCAGCTTTAAAGTTAAGTAAGATTCTTTGAGCAGTTGATTCTACGCCAATTAAGCCCAACAGGATGTGTTCGGTAGAAATAAATTCGTCGCCCATACCATCAGCTTCTTTTTGAGCTCTTTCTAAAATCATCACTGTTTCATTGGTTCCAGATACCGCTTGAATTGGCCCTTCACTCATTCTAACTTTTTCTTTAGGGAGTTTGTTTATTTCTCGGTTGGCAGCATCCTCAATCATGTCCGGATCAACCTTAATTTTTTCTAGTAGTGGCTTAATGAGACCCTCGTTTTGTTGGAGCAGGGCTAGTAAAATATGCACCGCCTCAATATTTTTTTGGCCATTGGTGGTAGCAATAATTTGAGCATTGATAATAATTTCTTGTGACCTATCAGTTAATTTATTAAACATAAATATTTATATTTGCTTATTTTTTTATTTAGCACTCTAACATTATGAGTGCTAATTTCATCATACTATAGCTATTTAACTATGTCAATCCCCACTTTTTGTGATATACTTAAATAAATTAATTAAAATTATGGATTATAATTTTCTTACTCATTTTGGGAAGGTTTTGTGGCAGGTAATCTGGGACTTTATTTACTTTCCGTTGTGGTGGTATAGCGCTGGTCTTTTAAGAATAATTAAAAAAATTAGTAATTTTTATCGCCACCGTGAAGAATCTTTAGCTCTGACTATCTGGCTGAAAAATATCTTTACTCCAATGTATGGACAGTGTGATTTTTCTGGTCGTCTAATCTCGTTTCTTATTCGCTTCGTTCAGATAATTTGTAGAGGTTTTTTAATGTTGTTAAACATACTTTTAGGCTTAGCTTTTTTAATTTTTTATCTATTACTACCACCAGCAATTCTACTGGGTATTTGGAAACAAATTTTTTAAAATATGAATGAGGAAAAATTAACTTTTGAATATAATGAAAAAATAAAGAGAACAGGCCTCTGGTATTTAGGTTGTTTTTTATTTTTTAGTCTTACTTTAAAAAAATCGCTGATTACTTTAAATAAGACCTTAAAATTAATTAGAAAAGTAGTTGATTTTATTGCTTTTTTTATTGCCGCTTTAGGGTTGGTGGCCCTTGTCTGGTTTATTTATGAGCAGCGTTTACTTATTATTAGTACGCCGCTTTATTTATTAAAACCGGAGTATTACCAGCACCCCTTGTTATTAGTTTTTTTGCTCAGTCTAATCTTTGATTTATTTTTATACTATCGTTTCAGTTTAAGAAACGATCAGAAACAAAAACTGGATTATAATAAATTAAAGATTGATGAAACCAGTGGCCAATTTAAGAAAGTAAAACAATTTAATTTTGCTAACGCTTTAGATGAAGAGTCTCTAGGTGTTATTGAAGAAGCTTATATTTTAGCCGTTAAATTAAAACAAGCCGAGGTGACCCCGCGCCACATTTTTCGGGTGTTGTTAAAGAATAGAAAAATCCAAGCTTTATTTATTCGTTTGGGAGTAAATATTAATTCTCTAGTTGAGAAGCTAGATCGTAATTTATTAAATGATAGTAGTTTTTCTAAAAAACCAGTGCTATCTGCTAAGACAAAAGAGCTAATTGTTTTAGCGGGACTAGAAGCTTATAAAAGAAAGCAGGAGGCAATTAGGGTACTTGATTTAACTTGGCCTTGTTATTCCCAAGATGAGGTTTTAGCTGAGGTTTTATATGATTCAGAAGTAGATGAAAATAAAATAAAAAATGTTATCGCTTGGTTTAGGGTCAACGAAGAATTACTTAAGAATTATCAAGAATATCACCGGGCGGCTATTTTAAAGCCTTGGGGCAATATGAATAGGGCTTATACGGCGGTGGCCACTCCAACCCTTGATCATTTTTCTAGTGATCTAACAATGTTAGCTCGGGCTGGAAGATTGGATTTATGTATTGATAGAGTTAAAGAATTTACCGCCATTTTTGATGCCTACTCCGGAGGGCAATCTGGTGTTTTATTAATTGGTCCTACGGGTGTTGGTAAAAGAACTATTGTTGAGGGACTGGCACAAATGATGGTTAAAGAAAGTGTGCCAAAATTTTTGCAAGACAAGCGTTTAGTGGAGCTTGATGTGGCGGCCTTGGTTTCTGGTGTTTCGCCGGCTGAAGCTCAGGAACGTCTGCTTATTTGTATCAATGAAGTTAATCGTGCTGAAAATATTGTGCTCTATATTCCTAATATTGAAAATCTCATGGGTATTACTTCCGGTAGTGAAGAAAGCTTAGAACTATCTGAAGTATTATCAAGTGCTCTTAACAAACAGGCTCTATTTTGTATTTCCACCACTACTACCGAAAATTATTCTCGTTTTATTGAGGGCAAGTCTCTGGGTGAAGCAATGACAGCGATTGGCGTAGCTGAACCTAACTTTAATCAAACTATTCAGATTCTTGAAAGTAAAGCTGGCTCTTTTGAAGCGCAATACGGTATTTATTTAACCTATGACGCTTTAGAAAAAACCGTCACCTTATCCAACAAGTATCTAAGGGAGAGCAGTAATCCTCTTAAGGCAATAAATTTATTACAAAAAGCGGCCGCTATTTCTAATAAGGAGGCTCGCAATAATCCTGATAAAGTGATTTGTGACGGTGAAGTGGTAGCATCAGCTATTGAAGATTTAACCGGTATCCCCGCCAGCAAAGTTTCAGAAAACGAAAGACAAAAATTAATCAACTTAGAAGCTAGTATTCATGCCCGCATGATTGGACAGGAGGAGGCAGTTAAGGTTGTTTCCGCTTCACTGCGCCGAGCTAGGGCTGATCTTAAAGATAGTTCCAGGCCGATTGCTAGTTTTTTATTTTTAGGGCCAACTGGTGTTGGTAAAACGGAACTGGCAAAAAGCGTTTCGGAAATTTACTTTGGTTCAGAGGATTATATGATCCGTTTGGATATGAGTGAATACCAAGAAGCAAATAGTGTGACAAAAATGATTGGTGGTGTCGATGGTACTCTTGGGTATTTAACTGAAGCAGTGCGTAAAAAACCATTCGCTTTGATTTTGCTTGATGAAATTGAAAAGGCTAATCCGGATATCTTAAATCTATTTTTACAATTGCTTGATGATGGCCGTTTAACCGATGGGCAGGGGAGAACGATTAATTTTTCTCAATCAATTATTATTGCGACTTCTAATATCGGCTCTATTTTAATTCAGGATGGTATTAAGCAGAATTTAGATATTAATATTATTAAACAGGAACTAATTGATAATCAGTTAAACAAGTACATGCGGCCGGAGCTTATCAATCGTTTTGACGGCATCGTGGTCTTTAAACCATTAACGGAAGAAAACCTTATGGCAATTGCTACTTTAATGCTGAAAAAAATCAAGAAAAGTTTGGAGAGTAAAGGTATTAGTTTAAAAGCTGATAAAGAAGGGGTCGCGATTTTAGCTCGGGCTGGTTATGACCCAAAGTTTGGCGCTAGACCGCTACGAAGACTTTTACAAGAAAGAGTGGAAGATGAAATTGCTAATTTACTTTTAGCTAATAAATTAAAGAGGAGAGATACGGTTTTAATAAATTCTGATGGTAGTATAGGTGTAGAAAAGGGTCGGGAGTTATAAATTTATTTTTAAAAAGTTATGGTTTTTTTGGCAGCATTTTTGCTATCTTTGTTTTTAACAATCGCTCTTATCCCAGTCTTAAAAAAGATAGCGCTTAAATATCAGATTGTAGATCAGCCTGATTTTGTAAGGAAAATTCATTCTAAAACAATCCCACTCTTAGGTGGAGTTGCGATTTTTATTGCCTTTTTTGCCGTCATCTTTTTATTTTCTGATCAGATTTTGCAAGGTGATTTAAGACTATCTCACTGGCTTGGCTTCTTGATCGGCGGTCTTTTTTTGATTGTCGGCGGTATTTTTGATGATAAATATAATTTAAGTCCAAAAATCCAAATTATTTTTCCCATTCTAGCAGTCATTTCTGTTTTGTTGGGTGGAGTGGAAATAGCCAAACTTTCTAATCCGGCCGGTGGTACTTTTAATTTATCGGCAATCAGTTGGTTTTCGCCACTTTTTATTTCTTTGTGGTTGCTGGGGATGATGTATACCACTAAACTGCTTGATGGGGTTGATGGTTTAGTCGGCGGCGTTTCCTCTATTGGTGCTTTAGTGATTTTCTTATTTACTCTAACCACAAAATATTATCAACCAGATATTGCTTTTGCTTCTTTGGTTTTGGCCGGAGCAATTTTAGGTTTTTTGATTTTTAATTTTAATCCGGCTTCTATTTTCTTGGGAGAGGGCGGGGCTTTATTTTTGGGTTATACCCTGGGGGTGTTAGCGATTATCTCTGGCGGCAAAATCGCTATTGCTCTACTTGTGATGGGGGTGCCAATCTTAGATGTCGCCTGGACAATTATTCGTCGTCTACTGGCAGGAAAAAACCCTTTTAAAGCAGCTGACAAAAAACACCTGCATCATCGCTTACTTGATTCTGGTCTAAGCCAAAAACAAACAGTCTTTGTCTTTTATTTTTTAGCGGCTGTTTTTGGGGTTTCCGGTTTATTCTTGCAGAGCCAAGGGAAGATTATTTTTTTAGGGGGCATTGTGGTGCTAATGTTTTTACTGGTTATCTTTTTGTCACTTGTTGTTAATAAGAAAAAAAATAAACCAACCCTTTTACTCCATGTCTGTTGTGCTCCTTGTAGTGCTTATATAATCAAGGAAATTTTAAGCAAAGATTTTAAAGTAACAATTTATTTTTATAATTCTAATTTGTCTTCAGAAGAGGAATATGACGCTCGTTTAAAATGGGTACGTTTTATAGCTGATATTTACCAGCTAGATTTAATCATTGAACCGTATCAGCATTCTAATTGGTTAAGTAGAGTAAAGGGCCACGAAACTGACCCAGAAAAGGGAACTCGTTGCTTAATTTGCTATGAGGACCGTTTAGAAAAAACCGCTTTACTAGCCAAAGAAAAAAACTTTAATTATTTTTCTACTAGTCTATTAGTTTCCCCCTATAAGGATAGGGAGGCATTATTAAGAATTTCTAAACAACTGGCCGTAAAACATCAAGTTAATTTTTTAAATGAAGATTTTAGTTCCGAGGGCTTATACCGTAAGTCGCAAGATTTAGCTAAAGAACTTGGTGTTTATCGCCAAAAGTTCTGTGGCTGCGAATTTAGTAAACGTTAAACTATGAAGAAAAAAGTTTTAATTCTTTTAATTTTATTCTTAATCGTTCTTCCTGTTTTAACAAAGGCGGAAAGTGTTGATACGGATAATGATGGTCTAAGTGATGACTTGGAATTAATTTTTAAAACTGACCCAAATAATCCTGATACTGATGGTGATGGTTTTTTAGATGGCCTAGAAGTAGATTGGGGTTACGACCCTCTCTCTGATTCTAAAATTAAGTTACCCCAAAAGATAGAAATAGACTTAAAAAAACAAAAAATGTATTATTTTGTTTCTGGCGTTAAATGGAAAGAATTTATTGTTTCTACTGGTAAAATTAGTATGCCCACCCCTAAAGGAACATTTTCTATTAAAAATAAAATTCCTAAGGCTTGGTCAAGAACTTATGGTTTATGGATGCCTTATTGGATGGCTATTAATGGCCCAATAGGAATTCATGAGTTGCCAATTTGGCCCGGTGGTTATCGTGAAGGTGAGAATCATTTAGGCAAGGCCGTTTCCCATGGCTGTATTCGTCTGGGAACCCAAGCTGCCCCTTATTTGTTTGACCGAGTAATCGTGGGGACGCCGGTAGTTGTCTATTAAATAAAAATAATTGTGAGAAGCGTGGTTTAATGCTATAATAATAGCGTTAATTTTATGTGATCTCTATTTTTATGCGCCATAAAAATTATTTAATTTTAGCCTTTTTAATTTTATCTGTGGCTTTTTTATCAGCTTGTTCTTTCCCTTGGCAAAAAAAGAAGCCAGTTACTCAAACTCCAGTAGATAATAATCAAACTATTTCAGAAGATGATAAGAGTGAGGTGGAAGAGCAAAAATCAGGCGATATAAAGAAATTTAAAGACCTTGAAGATTTACAAGCTTTTTTAGTTAAAAACAGCTCCGGAGAAGGTGGTTCTTTAATGGGAAGGGCCATACAAACACTAGGTCTTGGTACTCCAGAGCTGGCAGTTGATTCGGCTAATAAAGTAATGGCTGATACCGCGGCCGCCCCAACAGCATCTACTCCTGGTTCGGATTATTCTACCACCAACGTTCAAGTAGCTGGTGTTGATGAAGCAGATATTATCAAAACCGATGGTAATTATGTTTATTTATTAGATTATAATGATCTTTATATAATCTCTGCTAAACCTTTTGAATTAGCTTCCGTTATTACTAAGATTACTTTTAAATCTCGTCCCCAAGAATTTTATATTAGTGGCGATCGCTTGGTTGTTTTTGGTCAGGATACTAATATTTACAATGATAAAACTTATCAAAGCTTTAAACGTCGTAGTTCTTATATCTATTTAAAAATATTTGACATCAGTGATCCTAAAAATCCGAAGCAAATTAAAGATTTAAATTTGGAAGGTAATTACAGTAACTCTCGTTTAGTGGGTGACTATCTTTATTTTGTAACTACCAATTATCAGAGCTATGTAGCTGGTGAGCCAGTGTTGCCAAGAGTTTTTGATAGCGGGCAATTATTGCCAGAAAAATGCAGCCTATCGGCTAAATGCTACACGCCCGATGTTTTCTATTTTGATATTCCTTACGACAGCTTTAACTTTACTTCAGTGATGGCTTTAAATATTAAAAATGTAAGTGAGTCTTTATCTGGGGATGTTTATTTATTGTCTGGCAATCAAAACATGTATGTTTCGCCAAATAATATTTATATTACCTATACGGAGTACTTAAACGAATATGAAATCAAAAGAGATTTAATAATAGATTTGATTAAATCAAAATTAAGCTCTAGCAGCCAGGAAAAAATTACTAAAATTGAAGCAGCCGATACTTTTATTTTATCTGATAGAGAAAAGAAGGAAAAAATTTATTCCCTGATTCAAAATTATCTAAGCAATTTAAATTCTACCGAACAAAATACCATCAACAAAGAAATTGAGGAGGCCCTGAAAAAAACCTTATCCGAGAAACTAAAAGACATGGAGAAAACTGCTATTCATAAAATTTCATTTAATGGTTCTAAGTTAGAATACAAAAATAGTGGTTCGGTTTCTGGATATGTCTTAAATCAATTTGCGATGGATGAAAAGGATGGTTATTTCAGAATTGCCACTACTCGCAGCCGTTCTTGGTCTGACTATCTAGACGAAAAGTCACAGGAGTCATATAGTAATGTTTTTGTGCTTAATGACAACATGGAAACGGTTGGTGTTTTAGAAAATTTAGCACCAGGGGAGAGAATTTATTCGGTCAGATTTATGGGCAATCGTGCTTACCTGGTAACCTATAAGCAAGTTGATCCACTCTTTGCGATTGATTTAACTAATCCTAAGAATCCGAAAGTTTTAGGTGAATTAAAGATTCCTGGCTATTCAAACTATTTACATCCTTATAGTGAAAATATTTTAATTGGTTTTGGACGTGATACTGAGCTTAATTCATCTGGCGCTAGTGTTAACAAGGGCCTTAAAATATCTTTGTTTGATGTTGAAAATCCTAACGCCCCTAAGGAGCTAGATACTTTCATCACCGGTGATCGCTTTAGTGATTCTATTGCTCTTTATGATCATAAGGCCTTTTTAGCTTCAAAATCAAAGAATCTTTTGTCTTTACCGGTAGTGTTAAGGAATGGTAATTATGGCGAAAACCTAGAATTTAGTGGCGCCCTTGTTTTTAGTTTAAATGACAATAAAATTAATTTAAGAGGTCGCATTGACCATAGTGATAGTGGAAATTATACTAATAAGGATTATTGGGGTGGGGTTAATTATTTTGACAATTCTGTAAAACGCAGCTTATATATAGATAACGCCTTATTTACTTTTTCTAATAAATATTTAAAGATTAATGATTTGGACAGTAAAAATGACTTAGAATCAATTAAAGTTATTGATCTGCTGCCTAATTTAGAAAAGGATTTTGAGGTTAAGCCAGTTACCCCAACACCGAAGCCAGTAGTAGAGGTTTCAACATCAACTTCTTCTATTGAAACTAGTACTTCAAGCAGTCCTGTTATGACAGAAGAGGACTCCTCTAATGAATCAGAAGATAATCAATAAACTAATTATGAGAATATCGCGTTTTGCTGTTATTATTTACCCTTTTCTAGTTTGGCTGTTAGCCCAGGCTTACTTTTTTAATCCGGAATTATTTTATATTTCACTAATTATTTCTACAGCTCTTACCATAGTCTTAGCCTTTATATTAAAAAAACCGGAGAGGGAAGTAGCTTGGTGGACTCTTGCGATTTTGCCGCTAACTTTTTTGATAGCGATCAGTGTCTTTACTTCGCTACAAAGTAGCGGTCTACTTGTTCAAGCTTTATTTGTAGCATTGTTTATCTTTTTGTTTAGTTACTTTAAGAATCTTTATTATTTTTGGAGCCGCCCTGATTTATATAGGGAAGAAGATTTTAATGTTATTAAGTCTTATGGCGGTTTTTTGGTGGTATTTTTCGCGGCGGCTAGTTTATATGGTTTACAGTCTTTTCTTAATTTAACTGTTTGGCCAATGATGATGATTTTTGCAGCGGTGGTTTTAGCTTTATCTTATCTTAATTTGGATGTGGCTGATGCTAATCCAAAAACTGTCTGGCAATTTTCGGTCATTATGACTTTGGTAATTACGGAAGTAGCTCTAGTCTTTACTCTCTTGCCACTAACCTATAGTGTTTCAGCGATGTCGGTGGGTATTTTGTATTACCTTTTAATTAATCTAACCAGGCTCTATTTGCAGAAATCCTTAACAAGTAAAAAAATTAAATTATATCTTTTAATAAGTAGTGCTGGTTTAGCAATTATGCTGCTTACCGCTCGCTGGATAAATTAATATGAAAAAACCAACCAATTCTTTTATTGTTACTTTAATCGCTCTGTTTTTTGGTATCATCGCCGGATCCTTAGCTTCTATTACCACTACCGCCTACTTAGATGAAAACATTTCGTCAATTATTAAATCTCAAGAAGTAGATTTAGCTAATTCTATTTATGATAAGGCCAGTTTAGTGATTAGAGATGCAAAAAAGGTTGTTGTTAATCAGGATGTGAAAATAGAAGAGACAGCCTCTTCTTTACAGCCAGTTTTAGTCTCCGCTTTTAAAAAGAGCAGCAATGATTATTATGTTTTGGCAGAAGCCGATGCTTTTGGTTTGATTCTTTCAAGTGATGGCTGGGCACTGCTTAATGGTCTTAAGGAAACCAGTGATCAAAATATTATTAAAAACTACTCCATAATTTCTTATGACAAAAAAATCTATGAGATTGATAAGGCTTTTGTTGTGAAAGTGACTGGTGATGGTAATATTTTCTTAGTCCACCTAAAAGGGGCCTCTAATTTACCAGTTAGACAAATTGCTCAGGCTGCTAATTTAAAACCAGGTGTTTCCGTTATTTTAATGTCTTCAGATGGCCGGACTTTGCTTAGTTCAATTATTTCTAAAAAAAGACCAGGTATTATTTTGGACTCTGACAGGCCGGATATTTCTTTATCAATAGCTAACTCTATTAGCGATGATTTTGCTAATGCTTTAGTTTTTAATTTAGGCGGTGATTTCATCGGTTGGGTGGATAGTAATAATGAGGTGAGACCAAATTATGTTTTTACTCCGGCTTGGAAGGCCTTTATCGCCAAACAAAAAGCGAGTTTTCCTTCACTGGGCGTTAATTATTTAGACTTATCTTCTATTAAAGCCCCTAATTTAAAGATTGAAAAAGGCGCTTGGCTTAAAACTGATGACAAGAATCAACCAGCTATTATTGTTGGCGGGGCAGCCGCTAAGGCCGGTCTAAAAGAAGGGGATGTGATTACCAGAATTAATAATCAAGAGCTGGATAGAAATAATGATTTAGCAGAAGTGCTATCATCATATTTGGCTGGTGACAAGATTATTTTAACTTATGACCGTGATGGTGTTTTACAAGATTTAGAAGTTACTTTAGAAGAAGCTAAATAATTTTAATTTTTATGAAATTAAATTCTATTGAGAAAGCTAAAGGCTTAAAAAATAAAAAAGTTTTAGTAAGGGTTGATTTTAATGTGCCGCTTGATGGTGTCAAGATTAAAGATGATTACCGCATTAAAGCAGCGCTGCCAACTATCAATTTTCTTATTAAAAGTGAGGCTAAAGTTATTTTAATTGCTCATCTTGGTGATCCTAAGGGGCAAGTAGTACCGGCTTTATCACTGAAACCAGTAGCCAAAAGACTTGGTCAGTTAATTAAAAAATCAGTTCGCTTTGTTCCGGAAACTTTTGGTTACAAAGCTGATGCGGAGATTGCTAAGATGGAAAGCGGTGATGTCGTCTTTTTAGAAAACTTACGTTTCCACGAGGGAGAACTTAAAAATGATTTAAAATTTGCTAAACGTCTAGCTGCTAATGCTGATCTATATGTCAATGAAGCATTTTCCGTTTGTCACCGTGCCCAAGCTTCGGTAAGTGCCATTAGGAAAGCGCTGCCAGTATATTATGGTTTGCAATTAGTTGAAGAAGTAAAAGCTTTAGATAAAATTCTAAAACCAGTTAAACCTTTAATAGTGATTATGGGCGGTGCTAAGATAAGTACTAAAGCGCCAATCATAAAAAAACTTTATAGTTTGGCGGATCAGATTTTGCTTGGCGGCGGACTAGCTAATAATTTCTTTAAATACTTAAAATTAGAAATCGGCCAGTCTTTGGTTGATGAGGAAATAAAAGCAGAACTCAAAGGTTTTTTTCAAAGAGGAAAGTTAGCTAAAAAAATAATTTTACCAACGGATGTGGTTGTTAAAGAAAAAAATGGTCAGGCGAAAATAAAAAATGTTGATCATGTTCTAAAAACTGATGCTATCTTAGATATTGGTCCAGAGACCATCGCTTTATTTTCAGAATATATCCGTCAGGCACAAACGATTGTTTGGAATGGGCCGCTAGGTAAGTTTGAAGAAAATTCTTATAAGTACGGCACTTTAGCAATTGCTACCGCGGTTGCTGCTCGTTCAACCGGCAAAGCCTATGGTTTAGTTGGTGGTGGCGAAACAGTTGAGGCTTTAAAACAAACTAAAATGGAAGTCTATGTTGATTTTGTCTCTACCGCTGGCGGGGCAATGCTTTCATATCTTGGCGGCGAGAAAATGCCCGGTTTAAAATAAAATTATGTTAACTAAAGAACAGATTAAACATATTGCTAATTTAGCTCGTCTGGAGCTAACAGCTGAGGAAGAGGATCTCTACCGAGAGCAACTGTCAGCGATTTTAGATTATGTTGATAAATTAGCTAAGGTAAAAACTGATAAGGTAAGTTCACTTAATAAAACAGAGCTGGTAAATGTTTGGCGTGAGGATGAAGTTCATTTCTGGGATCAAGCAGAAATAGAAATGGCTCTATCTCAGGGGGATACCGAAAGCAGAAAAATAAGAGTAAAAAGAGTGCTTAATTAAAATTTATGGAACTTAATCGTTTAACTATACAAGAAGCTAGAGAAAAATTAGATAATGGGGAAATTAGCGCCCTGTCTTTAACAGAGGCTTGTTTAAATCAAATTGCTGCTACTAATGATAGGTTAAATGTAGTTTTAACTTTGTGTTCTGAAAGTGCCAGAAAAGACGCAATTGAAGCCGACCGTCGTTTAAAAAATGGTGAGCGTGGTCCGTTGCTGGGTATTCCTTATTTATGTAAGGATAACATCATGACTAAAGGGGTAAGAACTACAGCGGCTTCTAAAATTTTAGAAAACTATATTGCTCCTTATGATGCTACTGTTATTAAAAAGTTAAAAGAAGCTGGGGCAATCTTACTTGGTAAAACGAATTTAGATGAATTTGCTCATGGTGCTTCTACCGAAAATTCTGCTTATGGTGTGACTAAAAATCCTTGTGATTTAGATCGTGTTCCTGGCGGTTCATCAGGGGGCAGCGCTGCCGCTGTGGCCGCTGATATGTGTTTGTTTGCTTTAGGGTCAGATACCGGCGGTTCGGTGAGATGTCCGGCAGCTTTCTGTGGGGTGGTTGGTTATAAATCAGCCTATGGGGCGGTGTCTCGCCACGGACTCTTATCCATGACTTCATCAACTGATGTTATCGGCCCATTAACAAAAAATATTGCTGATGCCGCTTTAGTATATCAGGTTATTGCTGGTGAGGATCAGTATGATGCTACTACTTATCCCGGAGAGAGAAGTTTTATATTAGACAGTGGAGATTTAAAAGGTTTGAAGATTGCTTTACCAAAAGAATATTTTGCCAAAGGTTTAAATCAGGAAATTAGAGCGGCGCTAGAAAACGTCAAGACAGAATTTGAGAAAGCGGGGGCAATTTTTAAAGAATGTAGTTTGCCACATACAGAATACGGTGTTCCAGTATATTATATCCTGACACCATCAGAAATCAGTTCCAACTTAGCTCGTTTTGATGGTATTGCTTGGGGACTCAAGTCTCAAGAAGCTAAGGATTTGCAAGAATTTTATAAAAAAAGTCGTGGTCTTGGTTTTGGGGCAGAGGCTAAAAGGAGAATCATGCTTGGCACCTTCGCTTTATCAGCTGGTTATTTTGATGCCTACTATAAAAAAGCGCAGGCGGTTAGAAATTTAATTAGAGAAGATTTTGAAAAAGTTTTTAAAGATTTTGATTTAATCCTAACACCAACCGCACCGCATCCAGCCTTTAAGATTGGTGAGAAAAATAATGACCCCCTTTCAATGTACTTAGAAGATATTTATGTTACTGGTGCTAGTTTAGCCGGACTACCGGCCATCTCTATTCCTAGCGGTTTGGTAGAAGTTGATGGTAAAAATTTACCAGTAGCGGGGCAGTTAATTGCTTGTAAGGGGGCAGAAGAAAAACTTTTTAGAGCCGCTTTGTTGTGGGAGGAAAAAATTAAAATAGCAAAAAATAATTTTATTTAAAAATATGAAAAAATCATCTCTTTGGTTGGTAGTAGCTGTTTTGTTTGTTGTAGCTATTATCTTATTAGTATTAAAACTTTCTTGGCACAACAACCCAGAAAAGGCTAGTTCAGATTTAGGCTCTTTGGCTAAAGCAGAAAGTTTCGCCCCCTCTTCTTTACCAGAGTTATCAGCAGGGGAAAAGGTTAGTGGTTCGGTAAAAGCACCGGTAAAAATCATCGTTTATGAAGATTATTCTAATATTTTTTCCGCTGATAACGCCGCTAATTTAGATAAGCTAACTCAAGATTTTGATAAGAAGGTTGTTTTTGCTTTTAGGCCTTTTGCCAGTAGAGAAAAATCACTATCCTTAGAGTCGGCGATGGCGGTTGAATGTGCTTTAGAACAAGATAAATGGGAGGAAATGAGAGCAGAAATTTTTAATGCTACTAAAGAGGATAATCTAAATTCAGATAAAATAACCGAGCTAGCTCAGCAATTAGGTTTAGATGTTCCCAAGTTTTCTAAATGCTTGACCGATGCGCAAAAACAGGGAATAATATTACAGGTTGCCCAAGATGCTCAGAAATTTTCTGTCTATGGCGCCCCAACAATATTTATTAATGATGAGTTAATTGTTGGCGCTAGACCATATGATGATTATACCGATGACTTAGGACAACAAGTTGAGGGTTTGAAGGATCTCGTTGCCAGAAAAATACAATAAGTGAGGCCTTAGGCCTCTTGAGGAGAGTTCGCATAGTGGTCGAGTGCGCTCGCTTGGAAAGCGAGTAAACCCTAACCGGTTTCAAGGGTTCGAATCCCTTACTCTCCGCACTTTTTAAGAGACGAGTTAAAAACTCGTTTCTTTTGTATTTATGGGGGTAAAATTGATTTTTTGAGCTAGAAAATTGACCTCTAAATTTTCTCTGAAATTGCTGGTTGTGACGGGATTGTGACGGGAATTTTTATCAAGAGTTAAAACTGCATCTCTTAAAACCATTGGTCCAAGATGAGCATAACGCATTGTTGTCCTTATTTCAGAGTGTCCTAGTAAATCTTTAATAGCCATTACAGAAACATTGTTTCCGGCTAAGCGAGAAGCAAAAGTGTGACGGAGAGTATGCCAACCAATATGTCTTAAGTTTGTTTTATCGCAAATCCAGTGAAGATTACGCCGGCAAGCTTCGGCTAAATAGTGCGTGCCGTTTTGGTTAACAAAAATAAATCTTTGATCTTCAACTGGTAGCGTTCTAAATAACTCGCATAGCTCGTCAATTAAGGGAATGTATCTAATCTTATTACTCTTAGTGCTACCAAGCACGCCACCGGAGAAAGAATGAGTGACAGTTAATACTTTATCTTTTAGATTTACATCATCCCAAGATAGAGCCACTAACTCACTAAATCTTAAACCAGTATAAAGAGCAATTTTGATTAAACTGTGATAAACGCCGGTAGCGGTATTAAGTAGTTGTTCGGCTTCTGCTTCTGTTAGATAATCGAATTTTTGAGGCTGAACTTTTAAAGGTTTAATTCTAGGAACAGAATTTATTATTTCCCACTCCATAGCAGTCTTTAGGCACTTAGCTAATACGCCTAAATAATTGTTAATACTTTTTGGGTTATAACCTTTATTAATTTTCAGAGTCTTAAATTCTTCAATACCAAAACTTTTAATATCAGTTAATTGATATTTTCCAAAATAGGGCAGTAAGTGAACTTTTAGGATGCTGTCTTTTCGGATGATCTCGGAGGGCTTATTGTTATTCTTTACATAAATCTCAAACCATTTGGCAGAGAATTCTTTAAAAGTATAGGTTTGATTAATCGGTTCAGGGGCTAAACTCTCGCCCTTAGCCAGTTTTTGACGTAATACAGCCTCGTAAGCCTTAGATCCGGCTAAACTGTTGTCTGGACTGGGAACTCGATATCTCTGACCATTATAACTAATATCAACCCACCACCGAACACCTCGTTTTCTAGTGCTCATAAAATTATGTGGTTAGGTAATTGATCTAATCCGGCTATTTTCTAAGTAAACTAAAATATCGTCTCTTCGGATTCTTATATTTCTACCTATTTTATAAAAGGGAATTAGTCTCTTATAAATTAAGCGATAAACAAAAACTTTAGATACGTTTAGAAAAGTAGCTAATTCGTTCGGATTCAGAAATTCAATTGTGTTTAAATCAATTACCATCTTAATTTTTAAGGAGCAATACAGGAAACACAGAATGAACTGTGCCGGTCAAGTATTACTCTAACATAAGTAAATTTGGTTTGTCTATTTTAGGTTGACGATTAAATGGGCTAGATTCTAGAGTATAAGCTTTGTAGTTTATATCTCCAGTCCACTCGGAGTTAAAGGTTTTTTCATAAACAGGGACTAAATCAGCTAAAAATCTTTCAATAAACTGATCGGCTCGATACCCAAATAATTCAATTGGTTTATTTAGATTTTGAGATTTAAAAAACTTTTTCTTGCCAAAAGTTCTGGCGTCAATTTCTTTGCCTAGGTATTTAGACATATAAGCACCAATGTTGCTGACATTATTAGTTTTTTTAAGTTTTATAAAACCCTGTTTCCAGATTAACTCCATACTCTTACTATTTATGAAAGGTAATTCGCATAGAAGGTGATAGTGGACAGCTCCACGTTTTTGGAATTCAAAAACAGCCACATATTTAAAGTCAGGATATCTGTAAGTTAATCGTTTAATAAACTGATTAAAAATATAGTTTGTTTGTTTTAAGTCAATAATATTATCAGCAAAGGTTAAAGTGAGAAATTTATTAAGTTCTGGATTAGAATTAACTAATCTTCTAATTTGAGTTCTAGTCCGGTTAATAGAAGACTGGGCTCTTATTTTTTTATTAGCTATTTGTTCAAAGATATCTAACTGTTTAGTATCTTTTCCTATATCTTCTTTTTTCTTAAATTCCTTCCAGATATCTCTTCTGTATTTATATACTTCAACTTGTTTGCCAGATATTATGACTTTACGGTCATAAGCATAGGACATAAATTTTCGTTAGATGTGTGGTTATAATCAAGTTAATAAAGGGAGCTCGGGGGCGGGAACAGCTAATTTTTGGTGCTCCGCTAGGTGCTAAAGCACCTTCAAAAATTAGCGGGAGCAGGCAAGTAAGGCAGGGGAGCAAAGGGAACAAGGAGCTCAGCTAACAGCCGTTCCGTCTGGCAAAGCCAGTTTCGGAAACGGCTGTTAACAAGCAAATACTAGTCTATCGGAACGTAGTATTTTACGAGAGCTCTTTTTGCCTGTCCATCTTTTATCTGATAAGCGTAGACCATAATATCTAGACTTACAGAGTCGCCAATTTTACCAATCTCTAAATCAAGATCATTGATATTAACAGCGATTGGAAAGATGCTGTTTTTAGTTTCAAGATAGACAACTCTTCTTTTAAGAGTAGAGCCGTCTTTGGTCTTGAATTGTTTTATTTCATCTTTTTTTAATATTCCACTTAGTGTGAACATAAAATTAAACTTAAATTTTTTATAAAGGAGATCGACCTTTTTGTTTGTCTCCTACCCTATATGGAGGAAATTTCCCAAATAACAAAAAAATCCCCTAACTTTAGATAAGTTAAGGGGATTAAAGTTGCAGGAAATATCCGCGAAATTTCTTTAATAATCTCCTAAATAATTCTTTGGTGTATTATCAAATATGTTTTTATCTTGCCAAGATTCTCTAAAATCTGGAGATGGTATTAATTTTATTTTTATTCTATATTTTGATTCAGGCTCAGGAATTATTGGGTCATCTTCTAAACCAAAATATTCTTTTAATTTCTTGTTTAAAAACAGTCTGTCTTTTTTTAAAAGTTCTTTTTCTTTTTTTGTTTTAGCAAATTTATTTTCATCAATTACGCCGTTCTGAATAGAAAATATTATAAGAAGTGACCAACTTTTTTTGTAACTAGCCTTATTTTTAGAATCTTGTCTTTTATCAGCAAAACCAAGTTTTTCATAATCAGACTTTTCTTCGTCTCCATTGATAATAAGATTGATATTATATTTATCGTAGAATTTAATTTCTACATCTTCCCATCTATTAGCACGAGGTTCTTTTAATAATCCATCATCAGCTAATTCCTTTATTGTAATATATGAGTCTAGCCAGTTTATAATATTTTTATGAAATTCATTTAGAAATCTTTTATAAATAGCAGGTTTAAAGACTTCCTCTGTTTTTAATTTTTTAAATTCTTTATCATCAATTTCTTTTATTTCCGCTTCGTCTGGCTTGTTGTCATTTATAATCTTTTTTATTGGTTCTAAGTTCTTAGTATGTAAAGATTTTATAAATACTGGCGATAATATACCGGCTATTCTTATTTGTTCTTTAAAAAGGGAATAATAAAACCAGTCATAAGACTCTGTTTTTGAATTCTTTATAGTTTTAAAATTCTTTTCGTGTAAAAGATTAAAATATTCATCTGGCTTATCTTTTTTCTTTAAATCAGTTATATAACTAGCTAATATTTTTTCAGATCCAATAGCCGTTATGTATTTTTTAATAATTACAAAAAGACCAGATAAATCATAAAACCAAATAAGCTTTCTTTTATGTATTTTAAATTTAAGAGACAGATTAGCTTTGGAATGAGCCTCTTTAAAGTCAATCATAAGATTTTCAAGAGTTTTCTTTAATTGTTTTGCTCTTTCTAATTCATTTGTCATAAATATTTACAATAACTAGTATAACTATATATTTTGGTATATAATTTAATTAATGTCAATTAATGTCAATTATTATTAAATAATTTTATAAAATTATGAACAACATTGCGCCTGACTTTATTTTATCGTTAATAAAAATGGGATTTTTTGGTTTTATTATATGGCTTATTTTTTCAATCGCTCTTTTTCTTATTATACGAGAAATAACTCTTTGGTATTTTAAAATTAATAAAAATACAGAATCTTTAGATCGTATTGCCACATCAATTGAAAGACTCTCAGCTCTTATTGGTGCTTCAATGATTAAAACTAATGCAGAAGAAGGTAAAGAAGAGGGCGAAGAAGAAACTGAGGAAGAAGAAACTGAGGAAGAAGAAGGTGAAGAAGAAGAAGGTGAAGAAGAAGGTGAGGGGGTAGCGGTTTTTGAAGAAAAAAAGTTAAGTTAATATTAAATAATGAAATATTTTTATACTCCTCCTTCCTATATTGCTCCATCACAAAATTGTGACGGAATTGTGACCGAGAGGGTATAAAAACGTGATAAACCAGATAACTTGAGACCAAAGCTCATTTTTACTAAAAACCAATATTTACAGTAGAATAATCGATTTTATTAGGGTTTTTGAAGTTTTTTAAACTTGCCAAACTCATTTTCGAATCCCTTACTCTCCGCACTTAAAAAATAGGCTAAAATTAGCCTATTTTTGTTATATAATACGGAATAAATGCTCCTAGAAATGTGAAATTGTGACGCTATTGTGACTATTTTTTATTAGTTTGTTATACTATTTATATATGTTTAAAGAGAATAATTTTTATCTAAATGGTGCGGAAGTAAAAACCCCAGAAAATTTAGAGGAAAATAAAAATAAAGAAAAAATTATAAAAATAGAAAGTCTGAAAACTGGCTCACAACAAAAAGCCGAACTTATTTTGATGTTGTTAGGAGAAAAACCAGGAATTGATTTGTCTCTTTTTGCAGACAGTGAGAATGAAATAGATGAAGATGAAGAAAAAATAAAAAGTTTAGATTTGAAGTATAAAAAAGTTAATCAAGAAAAAAGGGGACAACGGTATATGGCTGAATTTTTAATATCTCAAAATCAAGACACTTTAAATGAGTTAGCCGAGGCAGATCCATCAAAAGATCACTACAAATACGGTGCTCTAATGGGTTACCCTAAATCAGCAATTAAGGCTTTTTTAGAAGGCACATGTTTAAGTATGGAAGATGAAAGAGAACTTCTTAGTAAATATCCAGAAATAGTTTTTAATGATTTTCGTCTTTCTAAGGATAATAATAAAGAGGAATTAGAACTTGTAAAACGTTGGAATAGTTTAGTAAAGAAAGAGGCTCCTGATGTTTATAGTGAATTATCGCCAGTCTAGTGTTTTTATTGACAAAATGTAATTTTAATGTTATTATGTAATTGTTTTTAAAGTAAGATTATTATTTAATTAAAAATTTATGAATTTTGAAACTCCACAATCTAAAAAAAATCAAGAATCAAAAACAAATCATCTTGATTTAGCACGGCAATTGATTGAAAAAAGTGAATTATTACAGAAAAATCCAGAAATTTTTAATAACTGGGACGGAGTGGAAGGTTTAGATTTAGAATACAAAGGAGAAGATGAAAGAAAAAAACTGGATGAAATGATTGCGTCTGGGGAAATTTCTGCTGAAGATGTGGAAAATTTGAAAAACGAATTTAATACAAATCTAGTTAATGAAAAAATTATTGAGGGAGAAAATATAAAACAGGAGTTTTCTGATTTTCTTAATACAACTGGAATAAATGAAGAAACCGTTGTAACTCTTGAATTAGTTTATAACAGACCAGCTACGTATAAGGTTGTAGATATAGACAAAGAAAGATGCGTTGTTAGATTGGAAGCATTTGGAGAGAACTCTCAAATACTTGGCATAGACAGAGAGGCTTGTTTTGCTGCAGGGATGACAGGAACTTTTAGCCTCAATAGTCTAAAAGAAGAAATAATGAAAAATCAACCAAAGACTGAAAAACAAGATAAAGATATAAATGATCTAATAAAAAATACTAACTCTTTGCCGGAATTATATAAAGTAATTGAAGGCCTAGGAGGTATTCAAGGATCGTCAGAATTTTATTCATCTGATCAGTTATGGGAACGAGTTCGTGCTTATATAAACAATGAGGCTAATGAGAATGTTATTACAAAAACTGGTGGACTTAGGGATAAAGTGATAGAACTTAAGGCTCAAAGGGAAGCTAAAAAATAAAGATTCTTATAATCCTCCATTCCTGTATTGCCCATCACAAAATTGTGACGGAATTGTGACCGAGAGAAGATAAAAACGTGATAAACCAGATAACTTGAGACCAAAGCTCAATTTCAAGAAAAACCAATATTTACAGTAGAATAATCGATTTTATTAGGGTTTTTTAAGTTTTTTAAACTTGCCAAACTCATTTTCGAATCCCTTACTCTCCGCAGATACAAAAAAGCAGCTTTAATTAGTTGCTTTTTTGTTATATAAAAGCTTAAATATTAAGTTCCAAAGTGGTTCGAATACTTGTAGAGAGCGAGGAATGGTTTTTATTAAAAAGACTTGTTTATATCTATTTTTAGGAAAAATTGTTTAGTTTTAAAGCAGTAACTTTTTAAAATTAGTTTTACAAAATATAATTAAAATGCTATTTTTTGCTTATATGGAAAACATAAATTTTACTAACAATAATCTTGAAATTAAATCAAATACAGAAAAACCAAATCCGTCAGAAGAAACGGCTGACTTTGATAATCAAACAGAAGAACCTTCTGTTAATCAAGAGATAAATGATAAAGAGATAAATGATAAAGAGAAAATTATCGATAATACTATAAAAGAAATAACTCGTATTAGACAGGAACTCGGATTGCCAACGGATTCAGAGTTACCACCCTCCGTGCAACAAATACAAGAGTCTATTGATAAGATAAAAAATAAAATAGAATATTTTGAAGAAATACCAATTGAAAAAGGTAAATATTATCGAGTGACCGGTATTTCAGAGCTTCGCGCTATAGTTAAAAATAAAACTCTAACAACACCAGACAAGTCTTATTATGATCGATCTATGCTTAGTAAGATAGCAAAAAACTCCGGTTACTCTATAGACGATCTTGAATTGATTAATTCGGAGAATCCTGAAGAAATAAGAGAATTATATAAAAAATATATTTCAGGACAGAACAATAAAAAGGGAGAGATAACTATTAAAGCTAGAACGAAAAGTAATCACGGAGATATTGGTTTTGTAAAAGAGGGATTTTTTTATAATCCAATGAATAAAGAAGGTGGTCATTTTGGAGCACCAGTTATAGTTGGCTCAGAAGAAAAAAGTTTGTTTGAGTCAGGCGTTCACGGCTCACGTAAAGAATTATTTAATAAAGATATAGAATCAAATAGGCCAGTTGTTTTAAAAGACGGGGCTGATGCTTCAAATTTTGAATATTGGTTGCATGAAGAAGAAAAAGGTTGGAGTAAAAATAATTTCGATGATTTACAAATAAAGTTTGAAAATAAAAATAAAGAAAACCAATAATAATTTAATTTTCATTGGCATTTTTACAAATCTCAGTGTGAATAGAGTCCCTTACTCTCCTCACTTAAAAAATAGGCTAGTAATAGCTTATTTTTTGTTGGATAGAGCATGAAAAAATAGTGTAAAATAATACCATATTTTAGCTAATATTAATATAAATGGCAGTATATCTAGGTTAAGCCATCCCTTTTAATAATTGACATATTTAATAAAATGTGCTATTATTCTACTGTTAAAAATGAACTTTAAAAATTTTATGTAAATGAAAAAAATTGTTGTTTTAGTGGTGGAAGATAATTCTTTCATGTCAGACTCAATCGCCGATTCTATTCAATATTTCTTTGCTGAAAGAGATATTGAAGTTGAGGTAGTTAAGGCCACGAGTTTAGAAGAGGCCATTGATTGTTTAACAGATGACAGGCATGACCTCATCACTTTAGATGGCAACTTGTCTCACGGCCATCATGGGTCGGATGTTTTAAAGAAGATGTCTTTAAAACAGGTTTCTAAGACAATAATCTATTCCGGAGAAATGGGTTTTGTCTCTGATTGTCATAAAAATGGGATACCCGCTTTTTTAAAGAGTGAATCATTTTTAGACATTCTTCCCAGCATTGAAAACAGAATTATAAACCAAAAAAATAAGTAAAAATGGAAAATTACATCATCGCTTTAATTCCTGTAGTTTTTATGGGCATTGCTCTCTATCTGAGCACTTCTAAACTTTTTTTATTAAAGGAACAAAACCGGCTGTATCAGGAGTTTGTAAAAAATGCTCCTTTTAAAAAGTTTTTTGCGATTTTAGAAAAAACCTCAGTAAAAGCGATTGATTTGCCAATTCGCTTGATGCTGCAAAAGTATTTTGCGAAAGTTTTGACAAATGTTAATCTGCACCTTATTCCCAAATTCCTGGTTGATATTAAAAATTCAAAACACGCCGAAGTGCTGCAAAAAGAATTTGCTGTAGCGGCCGTTGGTTTTGAGACCATCTTAGGTTTGTCATTAACCATAGTGGAGAAGAATGAGGTGGCAATAATTTGTCGGTTTATTGATGAATATTTGCCGGAGGAATCAAGAAGGCTGCAGTATGAATGTGCTGTTAGGCAATTGGAATATAATCTGGAAAATAAATATTATGATCATCCTTTGGATTTTAAAAAAGAAATCAAGGACCAGATTACCGAGTTTTCCGAAAAGGCAAAATAAAAAATTAATAAAAAAGGGAAGTCTTACAACTAGACTTCCTTTTTCTTTTACCCAAAATATGCTATTTTATAACTATAAATTAAAATATATGAAAGATTCAAAGTTACTTGTTAGAGGTTTGGTCCATTCCTTTGGGGTTCTCCTCTATATCATTTTACTGACTATTTTTTTCAGTCAGGCAAATAGCTGGCTGGGTCAAACTGATCACAAAATTCTTTCTCCGCTACTAGCGATGCTGCTTTTTGTCTTCTCAGCACTCTTAACCGGCGGTTTAGTATTAGGAAAACCGATTATGCTCTATCTTGACGGTCAAAAAAAAGAAGCCCTTAAACTGCTTTTATTTACCGGTGGCGGTTTGTTTGCCTTCATGATAATCACTTTTTTAACTCTACTACTCCTTAATAATTAGTTAGTAAATCAAAAACAATCCTAGAAAATGAGGATTGTTTTTGTTATAATTAAAGCAATTATTGTTAAAAATTAAATTTAAATTTATGGAACAGAATAATTCACAACAAATCAAAAACACCCACTTGGTGGGTAAGATAATTGCCCTATTTATACTCTTGCTACTTGGGGCCCTGTTTGCTTTTTATTCAAAAAATAATCCTGATTTTGAGCCTCAAACCGAAACTCATGAACCCATCCTTTCTCTTTCAACGGATGCCAGGGCGATATTAAGTAATCAGGAAATAATTTTAGATACTACAAACGAAGCTATTTTTAATTATTTTAAAAATAGTTTTTTATGTGATGAAAGTAATATAAATTCTGATTCTGAGAGACTTAACTTCTGTCAAAATAAAGAATCATTAGCCGGTAAAACCAATTTTGCTAATTTTTATCTTTCACCAGATAAACAAAAAATTATTTTTGTGGTTACTTCAGAAATTCTTACCCCCGATCAGGCGCTTGGTATTTATTATTTAGATAGTGGCAAGATAACAATTTTTTCCGATTATTACATTGGTAATGAATTTATCTCTTTTTCACCAAACGGAAATTATTTTATTTACAAAGGTGGTTGTTTTGAAGCTACGTGCGCCCTTAATATTATAGATACAAATTCTTTGAACCTAGTTGCTAGTTTAAGTGACTCACAGTATCCTGATGCCAGGGTAAGAGATGTCTTTTTTAATCGCTTTATCTCTGCCAATGAACTGGAATATTCTTTAGGTGATGAAGTTAGGCTTTTTTCTATTGAGACAGAATAAAATTTTAAAATTATGGCCAATAATTACTACAATTTAACTTTAGATGAGGTTCTATCAGAATTAGAAAGTAACAGCAATGGTTTAACAGAAGCCGAAGCTCAAGCCAGATTGTTAAAGCATGGCCCCAATTCTTTACCAGAGCAGCCAGTTCCGACTAGACTGCATATTTTTCTGTCACAGTTTATCAACCCACTGATAATGGTTTTAGTTATTTCTGCCCTGATAATTCTATTTATGGGTGATTTAGTTGATGCGCTTATTATCTTCTTTGTTTTGTTTTTTAACGCTATTATTGGCACGGTTCAAGAAGGGAAGGCGCAAAACACCTTACAAGCTCTTAAAAACTTTGTCACCACTAATGCTACGGTTTTAAGAGAAGAAAAAGATATTATTATTCCTGACACTCAAGTTGTGATTGGTGATGTGATTTATTTAAGTGAAGGTGATAAAGTTCCAGCTGATGCTAGAATTATCAGCGCTAACTTGTTTAAGGTTGATGAATCTAGCTTCACCGGTGAATCGCTGCCAGTTAATAAGAATAGTGAAATTATTTCCGGCAGTAACATCGCTCCACAGAATCAGTTAAATATGGTTTTTAAGGGATCTCATGTTACTCGTGGCAATGCCCAAGCAGTGGTTGTAGCCACTGGTTTGGAAACGGAGATTGGCAAGATATCGCAAGTGATTTCTGGTCTTGATACCGATATTCCTCTTAAAAAAAGAATTGAGTATTTATCTAAAATGATTATTATGGTTGTGGTTGCTGCCTGTCTTTTAATTGTTTTATCTGGTGTTTTCTTTGGTCATAGTATCTCGGAAATGTTTACTATCGCGGTGTCACTAGCGGTTGCTATTGTACCCGAGGGGCTGCCAATTGTCATGACCCTTATTTTAGCTTCTGGTGTTTGGCGCATGACTAAAAAACAAGTGCTGGTAAAAAAGTTACAGGCCGTTGAAGCCTTAGGACAAGCTAAAATTGTGGCCGTTGATAAGACCGGAACTTTAACTAAAAATGAATTAGTAGTTGAAAAAATTTATATTGATGGTGATATTTTTGAAGTTAGCGGTGATGGTTATAATCCGGTTGGTGAAATTACTTTAAATAATAAACCGCTTAATCAAGGGCAGAGTGACAAGTTAACTTTAATTGCTAGAATTGCTGGTTTCTCGGCTAATGCTCAGGCTGTTTATAATGAAGAGAAAAAGATTTGGCGAACTACGGGAGATCCAACCGAAGCAGCAATGACTGTTTTAGCTAGTAAGGCTGGGTTTAAAAATTTAGATATAGAGGCGCCATTAATTTTAGATTTACCTTTTGATTACTCAATTAAATATCATCCGGTTTTAAGGTCCTTTGCTGGGAAAAACTTTTTGGCAGTAACTGGTGCTCCAGAATCTGTCTTAAATAAATGTGTTAATTTTTATCAAAATGGTCAGGTTTTAAAAATGACTGAAGCTGATAGAGAGCTTTTAAATAAACAGTTTATTGATCTTTCGGTCTCTGGTTTAAGAATTATTGCTTGTGCCTTTAATCCTGACAGTGACAGAAATATTTCTTTAGATGTTTTGCCGGATTTAACCTTTGCCGGATTTTTAGGTATGAAGGATGCTTTAAGAGTGGGCGTTAAAGAAACCGTAAAACAATTCGCTAAGGCAGGCATGAGGGTAGTAATGATTACTGGTGATCATCCAGCGACAGCTTTAGCAATTGCTAGAGACGCTGGCATTGCCAGTGAAAAAAGTTTAGCCATAACAGGGGCTGATTTAGAGAATCTTTCGGACGAAGATTTAATAAAACGTTTTGCAAAAACCAGTGTCTTTGCTAGAGTTACCCCTAGTCATAAGTTAAGAATTATTGAATTATTCAGGCGTCGCGGGGAAGTGGTGGCGATGACTGGTGATGGTATTAATGACGCCCCATCTTTAGCGGCTGCTGATTTAGGGGTGGCAATGGGTAATATTGGTACTGAGGTGGCTAAAGAAGCGGCCGATATTATTTTACTTGATGATAATTTTTCTAATATTGTTTCGGCGGCTGAGGAGGGGAGGAGTATTTACAAGACAATTGAAAAAGTTATTTTATATCTTTTTTCCACCAGTGCTGGTGAGCTCTTAATTATTGCCACCGCTGTTTTGCTTAATTGGCCACTGCCATTACTGGCTGCGCAGATTATTTGGCTTAATTTTGTGACCGATGGTTTCTTAGATTTATCTTTAGCTATGGAAAGAAAAGAAAGTGGTCTTCTAAGTCAAAAAAATAGTAAACCATCAAAATATATTTTAGGAAAATTATCTTTTAGGAGAATGGTGGTCATGAGTTTAGTGATGGCAGTTGGTTCTTTAGCTCTTTTTATGTATTATATTGAAGCTCAGCCGGAAAAAGCTCTAACTATATCTTTAACAGTAATGGCGGCTTTTCAATGGTTTAATGCCTGGAATTGTAAAAATGATACCCACTCAATCTTTTCTAAAGATATCTTAAAGAATCGTTGGTTGATTTTAGCCACAATCTTTGTTATCTTCTTACAAGTACTAGCTGTTTACACACCATTTTTACAAAACCTTCTAAGAACAAGCGGTTTGAATTATCAAGATTGGTTAATTATTATTCTAGTTGCTTCTTTAATTATCTGGCCGGAAGAAGTTCGTAAATTCTTACTGCGCCGGGAACTTAAAAATAATCAGTAACGTTAGCTTATGTTTATTAATATCATAATTTTATTTTTTCTTTTTTTGCTGCTCGGCCTTTCCGCTGATTTTTTAGTCAATAATATTTCTTATATTGCTAAGGCGCTTCGGATTAGAATGTTTGCTTTAGGCATTATCTTAGGGATCGTGACCTCACTACCAGAAACGTCAGTTGGTATTAATACCTCACTGGAAGGAATTCCTGGTTTATCGGTCGGTAATCTATTGGGTAGTATCGTCGTAATCATGGGTCTGATTTTAGGTTGCAGTTTGATTCTTAATCGTCGCATCAATACTGATGGTGAGCTAAAAATTGTTATTCCGCAAATTGCTATTATTTTTATTCCGTTATTTTTAGGGCTTGATGGTAGTTATAATCTGATTGATGGCATAATCATGATTTTATCTTATTTGTCTTTAGTTTTTTATCTTTACAGAGCTAATTATTCTTTTGGCGATGGCATCGGGGTGGCGATAATTGAACGCAATAAAATTCTAAAAGCAATTTCTTTTTCACTTTTGGGAATTGCGGCAATTCTATTTTTTTCTCATTGGATTGTAGAAATTACGACAGTGTTGCTTGCCAAGTGGAATATTAGTAAATTGACAATTGGTATTTTAGTTTTTTCAATTGGAACTAATTTGCCGGAGATTTCTATTGCTCTTACTTCTTGGCGCAAAAAGAATTCAGAACTGTCTTTAAGTCATCTAATGAGCTCGGCATTTACCAACGTGTTGATTTTAGGAGGGCTTAGTACGATTAGCACAATTTCTTTTACTGTTAATCATTCTTATTATAATGTTTTTGGTTTCATCGCTTTAGTGCTATTTTTGTTCGTTATTTTTTATTGGAGCAAGAAGAGACTGGATCGTTGGGAAGGTGGTATCTTGGCGCTATGTTACCTAATATTTTTAATTTTAAATCTTGTTCTTATTCCTTAGTATTTACAAAAAAATGGAAAAGTGATATTTTTCTTGTTAGTAACTTAAAAATAATAATTATGAGCGTACTATTGGACTATTTGACTTCAGAAACGACGGTGAAGGTTTTTGAAGGTTTACATCACATAGATGATGCTGTGATTGAAACAGTTGAAGAGGGGAGGAATTGGGCTTTTCAGAAAAAGGTTAGGCTTAGGAGCTTACTTTTGCATCCTGGACAGAGTAATGAAATGATTTTTATTTCTGATAACAAAATGCCATCTGGTTGGTATTTAGTTTATCCAGGCCTGTTTGACGAGCCATGTTTTAACTTAAGGGGGCCAGTTTACGCCCTAGAGCCAAAATAAAAAACAGCTTAGTAATTAAGCTGATTTTTTTTACCAAAAAGTGGTATAATAAGTTACATGAATAGAAAAAAATTTGGCTTGGCCCTAGGGTCAGGCGGTGTCAGGGGTTTAGCCCATATTGGTGTTATCAGAGCTCTCTTAAAACACCAAATACCAATTGACTATATTTCCGGCTGTTCTATCGGCTCTTTTGTGGGGGCTCATTTTTCTTTGTATCAAGATATTGAAAAAACCCTAACGGTAACTAGCGGCAAGAGAAGGGAGAAACTAATGAGTTTTATGGAGCCAAGTATTTCCGGCGGCTTTGTAAAAGGGGTTAAGCTAGAAACAATGCTCAATGATTGGTTTGCTAATGCCAATTTTTCTGATTTAAAAATTCCTTTAAAGATGGCTGCAACTGATATTATTAATGGTGATAAGATAGTTTTTAGTGAGGGCAATTTGGCCAGTGCTGCTAGAATTAGTATGTCTATTCCAGGGATATTTAAACCAGTGGCTCTAGAGGGCAGAGCTTTAGTTGATGGAGGTTTGAGTAACCCGGTGCCAGTTGATTTAGTAAGAGAAATGGGAGCAGAAGTAGTATTAGCGGTCAACTTGGATTATTTTAAAGGTTTTTCTGATATTGCCCCAGAAAATGTTGGTTTAATTAATGCCGCTAGTGGTATGATTGAAATTATTAGACACCATTTGGCTCAGTATGCGTGCCGCGGGGCTGATCTTATTATTCAGCCGCCACTTAGAGAGTACTCTAGCTGGAAGGATCACTTTATCAATAACAAAGATGAGACGATTATAAAAATCGCTGAAGAAGAAACAGAAAAAATAATTCCTGATCTCAAAAAATTAATTTTTGGAGAGGTTTAAAGGGCTTTTAAAATCTGGTTTAAATTTTAAAACGTTGCCTTCAACTGAGAAAGTAAAACCTTGATACCGACTGTCGTTGTATAAAAAAGAAAAATAATCATCTAAGGCTTTATTAACCGGACCGGCAAACCACTTAGTTGGGAAAGATATCCCGTATAGTTTTACATTATTAAAACTAAGTCTTACTTTATTATCAACGGAAATTACTTGGGCGTTAAAAGAAAAACGCCCTTTTATTATTTTATGAAAAATAGCATTGACGTTAATAGTGCTGCCATTTGCACCTATCTTTGCCTCACTAAAAGTTGGTTTTTTAACAGTCCCCCCAACTTCTTCAAGTAAGTAATTTATTTCGGTAACTGAATAGGAAAAGTTATTTTGGTTATTAATTACCGCTTCAACATTTTTCTTTTCAAAAGCGTTTTCCCAGACCTTATATTTGTTTTTTGCTATTTCTTGATCAGCTTCGCTAAAAGAATCCTCTGCCGCCACTTCTACCTTAGAGGCGGTTTTTTTAGTGAAGGGCCAGAAAGCGGAAGTGATGGCGGGAATGGCAATTAAAAGAAGGGCTGCTAGGAAAATTTTAGTAATTTTGGAAGTATTCATATTTTTATTGATTATAGTTATATATTAGCCTTTATTTGCTTAAGGGTCAATTAGAAGGGTTGACCTGAAGCAGAAAAGACGCTATATTATACACACCCCTATGGGGTATATTTTAGATACTATTTAAATTTAGAAAATATGAAAATTATCCACTTAGAATCAGAAGAACAACTTAACCTACTACTTAAAGAAAATAAGTTTTTAGTTTTAGATTTTTATTCTACCGAATGTCCGCCTTGTGAAAAATTAGCACCGCTTTATGAAAAGATGGCTGATTTATTTAATGAGGTGCAATTTGTTAAGGTCTTTCGGCAAGAGTATCGGCAACTCGCGGAATCTTTAGAGGTTAGTGCTTCACCCTCAGTTTTATTTTTTAAAGAAGGTGAAGTTCAAGCTAAGCGCCTTGTAGGTTATATCGAGGAGGCAGATTTATTTAATTGGCTGCAAACTAATACTGATAATCTTGGTACCTTACCTCAAGAGAAAGAAGTTGAGACTTATGATTTAGCGGTTATTGGCAATGGCCCCGCTGGTATGTCAGCCGCTGTTTATGCTGCTCGTTATAAAGTTCATCAGATCTTAATCGGTGATTTACCGGGGGGACTAATGACTTCATCGCACAAAATTTGTAATTATCCGCCGGAAACAGAAATTTCTGGTTTTGATTTAACTCAGAAAATGGCTAAACACGTTGATGACTTAGGAGTGCCCCAGAAACTAGCTCGGGTAGACGAAATTAAACACTTAGAAAATTTATATCACTTAAAGTTATCTAACGGCGAAACGGTTAGGGCTAAAACTATTTTACTGGCCACCGGTACTAAGCATCGCCATTTGGGACTAGCTAGTGAAGAGGCTCTAGTGGGGCGAGGTGTTTCTTATTGTGCCACTTGTGATGGAATGTTTTATGCTAATAAAACGGTCGCGGTTATTGGTGGTAGTGATAGCGCTAATACTGCCGCTTTATATCTTTCTCAAGTCGCTACTAAGGTCTATCAAATTTATCGTGGCGAAAAGTTACGCGGCGAAGTAGCTTGGATTGACCAAATTAAAGCTAATAGAAAGATTGAGGTCTTGTATAATACGCAAGTAACAGAAATTTTAGGCGAACAAAAAGTTAGCGGTCTTAAAATTGATAAACCGTATCAAGAAAAAACTGAACTGACCCTTGATGGTATTTTTGTGGAAGTTGGCTCAGAACCAGAACAGGCTTTGATTCAGCAGCTAGGGTTAGAGACAGATGAATCTGGTTATATTAAAACTAACCCTAACCAGAGTACTAGTTTGGAAGGTGTTTGGGCGGCGGGTGATATTACCACTAACTCTGATTATTTTAAGCAAATTGTCACCGCTGAGTCAGAAGGGGCTGTTGCCGCCGCTTCTATTTATAAATATTTACAAGTAAACTGATATGCTAAAGAATAATCAACCGGCCATTATTGTGATTGTTGGTATCTCCGGTGATTTGTCAAAAAGGAAGTTGCTTCCAGCATTGAGTAAAATTGCGGAAGCTGGAGCTTTGCCAGAAAAATATCAAATTATTGGGGTAACTAGAAAGATTAATACTGCCATATCAGAGTTACTTGGTAAAACTCATAATCCAGATTTAATTAAAGATAATTTGTCTTTATTTGAAATGGATCTCACGAGCCAAGCAGACTATTTAAGATTAAAAGAACATCTTCAGAAAGTAGAGCAGGAATTTGGCAAGGCGGCACAACGCTTATTTTATCTTTCGGTGCCGCCGCAAATCTCCGGTTCTATTATTGAGTCTTTAGGCTTATCCGGACTTTCTCAGGTAGATGACACTAAATTACTTCTAGAAAAACCTTTCGGGGTTGATTTAGCTAGTGCTAAGGAATTAACCGAAAATATTAATCTTTATTTTAAGCCGGAACAGGTTTACCGGATTGACCATTATCTGGCCAAAGAAACAGTACAGAACTTATTAGTTTTTCGTCGAGACAATTCTTTATTTAGAAGAACTTGGAATAAAGATTTTATTGAAAAAATTGAAATCATCGCTCAAGAGAAAATTGGCATTGAGGGGCGGGCGGTATTTTACGAACAGACTGGCGCCTTGCGTGATTTAGTGCAAAGCCATTTATTACAATTAGCTGCTTTGGTGTTAATGAATTTACCGGAGGCCGAGAATTGGTCTTTAGTGCCAAGGGCTCGCTATGAAGCCTTAAGCAAATTAAGCCTGCCATCAGCTCCAGTGACTGATAATGTAATTAGGGGGCAGTACTTAGGTTATCAAGCTGAAGTTAATAATATTGGCAGTCAAGTAGAGACCTTTGTTTCTTTAAATTTATTTTCTAGTGATCCTCGGTGGCAAGGTGTTCCAATTACTCTAACTACTGGGAAAGCGCTTGATGCTAAATTTGTTGGGGTGAAGATTTATTATAAAAAGGATCATGACAATGAAGCTAGTGAATTAGTTTTAAGACTGCAGCCCAACGAGGGGGTGGACTTATATCTCTGGTCTAAAAAACCAGGCTATGATTTTCAGGTGGATAAGCACACTTTGAAGTTCAATTTTGGTGAACACTATCAGTCCTTTCCAGAAGCTTACGAACAGGTTTTGTTTAATGCCATTAATTCTGACCACAGCCTTTTTGCCTCTAGTGAAGAGATTTTAGAGTCCTGGCGCATCATTGATGTAATTCAAAAAGCTTGGCAGATGTCAGCTGACGACCTTTTGACTTATGAGCCAGGAGACAGTATCTCAAAAATTTTAAGTAATTAAAGCTTTTTCTTAAAGTATTGACTAAAATGAATTATTGTTGTATGGTTGTTTTTAGTAAACCGTAAATTAATAACTTAAAATAGGAGGTCACGAATCATGGAAAGAAAAAATGAGTTAATAGACTTTAAACTTTTGTTAGAAATTGGCTCAGAGTATCAAGTGCAAAAAGCGCTGTGTCGGATGTCTCAGAGTAATCAGATTCAGGCCCACCGGGCTTGTCTTGAAACTCAGAAGCCGTACTTGGAGAAGGCGGTTTTTGCCTTAACAAAAGATATCCTGCCTGAGACAGTATTAGAAGGGTTTGATTTTTTAATGAGCCTTCAGGCATCGTATAAAGACAAAGTCAGGGCTTATTCAAGACAGTTGCTTGAGGGTCTTGATAGCAAAGATCTGGCAAAAAAAACCGAAAAGCTGTTTTTTTACCTGGACAGTCCTTGTCCGCTGATTAGGTATTTGGCTGAGGAATTATTAAAAAAGATATCTCCCTGTGATTTAAATATTGGGGTAGTAGAAAAACACTACATATTTTATCGCAGCGATGCTTCCCGGGTGGCACGAGATTTGATAGTTAAAATTATTAAGTCTTGGGATTTGCCGGAGATGATTAATAATTTTTCTTATCTGCTCACTTTTCAAAGTGCCGTTGATAAAGAAATTAAAGAGCTTGGTGATTTGGGAGTCTTGAAGGTGATGGAAGGGTGGCCGGTTCACCGCTTAGCCAAAGAACTTGGTAATTTGATGGCTTTTGAGAAGTCAGAAAATTATGAGATTTTTGAGCTATCGGCAAAATTAGCTCTGCGGGTTCTCTTTGAAAGGGAAACGGCTGATAATAAACAGTTTCTTAATTATCTGGCCGCTTTGCAAAAGTCAGTGGATGAGCAGACACTGAGAATCTCTGAAGCTTTAGCTTTGGATATTCTGATGGATGTTTCCGAAGATCTACTGTTTGAAAAAAGGGATTTTTTGATTTTATGCCAAGAATCAAAGCACTCCTTGATTCGTAGAAGATCGTTGGTCTTATTGGACCGGATTCCGGTAACAATGTTTGCTGATTACACCGAAGAGCTGCTTGCCTACTATAAAATAGGCAGATACTCTCTGAGAAAAACAGTGCGGCGAATACTATACCGCATTGATTCTGGTAAGTTTGTTCCAATTTTAGATAAGTTACTGGAAGCCCAAAGGTCGGTGGATCATGATTACCGGGAACTCAATGCCAGTTTGGCTCTGCGCATCGGCACCTGGCAGTTGGTTGAGCACAAGGATTATCTCAGAGAGATGAGAGATTCCAAGCTCATTAATGTTGCTACTCTCGCCGAAGAGCTTTATGCTAAGGTCTAAAGTTTAATGGCAAAAAATAAAAAAGAAGGGGATTCATAACGAATCACCCTTTTTTTGTAAATTTAGGATTAATTCATCTGCTATTTGCTATATTTTGTTTATTATAATTTTAATTGACAGGTAAAAAGTATTGTTATAATATAACAATATTGTTATACTTAAGTAGATAAATGGAAGTTGAGTATTATGAAACACCAAGAGTTAAAAAATAAATTGTTAAGTAACAAAAAGATTGCCTTAGAATATTCTCAAGTGGATTTATCTTACGAAATTGGGCGTACCATTAAAGAACTTAGGATTAAAAGTGGGTTTACTCAGTTGGAATTGGCTTCTAAAATAAATACTAAACAATCTAGTATTGCTAGATTAGAAAATGGTAGCGCCGGCTTGCCTAGTCTTAGCTTTTTACTAAAAATAGCTCAGGTTACTGGTCATAAAATGGAGATGCCAAGATTTTCGGCTAAAATAAGTCTTAAAGAAGCTAATTGTTTGACAAAACAATAAAAATTGTGTATATTAAGTTAACTTAACTTAATTAAAATTAGTTAAAAATATGAGCATGATGCAAGACGGTAAAGCTTTTGAAAGAGAGGCCCTAGGGGTAGCTGATTTAGAGAAGGAAAAAGCTTTAATTAACCCATATCTAAGAGAAATGCTTAGAGGCCAGATGTATCGCGGCTACAGCGAAGAAGCGGTTAGACGTCTTCATGCGGCCCATCCAGAAGAAAAGGCTGTCTTTGACAAAAAATTAGAGGGGTTAGTTGTTAAAGAATTTAAAGATAATCACCACTCTCAGGTTTTAGATAAGGAGAAAGCTTTCATGATTATTTGTCAGGCGCAACCCAAAGAACGTGAACCGCTAGCTGATGACTTATATAACACTATTGCCATAGAGTTGGATCTAGAAGATATTGACGAAAATGAAGATTATACGGATTTAAAATTCTATACCGCGGTTGATTCTAAGTTAGACGGTATTTTTGGTGTAGATGCTTTTTTCATCTACAATTATACTAACCCAGAAACTAAAGAGCAGGAGGAAATCAGAGTAACGATTGATGTAACCACTAATCCAGCAAAGTTTAAATCTAACTCTGAATTAATTCTTCATTTTCATTCTGGAGATAGCGAAAGCAGAAAACAGTGGAAAGAACCGGTCGCTCAGTATGGCAAGGAAATTGCCGATAAAATTAAACAAAAAATAGTACAAATAGAAAACAACAAGATAAAAAAATAAAAAGATGGAAACAGAAAGAGATTTTAAGGCCAAAGCCCTAGGGGTTGTTGGTCAAGAACAGAAATTAAAAGCCGACTTTAGTCACGAAGCCTCCAAGCAAAAAATACTGGAGACTTTAGAAAATGAAAGAGTTGGCCTGGTGATGTTTTGCCGCGGCTGTGGCAGTTATCACGGAGTTAAGAAGGCCTATATTGAATCGGCGGAGAAAATCTTGGAACGAAAAATCGTTTCGACCGAGGAATACGCTGAAACTTTTTCCTGCGCGCTTTGTGACAGCCAGGACGATAGAACCGGGTTTAAAAAAATTTCTGACTTAAAAAGTTAAAAAAATATAAAAAAGAAGGGAAGAGACTTATAAAGAGTCTCTTTTTCTTTAGTAAATTTGACACTATTTGACACCTAATGACACCATAATATATAATATTATTATGAGTGAAGAAATAAAACCGCACGCTGTTTATACGACTGGTGAAACCGAAAAAATACTGAAGATTAGCAATAGCACTATGAAGCGCTTAATTAAAAGTGGCATGATTAAGGCTAATAAAATAGGTAAGCAGTATCGTATTCTAGGGCTGGAAATCCTACGCTTGCTGTCTCCAGAAATTGAGGAAAAGGCTGTGGAGGCTTATTTGAGTTTAAAAAATAAAGTTATTGATAAAACAAAAGAGTGGTAGACTCTTTTTTAATTAGAGAAAAAATGGTGGACGCAATGTTTAATAAAATTAATCGCTTTATTCCCGAAAAATGGCAGTGGGTATTAAACCACGGCGGTTTTCGTAGATACTTTAAAAATACTGGCTGGATGTTTTTAGGACAAGTTATTTCTCTTACCCTGTCTTTTTTTATTGGCGTCTGGTTGGCAAGATATTTGGGTCCGGAAAATTTTGGAATAATTAGTTACGTAATTGCCTTTGCTGGTCTATTTTCTTTCATTGCTAGTTTAGGGGTTGATGGAATTTTGAATAGGGAATTAGTAGCTCATCCAGAGAAACGTGATGAACTTATGGGTACAGCTTTTAGGCTGAAGCTTATTGGTGGCTTCTTGTCTTTTTTTGTTACCGTTATTGCTGCTTTCGTTTTCGAGTCATCCTGGTTGATAAGAAACTTAATTACCTTGTATTCCTTGGTATTCGTCATGCAGGCAATCAATGTTATTTCTATTTTTTTTCAAGCACAGGTTTTATCAAAAAATAACGTTCGCGCGGTTTTAATAGCTACGGTGATATCTTCTGTTTTAAAAGTTATTTTAATATTATCAGGAAAGGGTATTATCTGGCTGGTTTTAATCTATTTTTTAGATTCAGTTTGGCAGGGCCTTGGGTATATTCTCGCTTATAGAAGGTATAAATTAAAAATCATAAATTGGAAATACAATAAAGAGCTAGCGCATAAAATAATTAATAGTTCTTGGTTCTTGATGCTGTCTTCCGCGTCTGTCTATATTTATATGAAGGTTGATCAAGTAATGATTAATCATTTTATGGGCGAAAGATTTGTGGGGCTCTATGCTGCTGCGATTAGGATGGTAGAGGTTTGGTATTTTGTGCCGGTGATAATATGTTCTTCTATTTTTCCGGCGATTATTAACGCCAAAAAAACTGATAACTTGGTTTACAAAAAGCGTCTTAAAGCCTTATACTTATTAATGGTGGTAATTGCTGTGGCTATTGCTGTCCCCATATCAATCTTGTCGCCTTGGTTAATTAGTACCTTTTTCGGTTCAGAGTTTTCTGCCTCAGCCCCCATTTTATCTCTGTATATATGGTCCAGTATAGGATTCTTTATCGGTTGGGCAATCAATCAGTATTTATTGTCCGAGAATAGAACCAAAGCAACCATGTTTTATAACTTATTTAGTATGATATTAAATATAGTTTTAAATTTTATTTTAATTCCCAAGTTAGGTTTATTGGGAGCCGCTTGGTCGACTTTAGCTTCTTATTCCTTGGGGCCGGTGTTGATTTTAATACTTAACAAAAAATAACTATGTTTCTATCTATTTGTATTCCTAATTATAATCGACCCAAAGAGCTTTTAAGACTGTTGAAGACTATTGACGTATCAAATAAAGATTTGATTGAGGTTGTTATATGTGAAGATAGGAGTCCGATGATGTTAGAAGTTAGAAGCATCGTCAACGAATTCAAAAAAAACTCTAATTATTTAATTAACTATTCAGAAAATGAGTCTAATTTAGGTTATGATAAAAATATTAGACAATGCATGTTGAATGCAAAGGGGGAGTGGATTGTTTATATGGGGAACGATGATGAATTTGTTCCTGGTTCTCTTGATAAACTTTTACAGTTTTTAAAAAATAATGACGATTTAGGTTATGTCTTAAAATCCCATTATTATATTCATAAAAATAATAAAAAAGAATTATTTAGGTATTACAAAGGGGATACTTTCTTTGATCCAGGGTTTAATGCTTATGTACAAATGTTTCGTAAAAGCGTTTTTATCTCAGGATTTACTATTAAAAGAGATTTGGCCACACCTTACTTAAAAGATGATTTTGATGGCACTTTATTGTTTCAATTGTATTTATTGGCTGAAGTCTGCTTGAGATATAAGTCTGCTTACTTTGACACACCCTTGACTCAGCAATATGATGAGGGTTTTCCTGAGTTTGGTAATTCTGAGAGCGAGAAAGGTCTTTATACTCCAGGCATTAAAACAGTTGAAAATTCTCTTTATTTTCTGAAAGGCTATTTTAAGATTACTAGATATATTGATGACTGCCATGGTATAAATAGCACTCATACTATAAAATTAGACATGTCAAAGTATTTTTATCCAAGCTTAGCCATTCAAAGAGACAAAGGCGTTTTTGTTTTCTTTAAGTATTTTTTAGAATTAAATAAACTTGGATTTAATATAACAATTTATTATTATATCTATTTTTTAGCCCTTTTGTTTTTTGGAAGAAATATTTGCGATAATGTTATTAGAATTTTAAAAAATGTTCTAAAAAGAACACCTCATTTATAATTTTATGAAAATTGCTGGAGTTGTCATTCTTTATAATCCAGATGTAGAAGATGTTTTAAAAAACATAAAAACATATTTAAATTCAATTGATTTGTTATACGTAATTGATAATTCTAGCGTGAGTCATGAAGAATATTTTATCTTTTCAGATAAAATATCCTATATAGCTAATATGAATAATCTTGGGGTTGCCAGAGCTTTAAATCAAGCAGCCACAAAGTCTATTCAGCAGGGGTTTGATTATTTGTTGACGATGGATCAGGATTCGTTTTTTCCAACTTCATCAATTAAGGAGTATGAGAAAGTTTTTAAAAAAATAAAAGATCTCGAAAATCCCGCAGTTATTGGAATATCTCCTAAGCTTTTAAATAGTAACCTAGAAACGTTAATCAATAGTGATTACGAAAAAGTAAATTGGGTTATAACTTCAGGCTCTATAATTAATTTAAATATTTATAATCAATTAGGAGGATTTAATGAAACTCTTTTTATTGATTGCGTCGACTACGATTATTGCTTAAGAGCTATTTTAGCTGGGCATAAAGTATTCAAGTGTAAAAATATTATCTTGTATCACATCGGAGGATCTCCTAAGTTAATTATGGGATTTCACATCGGGCTATACTCATCAGAGAGAATATATTTTATTGCAAGAAATAGCTTGTATTTATGGAAGACATATTTTAAGGGATTCCCTAAGCTGATTACTAAAAATATTATTTTCAGTTTAGTATTTTGCTTTCTGCCGAATATAATATTCGCTAATAATAAAAAGAAAACTTTAGCAGCGTTTTTTAAGGGGTTTTCAGATTGTAGAAATATTTTATAATTATATGCTTTTTTTGCTTAAAAAAATATTAAAAAAACCATCTATATTAATTTTGTATTTTAGTCTGTGTATGGTGTATATAAGGCCACGTTTTAAGCGTGGGTCATTCTCTATTTTTGGTAAAAAGTTTACTTATATTGACTCAACTTCTTTTGTTTTTATGTATTTAGACATATTTTTGAGAGAGTTGTATAAATTCAAATCATCCAGTCAAAGCCCTTTAATAATAGATTGCGGATCCAATATTGGCTTAAGCGTCATTTATTTTAAATATCTATACCCAAAGGCAATTATAAAAGCTTTTGAGCCAGATCCAAAGGTGTTTAGTGTTTTATATGAAAATTGTAAAAAATTTAATCTGGACAACACTGAGATTATAAACAAAGGTGTTTGGACGAGTGACTCCACAATGATGTTTTTGCCTGACGGCTCTGATGGTGGAAAGATGTTAGATTCTCAAAACGACCCCAGGTTAATAAAAGTGGAGATGATAAGATTGAAAAATCTTTTGGAATTAGAGAATAAAATAGATTTTTTAAAAATTGATATTGAAGGTGCCGAGCATGATGTTTTATTGGATTGCCGAGAGCACCTGCTAAAAGTTGAGTTTTTGTTTGTGGAATATCATTCTGTCGAAAAAAAAGACCAGAAGCTTGGAGATGTTCTTAACATTTTAAAAGGAGCAGGCTTTAGATGTTATGTTAATAATGTTGGGCGCGCGCCTATAAATTATTTCTTAAAAAAACATTCTCAAAACGGATTTGATTTGCAGCTTAACATATATGCTGTTAAAGAATAATTTATGAAAATACTGCATTTAAGCACAACAGATATAAAAGGAGGGGCGGGAATAGCCGCTTATCGTTTACACAAAGGACTACTTGATTCAGGGGTTAGCTCTTTGATGTATGTTCAAAGAAAGAGTAGTGATGATAAAAGTATTTTTAGCGCTGCTAATAAATTTAATTTATTTCTTGCATATTTTTGTGCTGCCGGAGATAAAATATTTTCCAATATTTTTGGCCCAAAAAATTATGAAATAACTTCTTTTTCAGTTTTCTCATCTTTTGATATAGGAGTTATAAATAAATTTAATCCTGATATTGTGCATTTACATTGGATTTGCGGAGGGTTTATGAGTCCTAAAGATATTAGCAAGATAAAAAAGCCGATAGTTTGGACTATGCATGATACTTGGCCTTTTTCTGGTGTTAGGCATTATAATTTAGAAAATACTTTCTATAAAACAGCTAATTCATCCGATACCAATTTTTTTGAAAAATTATTCTGGCTAAGAAAGAAATATTTTTTTTCAAAATTGGAAAGTTTGTTGGCAGTGTCTCCAAGTAGGTGGCTAGCCAAAGAAGCCGCTTCTAGTAAATTATTTCGCGACGTGCCAATAGTAGTGGCTGGCAATGGCATAGATACTAATATTTTTAAACCCAAAGATAAAACATTATCTAGAAAAAATATTGGACTGCCGGTTGATAAAAAAATATTGTTATTTGGAGCAGTTGACTCTTTGTCCGGAGAAAGAAAAGGATATAAATTGCTTTTAGATATAATTAAAAACATAGCCCCACATAATCCAAAAGATTGTGTTTTAGCTGTTTTTGGATCATCCGAAAAAAGTAGTATTAATTTTGATTTACCAGTTTATTTTTTAGGAAACATAAAATCAGAGGAGGCTTTAGCCGAGGCTTACTCAGCGGCAGATATTTTCATAGCCCCGTCAATTGAGGATAATCTACCCAATACTGTTTTAGAGTCCATGTCTTGTGGAACCCCTGTGGCAGCTTTTAGCATAGGCGGCATGCCAGACATGATAGATAATGACGTGAATGGTATTTTAAGTGAACCATTTAATACGCGCAAGCTATCTAGTCATATCTTAAAAATTCTTTTAAGCAATGAAGATTTGAATAAAATGTCTATTGAGGCTAGAAAAAAAATAGTTGAACATTTTGATATTAAGATTGCTGTGAAAAAATACTCTGACTTGTATAATTCAATTTTAAATAAATGAAACTTTCCATCATAACCCCAAGCTATAACTCCGCCACAACTATTTCCCGCACTATTGAAAGTGTGGTTGCTCAAAATTATTCTGATTTAGAGTATATTATTATTGATGGTGCCTCAAAAGATAATACCGCCGACATCGTTAAAAGCTATCAAGATAAAATTAAGATTAATTTTATATCCGAACCTGATAATGGTATTTATGACGGGATGAATAAGGGTATAAAAATAGCTTCCGGAGAAGTGATTGGGATTTTGAATTCCGATGATGTTTTTTTTGATAATAATGTTTTAAATACCGTTGCTGACGCTTTTGTAAAAGAGGGTGTAGACTTTGTTTATGGTGATATAAAATATTTTTCAGATGATATAAACAAAACTAGTAGATATTGGAAGACGGGAGAGTATAATAGCCTTAAATTAAATAATGGCTGGACAATACCGCACCCAGCCTTATTCCTTAGGAAAGAGGTTTATGAGAAGAGTGGATTATATAGAGATGATTTTAAAATTGCTGGTGATTATGAATTTATTCTGAGAATCCTTAAAAAGCATAATTTCAATTTAAAATATATACCCCAGGTTTTCGTAAAAATGTTTGACGGCGGGGTATCTGGCAGAAATCTAAAACAGAGAAATAGGGGGTGGACCGAGCTTAAAAAGGCTTGGCTAGTTAACGGTTTAAAATTGCCAAAGTTTTTTATTTTAAGAAGACTTATCTTTAAAATATCTCAGTTTATTTAAAAAAAGCTCCAATCAGGAGACTCTTCTTTGTTTATAATTCTCTACAAACCACTGATAAGTATCTAGAATTCCTTTATCTAGACTTATCTTTGGTCTCCACCCTAGTTGTTTTATTTTGGTAATATCTAGTAGCTTCCTTGGTGTGCCATCCGGCCTGTTTTTATCCCAAATTATTTTACCATCGTAACCGGTAATTTTTTTTACTTTGTGGGCCAAATCTTTAATACTCAAATCTTCCCCGCAGCCAATATTGACCATCCCTTGTCTGTTATACTTATTCATCAGAAATGTTAAAGCTTCAGCTAGGTCAGTAACGTGCAGAAATTCTCTCTTTGGTCGCCCACTTCCCCAGAGGACAACTGATTTGTCGCCTTTCAATTTTGCTTCATGAAACTTCCTTATAAGAGCTGGTAGGACATGGGAGCTATTTAGGTCAAAATTGTCATTTGGTCCATAAAGATTAGTTGGCATAGCAGAAATATAATTAGTCCCATATTGCTGATTATAGAATTCGCAGAGTTTCAGTCCAGCTATCTTCGCAATTGCATAAGCTTCATTAGTTTTTTCTAGTGGGGATGTAAGTAAATATTCCTCTTTGATTGGTTGAGGGGATAGGCGTGGATATATACATGAGCTGCCCAGAAAAAGCAACTTTTTTACTTTGTATTTATAGGCGTTGTTTATTATATTAGCTTCTATCATTAAATTATCATAGATGAACTCGGCTGGTTTTTCTTTATTTGCTAAAATGCCTCCAACCTTAGCTGCTGCCAAGAAAATGTATTCTGGTTTGAACTTCTTGAAGAAATTTTCAACAGCTGCTTGATCAGTGAGATCTAGTTCTTGGTGCTCCTTGGTGATTAGATTGGTATAACCCTTTTCTTTTAAACTTTTCAAGATAGCTGAGCCGACTAAACCTTTATGTCCAGATATATATATTTTAGATTTTTTTAACATATTATTTTTTTTCTGCCTCAAAATCTGCTTCAGTCATTATTTTAACAAGCTCAGCAAATTTTACCTTCGGCTCCCAACCTAATTCAGTTTGGGCTTTCTTAGGATTACCTAAAAGAACATCAACTTCAGTGGGTCGAAAATACTTTGGATCAATGGCAACTATTTCTTGGCCGCTTATCTTATCAACCCCTTTTTCTTCTAACCCTTCTCCCTGCCACTCAATTTCCATACCAAGATGGCGGGCGCTGATTTCTACAAATTCTCTGACTGTATGGGTTTCTCCGGTTGCCAAAACATAATCATCGGGCTTTTCAACTTGCAGCATTAAATACATGCCCTCAACATAATCTGGAGCATAACCCCAATCACGTTTAGCATCTAGATTTCCTAAATACAATGTTTTTTCTTTACCTAACTTTATTCGAGCTAACCCCCGGGTGATTTTTCTGGTTACAAAAGTCTCGCCACGTCGTGGTGATTCATGATTAAATAAAATACCGTTAACAGCGAAAAGTCCGTAACTTTCACGATAGTTTTTAGTTATCCAATAAGCATAAACTTTAGCACAGCCATAAGGAGATCGAGGGTGAAAAATGGTTTTTTCGGTTATTGGCAAATCCTCCTCAGCAACTTTACCAAACATTTCACTAGATGAAGCTTGGTAGAATTTTGTTTTAACGCCGGAATTTTTAATGGCGTCTAGTATTCTGATGGTCCCTAACCCAGTTGTATCGGCAGTATATTCTGGGAGGTCAAAGCTAACTCGGACGTGACTTTGGGCGGCTAGGTGGTATATTTCATCTGGTTTAATATTTTCAATCAAACGACTAATATTACTACTATCAGAGATATCGCCGTAATGCAGAAAAAGATGACGGCCAGTATCTTGTGGGTTCTGGTATATCTTTTCCAAACGACCAGTATTAAAAGTGCTGGCTCGGCGAATAACTCCATGCACCTCGTATCCCTTAGCTAATAGTAGCTCAGCTAAATATGACCCATCCTGGCCAGTGATTCCCGTGATTAAGGCTTTTTTCATATTTATATTTTAAATCTTATTTATGAGGGATATTAAAAAAATTATCTCCCCCCTCTACCCAAGACAGTGGCGACTGTCTTTAGAAATATCGCAATGTCTAGATAGATGGAACGATGTTTTAGATAATATAAATCGTATTGTAGTTTTTCCATGGTGTCTTCTAATGACGGTGAATGATAAACACCAGAGATTTGATCCCAGCCGCTAACACCCGGTTTAATTAATAATCTAGTTTTGTAAAATGGAATTTGTTTGGCTAGTTCCTCAACATATTCCGGTCTTTCTGGTCGCGGACCGATAAAGCTCATCTGGCCTTTTAGGATGTTAACTACCTGAGGGATTTCATCAAGTCTACTTTTACGTAGAAAATTACCAAGCCTGGTGATGCGGTTGTCATTTTCTTTGGTCATTGAACCGTCATTACCGCTGGTTTTCATGGTCCGGAATTTTAGCATTTCAAAAACTTTCTCATTTAAGCCCACTCTTTTTTGGGTAAAGAAAACTGGTCCCCGGCTATCTAATTTAATGGCTAAGGCAATCAGGGGCCAAAAGGGCAGACTGATAATTAGGAGAATGCCGGCTAATACTAAATCGAAGGTCCTTTTAAAGACATTAAAGTAGCGTTGTTTATTTTCATTTAAACTACCTATAAACCAAGACTGGTCAATTGCTTCAAGGGGCACCTTACCGTTTATTAGTTCATAAAAATCAACTAAACTGTAAAAAGTAATTTTAAGATTAAGGCAATTAAAAAGAGTTTCATTTAATTTAGTATTACTGCTTAGTCCAGGGGCGATGACGATGGTGTGGACATTTTTTTCTTTTAAGATGCTGGGTAGATTTAAAATCTCTTCAGGGTTTTTAAAAACTAAGGCTGTTTCAAACCCCTGGTGTGGCTGATTTTTAATGTCATCTAACATTTTCTCAATCTCTTTATTCCAGCCAATAAAGGCCAAGTTGTTTTTTGGCAGGTAAGCTTTAACAAAGAAGTTGAAAATATAGCGCCAGGCGAAGAAGAGCAGAGTAAAGACACTGATAAAGATGGCTAGGATTGTTTTTGGGGTAATTTCACTTTGTTTAAGATAGAAATAAACTACCGCCATTAAACCGCCAGACAAAATCGCGTTCGTGGCTGTTGCTCTGAATATTTTAAAATTATAAACCAGATTTAGGTTGTAAGCCCCGCTGATATAAAGAATTATTAACCAGAGAATAAATAATGGGGTAAAATAGCTAAGATGTTCGCTCCATCTTAAAACAGCACTAACACTTAGTGAGCGCAGCAGTAAAGAGAGCCATAAGGCGAGGTGTAAGACAGCTAAATCGCCTAATAATAAGATAATTTGTTTTAGTTTTCGGTTCATATATTTATAGCTTAACTATAACAATTTAAGGTTTAAAAGGCAATTTTACAATTTTGTTTTACCAGTCTTCATGTTATAATAAAATCATGAAAACATATCAGAAAAAATTTAATTGGCCGCAAATCGGTAACGATGGTCTTTTGGAATTTTTAGATCGCAGTTTAACTTCCGGAAAATTAGCCCAAACTTATATCTTTTCTGGACCAGAAGACTTAGGAAAAAGCACCTTAGCCCTAGCTTTTGCCAGGAATCTGCTTTTGGCTGATAAAAGTGATTTAGCTGATTTTTCCGCCGTTAATAGTGATTTACATATTTTAAGCCGTGAGGCCGGTAAAAAGAATATTTCTATTGAAGCGGTGCGTGATTTTATCAAGACTTTATCGCTGAGCTCTTTTTTAAATTCCTATAAAATCGGTATTATTAAAGAAGCCCAGACATTAAGTGATGAAGCGGCTAATGCTTTACTTAAGACTTTAGAGGAACCACGTGAGAAGGTAATTATTATTCTGCTTACTACTTCAGTTGACCTCTTGCCGGCCACAATCGCCTCAAGAGCTCAGGTGCTATATTTTTATCCGGTTTCTTTTGATTCGGTCTATGATTATTTAACTTCAGAACTTAATTTAAAACGGGGCAGTGCTAAGGAAATGGCCGCTCTGGCCGCTGGGCGTCCGCTTTTAGCTGCTAAATTTGCTCAAGATGAATCATTTTACGAATCTTTACTTACTAGCGCTAAATTATTCTTAAGTTTTTTAAATAGTGATATTAGTAGCCGCTTACAGAATTTACAATCATTTTTAGCTGACCATAAGCCACTGACTGTTAATCAAACAGATGATATCTTAGAATCTTGGCAGCGAATCACTCGCGATTTAATTCTTTTTGCTCTTGATTGTCCTGATCTAATCCAACACCAAGCCCTGCTAGTAGAGATTGAAAAAATAGATTTTAGCGACAAAGAAAATGCCTTGCTTTATTATGCTAATGTTTTAGAATTATTAAACACCCTGAAGAATTACCTGGGCGCCAATGTTACTCCTACGAACGTCTTAGAACAAGTAATTTATAATCTTTAATTAAATATATGAATAAGAAAAAAATTAGCTTTTTTGTTTTTTTACCCCTAGCCGCTTTGCTTTCGGCTTGTTCTTTTGGTGGCTCTAGTGCTACCTCAGTTGGCCCTTCTTTAGGAGGTGTTTTTTTCTCATCTGATGGTGGGGTTAGTTTTAGACAGCAATCAGCTGTTCCTTCTATTTCTGGCACCCCTGGAAGTATTAATGCTTTAAGTATTAAGACTTTAGCAGCCGATCCTAGTGATGATAAAGCGGTTTATTTAGGTACTTATGATCAGGGTCTTTATCAAACTTATAACATTGCTGATGGTTGGAATAAAGTAAGTAGTTTTCCTAATGTCACAGTTAATAATATTGCAGTTAATCCAAAAAATAAATGTGACATTTATGCTACTTTTGCTAATCGCCTTTATCGTTCCGTTGATTGCTCTCGTACCTGGAAGCAGATTTATATGGATGCCAGTCAGGAAGCCGTCTTTAGCGCTATGGTGATGGATTTTTATAATCCTAATAATATTTATTTAGGAAATTCCCGCGGTGATATTTTAAAGAGCATTGATGGTGGTACTTCTTGGCGGGTAATTAAGCGCTTAGATTCAGAAATTGCTAAATTAGTTTTACATCCTGAGGATAGCCGCCAAATTTTTGTGGCTACCAAGAATGCCCAGATTTTTAGTTTTATTTCTAATACTAAAACTAACCCTAATAATTCCGCTGATATTGAAGCTAACTTTGCTCTAGATAATTGGTCTGATCTTAATGCGGTGTTAAAAGATTTGGAGATTGGCACTAATTTTATTGATTTAGTTATTTCTCCTAGCGATAACTCACTCTTCTTAGCTACTGATAAGGTCATTGCCCGTTCTCCTGATAGAGGAATTTCTTGGCAGAAGCTTAATTTGCTCCCTTCAGAAAAAGACGGTATTATAAGGGCGGTAGCTGTTAGCCCTAAAAACGCCAAACAAATTTATTACGCAACCAATTTAACTGTGGCCCGTTCCGTTGACGGCGGCGCTACTTGGTCCAATAAAAAATTACCAACCAGCCAAGTTACCTCTGTTATCTTAATTGATCAAAATAATCCTAATAATATCTATTTAGGTGTTAAAGATGCTAAATAATAAAAAATATGAATAATTTTATCCAAGACAATCAAGAAAAATTTAATAATGTAGTGGAATTCTTTAAGAGCGATATTGCTTCACTTCGCACCGGTCGCGCTAACCCTTTAATGCTTGATGGCGTTAAGGTTGAGGCTTATGGCGTTATGAATTCTTTAAACGGTGTTGCCAATATTACTGTTACCGATGCCCGCAGTTTTTTAATTACCCCTTGGGATAAAGGAGTTGTCAAAGCCGTTGAAAAAGCGATTGTGGAGGCCGATTTAGGTTTAGGGATCGTTAATGAGGGTGATAAGATTCGTTTAACTATTCCGCCACTGACCGAAGAAAATCGTAAAGACTTAGTTAAAAAACTTAATGAACGTTTAGAAAAAGCTCGCATCTCTTTAAGACAAGTTCGTGAAGATGTAAAGAGCGAAATTGAAGAATCTTTTGCGGCTAAAGAACTAACTGAAGATGAAAAATTTCGCAATGAAAAAGATTTAGATGAGTTCGTCGCCAAAAAGAATGATGAGCTTAAGGAGTTAAGGGATAAGAAAGAAAAAGATATAATGGAAATTTAATTACATGTTTACTACAATCATAATTTTTTTACTGATTCTATCATTATTAGTTTTTGTTCATGAGTTCGGTCATTTTTTTACTGCCCGTAAGTTTGGTGTGAAAGCTGATGAATTTGGAATTGGTTTTCCGCCACGCGCAATTGGTGTTTATAAGGACAGTAAAAATCGTTGGCGTAAGTTAGTTGGTAATAAAGAGTTAGACTCTCTAGAGGGGGATGATAAACCAGTTGATACTGTTTATTCTTTAAACTGGTTGCCGCTGGGTGGTTTTGTGAAGATTAAGGGGCAAGACGGTGAGAACCCTCAAGATCAAGATAGTTTTGGTTCTAAAAAGATTTGGAAAAGAGCCATTATCTTAGTCGCTGGGGTTTTTATGAACGTAGTGTTGGCTTTCGTTCTATTTTCTACTTGTTATATTATTGGTGCCCCGCAATCAGTTCCTAGCGGTGGTAAAATTCAAATTACTGAAGTATCAAAAAATTCACCAGCTGCCGTTGGCGGAGTTTTAAGCGGTGATGTTATTAGTAGTATTGATGGTATTAATTTTGAAACTATCTCTGATTTGCAGGAATATATCAATGTTAAAGGCGGTCAGGAAATTTCTTTAGCAATCGTTCGCCAAGATGAGGTGGTTAATTTAAATGTTATTCCAGAAGTAAAAGATGATAAGGCCTTAATCGGCATTGGCCTTGATCAGATAGATGTCGTTTCTTATCCATTTTTTCAGGCTGTTTGGGAAGGCCTTAAGCACACTGTTATTTTATTCTGGTTGATTATTGTGGCTTTCTTTAAATTAATTTATGACTTAATTGTTGGTACTGGAGTAGGGGATGCTGTTGGTGGGCCGATTAGAATTGCTCAAATGACTGGTGAGGTGGCCCGTTTTGGATTGGTAAATCTCTTTAATTTTACCGCCTTATTATCGCTTAATTTAGCAGTTATTAATCTCTTGCCGCTACCAGCTTTAGATGGTGGCCGTATCCTGTTTTTAATCATTGAAAAAATTAAGGGTAAGCCGGTAAAGAGAGAAACAGAGGCTTTAGTTCACAATATCGGTTTTATGCTGCTGATGGCTTTAATCGTTTTAATTACCTATAAAGACATTGCTAGAATGTTTTAAAATTTGTTTTTTTGCTAAGAATCGAGCTATTTTCTAGCTCGATTTTTTGTATCAAAAATGTTATAATATGGGTGTCAGAAATAGTCCTTTAGATAATTAAGATTACTTTTAACAAGAGCATTTTTTGTTAAAAGGGTCATTATTTTTATGAAGATAAATTTAAAAGCTACCAAGTTTGAATTAACTGAAGCTATCAGTCAGTATGTTCAAGATAAGATGGATATGCTTGATAAATATTTAGGAAATACTGTTGTCACTAATTGTGATGTAGAAGTGGAAAAAATTGTTGGTGGCCAGAATAAGGGTGATATTTTCCGGGCCGAAGTTAATTTGTCAGTGCCGCATGAAATGCTTAGAGTTGAAAAAACCGCCGCTGATTTATATAAAGCGATTGATAAAGTAAAAGATCATCTAGATGAGATAATTGTTAAGTATCGCGAAAAAGCTAGAGATAAGAGAAGAAGAAGTTAAAATAAAAAACAGCCTTTTTAAAGAAGGCTGTTTTTTTATTAAGTTCAAATTGACATCCCTCTTAAGTTGCGGTATGCTGAGTTTAGCAGTTAGAGAGCTTGAGTGCTAATAAGTAAGTAAAAAGGCTTATTTACAGGCCAGTTTTTTACTGCTAGTATCTAAGAAGAATTATTAAATAAAATATCTATATGAGTCTTATTACTAAGTTATTTGGCGATCCGAATGAAAAAATTATTAAATCGCTAGACCCCATTATTAGCAAAATAAATGAACTTAGCGACCACTTTAAAGCACTTTCAGCCGATGATTTAAAAACAAAAACGGCAGAATTTAAGGAGCGTCTGGCTAAAGGGGAGAGTTTAGATGATTTACTTCCCGAAGCTTTTGCGGCCGTTCGTGAGACTTCTAGTCGTTTGCTTGGTAAGCGTCATTATGATGTTCAATTAATTGGCGGTCTTATTTTGCATCGCGGTCAGATTGCTGAGATGAAAACTGGTGAGGGTAAAACTCTAGTAGCTACTTTACCACTTTATTTAAATGCTTTAGAGGGTAAAGGGGTCCACTTAATTACTGTTAATGATTACTTGGCTCGGGTTGGTGCCGGCTGGATGGCGCCGGTCTATCACGCGCTCGGATTATCAACCAGTGTTATTGTCCATGAAGCCGCTTACCTTTATGATCCAGAGTATACTGATGACAGCCAATATGATGAGCGCTTAAAACATTTTAAATTAATTAGTCGCCGTGAAGCTTATTATTGCGATATCACTTATGGTACCAATAATGAGTTTGGTTTTGATTTTCTAAAAGACAATATGGTGGCTAGTCTGTCTCAGACTGTGCAACGTTCGCTGCATTACGCCATTGTTGATGAGATTGACTCTATTTTAATTGATGAGGCCAGAACTCCTCTAATTATTAGCTCAGCGGCCGAAGAATCCACCGACAAATATTTTAAATTTGCTGAGCTGGTGCAACGTTTAGAGGAGAATGAAGATTATAATGTTGATGAAAAGCAACGCAGTGCCACCTTAACTGAAGCGGGGATGAATAAAATGGAAAAGATGTTGGGAGTAGAAAATATTTATGTTACTGGCGGCATTAAAGACGTTCATCATATTGAACAAGCTTTAAAAGCCAGAGTTCTATTTAAAAAGGACAAGGACTATGTTGTTAAGGATGATGAAATAATTATTGTTGATGAATTTACCGGCCGCTTAATGCCTGGCCGTCGTTATAGCGAAGGTTTGCATCAAGCAATTGAAGCTAAAGAAAGAGTTAAGGTGCAAAAAGAATCTCAGACAATGGCGACCATCACCTTCCAAAATTTATTCCGCATGTATGACAAATTATGTGGTATGACTGGTACGGCAGTTACTGAAGCGGAGGAGTTCCATAAGATTTATAAACTAGAAACAATCGTTATCCCGACTAATAAAAAAAATATTAGAAAGGATTATAATGATTTAATCTACCGCACGGAAATAGATAAATTTAAGGCAGTTATTGCTGACGTTAAAGAACGCCATGAAAAAGGCCAACCGGTTTTAATTGGTACTATTTCTATTGAAAAAAATGAATTGCTGACCGAAATGATGGAGCGTGAAGGTTTGCATCCAGCGATGCTTAACGCTAAAAATCATCAACGTGAAGCGGAAGTCATTGCGCAAGCTGGTCGTTTAGGGGCGATTACTCTGGCTACTAATATGGCTGGTCGTGGAGTTGATATTTTACTAGGCGGTAATCCCGATCCTGATGATGAGGCGGATGTTAAAAGAGCTGAAGAAGAGGGAAATAAGGTTAGAGAACTTGGCGGTCTTCATGTTGTCGGTACTGAAAGACACGAATCACGCCGTATTGATAACCAACTTCGCGGTCGTGCTGGTCGTCAAGGTGATCCTGGCTCTTCACGTTTTTATGTTTCCACTGAAGACGACCTGATGAGAATCTTTGGCGGTGATCGGATGAAAAATACCATGAAGATGCTTAATGTGCCGCCAGATATGCCAATTGAAAGCAGCATTATTTCTAAATCGGTTGAATCAGCTCAAAAAAAGGTGGAAGGTAATAACTTTGATACCAGAAAACATTTAGTTGAGTATGATGATGTGATTAATAAACATCGTGAAGCTATCTATCGCCGTCGCCGTGAAATTTTAGAAATTGCTGAAGGAGTTGGCGAACATGGCGACAGGACTTTAGCGGATATTATTTTAGAATATGTTAGAGCGGAAATTGAAAAAATAGTTGACTTTAATTATGTAACTGAAAGTGGTCAGCCAAATTACCAAGAAATAGCTGAGAGTGTTCATACTATTTTCACCTTAGAACCATCTGAAAAAGAAAAAATTATTTCTTTTGGTAACTTAGGTGACAGCGACACTAAACACGAACTAATTACCTATCTTAATGATTTAGCAAAAGTTAGATATGAGGAATTAGGTAACGCCTTTAAAGAAGTTGAAATTAACACCACGGAAATTGAGAAAGGGATTCTAATCCGTTCTATTGATCAGCTATGGGTAGAGCACTTAGAAACCATGGATTATCTAAGATCAAGTATTGGTTTGCGTGGTTATGGTCAACGTGATCCGCTAGTTGAATATAAAAAAGAATCTTTTAGGTTATATAAAGAACTAAATGATTTAATTAGAGCACAGGTTGTTTATTCAATTTATAAGACTGGCGATGCCCTTAATATGGCTCCAGAAATTATAGCTAGTTTTTCTGATGCCCCTAAAAATTTAAAGTTTGCTGGAGCAATTAAAGATTCTAGCTCAGAAGCGCAGACTATTGATTTGGTTCATGAGAAAGTAAAGGATGCTAGTGGCAAGGTTGTTGGTCGCAATGATCTCTGTCCTTGTGGATCAGGGAAAAAATTTAAAAAGTGTTGTGGCAAATAAATTATATGAATTTTGGATATAGTAAAGATATAATTGAAATGTACGATCATGTCGTGCGTTTAAGAGTATGATTAAGACCCTTTATCCCTAAAAGGGTCTTTATTTTTGCTTGATTTTTAGGCTTTTCTATGCTAATTTAAAGGAGTTATAACTTTTTAAATAAATATATGTTTAGTGAAAAAAATCCTTTATTTGACCCATTAACCATTGGTCATAGACAGGCGGATAAAAAAATTGAACAGGAGAAAACCAGGGAACTTGAGAAAAGAGCTGATGAAATAGCGGAGGAGGAAAAGAAGGCCACTGAAGAAAGGCAAAAAGATTTAGATGATACTTATGCTGACAGTGATGTGATGAGTGACATTTTCCCATCTTGGAAAAAATAATAAGTTAAAAAATTTAATATGGCAGAAAATAATCAAACAGAAAAAGTTTCTTTCCCGCAAATGGAAGAAAAAGTAATTAATTTTTGGGATGAGGCCGATATTTTTAATAAATCTTTAGCTAAAGAAGCGCCTCGAGGTGATTATGTCTTTTATGATGGCCCTCCTTTTGCTACTGGCACCCCTCACTATGGTCACTTAGTTGGCAGTATTATGAAAGATGTTATACCACGCTATCAAACCATGCGTGGTTATCACGTTGATCGCATTTGGGGCTGGGATTGCCACGGTCTGCCGATTGAAAATATTGTTGAAAAAGAACTCGGTACTAAAACTAAGAAAGAAATTGAGGAATTAGGAGTAGCCAAATTTAATGATCTTTGTCGCGCCCGGGTTTCTACTTATATTGATGACTGGAAAAAGGTGATTAACCGTTTAGGTCGCTGGGCTGATATGGATAATGCTTATCGGACCATGGATTTAAATTACATGGAGTCTATTTGGTGGGCTCTTAAAGAAATGTGGGACAAGGATTTGATTTATAAAGCTTATCGTTCCATGCATATTTGCCCACGATGTGAAACTACCCTCTCTCAATCAGAGGTTAGTGAAGGCTATAAAGATATTAAAGACTTATCAGCGATTGCTAAGTTTGAATTAATTAGTGAACCAGGAACTTATGTTCTAGCCTGGACCACCACTCCTTGGACTTTGATTGGTAACGTCGCTTTGGCGATTAACAAAAACGAAGAATATATTAAATTTACTGTTCACTCATCAGATGACCCAAGATTTAAGGTCGGAGAGACGTATATTACAATGAGTGGAGAGGTGGCAAGAAGATTATTTGGTGTATTAGCTTGGCATGAAGGACAGGATATTAATGGGATGGCAAATTGGAGCGCGTCTGATGTCAAAAATGTAACAGTTAAGGACATTTCAGAATTTAAAGGCTCAGAACTCGTCGGCAAGAAATATAAGCCTTTGTTTGATTATTATGCCAATGATCCTAAATTAGAAAATCGTGATAATGGTTGGCAGATTTATGCAGCTGATTTTGTTACCACTACCGATGGTGTCGGTGTAGTTCACATTGCTCCAGCCTATGGTGAAGATGATATGAACTTAGGCCGTGAGAAAAATTTACCATTTATTCAACACGTTGGGATGGATGGTTTATTTAAAAAAGAAGTTAGTGATTTTCCAGGTTTACACGTGAAGCCAATTGAAGATCACATGGCTACTGATATTGAAATTATTAAGTATCTAGCCGCTCACGGAACGCTTTTTCATAAAGAGAAGTATGAACACAGTTATCCTCATTGTTGGCGCTGTGATACTCCTTTGATTAATTATGCCACTTCATCTTGGTTTATTAATGTTACTAAATTAAAACCAGCCTTACTAGAAAATGCGAAGGGAATTAACTGGTCACCAGCTCATTTAAAAGAGGGGCGCTTTGGTAATTGGTTAGAAGGGGCACGTGATTGGTCAATTTCGCGTCAACGTTTTTGGGCTTCGGCTATCCCAATTTGGGAGTGTGCTTGTGGCCATCAACAGATGATTGGCAGTGTTAGCGAACTTGAAAAATTATCTGGCCAGCAGGGAATTAATGATATTCATAAGGACAAGGTTGATTCCATTACTATTCCATGTGAGAAATGTGGCAGCACCATGAAACGTATTCCTGATGTACTTGATTGTTGGTTTGAGTCTGGTTCCATGCCTTATGCCCAGTTGCATTATCCGTTTAATAATAAAGAAAAATTAGAAGCGACTTTCCCAGCACAGTTTATTGCTGAAGGAGTTGATCAATGTCGCACTTGGTTCTATTATACTCACGTTGTCGCCGGGGCTTTAAAAAGTTCTCGTGGTTTTGATAATGTCATTGCTAACGGTATTGTGCTCGCTGAAGATGGCAAGAAGATGTCTAAGAAGTTAAAGAATTATCCTGATCCGATGCTTGTGATGGAAAAATACGGCTCCGATGCTCTCCGTTCATATTTATTATCATCACCGGTCATGCTAGCGGAGAATTTAAACTTCTCTGAAAAGGGGGTTGAAGAATCGCTACGTAAAAACATCATGATCTTATGGAATGTCTATAAGTTCTATGAAATGTATAGTGAAAATATTAGTGGCGAAATTAAAATACCGACAGGAGCAAAAGTGATTGATGCTTGGATTATTGCTAAGTTAAAATTACTAAATCAAGAAGTTAGTGCCTCTTTTGAAGCTTACAATCTGCCCAAAGCGACTCGTCCAATTACTGATTTTGTAGATGAGCTATCTACTTGGTATCTGCGCCGCAGCCGTGACCGTTTTAAAGAAGAGGGTGATGATAAAGAAGCGGTGCTTACTACTTTAAGGTATGTTCTTAGTGAACTCGCCAAAATTATGGCACCAGCTATGCCGTTTATGGCAGAAAGTTTATGGCAAAAAGTCAGTGGCTATAATTTTACTGATATTAATAAATCGGTCCACCTAGAATCTTGGAGTGACTTTAGTGATTTAAGTGGGCCAGAAAAGGTTGTTCTAGAAAAAATGTCTTTAGTCCGTAAGGTAGTGGAACTTGGTTTAGCAGAGCGCGACAAGACAGGAATTAAAATCCGTCAAATGCTTGGCAGTCTTAGTATTAAAGCCAAGGGCTCAATCTTAGAGGAGCAGTATTTAAACTTAATTAAAGATGAGCTTAATGTCGCCAGTGCTTATTTTGAACCGGCCAATATTGACTATCCAGAAGTTATCTTAGATACCACCATTACTCCGGAGCTTAAGAAGGAAGGAATAAAAAGAGAACTAGTTAGACTGATTAATAATTTAAGAAAAGATTTGAACTTAACTCTGTCCGATGAACTCCATGTCTCTATTGTTGGAGCAAATAATGAAATAACTGAAGTTATAGAAACAAAAAAAGCAGAACTTGAAAAAGATACTTTATGCATTCTAGCCCTATCTGATAGCGACGACGATTTAACTTCTAGAGAAGTAAAGATTGATGATTGTCAGTTTAAATTAGCCTATAAAATTTGATTTTTAGGCAATTTTGTGGTATAATCAAAAAACTAATTAACTATAAAAACATATGACTACTTGGATTATTATTGGTGCCCTAGCTATTATTTTGCTGGCTATTGCCGCAATGTATAATAGCCTAATTACTTTAAAAAATAGAGTTGATGAAGCGCTAAGCGACATTGATGTTCAACTTAAACGTCGTTATGACTTAATCCCTAATCTAGTCGAGACTGTTAAAGGGTATGCTAGTCATGAACAAGTTACCTTAGAAAAAGTAATTACTGCTCGTAATATGGCGATGGCAGTACCAAGTACTGATATTGCTCATAAAATTGAAGCTGAAAATGCTTTATCTTCAACTTTAAAATCAATTTTCGCTTTATCAGAATCTTACCCAGACTTAAAAGCTAATCAAAATTTCTTAGAATTACAACGAGAATTATCTGACACTGAGGATAAAATTATGGCTTCACGTCGTTTCTACAACGGCAATGTCCGTGACTTTAATACCAAACTTCAAGTTTTTCCAACCAATATTATTAATAAAATGTTAAGATTCACGGCTTATGCTTTTTACGAAATTACTGATGCTGCTCAGAAAGAAAATATTAGTGTTAAATTTTAATTAATTTAATTATAACTTTATGTTTTGGACAATTGTTGGTATTTTAGTAGTTTTGGTTTTATCTTGTCTTAAGCAAGTTAACCAATGGGAGAGAGGGGTAGTCTTTACCATGGGGCGCTATTCTTATGTTATGGAGCCGGGTTGGAGATTGCTTATTCCAGTTTTTCAGACTTTTAAAAAAGTGGATATTCGTATCAAGGCGGTTGATGTGCCTGATCAAAAAGCCATTACTCGCGATAATGTACCAGTAACTGTTAATGCGGTTATTTATTATAAAGTAGCCGATGCCGCCAAAGCAATTATTGAGGTAGAAAATTTTTATTATGCTATCTCTCAGTATGCCCAAACAACAATGAGAAATATTGTCGGTGAAGTTACTCTTGATGAGCTATTAGCTCAACGTGATAAAATTGCGGAACGTATTAAAGAAATTGTTGATAAGGAGACCGATGAGTGGGGCATTAAAGTTAATAATGTTGAACTAAAAGATGTGTCATTGCCGGAATCAATGGAGCGAACTATTGCCAAACAAGCTGAGGCGGAACGTGAAAAAAGAGCGGTTATTATTAATTCCGAGGGTGAGTTGGCAGCTGCTCAAAATGTTGCTTCAGCCGCTAAAATATTGTCAGCTTCTGACGGTGCTTTGCATCTGAGAACCTTACAGTCTATTAACGATTTATCAAGTGATCAATCTAATACTGTTGTTTTTGTTACTCCGGTAGAAATTTTAAAAGCTTTTGCCGGTGGTTTCAAAAAAGACAAAGAATAAATCATGACTACTTTGTATCAAGAAAGTGATAAAAATAAAACCAGGACATTTTTCCTAATGTCCGGTTTTTTTGTGTTTATTATTCTAATTGGTTACGCCGCTGCTTGGTATTTTAATAGCTCTATAATTCTTTGGATAGCAGTCGCCTATAGTATTATTTCTAGCTTTGTTAGTTATTTCTGGAGTGATAAGATAGTTTTGGCGATGGCGGGGGCTAAATTAATAGATCGCAATAATGGCCGAGAAATTTACCGTTTAGTGGAAAATCTGTGTATTACCGCTGGACTTCCTGTCCCTAAAATTTATTTAATTGAAGATGCTTCAGCTAATGCTTTTGCCACCGGTAGAGACCCAGAGCATGCCGTAATTGCTTTAACTACTGGTCTGCTTGCTAGACTGGAAAAAACGGAACTTGAGGGTGTAATTGCCCATGAGTTATCTCATATCGGTAATCGTGATATCTTAATCTCAACAATTGCCACTGTTCTGGTGGGTACAATCGCCATTATTTCTGATTCCGTGTTCCGTTCAATGTTCTGGGGTGGTCGTAGTCGTGACGATAATAACAGTGGTGGTCAGACAGCTCTTATTAAATTTGTTATCTTTTTAATTTTAATGATTTTAGCTCCTTTGTCTGCCAAATTACTCAGCTTAGCAATTTCTCGTAACAGAGAGTTTCTAGCTGATGCTAGTGGAGCATTGCTTACTCGCTATCCAGAAGGACTAGCTCGGGCTTTAGAAAAAATTAGTCATGGTCCGGCGCTTACTAAAGTTAATCGGGCAACCGCTCACATGTACATCGTCTCCCCTTTAAGAGATGAACAGGGGACTAAAAGATTAAGTAAGAGCTTGCCATTTGCTAAAGCTTTCATGACTCATCCACCGGTTGAAGAAAGAATTGCTAAATTAAGAAGTCTAGATATTAGATAAATAAAAAACCCGGTTCCTTAAGAGCCGGATTTTTTTATCTAGTTTTTTCGAACTTCTTTTTTAAATAGGCTTAAACTTCTAAGACCTATTATTAATAGTCCAACAGCTATCAGTGTGACGATAGTGATAGCAATAAAAGAAATGGCCTTATATATTTTTACTTGCCCCATCTCCAAGACTAATTTTTTTTCTAGTTTCTCTTTTTCTCCTTCAAGCAGAATACTAACATTTTTTAAAAAGTTAATCTCTGAGTGCAGCGCTTTATTTTCTGCTTTGTAGTGTCTTAGAGAGTCTTGCTTAAGCTCTAAGAAGAAAATCAAGCGGTCCCTTTCTTTGTCTATTTTATTTTTGAATTTTTCACACAGCTCCGCGTTAAGCACTTCATCTCGGGAGTCGTAAGTGTAGTCATCTGAGACCACAGATAGAAGAGGGTTTCTTTCGGATATTGGATGGTCAGGTAGATCTTTAGAATGAATCATTTCTTTGGTGATTTTTTCTACTCCATCTGGCTTAACGAATATACTAAATATAGTAATTGTATCACCAGTTTTTACTACTAAGTACTCACTACCATAAACCAAAACACCAACTGCGGATATCGCAAAGATAAGCAATAAAATTTTTTTCATAACCAGACCTCCTATATTAAATTGTTAAACATCTTATTTTAGCTTAATCTTGGTATATTATTTTGTCTTTGTCAATATTTATTTTAATTAAAATTTAAGCTATACTGAGGTTAATTATAAGAAAATGGCTAATTTTATGAAAAAACTTGAATTACTAGCGCCCGCCGGCAATATTTTAAAAATGAGAACAGCCTTCTTTGCTGGAGCTGATGCGGTTTACTTAGGTATCCCGGATTTTTCTTTGCGAGTTAGGATTAATGATTTTAATTTAGTAACCCTATCTGAGGCGATTAAAGAAGCTCACGGGCAAAAGAAAAAAGTTTATGTGACCCTTAATATTTTTGCCCACAACCAACATTTAGAAAAATTACCGGCTTATGTTAAAGAAATTAAAAAGATGGCCCCTGATGGTTTAATTATTTCTGATCCAGGAGTACTGGCAATTGTTAGAAAGGTTTGGCCAGGAGCAGAGATTCACCTTTCTACCCAAGCTAACTGCACAAATGCCGCCGCGGCTAAATTTTGGTATGACCAGGGAATTACTCGGGTAGTTTTAGGCAGGGAAGTAACTCTAAATGAAATTAAAGAAATTCATCGGGTAGCTCCTAAATTAGAGCTAGAGTACTTTATTCATGGTGCGATGTGCATGGCTTATTCCGGCCGCTGTTTTCTATCTAAAGAGTTAGTTGATCGTAGCGGTAATTTAGGCGACTGTGCTCAGCCTTGTCGTTGGGAATACAGTATTAAAGCTCGTAATCATGAAGAAGAATTTGATTTGGTTAGCGAGGAGCATGGCACTTATCTGCTTAATTCTAAAGATCTCTGTTTACTAGATTATTTACCGAATTTGATTAAAGCGGGTGTAGTTTCTTTTAAGATTGAAGGGAGGGCTAAGAGTGTCTATTACCAGGCAGTAGTTTCTGGTATTTATGCTAGAGCCTTAAAATTCTTGAATAAAAAACCAAACACAGCTGAATGGAAGAAAGAGCTTAAATATTTAAAGGGGGAACTGGTTAATAAGCTAGTTCATCGTGGCTATACCACAGGATTTTTATTAGGTACAAAGGCAGAGCAAAATATTACTAGTGCTAATCACCTAAGTGACTGGGAATTCTGCGGGCAAGTGGTAGTGGCAGAAAAAGATTATTTTAAGCCAAAGCTAAAATCTGGCGAGCATAGTCTTTATTTTAAGGTTCATAATACTATTAAAACCCAGGATCAAATAGAAATTATTCTCCCATATTATGGTATAATAAAATTAAAGTTGAAAAATATTTTTGATGCTTTAAGTGGAGAAGAGTTGTTAGAGGCCCACGGCGGCGGTGGTGCTAGAACAGCCCTAATCATTGTTAAAGAGGACGTGCCACCATTTAGTGTTTTAAGAAGAAAAATAAAATAATATGATTGCTTATTTAAAAGGTAAAATTATAGCTAAAACAAATAATTATCTTATTTTAGAAACAACGGGGGTTGGCTATCAGATTTTTGTTGGTGAAAACTTTTTAGCTGAGCTAAAAGTTGGTGAAGAACGGGAGTTTTACCTTCATCATCGCGTTAGGGAAGACGTCAGTGATTTATATGGCTTTAGAAATATTGATGATTTGGGTTTATTTGAATTATTACTCTCTGTTTCTGGTGTTGGCCCTAAATCAGCTTTAGCGGTTTTGTCTCTTACTAGTCCGGAAGATATTAAAGAAGCAATTATTCGCGGTGATGCTAGTTTACTAACTAAAGTTTCGGGAATCGGTAAAAAAACTGCTGAGCGCTTAGTCTTAGAGTTGAAAAATAAGATTGTTCGGGTGTCATCAGGTACTTCTTTAGAGTCACAAATAAGCACCTCTAGCTTTGGTGATGAATTAGATGCTTTAATGGCTCTGGGGTATAATTTAAACGAAGCACGTTCGGCTCTAAATCAAATTGAGCCGGCTATTACCAGTACCGGCGGGCGAATTAAAGCGGCTTTAAAGCTACTTTCAAAATAGCTTTACTTAGAATTTTTTATAGGTTAAGATATACAAAAAACATAGAAAAAATATGGCTAAAAATAATATCACTAAACAAAGTGAAAATTTCCCACAATGGTATCAAGACGTTATTAGCGAAGCTGAATTGGCTGACACCTCTGAGGTGCGTGGTTGTGGTATTATTCGCCCCTATGGTTTAAAAATTTGGGAGCTTATCAAAGCGGAGTTAAGTCGTCTTTTAGAAAATGATGGGGTGGAAAACGTCTATTTTCCAATTTTTGTACCGCTGGAAAACCTGATGGCTGAGAAAGAGCATGTTGAAGGCTTTGCTCCGGAGCTAGCGGTTGTAACTCATGGCGGAGGAGAGGAATTGGTTAATAAATTAGTCGTTCGTCCTACCAGTGAAGCAGCGATGTATAAAACTTATGCTAAGTGGGTGCAAAGCTATAAAGATTTACCACTAAGACTAAATCAATGGGCTAATGTAGTCCGTTGGGAGAAACGCCCCAGAGCCTTTTTGCGCTGGAGTGAATTTTTGTGGCAAGAAGGACATACTGTCTATGCTAACGAAGAAGAGGCTAGAACTGAGGTTGATAAAATTTTAGGATTCTATGCTGATGTTTATAAATTTATGGCGCTGCCAGTTTTTTATGGTCGTAAGTCAGAAAATGAAAAATTTGCTGGCGCTGTCACCACTAAAACCGTTGAAGTGATGGCTAAAGATGGTAAGGCTATTCAAGGAGGAACAAGTCATTATTTAGGGACTAATTTTGCTGAAGTTTTTGATGTTAAATATTTAGGCTCAGATGGAGAATATCACTTTGGTCATCAAAACAGTTGGGGCTTATCTTGGCGTTCGGTTGGTGCCTTAATTATGGGGCACGGTGATGATAATGGTCTCAGGTTGCCACCAAATGTGGCCCCAATTCAAATAGTGATTGTGCCGATTTACAAAGATGATGACAATAGAGAAAAAGTTTTAAAATATTGCGAAGCTTTAAAAACTGATTTGGGCTCTAAGTATCGCGTCAAGATTGATGACCGTGAGGGACAAACTCCAGGATTTAAATTTCATCATTGGGAGGTTCGCGGTGTTCCAGTTCGTTTTGAAATTGGTCCTAAAGAAGTTGAAGACGGTTTAGTGTCAATCTACCGTCGTGATACCGGAGAAAAGACTGGTGCTACTTTATGTGAATTATCTCGTTTTTTAGAGAAGTTAATGTCAGATATTCATAATAATTTATATCAACAAGCTGAGGATTTTGCGAGTAAACATATTTACCGCATAGAGAGTTTAGAAGAGATTGATGATCGTCAGGGGTGGTTTGAAGCCAGTTGGAGTGAAGACCCGGAAAGTGAAAAACTTTTAAAGGAAAAATATTCAATGGTCTCTCGAGTGCTACCAACTGAAAATGAAAACAAAGAACCAAAGAATAAGAAATGTTTTATTACCGGTAAAGAAGCAAAACATGATTGGTATTTTGCTAAAAGTTATTAATTTATAATATTTAAAGTATGTTCGCTAAACTAATTGGAAAATTTAGTCACGATTTAGGCATTGATTTGGGTACTAAGAATACTCTAGTTTATGTTAATGACAATGGCGTAGTAGTTAATGAACCGTCAGTTGTGGCTATTAATAAGAGAACTAATGAAATTCTAGAAGTTGGTGAAGCAGCTAATCGCATGGTCGGAAAAACTCCTGGACATATTGAAGCCATTAAACCACTGGTTGATGGAGTTATTTCTGATTTTGAGGTAACAGAGAAGATGCTTAAATATTTTATTAATAAAGTGCACCAAGAACACTTTGCTTTAATTCCTCGTCCTCGAGTGGTAATTGGTATTCCGCTTGATTTAACTGAAGTAGAGCGTAAGGCGGTTGAAGATGCCGCTAAGTCTGCTGGCGCTCGCAAGGTATATTTAATTGAAGAAGCGATGGCGGCCGCGATTGGCGCTCGTTTGCCGGTAATTGACGCTACCGCCACTATGGTAGTTGATATCGGTGGTGGATCCACGGAAATTGCTGTTATTTCTTTAGGTGGAGTAGTTACTTGGAAATCATTACGTCTAGCTGGTAATGAATTTGATAATAATATCATTGAATACATCAGAGAAGAATTTAATATTCTAATTGGTGAGCAAATTGCTGAGAGTATTAAAGTTAAAATTGGTTCAGCGATGCCGCTTGATGAACCAAAAGAAATGGAAGTGCGGGGCAGGGATTTAATCACCGGATTACCTAAGGCAATTATGATTAATGATATTCAGGTTAGAGAAGCTATTTCTCGCACTATTTCTAAAATTATTGAAAATATTAAAACTATTTTAGAGACGACACCACCAGAGCTTGTTTCTGACATTTATGAAAGAGGTATTATTCTTTCTGGTGGCGGCGCTCTGTTGTGTGGTCTTGATAAAGCTATTTCCTTAGCTTCTAAAATTCCCGTAAAAATTGCCGAAGACCCTTTATCTTGTGTTGTAAGAGGTACTGGCTACCTCCTATCTAATAAAGAGTTGCTTGAGAAGGTAGTTTTACCAGGGACCTCTGATAAATAACTCATTATCACATGTCTTTTTATAGTAAAAAAAGAAGAAGTTGGATCTGGGTTTTAATTTTTGTCCTGATTCTTTTTTTGCATTTTACTAAAATTATTTTACCGCTAGAGAATTTAATTATCAGTGGCATTAAACCACTAGCCTCTTTACTTTATGGCTCTGGGGCTAATATTAAAAATTCTTACGAGGACAATCAGAGTCAAAAGAATTTTATTGAGGAAAACGAAGCTCTAGAAAAAGAGATTGCTCAACTAATAGTTGAAAACGCTAAGTTTAAGGAACTGGAACAGGATAATATTAAGTTGCGCGCTCAACTTAATTTTTTAGCCGCTAATAATTATAAAAGTGTTTTAGCTAACGTAATTTCTCAAAATTTAATTTTTGATATTAAAGAAGGGGATCAAGATATTGTGATTGATAAGGGTAGTAAAGATGGCGTTGAGGTTGGTTACGGAGTTATTGATGAAAACGGTGTTATTGTTGGCAAGATCCTTGAAGTTAAAGATACTTTAGCTAAAGTTTGTTTAACGACTAATCGTAATTGTAAATTTGCCGCCACTATTCAAAACAGTGGCCGCACTATTGGTATCACTGAAGGGGATTTAGGCTTAACTATTAAAATGAACTATATTCCTCAATCAGAAACAATTAATAATAATGATACGGTAGTGACTTCCGGTTTAGGTGGTAATATTCCCCGAGGTTTAGTTTTGGGTCGGGTTATTCAAGTTAATAATCGCAGTAATGAGATTTGGCAAGATGTAAATATTGAACCATTATTTGATTTAAACACTTTAACTATTCTTAACGTGTTGATTCCTTAATATGTCGCGGTTTAAAAATTACTTAGAATGGGTTTTCTATTTTTTACTATTTTCAGCAATAGCAATTTTTCAGGCTACTTTTATTTCTGCCTTGCCACCAATTCTTTCAGCGATTAATTTACCACTAATTTTTTTACTCTTCAGTTTTCTTTTTTTTAAAAAAGAAGTTATTCTCGTTTTAGCTATACTAATGGGGTTCTGGTTGGATCTTTTGGGATTTGATTTTTTTGGCTTGCATATCACTATCTTTTTGTTGACTGTTTTAGCAATCGATTTGGTTTTAAATAACTGGCTAACTAATAAATCTTTATATTCTTTTTTAGTTTTAGCGACAGTCAGCACTTTTTTAGTAAATATAGTAATGTATTTAATAATTAGTATCTGGTCATCAGAAAGCGAATCGTACAAGTTTTTTCTCTTTAATTCCTTTTTTTGGCGACAATTATTTTGGCAGCTTCTTTGGAGCACTTCTTTTATGCTGCTATTTTTTAACCTGGCAAACTATTTATCAAAAAACCTTAAATCTTTCTTTTTGGAAAAGAAGTAAGAATTATGTTAAGATACAGGCATATGAAATATGATTTTATTACAATTGGTGGCGCTACTTTAGACATTGCCTTTTTTACTGACAAAGGAATTTTACTGGATAATAAAAAAGATCTGCTGCGCCAAAAACTACTTGCCTTTGAGTATGGAGCTAAAATCAAGGTAGATCAGTTTGCTAATTTATTTGGTGGCGGGGCGGCTAATGCCGCAGTTAATTTGTCTGGGCTTGGTTTTAAAACGGCCATGATTGCGGAAGTTGGGTCTGATGAAACTGGTCGTAAGATTTTAAATAATTTAAAAAATAAAAGAGTTACCACTTCATTTGTAAAAATAAATCAGAAAGTTGATTCCGGTTTATCATTTATTATTATCACGGAAAGCGGCGAGAGAATAATTTTTACTCATCGTGGGGCTAATGATAATTTTTCTCTAAAAGACAGTGATTTAAAAATTTTAAAAACCACCAGCAATATTTATTTAGCTTCTCTAACAGGATCTTGGCTTGGTGATTTAAAGAAAATTTTTAGTCTAAGTGGACCAAGAATTTTCTGGAATCCTGGTGAGGCGCAATATGAGAAAGGGCTCAGAGTCTTAGCGCCATTTTTAAAGAAAACATACTGCTTAATGCTTAATCGTGATGAGGCTTTAGCGTTAGTTAGTAGTGATAAAAAGTTCGCTGCTAAAAAACGCTCTTGGTTTAATAATGAGAATAATCTTTTAGAAGCGGTCAAATCTTATGGTCCAGAAATTGTTGTTATTACCGATGGCCCAAAAGGAGCATATTTTTATGATGGTAAGAAAGTGTATTACCAGAAAACCGTAAAAGAGAAAAAATATGTTGATAGTACTGGTATTGGTGATGCCTATAATTCTACCTTTGCTGCTGGACTAGTCATTACCAGTGGAAACATTGCTGAGTCAGCTTATCTGGCTAGTCGCAATGCCGCTAGTAAAATTGCCCATTTAGGGGCGCAAAACGGTTTATTAACTAAAAAAGAATTATTAAAATAAATATGATAAATGGCGTTATTGTTAAGGAGCTTAAAAAATATGAAGATGATCGCGGGTATTTGATAGAAACTTATCGCCGCGATGAAGTTGATTTAGGGGTGGCGATGTCTTATTTAAGTCTAACTCTTCCTAGTGTGGCCCGTGGCCCTCATGAACACGTTTATCAAACTGATTATTTTATTTTCCCAGGACCGGGGGATTTTAATTTATATCTTTGGGACAGACGAGCCAGCTCTACAACTTTTGGCGAGCGGCTGGAAATGAAAGTCGGTGCTTCTTATCCCTGCACAGTGGTTGTCCCACCAGGAGTAGTTCACGGCTATAAATGTGTTTCCAAAGAGGCCGCTTTATCAATTAATTTTCCAGATAAGTTATATAAAGGAATAAATAAACAAGAAGAAGTTGATGAAATAAGATGGGAGCAGGATGAAAATTCTCCCTATAAGATTAACTAAATATGAAGTTACTTGTCACTGGCGGTGCTGGTTTTATTGGCTCAAATTTTATTAATTATTGGCTGAAGAATTATCCAGATGATCAGATTATTAATTTGGATGTTTTAACTTACGCTGCTAATCTTGAAAATCTGACCACTTTAGAAAATAACCCTAACTATAAATTTGTCCAGGGTGATATTTGTGATATCGGTTTAGTAAATGAGTTAGTTAAAGAAGTTGACGCCATCGTTCACTTTGCGGCCGAGAGTCACGTAGATCGTTCAATTTTAAACAGCGCTGATTTTATTCGTACCAATGTTGAGGGCACTAGAGTACTGCTTGAAGCGGCCAAAAATAATGGTCTTAAAAGGTTTCATCACATTTCTACTGATGAAGTTTTTGGTTCTTTAGAATTTAATTCCCCTCGTTTTAACGAAAAGACCCCTTATGATCCGCGATCTCCTTACAGCGCCTCAAAAGCGGCCTCTGATCATTTAGTTAGGGCCTATTATCATACCTATGGCTTGCCGGTAACCATTTCTAATTGCTCCAATAACTATGGACCATATCAATACCCAGAAAAATTAATTCCTCATTTTATTACTAATTTGTTAAAAGGAGAGAAAGTAACGGTCTATGGTGAAGGGAAAAATATTAGAGATTGGATTCATGTTGATGATCATAATCGCGGTATTGATTTAATTTTAAAGAAGGGAAGAATTGGTGAAACTTATTGTTTAGGTGGTGATAGTGAAGTTGATAATCTTAATCTCACTGGGAAAATATTATCTCTAATGGGTTTTGGCGAAGAAATGATAACTTACGTTAAGGATCGTCCCGGCCATGATTTACGTTATGGTATTGATTATACAAAAGCTAAAACGGAATTAGGCTTTGAGCCAAAAATTTCCCTAAATGACGGGTTATCTGCTACAATAAATTGGTATCAAAATAATAAAAATTGGTGGGACAAATAAAAAGAAAAAATATGGATAAAAAAATCTTTATCATTCAAGATGATTCCAACATCTTATATAGCCTAGAAGCTATTTTTAGTGCTGAAGGTTTAGAAGTTAAAACTAGTGAGGCTGAGGAAGAGTTAGATGAGTTAATGGATAATATTCACGATTTTGGTCCAGACTATCTAATTCTTGACGTTATCTTGCCGAAAATAGATGGTTTTGAAATTATTAAAAGAATTAAAGAGGATAGTGAATTAGCTGATTTGCCAATTTTTATTTTTTCCGATATTTCTGATGAAGATAGCCGCAGCCGTAGTTTAGAGCTGGGGGCTGATTATTTCTTACCAAAAGATGAGTTTGATACCTATGAATTCGCTGAAAAAGTTAAGAAAATAATGGCTAATCAGGAGCGTTTAGCTGAAGATACTGATAAAGATTGGGAGAGCGATGATGATGTCCTTGTCATTGACTAAAGACTTTCTAGTAGCTAAGATAAAGAAGCCCTCTTTATAAAACAGGGAATCTTGTTTTTTAGCTACTTTGTTATATTTGCTCTATGTTTATTAAAAGAATCGGTATTGATTTAGGAACCACTTACACCTTAGTTTATCTACCAAAGAGAGGAATTGTGATAAATGAACCTTCGGTGGTGGCTATTTCAATTGATGACAATAAAATACTGGCCGTTGGTAATGAGGCCAAAGATATGCTAGGGAGAACTCCAGATACTATTCGGGCTGTTCAGCCTCTTAAAGATGGGGTAATTGCTGACTATCGTACTACTGAGGCTATGATTCGTTACTTTATTAATAAGACCTTGGGAGGAATGCGTTTTTTTAGACCAGAGGTTATGGTAGCGGTACCGGCCGGAATTTCTTCAACTGAGAGAAGGGCGGTAATTGAAGCAACTATTTCAGCAGGGGCTAAGGCGGCTTATATTATTAAAGAACCGGTCGCGGCAGCAATTGGCGCTGACATTCCAATTGGATCAGCCACTGGCCATATGGTGGTTGATATTGGCGGTGGAACCGCGGAAATGGCTGTTATCTCTTTGGGGGGTGTAGTTTCTTCTACTTCAGTTAGGGTTGGTGGTAATAAATTTGATGCGGCAATCTTAGAATTTGTTAGAAAAAAATATAATTTAGCAATCGGTGAGAGAACAGCGGAAGAAATAAAAATAAACATTGGCTCAGCTCTTTTTATGGAGGATAAATTATATATGGAAATTAGAGGCAGAGATATTGTCACTGGACTTCCTAGAAGTATTACCGTTTCTTCTGATGATGTTACTGAAGCAATTCAAAATGAGTTAGAGGCCATTATGGCCGCGGCTAAAAGAGTTCTTCATACCACACCACCAGAGTTGGCGGCTGATATCATGGACAAGGGGATTGTAATTACTGGAGGTAGCGCTTTACTAAGAAATATTGACCAGTTAATGGCTAGAACTACCGGCGTACCTGCTTATGTCGCTGACGACGCTTTACTGTGTGTAGCTAAAGGGACTGGCATTGCTTTAGATAATTTAGATTCTTATAAGAGAAGCATTTTGGCGACTAAATAGTAGTCGTCTTTTTGTAATATCCTTATGGTTATTGGAATAGACGCCTCAAGAGCTAATAGAAAAAATAAAACCGGTACGGAGTGGTATTCTTTTTATTTAATTAAAAACTTAGCTTTAATTGATAAAAACAATACTTATATTTTATATTTAGATAGGGAACCTGGTGAAGAGATTTTTGAAGTTATTAAAGATAGCAAAAACTTTAAAATCAAAGTTTTAAATTGGCCCTTCACTTCATTTTGGACTTTAGGCCGCCTTTCTTTGGAAATGATCTTCCACTCACCAGATGTTCTTTTTGTCCCAGCTCATGGAATACCACTTATTCATCCTAAGAGAACAATCAACACAATCCATGATATTGCTTTTTTAAGAGAGCTTAGTGTTTATCGTCAAGAGGCTCCGAGAGCCAGCACTAAATCTCGTCGTCGCCTGATAAGGTTCGTTATTCGCCTTCTTACTTTAGGGAAACATGATGGCAACTCTTTAGATTATTTAAATTGGTCTACTAAATTTGCCCTGAAGCACGCTTCAAATATTATCACGGTATCTAATTTTACCAAGTCAGAAATTATAGAAAATTTTCCTAAAGTAAAAGCCGAAAAAATAAAAGTGGTCCACAATGGCTTTCCAGCTGATATTTTTAATGAAGAAAAAGATACGGCAAAGATTGCTGAGGTAATGCGTAAATATGATATTAAACAACCCTATTATCTATATGTTGGTCGTTTAGAGAAAAAGAAAAACACCTCATCTCTAGTTGAGGCTTTAGCAATTATTCGTAGTGATTACCCAGAGATAAAGGAAAGGTTACTTTTAATTGGTAATGCTGGTTTTGGTTATGATGAAGTAAAATACGCGATTGAAGAATTTAATTTAAATAATGATGTTATAATGCCGGGTTGGGTAGAAGAGCAGGATATGCCCAGTATTTTTAAAGGAGCGTCTGCTTTTATTTTTCCCACTAAACATGAAGGTTTTGGTATTCCGGTGTTGCAATCTTTAGCTTGTGGTGTTACTACGGCCGTTTCTGATATTCCAGTACTTCATGAAGTTGCTAGCGAGGCTGTCTTGTATTTTAATCAAAATGATCGTCATGATATTGCTAGAGCAATGGCCGAGTCAGTTTTAAATAAAGAGTTGAAAGAAAAACTCCTTATTTTAGGCAGAGAACAAGCCAAAAAATTCAATTGGTTAAGTTGTGCTCAGGAGACTCTAGCGGTATTAGAAAATCGCTTTTAAATATGTTATGATTAAGGTGTTATGAAAAAAACTATAACATCTTTTTTTATCGGCCTTTTGTTGTTGCTACCACTCTTTTCTTTACAGGCCGGTGTGACTCCAAATGATCCATATTACTCCAGACAATGGTATCTCCCTCGGGTGGAAGCTGATTTAGCTTGGACAAAAATCAGAGAAACACCTGATATTGTTGTGGCTGTTATTGATTCTGGGGTAGATATTAATAATCCAGATTTAAAAAATAATATTTGGGTTAACCAAAGAGAAATAGCCGACAACGGGATTGATGATGATAATAATGGTTTTATTGATGATATAAATGGTTGGGACTTTATTAATAATGAGCCGGATCCAAGACCAAAATTTGATAGCGGCTGGACTGAGGCGGGGGTTTCGCATGGCACTATGGTGGCGGGAATCATTGGCGCTGAAGGTAATAATTCTAAAGGAATAACCGGAATTACCTGGAAAACAAATATCATGCCCTTGCGCGTTTTAAATGATAAAGGTGAGGGTAAAATTTCTTCGGTTGTTAGAGCAATTGATTACGCCGTTTTAAATGGAGCTAACGTGATTAATCTTAGTTTTGTAACTTATTCTTATAGCGATTCTCTTAAAGAAGCTATCAGTAGGGCCTACAGAGCGGGGGTTATTATTGTGGCCGCTGCGGGCAATGATCAAGTTAATGTTGAGGGGAGAAATACTGGTAAATCTCCAATTTATCCCGCCTGTATGGATGGCGATAATGGTGAAAATATGGTTATTGGTGTGGCAGCCACCGATGCTTTAGACCAAAAAACCAACTTTTCTAGCTATGGTTTTAGTTGTATTGATGTAACTGCTCCTGGTATTAGTTTTTTTAGTACTATTACTAGCGGTGGCAACCCAGAAGCAAGCGATAAAAATTATGATGGTTATTGGTCTGGAACCAGTATGGCTGCTCCAGTAGTTTCTGGTATTGCTGCTTTAGTAGCCCAGGTTAATCCTAATTTAAAAAGAGATGATATTGTCAACCTGGTTCTAGGATCTTCTAACAATATTAGCCTACTTAACCCTAACTATCTTGGACAGTTAGGCTATGGGCGCGTAAATGCTAATCGAGCGGTTAATATGGCTCGTGATAAAATGTATGACCATGTTAATCGTATTCTAATATCTCCTAACAATGATTTTCATAGTTTACGTATCACTAGCATTAGCGGGGCCGTTATTAATGAATTTAAAATTACTGATTTTAAAGCTGGTTTTAATGCGACATCTGGCGATATTAATGGTGACGGTGAGGAGGAAATTATTCTGGCAGCTGAAAAAGGTGGCGAACCTTGGGTTAGAATTTATAATAAAAAAGGAGAACTTTTAAGAGAGTTTTTAGCTTATACTAAGAATTTTACAGGCGGTGTTAAGATTGCTGTTGGTGATTTTACCGGTAATGGTATTGATGATATTATTACAGCCCCCGGAATTGGCGGCGGCCCTCATGTGAGAATTTTTACCGGTGATGGCCGTTTGCTACGTCAGTTTTTTGCCGATGACGCTAAAAGTCGCGGTGGCATAAATGTTGCCATCGGCGATGTTGATAGTAATGGTCGTAATGAACTAATTATTGGTGCTGGTGCTGGTCGCCCACCTTTTGTTAAAATTTACAATAACCAGATAAGATTACAGGGAGCTTTTATGGTTTTTGAGAATAGTTATACTGGCGGAGTAAATATTGCTGTGGGCGGTCTATATGGTAGGCAAGATAATCATAAAGAAAGTATTGTAGTCTCTCCTGCGGGGAAACATCAACCACTAGTAAAAATTTATAATAATTTAGGGATTCTAAAAAATGAATTTTTAGCTTATGGTAAAAATTGGCAAGGAGGAATTAATCTAACGGTTGCTGATATTAGTAATGATGGACTAGCTGAAATAATAACGGGTGCTAAAAGCGGCGCCACGCCGCACGTTAGAGTTTTTGATCGGAGTGGTGGCCTGATCGATTCTTTTTATGCCTATGAGGAATCTTTTAGTGGTGGTGTTGGTGTGGGGGTCTTAAAATTTAATAATTAATTATATGGCTAAAAAAGTAATTTTTGATAAAAAGAATGTACTTGTTGCAGGTGGCGCCGGATTCATCGGTTCGCATCTTTGCGATGAGTTAGTTAAAACTTGCAAGGTTATCTGTGTTGATGATTTTGTCAGCGGTTCAGAAAAAAACATTGATCATTTATTATCAAATCCAGATTTTTCTTTTATTAATCATGATTTATCCCAACCCTTAAATTTGGATGATATCGCCAGTCTAGAAAAATTTAAAGTTAGATTTCAAGGAATTCAAGAAATTTATAACTTAGCTTGTCCAATGTCTCCACGTCACTTTGATGAAAACAAGTTAAAAACTCTGGAGGCCAATTCTTTAGTGATAAAAAACCTTCTTGATTTAGCGGTAAAAAATGAGGCTAAATTTTTGCACTTTTCTTCTTCAGTTGTTTATGGTAATCGTGACAATAATAATAAAGATCACAAAGTAAGAGAGGATGAGCTCGGTTTAGTTAATAATCTGTCTCCTCGGGCTTGTTATGATGAGGGGAAGCGTTTTGCGGAAACAATGACGGCCTGTTATCGGGATATCTATAATATCGATGCTAAGATAATTCGTTTTTTTAGAATCTATGGCCCTAGAATGAGTTTAGATGATGATCAAGTAATTCCGGATTTGATTGATTGCGCTTTGGAGAATAAAGATTTGGTTATTTTTGGTGATAGTAGTTTTTCTTCTTCTTTCTGCTATGTTGAAGACGCAATTGACGGAGCTATAAAGATGATGAATTCTGATTTAAGTGGACCAATAAATATTGGTTCTGACGTGGATGTTAATTTGACAGATTTAGCACAAATGATTATCAGTGAAACGGAATCAAGCTCAAAGATAGTTTATTCAGAGCGAAAATTATTTATGACGGAGTTATTACTGCCAGATATCTACAAAGCTAAAAATGAATTAGCTTGGATGCCAGTAGTTACTTTGGAAAATGGTATTAAAAAAACGATTTTTGCCTTACAGGCTGATCATCGTCTTCACGGCTTCAATCTTTAATTAAATATGTTAATTAAAATCTCGGTTTAAACCGAGATTTTTAATTGGGAGAGAATTCTTTTACCGTAGCTATCTTCTTTTTGAAATAGTTTTAAGGTTATTTTTTCAGATAGTGATTTACTAATAGCTTCAACTAAACTATCTAGGTTGTCTGGTTCAAAAAGGATGCCGCCAAAGCGATTAACTAGCTCAGGAATGCCACCTAAGTTAGCAGCAATTACTGGTATCCCTAGAGCAGCCGCTTCGTAAATAACAGTCGGTGAATTCTCGTAACAACGAGAAGGAACAATTAGCGCTAAACTCCTGCTTAAAAAATCATTTATTTCAGTGCTAGTTTTTTGCCCCACAAATGTAAGATTTGTAGTGTCTTCTACTTGCTCTTTTAGCGGCCCATTGCCGATAGCCACAAATTGATAATTCTTAAAATGATTAGCCGCCTCAATAAAAAGATCAACCCCTTTGTGCTGCTCCAATTGCCCGATGAATAGAAAAATATTTTTCTCATTAATTATTATATTTTTATCTAGTGGTCTGAAGGGGTTATTAATAACTGCCGTTAGATGTTTTAGAAATAGCCCTTGGTTTTGGTGTGCCTTAAGTAGCCATGCCGAAGGAGAAATAATCACCGCCTCTTTATTTAAATTAGTAATCGTCTTAGTTATTAGCTGGTAACATTTAGCGTAAAGAGAATTAATAATCTTTTCCTTACCAAAATACATTAAACCGGAGGGGTGAAGTAACTGAATATCGTGAATAATGTGTAAATGTTTAGATTTACCGCTTACTAAAAAAGTTAATACTCCCAGGCCCATTAAATTGTTAGTAATTATTATGTCGGGTTTTTCTAATTTTAATATTCTTTTAACTTCAAAATATTTTTTTAAGTTAAATAAGTTACCAATTTGCCAAAATAATCTAAAAAATAAAGAATAATTTTCTAAATTACGATAATTTGACCTTAGGTAATAAACGCCAGGGTTTTCTAGATGATTTGGTTTATTATCTGGTTTGGTGGTGATGATGATAGTTTGATGCCCTAATTCTTCAAAATCAGACTTTAAAATTTCTACGATTCTTTCAGCTCCTCCTTTTTGATATGGTTTATATAAATTGTTTAAAATAGCAATTTTCATAAAAAAGCCTCCTTAAATCTTTGGGCAATTCTTTCCCAAGAGTATTTTTCTATCGCATAAGAACGGGCACTTCTAGCCATCGCTATTCTTTTTGGTTCATTGCTAATTAATTCTGCTAACTTTTCAGCTAAATCTCTAGCATCACCGCTTTTTACCGTTAGTCCATCAAGACTATCTCTAAAAACTTTTCTTACCCCTGGCAGGTCAGAGGCAATAACAGGTACTCCGCAAGCCATCGCCTCAATTAACACTAAACCAAAAGCCTCGTGGCCATTAATTGATGGGAGGATAAAAATATCAGAATCTTGATAGGTCTTAATTAGAGTTATTTCATCAACTCGTCCGAGAAATTTAATTTTCTTTTCTAAACCCAAGTTTGCCGCTCTTAGCTTGTAATCATTTTCCAAATTTCCACTACCAATAATATTTAGGCGCCAATATTTATATTTTAATTTAACCAAAGCGTCAAATAAAATAAATAAACCTTTAAAATAATGGGCGCTATCTAAACCGCCGACAAATAATAAATTAACCCGTCCCTTTTTGATAAAATTACGGGTCACGAAGCTAATGATTTTTTTTGTTTTAGCAATTAGCCCGTTGTCACTAGCTGGAGTTTTAGGGGCGTAAAAGTTCGTATCAATTCCAAAAGGAATTTCACAAAACTTATCAGGATTATTTTTTAGCAGTTCAGCTATCTGACTTTTTTCCAGATAATCTAAACTGCCGCTAATTATTTTGTGGGCCTTATTAAATAATGATTTTCTAACTATTTGGCTGGGGATGGCAAGTAACTTCAGAAACCATGGTAAATCACTTGTATCCATGTGATAATGAATCACCAGCTTTTTTTTGTTGAATAATAAAAAAAGCCAAACTAGTTCAGTGGCACCAAAAAAGGGATAATGTAAGTAAATAGTATCAAACTTTCTTAGGGAAAACAGAAGGGAAAAAGGGAGCCCGCCATGGCCATAACGAAAAAGAGGTTTTAAATATTTAACCCCATCTTCTTGATTGGTAGCAGTTAGGTTTTTAGTAGTTAAAGTGAAGGTCACAATTTCGTGTTCACTTTTTAAAATATCTCCAAAACGTTTAGCACTTTGCCCTATGCCCCCAGCGTAAGGAGGGAAGGAGCAAACTATTTGGGCAATTCTCATAAAACTAGTCTTTTTTTCTCATTAAAGTTAACTCTCTGTTTAATTCGGTTAGATCTCTATCTAATTTAGCCAGATGAAGTCTCAACTTAAATATAAAATAGAACAATACTAAAGTCGCAGCGTAGAATAATAGATTAATACCACTAGCAGAGAACCCTAAATTGGCGGCAAGTATATCTAGTTTTTTTAAAAATAAAATTGCTAAACCTGATCCAAGCCAAAAAATTAACCAGAGGATAAATTCATTACCACTGACTTGTTTTTTCTTTTTTTGAGAGAAGAGTCGGTAGATTAAAAAGGCAATTATAATTAAGGCAATAAATTGTTGTAAGCTAATCATATTATTTTATAAAATTATGAATCAATAAATCTTTTATTATTTTAAAACCCCCACCGAAACTTTGTCCAAACTCATGGTAGGTAACCGTAATTGGTACCTCCAACACTCTAGCCCCTGTTTTAAAAGTTTTGTGCAGTATTTCACTACAATGTGCCATACCCCTATTTTCAATTTTTATTTGAGATAAGGTTTGATGATTAAGAGCTCTAAACCCACTTTGAGGATCACTCATCTTAATTCCAAACATCCGGTTGATTAATCTGGCTAGTGGCATGATGATATATCTTTTAGTAAAAGGGAAATTAGCGCTACCTAAAAAACGAGAACCAAAAACCGCATCAGCCCGGCCTTCAACTATTGGTCGCAGTATATCTTTTATTTCCTCAGCTTTAAATTGATCATCACCATCAAAATGGACAACTATATCAGCTCCATTTTTTAAAGCATAGTCATTACCTGTTTGCAGGGCTGCCCCTTGTCCACGATTGATTAAATGTTTTAAAGAAATAGCGTGATAATTTTTAATTAGCTCATAAGTATTATCAGTTGAACAATCATCAACCACAATAACTTCATCAACTAGTGGTTTGACTTTGTCTATTACTTTTAAAATATTTTTGCTTTCATTGTAAGCAGGGATAACGCAAGTAATTTTCATAAGCAGTCCTATTTTTCCTTATTAAGTATTTTGCTAACCGATATTAAACCATCAGCCGCTTTTTGTAAAACATCGGAAGCAATTAAAGAGAGAAAATTAACCTGTTTATGGTCTAACCTAATTAAATTGTAAGCAGCGATTTGTCCTTTTGTTCCAGAGTAAGAACAAAAATTACATCCCTTGCTAGAATAAAAATATCTAGGTTTATATTTTTTATCTGTTGGCCAGTATTTCTCTATAACTTCACTAGCTTCATCTATTAAATATTTTTTTAGACAATGTGGGCAATTACGGTTGATTAACTTTTGGTAAATCATTAAAACTGGAAAATTTTTATCTTTAATAAGTTTTTTTATTTTTTCCACCAAATCAGTAGCGCTTAAATCTTTAATACCAATGAGCATTAGACGTCCACTCTGGGCGCCCATTAAACTCTCTTCAAGGAGTTTATCACTGGCATCATCAATCATTATCACCTGACTATCACTTTTCAAGATACTGTCTAAGGCCGCTAACCTTTTTTGATCATCGCCATAAAAAGTATTAACTTCATCTAACTCTAATTCCTGATAGCTTTCCAGAGAGTAACAAATCCTCTTTTCCCGATTAATTGAATTAAGCAGGGCATAGAGAGTGGTCGTTTTTCCTTGATTATCACCGGAGGCCACAACAACCAGTCCTTGCTGTTGTTTTAAGAAGTTAGCAACTTCTTTCTTCTCATTATGGCCTAATCCTAATTGGGATAAAGAGAATAATTTTCTGCTCTTAGAAACAGTATTAATGATGATTTTCTCACCATCACCATCGGGAATAATTGATAGGTGATAAGCGGCATCGTCATTTTTAAAATAGGCCCCGCTAATTAAGTTATTAGGGGCAATTTTAAGTAAGTGCCGATAAGAGGATTCAAGTTCATGAGCTAGTTTAGGTGGTAGTTTTAGCTGATGAGTTAGGTGGTTGCCTTCACCCCACAAAAAATGGGCCCCATTTTTTTGGGTGATGGTAAAATCAAAGATATCATTATCTTTAGCGTAGTGTAAAATTTTCTTAATAATTTTAGAATCCATAATCTTATTATACATTATTTATATTATTTTTAAAATGTGTTAAACTGGTAAAGCAAGGGGCGATTTTGCCCATTTTTGGCTATTTTTATGTTATATTCTAAAATTTACGAACGTCTTTATTCCCTAAAAGGTAAAACCGCCAAAACGACCGGGGAATTTTTTAGTTTCTGGCCTAATCGTCTGTATTTAGGAATGATTGTTTTAATTCAAGCCGCCTCTTGGTGGTTATCTTACTCTATTTTCAAAAATACTAGCGATAATCTTTTGGTGTTGCACTATAATGTTAATTTTGGAATTAACTGGATTGGTGACGGAAACTTAATTTTCTATTTTCCTTTTTTGTCTCTTGTTTTCTTGCTTCTAGCTTTGCTAGTAATTTTTATTTTTGGGGTTGGCCGTCATTTTAGAATAAGCTGCCATTATTTAATGGGTGGCACTTTAATATCGAATCTTGGTGTTTTTTTGGCGATTCTTTTGATTTATATAATTAACTTTAAATAGGGTTATGCAAGATTTCTATATTATTAAGCTTCTTTTACTCTCAACTTGTGCTTTTTTATTTGCCGGTTTTTTAACTCCGCTGCTAACCCATTTTTTATATAAATATAAGTTAGGAAAAAAAATTAGAAACGGCGGGGAAACGCCAATTTTTAGTCAACTTCATGCTCATAAGGCCGGTACTCCAACTATGGGGGGAATTTTAATCTGGGGAACAGTCTTATTTTTTGCTTTATTATTTTATTTTCTAGCCCAGATTCTTCCAGGGGATATTTTTAAAAATTTAAACTTCTTAACTCGTTCTGAAACATTTTTACCACTAGGGGCTTTAGTGGCTTCAGCTATTATTGGTTTGTTTGATGATTGGTTGGATGTTAGGGGTAAGGGGGTTCTTGGCGGCGGCGGCTTAAAGATGAGACATCGCCTTTTAATTTACACTTTTATCGCTTTAATCGGCGCCATGTGGTTTTATTTTAAGCTAGATTGGACTGTTTTTCATGTGCCTTTCTTGGGTAATTTAGAAATTGCCTGGTGGTATATCCCGGTTTTTATCTTTATTGTGGTCGCTACTTCTTTCTCAGTTAATGAAACCGATGGCCTAGATGGTTTGGCTGGTGGGACGCTACTAATTGCTTTTGCTGCTTATGCTATTATTTCTTTTGTAATGGGCCGTTATGAACTGGCAACCTTCTGCGGAGTTATTATTGGTGCTTTACTAGCTTTTCTTTGGTACAACATTCCTCCAGCTCGTTTTTATATGGGTGATACTGGTTCTATGAGTTTGGGGGTAACCTTAGCAATTATTGCACTGTTAACCAATAATGCCTTACTCCTGATTTTTATTGGTTTTATTTTTGCAGTAGAATCTTTTTCTGTAATTATTCAACTTCTTTCTAAAAAATTACGAAAAGGGAAGAAGGTTTTTCTGTCAGCCCCCATTCATCATCACTTTCAGGCGATTGGTTGGCCAGAGAGTAAGATTGTAATGCGTTTTTGGGTGGTTTCCGGAGTCATGGCAGTAATTGGCTTAATGATTTTTTTATTAGATAAGAATTTTTAAAAAATGTTTTTTTCTCAAACAATCAAAAAAATATTAACTCCAAAAAAAGGAGAGCATGAAGCGGATAAGAGTTTAATCTTTAGTATTGGGATTGTTCTTGTTTTTGGTTTGGTGATGTTATCTAGCGCCTCTTCGGTTGTTTCTTATGCTAAGTTCGGTAATATTTATAATTATTTTTCCCGTCAGCTGGTGGCAGTAGTTATTAGCTTGGTGGCGATGTTTATTGTCTCTAAGATTGATTATCATATTTGGCGTAAATATGCTGGCGGTGCTTTAATTATTTCTATTATTTTATTGTTACTGGTTTTTATTCCTGGGATTAGGGCAGATTTTGGTACTTCCCGTAGTTGGATTAGTATTTTTGGCTATTCCTTCCAACCATCAGAATTAGTAAAAATAACCTTTTTAATTTATCTGGCCACTTGGTTGGAGGCTAAAAAAGAGCAGCTAAAAAGTTTCTCTATGGGGGTCTTTCCTTTTTTAGTCACTTTGGCAGTCATTTCTGGCTTAATGCTTCTACAGCCAGATTTAGGAACCCTGTTAATTATCATTGCTGCAGCGATGGCGGTTTTCTTTGTTGGTGGCGGAAACTTTAAACATATTATTATTTTAGGCGTGCTTGGTGTTTTGGCTCTATTTCTGATGGTTTCCCTTAGTTCTTCTTATCAAATGGATCGTTTAAAATGTTATCAAAATCCTGGATATGATACGCAAGATGAATGTTATCAAATCAACCAGTCTTTAATTGCCGTTGGCTCTGGCGGACTATTTGGTCGTGGTTTGGGCCAAAGTCGTCAGAAGTTTATGTATTTACCGGAAGTATGGGGCGACTCCATTTTCCCAATTATTGCTGAAGAGGTCGGTTTTGTTTTTAGTTCAGCTATTTTATTAGTTTTCTTATTTTTATTTTATAGAATTTTAATGGTGGCTAAGAATGCGCCCGATCAATATGGTATGGCTCTGGCAGTTGGTGTGGCTGCCTGGTTGGCGGTGCAATCATTTTTAAATATTGGTGGGCAGATGAACTTAATTCCGATGACCGGTGTGCCTTTGCCATTTATTTCTGCTGGCGGGTCTTCGGTGCTGTCATCCTTAATTGCCTTAGGAATTGTTATTAATATCAGTAAACAGACTAGAGGAGCTAAATAATATGTTGGATAAAAAGATAAAAATTATTCTTTCTGGCGGTGGAACTGGAGGGTCGGTGACTCCTTTATTAGCAGTGGCTCAAGAGTTCTATCTAGAACACCCAGAAACAAATTTTGTTTTTTTAGGCACTCACTTTGGTCCAGAGAGTAAATTAGTTTCTGAAGTCAGTTCAAAAATTCCTGTTGAGTTTAAGGCAATGCTGTCTGGAAAGTTGCGCCGTTATTTTTCCTTGAAAAATTTTTCTGACATTTTTAATATTGGTGGCGCTTTCTTTCAGTCAATCTATTTACTTAAAAAAGAAAAACCTAATTTAGTTATTTCTGCCGGTGCTTTTGTCAGCGTTCCTTTAGTTTGGGCGGCTAAATTATTAAAAATTCCTGTTTTAATTCACCAACAAGATTTGCGTCCCGGACTGGCCAATCGTCTAATGGCAGGAGCGGCCAGTAAAATCACCGTTACTTTTACTGAATCTAAAAAAGCTTACGGCGAAAAAGCGATTGTAGTTGGTAACCCTTATTTTTTGCCAACACTAAATAATAGAGAAATAGTTTTAAGGGACTTAGGATTTAATAATCTAAAACCTTTGATATTAATTTATGGTGGCGGTACGGGGGCGGTCGCGCTTAATGAGGCGGTTGTTAATAATTTGGATTCTTTACTTAAGATCGCTCAAGTGGTGCATCTAACTGGAACTGGCAAGAAGACTCAAGACTCTAGCGATGGTTATTATGCCGCTGAATTTTTAGATCATCAAAAATTATTATCAGTGATGGCTATTAGTGATTTAGTGATTGCCCGTCCAGGACTAGGAACACTAACTGAACTAGCAGCTTTAAAAAAGGCTAGTATTTTGGTGCCAATGCCTGAGAGTCATCAAGAGGATAATGTTTTAGCAGCTTTTGAGTTGGGGGCAACGATTTATCTAAAACAAAATGAATTAGATACAAGCTTAGCTCAGAGAGTAAAAGAGGTAGTAAGTGATGAAAAATTAAGAAATGATTTGGCGGCTAAGATGGCAGAATTTATTAAACCAGGAGCAGCTAAGGAAATTGTTAGTTTATGTGACTCTTTAATTAAATAGCATATGTCTAGTATTTTAAATAAATACAAAAAAGTTTATTTTATCGGCATTAAAGGAGTGGGGATGACGATGCTCGCCCAGTTTTTAAAAGAACAAGGATCAAAAGTCTCTGGTTCTGATACAAATGAGACTTTTTTAACTGATAAGGTTCTTAAAAAAGAAAAAATTAAAGTTTCTCCTTTTGCTGTTAAAAATATTCCACCAGACGTTAACTTAGTGATTCATTCTTCAGCATACAACTCGGAAAATAATTTGGAGCTAGCTTACTTAGTCAAACAAAAAAAAATTAAAGTTTTAAATTATGCTTCAGCCTTAGGTGAAATTTTTAGTAATTATTCTGGAATCGCCGTTTGTGGTAGTCATGGTAAAACGACCACATCCGCTTGGCTGGGTTATGTTTTATGGAAAGCGGGGCTTAACCCTAATGTTTTGGTTGGTTCTAGTGTGCCGCAATTTAAAGGAGTTAGTAGTTTGGTTGGTAAATCTAAAATTTTTGTCGCTGAGACTGATGAATACCAGAATAAATTACAATACTTTTTCCCTTTGGGGGTAGTGCTTAACAACATTGATTATGATCATCCTGATTTTTTTAAGACAAAAGCCGCGTATTTTAAAGTTTTTGAAGATTTTGTTGCCAAAATTCCGCCGCATGGATTTTTAGTAGCTAATCATAATGATAAACAAGTAAGGAGTCTATATCAGAAGACTAAGGGTTGGCTTTTAAATTATGATTTAGTAAAAGATGAAAAAGAATATTTAAAGAAAAAAGAGGCGGTGAAATTTTTAGCCTATGATCATTACTTTAAAGATGGTCAGCAATTTTTTAAGGTCAATGATTTAGGTGAATTTAAAATTAAAATGCTAGGACGTCATAATGTCTATAATGCCTTAGCGGTTATTGCTGCTTCTTATGCTCTAGGGTTAGAAATTAAATTAATTAAAAAACACTTAGGAGATTTTTTAGGCACCACTCGCCGGGCGCAGTATTTAGGAGATTTTAAAGGAGTAAAAATATTTGATGACTACGCTCATCACCCAACCGAAGTAAAGGCGACAATTGCAGCCTTTAAAGAGGCTTATCCTAATAAAAAATTATTAACCGTTTTTCACCCGCACACCTTTACCAGAACTAAAGCCTTGTTTAATGATTTCAAAAAGAGTTTTAATGGCAGTGATAAATTAGTGATTATTGATATTTATGGTTCAGCTCGTGAAACTCAGGGCGGGACTTCTAGCCAGGAATTAATTCGGGCAATTAAAGATTGGAATAAGGCCCATAATGTTAAGCAACAGGTTGTTTATCAGAAAAATTTAGTGAGTGTTGAAAAGTATTTAAGAGAAAACACTAAAAAGAATGATTTAATACTTTTAATGGGGGCCGGAGATATTTTCCGGGTGGGAGAAAATTTACTTAAAAAATAATAAAAAAAGTATGAAGAAAACAATTAAGCTATTTTTAGCTGTTAGTGTTACACTGTCGTTTGCGGCCTGTTCCTCTAAAACGAACGAAGGAACGTATAATCCAAGTAACGAAATTAATCAGGCCTTAGTTGAGGAGAGCATTTCAACTACTAACACCCTTGGAGAAAATTCTTTAGTGGTGGAGGCCGAAGCAGAAACTCCAGCCATTACTCAAAGTGAATTTAAGATTTATTCCAATCAGGAATTAGGGTTTTCTTTTAAGTATCCCAAGACTTGGCCAGAACCATCACTTATAACAGATGGTAATATGAGTGGTGGTATTTTTGAGGAAGAAGGTCAGTGGCAAATAGGATTAGGGGAGTTGCACAAAGCTTCTTTAGAGGGAGCAGATAAATACTTTGCTACTATTAGTGGTTTTTATCTACAAAGCAAAGCTGATATGATTAAAAAAATAAAATCAGATGAAATAAACAAATTTGTTAAATTAATTAAAGAAACTGATTCTTATATTGTTTATAGTGAGGTTGGTATGGTTGGTGTAAAAAACATTATGATTTTTAATGGAGATAAGGCTGTTAGAATTAACAGTTTAGAGGGGACTATGGATTCAGAAATTGACTCAATTGCTGAGAGTTTAATCTTTAACTAGCCCCTCTCTTGTCTCTATAAAAAAGCACAGCCTTGGTTGTGCTTTTTTGACATTTAGCCTTATTCTTGCTTTAATTTCTATATATGAAAGCTAAAATTGCTACAAAAACCTTACCTGGTTTTAATGAATATCTACCAAAAGATCAACTCGCTTTTAATAAGATGAGGGATTTAATTGTGTCTGTTTACGAATCTTTTGGCTTTTTGCCAATAGATACTCCAGTTTTAGAAAGACAAGAGGTATTACTGGCTAAAGCCGGCGGCGAGACCGAAAAGCAGATTTATTGCTTAGAAAAAGGCGACGAGAAGTTGGCCTTACGTTTTGATTTAACCGTTCCTTTTGCTCGTTACGTCAGTGAGCATTTTGCTAATCTAGTCTTTCCTTTTAGAAGATATCAAATTGCTAAAGTCTATCGCGGCGAAAGACCACAAAGAGGGCGTTTTAGGGAATTTTATCAGGCAGATATTGATATTGTTTCTGAGGGTGAGTTATCTTTACTAGCTGATGCTGAAGTTATTAAAGTAATTAACGAGGTATTTATTAAGTTAGAGGTTGGAGCTTTTAAGATTCGTTTAAATAATCGTAAATTACTGAGCGGATTTTTAGAAAGCCTTAATTTACAGGACAAAAGCAGTGAAATTTTAATTTTAATTGACAAGTTAGATAAGGTCGGCAGCGATAAGACTCGGGCTGCTTTAGAAGAAATTACCTCCAGAGAAAAAGCTAACGATATCATGCAATTTATTGCTATTGGCGATGATGTGTTAAATAAATTAGCGGCTTTAAAAATAAATAATGAAACTTTCAAGGCTGGTTTAGCTGAATTGACAGAACTATTAGGTTATCTAAAAGACTTTGCTGTTTCTGAAGAAAATTATCAAATTGATTTAACTATTGCTCGCGGTTTAGATTATTACACTGGCATGGTTTGCGAAACAACTTTAGCTGATTTTCCGCAAATTGGTTCAGTTTGTTCAGGTGGCCGCTATAATAACTTAACAGCTAATTATAGTGATAAAAAATTACCGGGAGTTGGCGTTTCTATTGGTTTGTCTCGCCTGTTTTATCAATTAAAAGAAGCTGGTTTAATAAAAGACAGTCAAGAAAATAAGGCTGATATTTTACTAATTAGCGAGAATTTAACGACAGCCGCTAAATTAGCTGATGATTTAAGAGTGAACGGCTTATCAGTAATTGGTGTTTATGGTGATGATAAATTCAAGAAGAAGTTGAGTTTTGCCAATCGCTTAGGCGTTAAGTGGGTTTTGATTTTAGGAGAAGATGAAATTAGCGGGGCCTATTTTTCACTAAAGGACATGCTAAGCGGTGAACAATTTAAATTAACTGCGCTCGCCGAGATAATAGAAAAAATAAATAAAAGTTAAAATAAAATCATTCTTTTTAACAAAAGGGGATTACCCCTTTTTTCTTGCTTAAAAATAATATGTCTTCTAAAAAATTATTGGATAAAAAAGAGGAAGAAATAAAAAACATTTCCGGCCGTGAATTTTGGTCAAAACTTTGGGAGCTACTTGCCGAAAGCCGTCGTTTAATGTTGGTGATTTTAGGTCTGACAATTTTGGCGGCTGCTTTTGATTTGCTTAAACCATATATTGTTAAGTTACTGGTTGACTCTCTCATTAATTTTAAAAAAGAAGATTTATCAGCACTCTTAATGTTGATCGTGTTATTTTTTGCCAGTGATCAGTTTCGTTCAGTTATTTCTTATTTTAACAATTTAAGAATCTTGCAGCTTTCGGTAGATATTGAATATTACTTAGCGCTTAAAGCGCAAAATAAATTAATGTTTCTGCCGCTGGGCTATCATGAGACTGAGAATACGGGCAATAAAATTGTTAAGATTGAGCGCGGTATTAATCGTATTATGAGTTTAATGGAAAATATTTTTTGGGAAGTGGTGCCTATTTTTATTCAAATTATTTTTTCTATTTCCGCTTTATTTGTCGCTGACTATCGCTTAGGGTTGTCGTTGTTAATATTGGTACCAATATTTCTTTATCTGACGAAAAAAACTAATGAGAGGATGAGGCCATATCGCAAAGAAATGTATAAACAGTATGAGGAAGCCTCTGGAAAAATGACTCAGGGTATTATTAATATTAATGCGGTTCAATCTTTCGTTCAGGAGAATCAGGAGCTTCATGGTTTTGAAAAAATAAAACAGAAGATTAAAACCAATGAACTTTTTCAATGGTCTAAGGTGATGAAATCAGCTTTAGGGAGAAACATTTTAACTAGTTTTGGTAACACAGCTATTTTATTAATTGGTGTTTATTTGGTTTATCAAGGGGAAATTAGTGTTGGTACCCTCGTATTTGCTTTTACTATGTCAGTTAACTCATACAACGCTCTTTTTAGATTGTCTCGTTTTTATGATCGTATGGAAGAGGGGAAAGAGGGCGTTAAACGATTAATAGATTTATTTGTTACGGAAAGTGATTTGAAAAACAAAGAAAACGCTATCGTTCCGGAAAATATTTTAGGTAATTTGGAGTTTAAAGGAGTAAGTTTTAATTATAATAATACTGATAAGGCAGCCTTAAATAATATTAATATTAAAATACCAGCCGGACAGACGGTTGCTTTAGTTGGTCCTTCTGGATCCGGAAAAACGACTATTGCTCGTCTAATTTATCGCCATTATGATCCGATCAGTGGTGAAGTTTTATTAGACGGTATTGATCTAAGGGATTATGATCTCTATGGTTTTAGAAAATTCCTAGCAATTGTTCCTCAAGAGGTGGAGATTTTTGATGTTTCAGTTTTTGAAAATATTGCTTATGCTAAGCCAGGGGCTACTTTGGATGAAGTTGAGGCGGCGGCTAAAATTGCTAATGCCCATGAATTTATTGTGAAGCTTGATCAGGGGTATGATACTTTGGTTGGCGAGAGAGGAATTAAATTATCTGGCGGTCAAAGGCAGCGTTTAGGAATTGCGAGGGCGTTATTAGCTGATCCCAAAGTTTTAATTTTTGATGAAGCGACTTCTAGTCTTGATAGTCAAAGTGAGGCTTTAATTCAGGGGGCAATGGATAAAATTTCTCAGAACAGAACGACTATCATTATCGCTCATCGTTTAAGCACTATTAAAAAAGCGGATAAGATTATTGTTTTAGAAGAAGGAAAAGTAGTTGAGGAGGGAAGTCATCAGGAATTGTCTCATTTAGAGGGCGGTTTGTATAACAAGTTACTTAAATTACAGGAACTTGGGGAAATTAAGGAATAACAGTAGACCTAAGGCTAATTTTTATAGTATAATAAACACATGCTTAAAATTATAAGAAACGTTAAATTAGCTCAGTATACCACCTTAAAAATAGGTCAAACAGCCGAATTTTTTGCTATTATTAAAGATAAAGATTCACTCCTTGAAGCGATTTCTTGGGCTAAATTGAATAAAAAGGCTATTACTATTCTAGGAGGCGGCTCTAATGTTTTAATTACTGGCAAAATTAAAGGCTTGGTTATTAAAAATGAAATTATAGGAACTCAAATTACCGCTGAAACTAAAGACGAAGCTTGGTTGACTGCTAATTCGGGCGAAGCTTGGTCTTCTTTTGTGCATCAGGCGGTTAGCAATAAGCTCTATGGTCTGGAAAACCTCTATTTGATTTATGGTACCGTTGGGGCGGCCCCAATTCAGAATATTGGTGCTTATGGTGTAGAGCTAAAAGATGTTTTTGATTCTTTGGTGGCTATTGATTTACAAACTGGTAAGGAAAAGGTCTTTAAGTTAGCTGAGTGTAAATTTGGCTATCGTGACAGCGTCTTTAAGAATAAGTTGAAAGGGAAATATTTTATTTATCAGGTAACGGTGAAACTTTCTAAGAAAGCAAATTTTAAGATTGATTATGCTGATATTAAATTAGAGCTGGGCAGAAAAAAACCAGATTTAAAAAAAGTTATTGCCGCCATTTTTAAAATTAGAAATGCTAAATTGCCGAATCCTTTTGTTTTGCATAATGCTGGTTCTTTCTTTAAAAATCCAGAAATTACTTTAACTCAGTTTAAAAAACTAAGACTTAAGTATCCTGATATTAAAAGTTTTTCATCGGGCAAAAAAATAAAAATTCCTGCTGGCTGGTTAATTGAAAGAGCGGGATTAAAAGGGAAGAGATTTGGCCAAGTTAGTATGTATGAAAAACAGGCTTTAATTTTAGTTAATCATGGCGGAGCAACTGCTAAACAAATACTTACTCATATTGACCGGGTCCAAAAAAGCGTGCTACAAATGTTTAATGTTAAATTAGAACCCGAGGTTAATATAATAAGATAATATAAATATGTATGACTATAACTGCTAACGAACTACGACAAAAATATTTAGATTTTTTTAGAAGCAAGAATCATGCCATTATTGCTAGTGCTTCTTTAATTCCCGAAAATGATTCTACCTTACTTTTTACTAATTCCGGGATGTTTCCATTGGTCCCATATCTTCTAGGAGAAACTCATCCAGCTGGAGTTCGTTTAGTAGATAGTCAAAAATCTTTTAGAACTGAAGACATTGATGAGGTCGGTGATTCTCGCCATAATACTTTTTTTGAAATGCTTGGTAACTGGTCGTTCGGTGATTATTTTAAAAAAGAACAATTAAATTGGTGGTATGAGTTTTTAGTTGAAGAATTAAAAATGGACCCTAGCCGACTATATCAAAGTGTTTATGCTGGTAGTGAAGATGCTAGGATCTCTAAAGACGAAGAGTCTATTGCTATCTTGAAGGAAATTTTTAATAAATATAGCGTTTCTTCTGAAGAAGGGCCAATTACCACCGGTAAAGGTGAGTTAGGTTCGGGCGAGGCTTGCGATTTTACTAAACAAAGAATTTTTGCGTATCGTGATAAAAATTGGTGGAAAAGGGGCGATGCTGTTGGCGAGCTTGGTGGTCCAGACAGTGAAACTTTTTATGATACTGGCAAAGAGCATGATTCTAAATTTGGCGCTCATTGCCATCCAAATTGTGATTGTGGTCGTTTTATAGAAATTGGTAATTCAGTATTTATGCAGTATCAGAAGACAGTAGATGGTTGGTCTGAATTAAAAAATAAAAATGTTGATTTTGGTGGCGGACTGGAAAGAATTTTAATGATTATCTCTGGTGAAAACAGTATCTTTAAAACGGATTTATTTACTAGAATTATTACAAAAATTGAAGAACTCTCTGGGAAGAAATATGCTGATGACTTAAAATCATTTGAAGTTATTGCTGATCATCTTAAATCGGCTACTTTTATTATCGGTGATGACAAAGGGGTGGCACCTTCAAACACTGACCAGGGCTATATTGTGCGTCGTTTACTGCGTCGCGCCATCCGTTTTGGCCGCGGTTTAGGAATTACTAAAGAAATGTGGACCAAGGAAGTGGCTCAAGTAGTTATTGCTGATTATCAGTCTGTCTACCCAGAATTAGTTCGTAATCAAAAATTTATTGAAGATAATTTTGACAAAGAAGAGGATAAGTTTAACAGAACTTTAGAGAATGGTTTAAAAGAGTTTAATAAGATTTCTGGTGATATTGATGGCGTGTCTGCTTTTAACTTATATCAAAGCTATGGCTTCCCAGTAGAAATAACTGAAGAACTAGCCAAAGAGAAGGGCGCTAAAGTAGATTTAGATGGTTTTAAAGTTGAGCTTACTAAACATCAAGAATTATCCCGGACTGCTTCGGCTGGTAAATTTAAGGGAGGTTTAGCTGATTCCAGTGAAGCAACAACCAGATTGCACACGGCCGCTCACTTACTGCTAGCCGCTTTAAGAATAGTCTTAGGTAATCATGTGACTCAAAAGGGAAGCAATATTACTGCCGAACGTCTACGCTTTGACTTTTCGCATTCTGAGAAGATGACACCAGAACAGATTATTGAAGTAGAAAGATTGGTTAATGAGGCTATTAATGCCAAGATGGATGTTAGTTGCGAAGAAATGACCTTAGGTCAGGCCAGGGAAGTTGGTGCTATGGGGGTTTTTGATTCAAAATATGAGGAGAGAGTTAAGGTTTACACTGCTGGTGACTTTTCTAAGGAGATTTGTGGTGGGCCGCATGTTAAAAATACTGGAGAATTAGGTAATTTTAAGATTAGTAAGGAAGAATCATCTAGTGCTGGGGTGCGAAGAATAAAAGCGGTTCTGTCTTAAGCCTTTTAGCTAATCATCGCTATTGACAAGCTTTCAACTTCTCTCTATAATAATTTCATATTCAAGATGTCAAAATATAAGTTAATATTTTTACCAAGAATTGATAAGGCTTAAAAGGTCTATATCAAATTTTTTTTGTCTTAATGTCAAAACGTACCAAAGATAAAACCAAAAGCGAGGCCGAAACAATGAATGCTAAGGATTTCATTGAGATTCAAGGTGAAGTTGAAGAACTTATGCCAGCGGCCACTTTTAAAGTTGTGCTTGAAAACGGTCATGAAATTTTAGCCCACTTATCAGGGAAAATGAGAATGAATAAAATCAGACTCCTGCCTGGTGACCGGGTTAAGGTCCAGATTAGCCCCTACGACCTTACAAAGGGAAGAATCGTGTACCGTATGTAATATAGCAAGGAAGTTCCCCGACTTCTGAAAAAAAAGATTAATAAATTTAAAAAAGCATTATGAAAGTAAGAGCTAGTGCAAAACCAATTTGTAAGGATTGCAAAGTTGTCCGCCGTGATGGCCGAGTACACGTTATTTGCAAGAACCCTAAACATAAACAAAGACAAGGATAAATAAGGAAAGCAAATCGGCTGGTTTTTTATAATCCGACCGGTTAAGCTTAAAAAATTATGGCTATTAGAATCGCAGGTGTAAACATTCCCATGGAGAAAAAAGCAACAATCGCTTTAACTTATATTTATGGAATTGGTGACACTCGTTCCAGAAAAATTTTAAACGATGCTAAGGTTAACCCAGAGGCTCGCATGAAAGATTTGAAAGAAGCTGAGGTTAATGCTCTTCGTGAAATTATTGAAAAGAAATTTACTGTTGAAGGTGATCTTCGCCGTGAGGTTTCTAGCAATATTAAACGTTTAAAAGAAATAAATTGTTACCGAGGTTCTCGTCACACTAAACATTTACCTTTACGTGGACAAAGAACTAAGACTAACAGTCGCACCGTTCGTGGTAACAAACGTGTCACTGCTGTTAGCGGTAAAGCTAAAGCTGGTCTTAAGACTTAATGATTAGTTTTTATCTCTGATAAAATGATCTAATTTTATAAACTATGTCTGATGAAAAGAAACAATTGGAAGAAGAAATTACTCCAGTTAAAAAAGAAAATAATTCAAATGAAGCTCAGTTAACTGAGGAAGTTGTTGAAATTAAAACTGACCTTGATAAAGAAGACCGCGAAGAACTTGATCGTGGTTTTTCCATGGATTCAGTTGATGAAGAACTACCTGAAGAAATTAAACAGAAGCTAGAGAAGAATAAACAGGCTAGAGCTAAGAAGAAATTGGTTAAGAAACGCAAAAAGAAAACTGATAAGGTAGTTAAAATCGGTCGTGCTTATATCAACGCTACTTACAACAATACCATGATCTCTTTAACTGATAATAATGGTGATGTTATTTCTTGGGCTAGTGCTGGTATGGCTGGTTTTAAGGGGGCTAAAAAAGCAACTCCTTATGCGGCTCAAATCATTACTAAAATTGCTTGCCAAAAAGCTAAAGAAGAATATGGACTGGAAGAGGTAAGCGTGTTCGTTTCTGGCGTTGGCACTGGTCGCGAAGCGGCTATCCGCGCTCTAAATGCTAATGGTTTAAATGTTACTGCTATTAAAGATACTACTTCAGTACCACACAATGGTTGTCGCCCTAAGAAACCAAGACGCGTTTAATAATTAAGTAATCCACGAAATAAATATGGCAAAAAATTTAGAATCACAATGCAAACAATGTCGCCGTGCCGGTGAGAAACTATTTCTTAAAGGAGATCGCTGTCTTTCGGCTAAGTGTGGTTTAGTAAAACGCAATACCGTTCCTGGTTTTCATGGCCCTAAAGGACGTAAGCGTTTATCTGGTTATGGTTTACAGTTAGCTGAAAAACAAAAAGCCAGAAAATACTATAATTTAATGGAAAAGCAGTTCCGCTTAACCTTTGATAAGGCTAAAAAGAAAGCTGGTGATGCCGGTAAGAACTTCTTAAGAATGTTAGAATCTCGCTTGGATAATACTGTTTTCCGTTTAGGTCTAGCAACTTCTCGTTATGAATCACGCCAAGTTGTTGGTCATGGACACATTACTGTTAATGGTAAGAAAGTAGACATTCCTTCATATCTTGTAAAATCCGGTGACGTAATTGCTATTCGCAAACAAAGCGCTAATAATGGTTACTTCAAGAGAATTTTAGAAGAAAGAAAAAATGTTGAAAGACCAAGTTGGTTAAATTGGGACGCTGCTTCTAAGAGCGCTAAAGTGTTACACGAACCAGCTGACACTGATTTACCAGCAGATATCAACGTTCAAGTTATTATTGAGTTTTATTCTAAATAATTTATTGGTCACCTGTTCTTTCGCTGGTATTTAAAACCGGCAGCAATGTGACAATACAATATATGCAAAACATCGCTTTACCTAAAAAAATAGACTTTAAAGCTGGTAGTGAAGCCGGAGAGGGTCAAATTATTGTTGAACCTTTATATTCCGGTTATGGAATGACTTTAGGAAATTCATTGCGCCGAGTTTTACTTTCTTCTTTACCTGGAGCTGCGGTTATTGGTGTCAAAATCAAAGGAGTTAGTCATGAATTTATGGCTCTTCCTGGTGTTAAAGAGGATGTTTTAGAAATAATTCTTAATTTAAAGCAGTTACGTCTTAAGATGTTTACTGAAGATGAAGTAACTTTAGTGTTAAAAGCTAAAGGACAAGGTGAAGTTACAGCTGCTAATATTGAAAAGAATAGTGACGTTGAAATTAAAAATCCAGAACTTGTTATCGCCCACTTAACTGAAGCCAGCGCTTCTTTAGAAATGGAAATTCTTGTTAAAGAAGGACGCGGCTATAAAATGTCAGAAGGCGGAAAACGTGATAATGAGATTGGTTACATTGAAATTGATTCGATTTTCTCTCCAGTATTGTCAGTGAGCATTGATGTTGAAAATGCTCGTGTTGGTAAAATGACTAACTGGGATAAACTCGTTTTAAATATTAAAACTGATAAAACAATTACTCCAGAAGAAGCTTTTGAACAATCGGTCAAAATTTTAGTTGATCAATTTTCAGCCTTACTCCCAGGATCTTTAGCTGCATCAGCCCCGATCGCAGATGAGGAGACTATTTCTGAAGATGATTCAGAAGAAGAGGAAGTTGCTTTAGAAGAAGTAAAGCCTAAAAAGAAGGCTAAAAAATAAATTAAGCTTCAGTAGATTTATATGAGACACAGAAATAAAAATAAAATTTTAGACAGACAAAAGGGACCACGTGAGCTTATGCTACGCAACCTTGCTTCCAGTATTATTCTTTATGAAAAAGTAAAGACTACTGCCGCTAAAGCCGCTGCCGTCAGACCATTAGTAGAAAAAGTGATTACTATTTCTAAAGTTGGTGATTTGGCTGCTAGACGAAGTTTACTTGAAGTATTACTTCAAAAAAACGCTGTTTTGAAGGCAATGGAAGTTTTAGGTGTTCGCTACAAAGAACGCAATGGTGGTTATACCAGAACTATTAAATTAGGAGCTCGTCAAGGCGATGGCGCCTCAATGGTTCAAATTGAGTTGGTTTAGTTTAATAAATTCGTTTAGACTTATGAAAAACATTGAAAGAAAATTACATAAAATCGACGCCACTGAACAAGCTATCGGCAGAATGGCTAGCGAAATCGCTATTTTGCTTAGGGGTAAAAATAAACCTGAATATCAGCCACATTTAGACTTAGGAGACATGGTAGAAGTTTCAAACATTGATAAAGCAAAATTCACTGGTCGTAAATTTGAACAAAAAAATTATTTTTCCTTTACCGGATACATTGGTGGTCTAAAGACCAGAAAAATGTCAGAAGTATTTTCTAAAAATCCAGGGGAGGTTTTATTTAGAGCCGTTAAGCAGATGTTGCCAGCCACTAGATTGCGCAATGATATGCTAAAGCGTCTTGTTATCAAATAATTTTGAAAATTATGTCTGAGAAAAAAACTGTTAAAGAAAAGGAAATTAAGCCGGAAGTTGAAAAAACTGAAAGTGTTGAATTTACCGGTAAATATATTAAGGCAATTGGTCGTCGCAAGACTTCAGTTGCTCAGGTCCGCCTTTACACTGAAGATGCTAAAGGGGCGGTAGTAGCTAATGGTGTGAAACTTAATAAATACTTCAATAATGATTTAGCGGCCGTTGCTATGCAACCAATGAAAGCTACTGGTCATGTTCGTGATATTAATGTTTCTATTATTGTTAAAGGCGGTGGTACTATTGGTCAGGTAGAGGCAATTCGTCACGGTATTGCTCGCGCAATTTTAGCTCTTGACCCTGAATCAAAAGAAGCTTTGAAGGTTAATGGCTTCTTAACTCGCGACCCTCGTGCCAAAGAAAGAAAGAAACCTGGACTTAAGGCTGCCCGTAAGGCTCCACAATGGTCAAAACGTTAATTTTTACCTCATCAAATACATCGAGAAAGTCCCTTTATCGGGGGCTTTTTTGTTTATAAAAACAAAGAATGTTATAATAACCATACTATGAGTGATAAATCCAAAATAATTGAAGACTTGGCAGTAAAGTTAGCGGATCTGGAGACAATTTTAGATTTACCCGCTAAACGATTATTAATTGACCGCAATAAAGCTTTGCAAAATAAGCCTGATTTTTGGACTAATCAAGAGAAGGCCGTGGAAGTTGGTCAAGAAACAGAAAGATTAAATGCTCAAATTGCCCCTTTTGATAAGATGGCTAAAGATTTAAATGACACTGCTAGTTTATTAACTATGGCGGAATCAGAAAATGAGGCAGACCTACTTTTAGAATTGGATCAAAAAATTATTGATCTTCAGGCAGAATTTAAAGATCTAGAGTTTTATTCGCTGCTTTCTGGTACTTATGATAATGGTCCGGCAATCGTTTCTATTCATGCCGGCACTGGCGGCGTTGATGCACAGGATTTCGCCCAGATGCTTGAGCGCATGTATCTTCGTTTCTGTGAGGCTAATAATTTTAAGGTGGAAATTCTAGAGAGAACTATTGCCAATGAAGCGGGAATAAAGAGTATGATGATGCGTATTTCCGGTCCTTTTGCTTATGGCTATCTCCAAAGTGAAAATGGGGTTCACCGTTTAGTGCGTATTTCACCCTTTGACGGCGAATCACTGCGCCAAACCTCCTTTGCTTTAGTTGAGGTGATGCCGGAGTTACCAGATAGTGCTGGGATTGAAGTGCGCGATGAAGATTTAAAAGTCGATGTCTATCGTTCTAGTGGACCTGGTGGTCAAAATGTGAATAAAACCGAATCGGCGATTAGGATTACTCACATACCATCTGGAATCGTAGTTGCTTGTCAGACAGAACGTTCGCAACACCAGAACCGGGAAATTGCCATGAAAATTTTATATGCCAAGTTATATCAATTAGCACTAGAGGAGAGAAGTGGTGAGCTACAAAAAATCAAGGGAGCAACACAAATAGCTGCTTGGGGTCGTCAAATTCGTTCCTATGTCTTACAACCGTATCAAATGGTTAAAGATCATCGCACTGAATATGAAACTTCTAATGTCAGCGGTGTTTTTGACGGTGATTTAAAAGCTTTTATGGAAGAGTATTTACGCTTTAAGAAAAATAAAGAAAAAATTTAAATAGTTATCATTTTCGCTTTGTTATATTGAGGTCTATGTGGGCCTCATTTTTTTTATTTTTTAACCTGGGAATAATTGGCGGTGTGGCGGTAGCTTCCTTTGGAATATCGCCGCTTATTTTTAATTACTTGTTTCTAATTATTCCTTTTCAGTTTAAAAAAATAAAGATTATTTTACTTTTTATTTTAGCCCTTTATTTAGGTTATTTTCGCTATGAAAATTATTATGCCGTTCATAGTGTCGTTGACTTAACTAAGTACAACAATCAAAAAGTAGTACTAGAAGGAGTTATTAATGAAGAGGTTGATCCAGGCGGCAATTATCAAAAATTAATTGTTAAAGTTTCTAAGGTTAATGATGAAAATAGTGATGGCTTGGTACTTGTTAGTCTAGCTAAATACCCTGAATACCGCTATGGTGATGTTTTAAAAATAAGTGGCAAGTTAGAAAGTCCCGAGAATTGGTCGGCTTTTCGTTATGACAGATATCTAGCTAGATATGATATTTATTCCACGATGTCTTGGCCGCAGATAGAGAAGTTGGGTTATCAAAATGATTTTTACCGCAAACTAATGAGCTTTAAGGAGAAGATTTATCGCACTATTAATAAAGCCTTGCCGGAACCAGAGGCAGGATTGGCTAATGCTTTACTTCTAGGATATAAAGGAACACTTGATGGTGAAGAAAAAAATAACTTTGCTTGTTGTGGCTTGAGCCATGTGATTGCTATTTCTGGGTCCCATTTAACATTATTAGCCGGATTGCTAATTGCTATTCTTTCTAAGATTGGTTTATCTGGTAAAAAAGGATTTTTACTGGTACTGGCATTTGTTTGGTTTTACACTTTTTTTACAGGACTACAAACTTCTGCTTGGCGTTCGGCAATTATGATTACCGTTACTTTGTGGGAAACGATTAATGGCCGCAAAAACAACGGCGGCTCTTTACTGTTTTTTGCCGCTGCTTTAATGCTTTTAATTAACCCATTACTTTTAAGGGATGATCTTGGTTTTCAGTTGTCTTTTTTGGCGATGATTGCTCTAATCTATTTTCAACCTTTAGGTGAGAGAATATTGGGTCAGGGAAGTGTTAAAAGTATTCTCAGCTTAACAATTTTTTCTCAACTGTTAACCTGGCCAATTTCCGCTTTCAACTTTGGCACCTTTTCGGTTATTGCGCCACTAGCTAATTTAGTAGTTGTTTGGCTCTTTACTTGGCTGCTACCAGCTCTGTTGTTTGCTTCAGTGTTATCTTTAATTATTCCAAGTTTTAAATTACTATTATTTGCGCCGTCATATTTAATGCTGGTTTATGTTACTAAGGCCGGTGATTATTTAGCAAAATGGCCCCATGCTTGTCTTAATTGGCAAATTACCTGGCAATTTATGGTTTTTTATTATTTAGTTTTAGGGGTGGTTTATTTTTTAACTAACCGGCTTATCAACAAAAAAACACCCTGAAAACTCCAGGGTGCTTTTTATAATTTTAAAAAATTATTTAACTGCCTTAGCGTCTTTAGCCGCTGTTCTTAAACAAGAAGTACAAACCTTAACCTTCATACCATCAATATTTTTGGTTTGTAAATTAATTTCTTGTCTTTTTAGAGTTTTAATTTTGGAATGAGAACGGGTAGCTCCTTTCATAGAACCACGTCCACATAAATCACAGGTTTTTCCCATATTTGTTGATATTATCACGCTCGCTCACCTAATTTATTAAGACGGGTTTTGCGTAAACTATGATAGCTTTTTATTTCTAATATTTCAGAGCTAATTCTAACAGAGTTTTAAAAATTAATCAAGATATGCTAGAATTATTAAATAATTTATTATTTTTTTATGCTTGATATCTTTTTAATTATCGTTTTAGTATTTTCAGCCGCCATTCACGAGTACATGCATGGTTTTATGGCTAATCAGCTGGGTGATCCGACTGCTAAAAACGCTGGCCGTTTAACCTTAAATCCGATTAAACATTTAGATATATTTGGTTCTGTTTTACTGCCGCTTTTTCTATTGTTTTCGGGTTCCTCCTTTTTATTCGGTTGGGCTAAGCCGGTACCATATAATCCTAATAATCTTAGGGATAGTAAATATGGCGACGCCAAAGTAGCGGCTGCTGGCCCATTGGCTAATTTACTAGTGGCAACTCTATTTGCCGTCCTTTTTCGCTTTTTAGATCACAGCACAATTTTTTCTTACTTAATCAGCCAGATTATCTTTATTAATCTTATTTTAATGATATTTAATCTAATTCCTATTCCACCACTTGATGGCTCTAAAATATTAGCTTGTTTTCTGCCTACTAAATGGCGTTTAAAGATTCTGTATATGGACGGTAGAACGAGTATCATTGTCCTTTTGCTTTTTGTCTTTTTTGGCTTCAAATTATTATACCCTATTATTTTTGGCTTATTTAGATTACTGACCGGAGTAATGCTTTAGACAACAAAAAAACAGCTCCTTCATTGTGAATGAGCTGTTTTTATTATAGAGATCTAAATTACTTTAAAAACAATTTGACCATTCTTTTCCCAATTTGATATGTCAACGGCCGGAAAACCCCAGTAGTTGTAACCATAATGTCCAGAATAGAACTTAACACTATACTCTCCATTATAGGAATGGCAGTCTGCTTCTAAAAAAGAAAAACAAACGTAATCCTTTGAATAGAGACATTTTCTCAGCTGGAATTCTTTGGCGGATGTCTTAAATCCATCTTTAGTGGTGAATGTGTGATTGTCGCAAAAAACTAGTGCCTTCCAGTTTTGTTCTAAAGCTGGATTCATTTCACTACTTTCATCATAAGGAAAAGGGGAATAGTCAATCCTCAAATTCTGGTATTTTACATATAGGGTATAACCAGTATACATATCATTGACTACTTGGTATTTAACTTTGTCTAACCTGAATGCTCTGTCGTTTTCCCAATCATCACCAAGGCTTCCCGGTGTTCCAGTGTGTCGGATATAGAACATTACTTGTTCAGAAATTCCTTTTGGCCAAAAGTAAACAGCATATAGCCCTAATTGAGCCAGTTTAATAGACATACTTGAGCCAGAAGTGCCACCACCAGAACGGTTAACAACAGGAATCATGGGGTCATATTGCAAATCATTTTTAATATTCATTATACCCCACTGACCGTTTACCGGCAGACCATATTCATTTTCGGCTATCATAATAATATTAATATCTTTGACGTTATACACGTCAACCGTATCACCGTTAGCAATAGCTTTCCTTTCGCTCTGATTTTCATCAGTTGCAGAAGGAGCTTTCATAGGGGCATCCGAGGTAGAAACTCCGGACATAAAGATTTGTACCTGTTCAGTTGAAGCGATATCTTCAATTGAAGATTCACAGCTGCAGAACAAAAAAATAGCGAAGATTGCTACTGCTATAGCGGTAGCAAGAACTCGGAACGCGAATTGCTTCATCTTTTTCATTTTTATAATATTTAGTTGTTAAAAAATACAAAATTTACTCCCCATAATTGTATCATAAATATGAATATGTGTCAATACTATGACCTTAGGTTAAAATATGGGGTAGAGTGGTCTTAAGAAAGTAAGTTTTTAGGCCTCTTTTCTATTGACTTATTTCTCATCTTTTGCTAAATTTATTTAGCAGTTTAATAAAAAGTGATGTCCTGATTTTTCAGGACTGTTTTATTGTTTAAATATAATTATTTTTTAAGAAAAATTATGCCCACCATGAATCAACTAGTCCGCAAAGGCCGCAATTCTAAAGTAGGACGTCAAAAGTCTTTAGCTTTACATGTCGGTTTGGACACTCTTCATCGTAAGAAGAAAGAAACCGCTAAAGGCGCTCCTTTTAAACAAGGTGTTTGCTTAAAGGTAACTACTACCACTCCTAAAAAACCAAACTCAGCTCTGCGTAAAATCGCTCGTGTGAGATTATCAAATGGCATGGAAGTTACCGCTTATATCCCAGGCATGGGACATAACTTACAGGAACACTCCATTGTTTTAGTTAAAGGCGGAAAGACCAAAGATCTTCCAGGTGTAAGATATAAAGTTGTTCGCGGTGTTTATGACGCGTCTGGGGTTGAAGCTAGACGTAAGAGTCGCAGTAGTTATGGCGCTAAAAAGCCAAAAGCGGCTAAATAAAGTTATTATTTAATTAATTATAAATTAGAGTTGCTCTAATCTTTTCTCACTATAGCTGGTGAGAATCAGTTAAAACTATGAGAGGTAAACAAGCTCCAAAAAGAGATATTGAAGGAGACGTAAAATACAGTGATAAAAACATCACTAAGTTTATTAATTACGTGATGGAAAGCGGCAAAAAGTCAGTCGCTCAAAAGATCGTTTACGGTTCCTTTGAAATTATTAAAGAAAAAACTAAACAAGATCCTCGCCACGTATTTAATAAGGCGATTAAAAAAGTGTCTCCACTAGTGGAGGTCCGTGGTAAACGCGTTGGTGGCGCAAACTACCAGGTTCCTTTCCAAGTTCGTGGCGAAAGACGTTTTTATTTAGGTTGCAATTGGATTATTAATTCAGCTGATGCTAGAAAAGGTCGTTCTATGGCTGAAAAATTAGCCGCTGAGATTTTAGATGCTAGTAACGGCGAAGGCGCTGCAGTTAGAAAACGTGATATGGTTCATAAGATGGCCGAAGCTAATAAAGCTTTTGCTCATTTTTCTCGTTAATTATAAATATAAATAAACCTTAATATACATTTATGCCTAGGGATTATTCTTTGGACAAAATCAGAAACATCGGTATCATGGCTCACATTGATGCTGGTAAGACAACTTTTACCGAACGTGTTTTATTTTACACTGGTAAAAAACATAAAATTGGTGAGACTCATGATGGTAGTGCTGATATGGACTGGATGGAACAAGAAAAAGAAAGAGGTATTACCATTACTTCAGCCGCTACTACTTGTTTTTGGAAGGGAAATAAAATTAATATTATTGACACCCCAGGGCACGTAGACTTTACCGTTGAGGTAGAACGTTCACTACGTGTTTTAGATGGAGCAATTGCTGTTTTTGATGGTCAAGCTGGTGTAGAGCCACAATCTGAAACCGTTTGGCGCCAAGCTGATAAATATCACGTACCACGTCTTTGTTTTGTCAACAAAATGGATAAAATGGGGGCTGATTTCTACATGAGCTTAAAATCGATTCGTGATCGTCTTAATCCTAATGCGGTGGCTATCCAGTTACCAATCGGAGCAGAGAGCGATTTGTCTGGTGTAGTCGATTTACTAGAGAAAAAAGCTTATAAATTTGAGGGTAGTAATGGAGAAAATATTGTTGAAATTCCAGTGCCTGAAGATATGAAAGATAAGGTAGATCAGTTTCATGCCGAATTAGTTGAAAAAGCGGTTGAATGTGATGAGGGTACTATGGAAAAATATTTGGGTGGGGAAGAAATCTCTCTAGCTGAGCTTAAAAAAGCTATTCACAAAGGGGTAATTTCTAACCAAATTTATCCAGTTTTATGTGGTACTGCCCTACAGAACATCGGTGTTCAATTAGCCCTTGATGCGGTTAACGAATATCTGCCGTCACCGCTTGAAATTCCAGAAATTGAGGGCGTTGATGTTGATGATGAGAGTAAAACCTATAAAGTAATTGCTGATGATGGCGAACCTTTTGTTGGCTTAGCTTTCAAAATTGCGACCGATCCATTTGTTGGTAAATTATGTTTTGTCCGCGTTTACAGTGGTGTTTTACAGGCTGGTTCTTATATCGTTAACACTAAGACTGGCAACAAAGAACGTGTTGGCCGTTTGGTTCGTATGCACGCTAATCACCGTGAGGAAATTAAAGAAATTTATGCCGGTGACATTGCTGCCATTATTGGTCTAAAAAATACTACTACCGGTAATACTTTATGTGACGAATCACGTCAGATGCATCTGGAAAATATTGTTTTCCCAGAGCCAGTTATTAAAATTGCGGTTGAACCAAAAACTAAGGCTGACCAAGAAAAAATGGGTGTAGCTCTGCAACGTCTAGCTGAAGAAGATCCAACTTTCCGTGTTGAAACTGATGAGGAAACTAATCAAGTCTTAATCTCTGGTATGGGTGAACTTCATCTTGATATTATCGTTGATCGTATGCGCCGTGAATTCGGGGTTGAAGCTAACGTTGGTAATCCTCAAGTATCATATCGTGAAACTATTACCAAAACCGCTGAAGCAGAACATAAATATGCTAAGCAGTCCGGTGGTCGCGGTCAATATGGTCATTGTACTTTACGTATTATGCCTCAAGAGGACCCAGCTAAAGGGTTTGAATTCATTGACGAAATTAAGGGTGGTGTTATTCCTAAAGAATATATTCCAGCAATTGAAAAAGGTGTTAAGGAAGCTTTACTTTCTGGAGGCGTGGCTGGTTACCCAATGGTTAATGTAAAGGTAGCTGTTACTGACGGTTCTTATCATGAAGTTGACTCTTCAGAAATTGCCTTTAAAATGGCCGCTATTTTCGCCTTCCGTGATGCTTGTGTTAAAGCGGGTGCCGTTTTACTTGAACCAATTATGAAGGTGGAAGTATCTACTCCGGAAGATTATATGGGTAGTGTTATTGGTGATTTGAATGCTAAGCGTGGTCAAATTGAGGAAATGACTGATAGACCAAATAATATTAAAGTGGTTCGCGCTAAAGTCCCACTCGCTGAAATGTTTGGTTATTCCACTTCACTAAGATCAATGTCTCAGGGAAGAGCTAATTATGTGATGGAATTTTCTCATTACAATGAGGTTCCAAGAAACATCTTAGAACAGATTAAGACTAAAAGCGGAAAATAAGGATTGTTAGTGGTTCCATATTGATAATTAATTTAAAAATATGTTTCCAAAACAGCTGCAGAAAATTTTAGAATTAATTAAGAAGACCGGTGATCGGGTAATCCTTTATGACGAAAATAAACCTGATAATTCCTATGTTCTGATGGACTTTGAGGCCTATAATTCTTTAGCAGACTGCCAAGAGGGAAAAACCTTGAAAACAGAAGGTAATCGTGATTTGACAATGAATGATTTAACTGATAAAATAAATTGCGATATCTCGTCTTGGAAAAATCAAGAGAACGGGAATTATTTGGCTGAAGAAAGTAAGTCTAGGAATCCTTGGGCAATTCCTAGTAAGATAAAAAATGGGGCCCAAAAAATAGAGTAATTTTATTAAAATTTATAAAATAATTAATTTAAGACGGCTGGTGTCCTCTTTGAAGGAGAAAACCCCTAGCGGGGGCCGTATACAAACAAAATGGCAGAAAAATTTGACCGTTCCAAACCACACGTCAACATTGGTACTATTGGCCACGTTGACCACGGAAAAACTACCTTAACTGCTGCAATGTTGGCAGTGTTCGGTGCTCATGGTATGAGTGCTTCTAAAAAGGGTGTTAAAGAAATTGACTCCGCTCCTGAAGAAAAGGAACGCGGTATCACTATTGCCACCGCTCACGTTGAATACGAATCAGCAACTAGACACTATGCTCACGTTGATTGTCCAGGACACGCTGACTATGTAAAAAACATGATCACTGGTGCTGCTCAGATGGATGGTGCTATTTTAGTAGTATCTGCTACTGATGGTCCTATGCCTCAGACCCGCGAACACATCTTACTTGCTCGTCAGGTTGGTGTTCCTTATATCATTGTTTTCTTAAACAAATGCGATATGGTTGAAGACAAGGAATTAATTGACCTTGTTGAAGAGGAAATTCGTGATTTACTTAAAAAATATGAATTCCCTGGAGACGAAACTCCAATCATCCGCGGTTCCGCTCTAAAGGCTTTAGAGAACCCAGATGGGGCTGATGCTGAACCAGTCATGAAACTGATGGAAGCTATTGATTCTTACATTCCAACTCCAGTTCGTGATGTTGATCACCCATTCTTAATGCCAATTGAAGATATCTTCTCAATTGAAGGCCGTGGTACTGTAGTTACTGGTAGAATTGAACGCGGTGTTATCAAGGTTGGTGAAGAAGTTGAAATCGTTGGTTTAATGGATACTAAGAAAACTGTTGTTACCGGTGTTGAAATGTTTAATAAATCACTTGACCAAGGTCAAGCTGGTGATAATGCTGGTTTACTGCTTCGCGGTACTAAGAAAAATGAAGTTGAACGCGGTCAAGTTCTTTGTAAGACTGGCTCTATTACTCCTCACACCGAATTTGAAGCTCAAGTCTTCATCTTATCTAAAGAAGAAGGTGGACGTCATAAACCATTCTTTAAAGGTTACAAACCTCAATTCTATATCAGAACAACTGATGTAACTGGTGAAGTAGAATTACCAGAAGGAACTGAAATGGTTATGCCTGGAGATACTGTTAACTTTAAAGTTAAATTAATCTCTCCAGTTGCTCTAGAAGAAAAACAGAAATTTGCTATTCGCGAAGGTGGCCGCACAGTTGGCGCTGGAGTTGTAGTAAAAATCATCAAATAAGTACTCAGGCCTACTCTCTTCGCCCCTCTGGAGGAAGAGGGTGGGCCGATTGTGTTTATTTTAAAACAGAGCTGAAGTGTTAAAGTCTTCAAAGCTAAAAGCTATTTAGGAGGGATTACGTCTGACTCTCGTAATTTAAATTAGTCCGCTTTTGACTTTACATCTAGGCAAGAAATTATGTCTGAAAACAAAAAAGAAGAGTTCAAGCAAAGAATTCGCATTAAAATCAAAGCGTTTGATCACAAGATCATTGATCAGTCTACTAAGACTATCGTTGAAACTATTGAACGTAGCGACGCCCAATTTTTTGGTCCGATTCCACTTCCAACCGAGAAGAGGAAGTACACAGTTAATCGTTCCACTTTTGTGCACAAAGACGCTCGTGATCAATACGAGATGAGAATTCACAAACGCATTATTGACATTGTTGAACCAAGCGCTAAAACGATTGAAGACTTAACTAGCTTAAATCTGCCAGCGGGTGTTGACGTGGAGATAAAAATGCAGTAAACTAAAGTAGTAATTTTATACAAGAATAGGGTTTGGATGAAGTTTAGATAACTCTTGGCGATTTGCCAGGAAAGTGTCTAAGTGTTAGTTCGCCCGAAAAAACGGAGGTAGACAGCCAAATAAAAACAAAAACCACTTTTATTAACAAAAGATTGTTTTATTTTTATGGCTGGTCTAAACACCAGTTTTTTTGTTAAAAAACAATATGAAATTTATTCTAGGAAAAAAATTGCAGATGACCCAAGTTTGGGTAAACGACAAGGTGGTAGCCGTCACTCCGGTTTTGGCTGGACCTTGCACCGTTACACAGGTTAAAACTAAAGAGAACGATAGTTATGATGCTCTTCAGGTAGCCTTTGGTAATAGGAAAGAAAAAAACATTAATAAACCACAGCTTGGTCATTTTAAAGCTGCTGGGGTTAAACCAACTAAAGTTCGTGAACTTCGTGCTGAAGTTGGCGGTGCTAAGGTTGGTGATGTTATTACAGTTACTACTTTTGAGGCTGGCGACATTATTGATGTAACCGGTACTTCTAAGGGTAAAGGTTTTCAGGGTGTAGTTAAAAGACACGGCTTTGCTGGTGGTCGCAAAACACACGGTAATAAAGATCAATTACGTATGGGTGGTTCAGTTGGTGCTAAAGGGCCGGCTCATATCTTTAAAAACACTCGTATGCCTGGCCGCATGGGTAATGAGCAGGTAACTGTTAAAAATTTAGAAATTGTTAAAATTGATGCGGAAAATAACTTATTATTTGTTAAAGGGGCAGTTCCTGGTGCTATTAATGGTTTTTTAATCATTAAAGGACAAGGTGAACTGAAATTTAATGTTACTCCAGTAGTTGAGGAAATCAAGGAAGAAGTTCCAGAAATAGTCACTGAAGAAACAAACAACGAGGCTCCGGTCGAGGCAGCGCTTGAAGAAGAAAAAAATGAAGAAGTAGCAGCAGCAGAAGAGATTCCTGTTGAAGAACCGGTTACCACCGAAGAAGCTAAATAAAATATTAGTGTATAATTGCAATATTTATGAAAATTAAAGTTTACAATCAAACAGCCGAGTTCGTTCATGATTTAGAATTATCTGATAAAATATTTGGCGTTAAAGTTAACTCAGAGTTATTACACCAAGCCCTTATCACTCAAATGTCTAATGAGCGTCAGGTTTTAGCTGATACTAAGGATCGCAGTGAGGTTCGTGGTGGTGGTAAGAAACCTTGGAAACAAAAAGGTACTGGTCGTGCTCGTGTGGGTTCCTCACGTTCTCCAATCTGGAGGGCTGGTGGTGTCACCTTTGGTCCAACCAGTGATCGTGATTTTTCTAAGAAAATCAATAAAAAGATGAAACAAAAAGCAATTTTTATGGCCCTATCTGATAAAATTGCTAATGATAATTTAGTAGTACTTGATTCTTTAAAGTTAGAAGAGTTTAAGACTAAGAAATTTAATGATATCCTGAGCGCTGTAGAAAAAAATATTTTAAAAACCGAGCGTCGCAACGTCTTAATCATTAATGACACTAAGGATGATAAAGTTAAATATTCTGCTCGTAATTTAGCGGGAACTGAAATCATTAACTTAGAAAATATCAATATCGTTGATCTTCTAAAGTATAAAAATCTTTTGCTGACTGAAACAGCAGTTAAAACTTTAGAGGAAAGATATAAATAATAGAAATTAATATGGCTATACTTGGAACTAAAAAAACTAAAGAAGCTAAAGAGACTAAGAAAGTGACCGTTAAGAAGGAAGCTTCAAAAAAGGAAGTTAAGGCAGAGAGCATGCAAGAACTTTACGCTGCTAAAGAAGGTGCTTCTAAAAAAGTAGCTACCTCTAAATTTGTGGGTGCTCATCGCGTTTTAATTCGTCCTCTGATTACCGAAAAAGCAGCTAACTTAGGCACTTTAAATAAATATGCTTTTGTTGTTTCTGACAAAGCTAATAAAATTGAAGTTTCTAAAGCAGTGGCTGCTGTTTATGGTGTTAAACCAATTAACGTCAATATTGTGTGCGTTAAAGGTAAAGTGGTTACTCGTGGCCGCTTAAAAGGTCGCCGCAGTGATCTTAAAAAGGCAATTGTTACCTTGAAGAAGGGTGAAACAATTCAGATTTACGAAGGCGTTTAAAAATAATTTTGAAATTTTAGTAACATACCTATGGGAATTAAAAAAGTAAAACCAACCACTCCTGGCCGCAGACAAGCAACGTTTGATGATTTTTCTGATATCACCAAAAAGAAACCAGAGAAGTCTTTAATCGTTATTAAAAAACAAAGAGGCGGTCGCAATAGCAGTGGTAAAATCACAATCAGACATCAAGGTGGTGGCGTTAAGCGCTACTTAAGAATCATTGACTTTAAAAGAGATAAATTCAACATTCCCGCTACAGTGGCTTCTATTGAATATGATCCAGGGCGCGGAGCCAGAATTGCCTTACTTAATTATGTTGATGGCGAAAAAAGATATATTGTTGCTCCAATTGACTTAAAGGTTGGCGACAAAATCATTAGCTCCAAGGAGTTAATTGAGATTAAGACTGGTAATGCTATGCCGGTTCAATTCATTCCAGCTGGTGTAGTTATTCATAACATTGAATTAATTGCTGGACGCGGCGCTAAAGTTGCTCGTGGTGCGGGTAATGGTGCTTATGTCATGGGTGTTGAGGGTAAATATGCCCAAGTTAAAATGCCATCTGGTGAAATTAGATTAATCAAGAAAGATTGTTTATGTACTATTGGTCGCGCCAGTAATCCTGATAAACGTCATATGACTTTAGGAAAAGCTGGTCGCAGTCGTTTACTTGGTATTCGTCCAACTGTTCGTGGTACCGCGATGAATCCAAATGATCACCCACATGGTGGTGGTGAAGGTAAACAATCTATCGGTTTAAGATATCCAAAGACTAAATGGGGTAAACCAGCTCTTGGTATTAAAACTAGAAGAAAAAGCTCTACTGATAAACTGATTATCAAAAGAAGAGCTAAAAGAAAATAATTTAAATAAGTAAAATATTATGTCGAGAAGTTTGAAAAAAGGACCATACGTCAATCCTCGCATCCTGAAAAAAGTTCAGGCTCTTAGCCCTGAAAATAAAACTGTTATTAAAGTTTGGGATAGAGCTTGTTCTATTACTCCAGAAATGGTTGGTCATACTTTAGGAGTTCATAACGGAAAGACTCATGTTCCAGTTTACGTGGTGGAAAATATGGTCGGCCACAACTTAGGTGAATTTGCGCCTACTCGTAAGTTTATCTCACATGGTGGTAAAGCTGCTAAAGCTCAAGCTAAAGGTAAATAAGAAGTATTTAAGTTCAAAAATTTATGGAAATTAAAGCTAGTTTAAATGATTTAAGGATGTCTCCGCGTAAAGTGCGTTTAGTGATTGATTTAATTCGCAAAATGCCGGTTGACGCTGCCTTGGCTCAACTTAAATTTACAAATAAAAAAGCCACTGAACCAATAGCTAAAATGATTGAGTCAGCCATTGCTAACGGAGTTAATACTTACGGTTTAGATCGCAGTAATTTATTTATTAAAGAAATTAGATCAGATGAGGGAACAACTTTAAAACGTTGGATGCCTAAGGCTCATGGTCGTGCCACTGTGATTCGTAAACGCGGGGCTCATGTTAAAGTAGTTCTTGGTGAAATCGTTGATTCCGGTAAGCACGAGAAAAAAATTGTTAAAGTTGAAGCACCAGTAAAATTAGAAGATTTGGCTAAAGAAGCTGATAAAACCAGTAAAACAACTGTTAAAAAAGAGGCCGAAGAAAAAAAGGTTAGCAAGGCTAAAACTAAAGGAGCTGCTCCAGAAAAAGGTTTTGCCGCTAAGATGTTCAACCGTAAAGTCGGTTAATCATTAACTTTCATATACTTAAATTTGTAACAAGTCATACTATGGGTAAAAAAGTAAATCCAAAAATATTCAGAATGGGAATCACAAAAAGCTGGGATTCGGTTTGGTTTGAAAGTGGCAAAAATTATATTAAAAACGTTGCCCAAGATATCTCAGTTAGACGCTTTCTCATTAAAGAATTCAAGGAGGCTGGTGTTGATAAAGTTGAAATTACTCGCAGCTTAAACCGCATTCAAATTGATTTATGGACCGGTAAACCTGGTCTACTGATTGGTCGCGGCGGCAATGGAGTTGAAGAGCTTAAGAAAAAAATACACACCAAATTTTTAAAGAACTTCCGTTTAGGTGATATCACTTTAAACATTAAAGAAGTTAGCCGTCCGGGGCTATCTGCTCAAATTGCCGTGCAGACTATGAGTCTAGAGATTGAGAAGAGAGTTCCTTTTCGTAAAGTTATGAAACAGGCTATTTCTCGTATTGAACGCTCCGGTGCTCAAGGTGCTAAGGTAATTATTGGTGGCCGTTTAAACGGAGCAGAAATTGCTCGTAGCGAAAAATTAGTTTGGGGTAAAGTACCACTTAACACTTTAAGAGCTGATATTGATTATGCCAGAGGCGCTGCTCATACTACTTACGGAGCAATCGGTATTAAAGTTTGGATTTATAAGGGTGAAGTTTTTGAAAAAGAAGATTCTTTAAGCAAAAGCCTTTAATTTATTAATCCTATTGAATAATTAATATTCCACGATATATATGTTAATGCCAAAAAAAACTAAATTCCGTAAAGATCACAAGAGACGTCGCGGCGGTAAAGCTAGTCGCATGTTAACAGTCGCTTTTGGTAGCTATGGTTTAAAAGCCACCACCGAACACTGGGTAACCGCTCGTCAGATTGAATCAGCTAGACGTGTTATGACTAAATACGTTAAAAAAGGTGGTAAGATCTGGATTCGTATTTTCCCAGATAAGCCAGTAACTTCTCATGGTGGTGAACTGCCAATGGGTAAAGGTAAGGGGTCAGTTGATTATTACGTTGCGATTGTTAAGCCGGGTACTGTTATGTTTGAAATGGACGGTATTGATGAAGCAACTGCTCAAAAAGCAATGCTCCTTGCCGGTCATAAATTACCAGTTAAATGTGCTTTTGTTACTAAAACTAACGTTTAATCAGTTTTAAAAATATGGATATCAAAGAACTTAAAACCAAAACCCCTCTAGAACTTGCTAAATTGTTAGTTGAGTCTCAAGAGAAATTACGAGAGCTTCGCTTTAAAGATTCTAATAAACAACTGAAAAATGTTCGTTCTATCAGAGTTTTAAAACAGGAAATTGCTCGTATTAACACTTTGTTAAATAAGAAAGATTAATTTTAATAAATATGGCCGAAAAAAAACAAGCTAAAAAAGCGCCTGCTAGCCCTAAAAAGCCTGCTGTCAAAGTGAAGCCGGTAGCTGCTCCTGAAGTAATAGTTAAAAAGGAAATTATTCGTAAGAAATTTTCTGGTGTTGTAGTTTCTGATAAGAGCGATAAAACTATTATTGTCAGAGTAGATAGCGTTAAAATTCATCCGAAGTATAAAAAAAGATACACCATTAGTCGTAAGTACAAAGTTCATGATGAAAAGAATGAATTTAAGGTTGACGACAAAGTTGTTTTTGTGGAGTGTCGCCCTCTAAGCCGTGATAAGCGCTGGAGAGTTGTTAAATAATAAATTTTTTACTTCAAATTTGAAGTTTATAAAATAGATTAAAAGTATGATTCAAGTTCAAAGCAGAATGAAAGTGGCCGACAACTCTGGGGCTAAAGAAGTAATGTGTATCAGAGTTCTAGGTGGTTACAAAAAAAGATATGCACACGTTGGCGATGTTATTATTGCTTCCGTTAAATCAGCTGCTCCTCATGCTCCAATTAAAAAAGGAGACGTGATTAAGGCCGTTATTGTTCGCACCAAAAAAGAGATTCGCCGTGCCGATGGTTCTTATTTACGTTTTGACGATAATGCTTGTGTGGTTATTAATGACAAAGAGAAAAAAGAACCAAAAGGTACTAGAATTTTTGGTCCAGTAGCCCGTGAAATACGTCGTGCTGGTTGCACCAAAATCGCTTCTTTAGCTCCTGAGGTGCTTTAATATTTTTAAGTAAATCAAACATTTTATGAATATTAAGAAAAATGACAAAGTGCAGATCCTTACCGGAAAAGATAAGGGTAAAAGCGGCAAAGTTTTGCAATCCCTGCCTCGTGAAGGCAAGATTAGTGTTGAGGGCTTAAATCTATTAATTAAGCACCTACGCCCACGCCGTGATGGAGAAAAAGGTCAAAGACTTGAATTTCCTGCTTTTATTAATGCTTCTAACGTAGCTCTTGTTTGTCCAAAATGCGGTAAAGCTACTAGAGTAGCCCATAAAGTGGTGGAGCAAAATGGTAAAAATAAAAAATACCGTGTTTGTAAAAAATGTCAGGAAGTTATTGAATAATCAATCTAAAAAAGATTAAATAATATGAGATTAAAAGAAAAATATCAGAAAGAAATCATTCCTCAACTAAAAGAGAAATTTGGCTACAAAAATGAACGCAACGTGCCTCATTTACAAAAAGTAGTTTTAAATGTTGGTTGTGGTAAATTTTCTAAAGAAAAAGAATACTTAGCTGATGTTGAAAGAGGATTAACTAAAATTGTCGGACAAAAGGTTGTCTTTACTAAAGCTAAAAAATCCATTTCCGCTTTCAAGATTCGTGAAGGAATGACAGTCGGTGCTATGGCTACTTTACGCGGGCAAAGAATGTTTGATTTTCTTGAAAAACTAATCAACATTTCTTTCCCAAGAGTCCGCGACTTTCGTGGTATTAGTGATAAGGCTATGGATCAGAAAGGTAACATTACCATTGGCATTAAAGATTATTCTTGTTTTCCTGAAATAAAGGTTGAAGATATTGATAAAATTTACGGTTTAGAGATTTGTATTGCTACTTCCGCCAAAAACCGTGAAGAAGGCTTAGAACTGTTTAAATTAATGGGTTTTCCTTTTAAAAAATAATGATAATTTAGATAATTAATTATTACTCTCAAGTGAGTAAATAAGATAAAGAATATATGGCTAGAAAAGCATTAATTGCCAAGGCAAAATTAAAACCGAAGTTTACTACCAGAAAAATAAATCGTTGTTGGCGTTGTGGCCGTAATCATGGCTATATCCGCGATTTCGGTTTATGCCGTATTTGCTTTAAAGAATTAGCGGATAATGGAGATTTACCGGGTATCAAGAAATCAAGTTGGTAATTCTTAAATCCTAATTATTTAGAAAAAAAGTAATAAAGAAATAAATTTTATGACAGATCCAATCGCAGACATGTTTACACGCATCCGGAACGCTGCTGCCGTTAAAAAATCCGACACTTCAATGCCAATGAGCAAACTCAAATATGAAATTGCTAAAATTTTGGAAAGAGAAGGCTGGATTAAGGGAGTAGAAATTGTAAGCGGCGGCTTAAATGCCAGACGCAGCAGTTTTGATGAACTTAAAATCTCTTTAAAGTATCAGAAGAGTGGTAAGTCACACATCAGCGTTATTAATCGCGTTAGTAAACCAGGCTTACGTGTTTATGTCGACAAGGATAATATCCCGACAGTTTTAAATAACTTTGGTATCGCTATTATTTCCACCTCTAAGGGTTTAATGACCAATAGAGAAGCAAAAATGCAGAAAATTGGCGGCGAAGTTATTGGTGAAATTTATTAATTAGTCATTTAAACCTTATATGTCACGTTTAGGAAAATTACCAATCATTTTGCCAGCCGGCGTTACTACTACTTTAAGTGGTAATGTTTTGACGGTTAAAGGGGCAAAAGGAGAATTAAAACAAGATTTTAATAGCGATATCGTAGTTAAAATTGAGGAGGGAAGCATTTTAGTTTCTAAGAATGAAAATGGATCTAAAAAGGCTGGAGCAATGTGGGGTTTATATCGCACTTTGTTTGCTAATATGGTTGAAGGAGTTTCTGCCGGTTTTACTAAAAAATTAGAAATAAATGGTGTTGGTTATCGCGCCAATGTCAGCGGCAGTAAATTAAATATGGCTTTAGGCTTTTCACATCCGATTGAATTTCAATTACCAGCAGGGATTACTGCTTCAGTTGAAGGTAATGTAATTTCTATTAGCGGTTATGATAAAAAATTAGTTGGTGAAACCGCTGCTAAAATTCGTAAAATCAGAAAACCAGAACCTTATAAAGGTAAAGGTGTTAAATATACTGATGAAGTTATTAGAAGAAAAGCTGGTAAATCAGCTGCTAAAGCTAAATAATTTTAAATATACATATGGATAAGAATAAAATGAAAAATGAACGCCAAGAAAGAAGACACGGCAGAGTACGTGCTAAAGTTAGTGGCAGCGCGGCTCGTCCAAGATTGTCAGTCTTCCGCTCTAATCGTGGTATGTTCTTGCAGTTAATTAACGATGAGAATGGCCAAACTTTAGTAAGCGCCAAGACTCAGGAAATTAAAAGTGCTGGAGCAAAAACTGATAAAGCTTTAGAGCTTGGTAAACTACTAGCAGAGAAGGCTAAAGCTAAGAACATTACTTCAGTAGTCTTTGATCGTGGTTGTTATAAATATCATGGTCGCGTGAAGGCCGTTGCTGACGGAGCGCGCGAAGGTGGTCTTCAGTTTTAATTTAGTTTAATGCTTTAATAAATATGTCTGACGAAAAAAAGGTTCAAAACAGCAAACAAGCAACAAAGCCAGAATCTTCAGCTGCTCATACTGCCGCTAAAGATATTTATGGCGCTAATAAAGGAAAACGCCAAGATGGTCGTGGACGTGGTCCTCGCCGTGGTGGTGACAGAAACCGTGAAGCTAATCGCGATGAATTTGAGCAACGTATTTTAGATATTGCTCGTGTTACTCGTGTGATGGCTGGTGGAAAGAGAATGAATTTTAGAGCTTGTGTGGCTATTGGCGATAAGAAAGGTAAGGTTGGTGTTGGCCTTGGAAAAGGGGCTGATGTTACTATGGCTGTTAATAAAGCGGTTAATAAGGCTAAAAAAGATTTAATTTCTGTTGTTACTGTTAACGAAAGCATTCCTCACACCATTCACTGTAATGTTGGGGCAGCAAAATTATTATTTAAACCAGCTAATAGCGGTAAAGGTGTTATTGCTGGTGGTGTAGCTCGTGTTATTTTAGAACTAGCTGGTATTAAAAATGTTACTAGCAAACAAATGGGCACCAATAATAAGATTAATAATGCTCGTTGTACTATTGAAGCCCTGCGTTCTTTAAGAGCTTCTGACAGAAAGATTAAAAATGACAAAGTTTCCAAAGAAGCTGTTTTACCGAAGACTAAAAAATAAAAGCGAAGGTTTGGAATATCTTATTCCAAGCTAGCATATATTATAAAGTAATTTTTTGCTTATGTTATCACTTAATGAAATAAAAAAAGCTAAAGGAAGTTCTAAAACTAAAAAAAGAGTTGGTCGCGGTAATTCATCTGGTCATGGTACTTATAGTACCCGCGGTCTTAAAGGACAAAAATCTCGTTCTGGTGTTTCCGGTTTAAAGAGACTTGGTATGAGAATGCAACTCTTACAAACCCCTAAAGCTCGTGGCTTTAAATCAATCAAACCAAAAAATCAGGTTATTTCTATTAAAGCAATTAATAACAATTTTAAAGATGGTGAAGTAGTTAACAAGGATTCTCTTTTTGAAAAAGGACTAATCTTGAAAAAAGGAGTCTCAGTTAAAATTTTAGGCAAAGAAGCTTTAACGGTTAAAGTTAAGGTTGAAGGTTTAAAAATGAGTGCTTCAGTGGCCGCTCAATTAAAATAAGATTAAAGACAAATGGCGGTCTTTATGACTTACTCTTTAGTATAAACTTATATGTTTGATAAAATTGTTCAAATTTGGAAAGTTAAAGAATTACGTAATAGCATCTTTTTTGTCTTGGCCATGTTAGTAATCTTTAGACTAGCGGCCCATATTCCGATTCCTGGAGTAGATACTACCGACCTTAAAATCTTCTTTGAAAATAATCCAATTTTAGGTTTTGTTAACGTCTTTGCTGGCGGTGGCATGGAAAGCTTTTCCATTGTAATGATGGGTATTGCTCCTTATATTACTGCTTCTATTATCTTCCAGTTACTAGCTATGATTATTCCTAAATTAGAAGAGATGCAAAAGGAAGAAGCTGGACGTCAGAAGATTAATATGTGGACTCGTTATGCCACTGTTCCTTTAGCGGCTATTCAAGCTTTTGGAATGATTTCTATGCTACGTCAATCAAGGGCGATTTCATTGGATTCATTTTCCAGTTTTGATCTGGTTTCCATTATTATTACGATTACTGCTGGTACTGTCTTCTTAATGTGGATCGGTGAGCTTATTAGTGAGAAGAAGATTGGTAACGGCATTTCTTTATTAATCTTTGCTGGTATCGTTTCTTCGCTACCACAACAGCTTAGCCAAGCAGTATTAACCTTTGATCAGAGTAACTTCGTTTCTATTATTGCCTTTGTTATTGTAGCCCTACTAACCGTTATTGGTGTTGTTATTATTAACGAGGGGCAGAGAAATATTCCAGTGCAATATGCTCGTCAGATTAGAGGCAACCGGGCTTACGGTGGCACTAATTCCCACTTACCGCTAAGAGTTAATATGGCTGGCGTTATTCCAATTATCTTTGCTATTTCGGTAGTAATGTTTCCCCCAATGATTGCTCAGTATTTCCAACACGCTAAAACAGTTTGGATTGCTAATTTCTCACAGTGGATTATTCAAGTCTTCAATGATCAGTTAATCTACGCTATCGTTTATTTTGTCTTAGTATTTGCTTTTACCTATTTCTATACCGAAGTTATCTTCCACCCAGAGAGAATCGCAGAAAATCTGCAAAAACAAGGTGGTTTTATTCCTGGTATTCGCCCAGGAAAACACACTAGTGATTATTTAGCGGGGACAACTTATAAGATTATTTTAGTCGGTGCTTTGTTCTTAGCTGTTATTGCGGTATTACCTTTAATTGTCCAAGCTTTAACCGGAATTCAATCAATGATTATTGGTGGTACTAGTATCTTAATCGTCGTATCAGTGGTTATTGAAACAGTGAAGCAAATTCAAGCTCAACTAACAATGCGTGAATATGATGGGCTCTAGAATTTAAAATTTTATCACTTCTTTAAAATCCGCTTTCTTCTTTGAGAGCGGATTTTTGTTTGACGGCCCTAGGTAATCTAAGCTAAACTTAAAAAGTAATACTTAAAATATATGGATTTAAAAGATTTTTTAGAGAAAGTTCGTGATCGTAGTCTGAGTGAGAGTTTGCTTAGTCGCTACTATCGGGAAATGATGTATCGTAATTTAAAGTATGATAACTTAGATGAATCAGAAAAGAATCTGCTTTTAGAAATAATTTTAAAATATCGCCGCAAGCTGCTTAAAGGTGAAAAACAGTCCTTAGTTGATTTAGAAAGAGACTATTACCGAATTTGGGAGAAAAGACATGCCTTGGGTTTAGAATATAATGATTTACAAATGATTAAAGAATTAATTTATTCCTTTAAAAGTTAGTTATATGGTTTATAAAAAAAGTATAGAAGAAATAAGAATTATCCGTGAAGGAGGTTTTATTTTAGCTCAGATTTTAAGAGAATTAGCGGCTGAAGTAAAGCCGGGGGTTTCCACCTTAGCTTTGGAAAATATTTTAGTTAAAAGAATTGTCGCTGCTGGCGGTCGTCCGGCTTTTAAAGATTATGATATGGGTGGCGGCGTACTTTTTCCCTCAGCTTTATGTGCTTCAATTAATAATGAAGTAGTTCATGGCACCGCTATTCCGGGTCGGCTTTTAAAGTCCGGTGATATTATTGATTTAGATATTGGTATGGAATGGCCGGTTGATCCTAAAATCAGAGAAAAAGTAAAGGCGCCAATTAATAGTCTTTCTAAATTAGGGGGCTTTTATACTGATACTTGTGTGACGGTTGCGGTTGGCAAAGTAAGTCAGGAGGCTAAAAAATTAATTAAAGTAACTAGAGAATGCTTAGAAGCGGGAATATCTGAGGCGAAGCCAGGAAATACTTTAAGAGATATTGGTATAGCTGTCTCTAAAATTGCCAAGCGTCATGGTTATGGCGTAGTGCGTGATTTAGTGGGTCATGGTGTGGGTTATTTTGCTCATGAAGAACCTGATGTTTTTAACTACGAAATTCCTGAGAGATCTAGGGAGAATATGGTTTTAGAAGAAGGAATGGTTATTGCCATTGAGCCGATGATTAATGCCGGTACTTGGAAAATAAAAGTGGCTGATAATGACTACACCATTTTGACGGCTGATGATTCTTTAAGCGCTCATTTTGAGCACACAGTAGCGATTACTAAGGATGGGCCAGTAATTATGACTCAATAATATGGAAAAATATTTAGGAATTGATTGGGGAGAAAAACGGATTGGTTTAGCTTGTGCTGATGAAGAAACTAAATTAGCCCTGCCACTAGGAACGGTTAGTAATCTAGCTGGTGTTTTACAGACAATTGATGAAGAAGAAATAACCCAGATTGTTATTGGTTTGCCATATCAGATGGCTGGACTTGACCATAAAATTAATGACAGTTTCTTAAAATTTATTAGTGCCTTGAAACTAAAAACTAATCTTCCAGTTATTCAAATAGATGAAAGACTAAGCAGTCAGGCGGCTGACGCTTTAGGCGGTCCTAAAAAAATGCGAGCCGGCCGAGATGAAATTGCCGCCGCTCTAATTTTACAAACTTATTTAGATAGGAAGTAGTATGGCAGAGAGCCAAAATACCCAAGCTTTAATTCTAAAACGTCACGACTGGCGTGAGCATGACAGTCGTGTTGTTTTATATACCAAAAGATTTGGTAAAGTATCGTTAGTGGCTCGCGGTGTCAAGAAAATAAAATCAAAAATCGCTGCTCATGTTGAACCACTTTCATTAGCTGATATTATGATCTTAAAGGGGAAGGTTTTTGATTATTTAGGCAGCTCCCTAATCACAAAATCCCACCTAAACATTAAAAGTGACTTAAATGCTCTATATTTTGCCGGCCGCTCTTTGGGAGTCTTTGATAATTTGGTAAAAGAAGGGGTTCCAGATGAAGAGTTGTTTGATTTTTTAATTTATTATTTTGATTTCCTAGATAATTTGGCGTCTGGTGGCTTAAAAAAAGAAGCTGGAGAGGATTTATTTAATTATTTTATTTTTCAACTCTTGGTTATTTTAGGGTACCGCCCAGAGCTTTACCATTGTCTTAGCTGTAAAAGAAAGATAGAACCGACAGGGAATTCCTTTAATTTTCGACTGGGAGGCTTGATTTGTCCCCATTGTCTTGGGGATAATAAACAACGCTTTAACCCCAATGAGATAAGCGCTATTTCCGCGGACTGTATTAAAATTATTCGTATTTTTAGCGAAAAAAAAGCTTATCAAAATATTAGAATAAGCCATAATTTAGCTAAAGAAATATCTCGTCTGGCCAAAGTTTACCTGGATTTTATCTAACTATTGACTTATACATTGTATTATGTTATAGTTTTTTAGTTAGAATAGAATTATTAACAACTAAAAATAGGAGGTTAGACTATGACTTTTGAAAAAACCAGAGACCGAGCAGATTTTCTCATCTTTAGCTCAACGATCAGTATTTATATTCCAAAGAATACTTATCACGAGGCAAATGAAGAGGACAAGTGTCTTGAAAGAGCTCGGCGGCTTGATTCCGATCTATATCGTCGTAAAAATGGCGTTATTGTTCGGGTAGTTGAACCGGGAAAATATTCCGCGATTGATGTGCGCCGAACTAAGGCACAAATGTCGCCGGAGATGTTGGGTAATGATCCCCTGGTGCCGGGGATAAAGGTCAACTATTAAAAAAACAAAATAAAGGAGAAGGAGCTTCACAATGGAGCTCTTTTTTTCTTGCTAAAAAATTGAAATAAGAGTAAAATTAGGTGGTAAAATAATGAAAAAAGGGAGTATTTCCTTTTATTTTTAAGCGATTTAATCATTTTTTAATTTTATGTCAAGAATCATGATTGCCGAAGCGAAAAAACAAGGGCGGGGAGAAGTTTCTTTAGCTGGTTGGGTTAGAAATTTACGTATTCATAAAGGTTTAATTTTTATTGATTTAAGAGATTTGTCTGGGCAGATGCAGTTAGTTGTCTTAGAACAAAGTGATTGTTTTAGCGAAGCAGAAAAATTAACTCTTGAAAGCGTGGTCTCTGTTTCTGGCACGCTTCAGGAAAAACCCGCTAAGAAAGGGGATGACTCTGGAATTAAAGATTTTGAATTATTAGTTAACTCTTTAGAAATATTATCTTTGGCTAATGAGAATTTACCGATTCCAGTTCTAAATAAAATTGATAATGAAGCGGATATTGACTTGCGTTTTGATTATCGTTGGCTTGATTTGCGTCACGAAGATCGTCAGTTGATCTTTAAGACCTGGAGTAAGTTAGAGGAAGGTTTCCGTGAAGAATTTGCGAAACTTGGTTTCATGCAGATTTATACTCCATGTTTTATGAGCACCTCTTCAGAGACAGGGGCTGACGTTTTTGAGGTTAAATATTTTGACCGTAAAGCTTATCTTTCCCAATCCCCACAATTTTATAAACAAATGGCGATTGCTTCCGGGTTGGAAAAAGTATTTATGGTTGGTCCGGTTTTTAGAGCCGAGAAATCTTTTACCACCCGTCATGTGACCGAATTTACCGGTTGGGATTTTGAATTTGCCTTTCTTAATTCCCATCATGACATCATGGATGTTGAAGAAAAACTTTTAGTTACAGGGTTTAAAAAATTAAAAGAAGAGTTAAATTTAGATATTGAGGTTCCAGTGCAACCATTTCCACGTTTAACCTTGGCTGAAGTAAAAAAGAAATTAAAAGCAATTGGCGTAGAAAGTGAAAAAGAAGGCGATTTATCGCCAGAAGAAGAAAGAGAAATCTGTCGCTTAATTAAGGAAGAAAATGGTCACGACTTTATTTTTGTAACCGACTATCCAGCTGAAACTAGAGCTTTTTACCACATGCGCTATCCAGGAACTGATATTACAAAAAGTTTTGACTTGCTATATCGTGGTGTTGAGGTAACCACTGGTGCTCAACGAGAACACCGAGTAGAAGTTTTAGAAAAACAAGCTCTAGAAAAAGGAATGAATTTAGATGAATTAAAAGATTATCTTAATTTCTTCCGCTTTGGCTGTCCACCTCATGGCGGTGTCGGTATTGGTCCGGCTCGTTTGATTATGAAAATTTTAGATTTAAATAGCGTTAAAGAAGCTTGTTTCTTGCCCCGTGATGTTAGACGTCTAACTCCATAAATTATTAATTTAAATTTTTAAATATGTCTTATACCTCAATTAAACAATTACACCGTGAAACGAGCAAATATTTAAATAATAATATTACCCTTGGTGCTTGGGTAAGAACTGTCAGATCATCAAAAGAATTTGGTTTTATGGAATTAAATGACGGTACTTTCTTTAAAGGAGTCCAAGTCGTTTTTGATAATACTTTGGCAAATTTTGCTGAGGTGGAAAAATTATCAGTCGGTTCTTCAATTGAAGTTGATGGCCTTTTAGTAGAATCACCAGCTGCCGGACAAGCTTTTGAATTAAAAGCTAAGCGGATTGTTATAATTAACCAAGCACCAGAAGATTATCCACTGCAAAAAAAGAAACATAGCTTTGAGTTCTTGCGCGAGATTGCTCACCTTCGTGGCCGATCAAACACTTTTTCAGCTGTCTACCGTCTAAGATCAACTTTGAGTTACGCTATTCATAAGTTTTTTCAAGAAGAAGGTTTTTCTTATGTTCATACCCCAATTATTTCCACTTCAGACTGTGAGGGGGCCGGGGAAATGTTTAACGTTACCACTTTAGACTTGGATAATATTTCTAAGACAGAAAAAGGTGAGGTTGATTATACTAAAGACTTCTTTGGGCAAAGAGCGGGTCTAACCGTGAGTGGGCAATTAAACGCCGAGGCTTTAGTTATGGGCTTAAATAAGGTTTATACTTTTGGTCCAACTTTTAGAGCGGAAAATTCCAATACCACTAGACACGCTAGTGAGTTCTGGATGATGGAACCAGAGATGGCTTTTGCTGTTTTAGAAGACGACATGAATTTGGCGGAGAAAATGCTTAAATATTTAATTAATTATGTTTTAAGCGAACTGCCTGAAGAGATGGAATTTTTTGATAAATTTATTGAACCAGGATTAATTGAACGCCTAAAAGCAGTGGCTAGTGCTGATTTTGCGAGAGTAACTTATACTGAGGCGGTTGATTTGTTAATTAAATCTGGCGAGAAATTTTCCTATCCTGTGGAGTGGGGGATTGATTTACAAACCGAGCATGAACGCTATATTACTGAGAAAATTTTTAATAAGCCAGTTTTCTTAATTGACTACCCAAAAGACATCAAAGCTTTTTACATGAAATTAAATGATGATGGTAAAACGGTTCGGGCGATGGATTTACTCGTTCCAGGAATTGGCGAAATTATTGGCGGCAGTCAGCGTGAAGATGATTATGATAAGCTAGTTAAAAGAATGACGGAAATGGGCCTTAAGGTGGAAGATTATTCTTGGTATCTTGATTTAAGAAAATATGGTTCTGTGTCACACGCTGGTTTTGGTCTAGGTTTTGAAAGAGCAATTATGTACTTAAGTGGCATGGCTAATATTCGTGATGTGATTCCTTTTCCACGAACTCCTAGAAACGCTAAGTTTTAAAAATTATGGCTTTTGTTTTTGTGTTTGTCATTTGCTCTTTAATTTTTTTAGGATTTTTAATCCTAGCCAGTGCTCTTAATAAAAATAACTCTAACAATATGAACAACAATGCTAAGTATGCTTTTTACTACCTGTTGTCGCTAGTGGCTTTAATCTTTACGGCCTTATCGGTCGGGATTATTGCTTTTGGCATCATTGACCAGACAGTAATTGATGCCTTAAATTTTAGAAGGGGAATTAATGATTCTCTGAAATTTGCCATCTCTTCTTTAATTATTGCGACGCCAATTTTTTTCTTCATGCAACACTTGATTGTTAAAGGTTTAAAAAATGGGGAACTCAGTAAAGATTCTGGAGTTAGACGTTGGCTAACTTACTTTATTTTACTAGTTTCTTCGGTCACTATTTTAGGGGTGTTTATTAGTGTTATTAATAATTTTCTATCAGGGCAATTCACTTGGAATTTTATCTTAAAAGCCCTGAGTATGATTATAATTTCAGCCGTTGTTTTCTCTTTCTATTTTTATGATATTAAAAGAGAAGATATTACTTCAAAAAATGTTATTTTAAAAATATTTTTTAGTGGCTCTTTAATTATAATTATTGCCGCTTTTGTCGCTGCCTGGTTTTTTGTAGAATCACCAAAAGTGACTCGAGCCAAAAGACTTGATCAAAACATCATTAACAATATATCTTCTTTAGAAAATGCAGTGAATTCTTATTACCAGAAGTATGATAAATTGCCGGACACTTTAGAGGATGTAAAAAATAATCGTGATATTTATTTAGATCCGTTAGCATTAATTGACCGGGAAACTGGTGAATCAATTGTCTACCAGAAAACTGGCGACGAATCTTTTGAGTTCTGTGCTACTTTTAGAACTGATAACAAGAATATTGATCCTTTAAAAGACTTTTCTTATCTTGATATGACTAAGTCCCACGAGGCTGGCTATCAGTGTCTTAGCGCGGAATTATGGCCTAAAGCTGAGGCGACAAAAAGAATTGACTAATTATGATGGAATTAAACCTGGAAAAATTTCAAGGACCGCTGGGACTACTACTTAAATTAATTGAGCAGGAGGAGTTAGATATTACCGAAATTGCTTTAGCTAAAATTGCCGATGAATATCTAGAGTATGTTAAAAGTTCTAGTCAGATTGACCCTGAAGAAATGGCTGATTTTTTAGTGATGGCAGCTCGTTTACTCTATATTAAGTCTAAGGCTTTGCTGCCATATTTAGTGAGTGCTGAGGAGGAAGAAGACATTAACGAGCTAGAGAAACAGCTCAAGATGTATAAGGAGTTTGTGGAGGCAAGCGTTAAAATATCGACCTTAATTGGGAAAAAGAAATTTCTTTTTTCACCGCTTATAATCAATAAAAATTTTAGACGTCCAAAAAAAGAAAAAACCTCTTTTGTTCCACCTAAGGGCCTAACAGCGATGTTACTAGCTGATCGGTTTAAAGAACTTTTAGAACGCTTTGCTGCTAAAGAAGAGCCATTAGCTGAAAAAAGCTTAGGAATTAAAATTAGTATTGAAGAACGGATTGATTATATTAGGGACATGTTATCTAAAAAAATTAGATTTAGTTTTTCTCAGTTTCTTAAAACGGCCAATAGTCGCACGGAAGTAATTGTTAATTTTTTAGCAGTACTTGAGTTAGCTAAACAAAGAGAATTAGTTTTTGAGCAAGATGAGCTTTTTAGCGAAATCCATATTTTGTCTTATCACGATAATTTAAGTAATTAATTTATGAATTTATCTTCACAACTTGAGTCATTGTTATTTATTTCCAGTAAGCCTTTATCACTTAGAGAGATGGGGGAGTTAACTGGTGCTAAAGTTAAAGATATTGAGGCCACTTTGGATGAACTGGCTCATAGTTACAAAGAAGCGGCTCGCGGTTTCATCTTAATTAAAAATAATAGCCAATATCAACTGACCACTGCACCGGAAAATTCAGACCTGGTTAGTAAGTTTTTAAAAGATGAAATTAGTGGTGAGTTATCGCAACCAAGTTTAGAAGCTTTGACGATTATTGCTTATCGCGGACCAATCACTAAATTAGAACTGGAAAGAATTAGGGGTGTAAATTGTAGTTTAATTTTAAGGAACCTACTAATCAGAGGATTAGTTGAAGAGAAAATTGATAAACAAAAGAACGAAAACTTTTATTCAGTTACCTTAGATTTTATTAAATTTTTAGGCATTTCTTCATTAGATGAATTGCCTGATTACGAGAAGTTACACCAAGAGGAGTCACTTGAGCAAGTGATTGCTCAGGATCTTAATGTTTAATTTGCCTAAATGATGTATTTATCTTTGTTACTTAATTGTTTAACGGCTTTATTATTTTCTGACCTAGATTTAAAACCAAGTGATGTACTAGTCTTCTATGGGCAGTGTCGTCCGGCTATTGTTAAAAGGTTGCCAGGAAGCCAGAATCTAACGCCAGTAATAAAAAATCCGAGCGCTAGCGAGTTTAGCTTAACCGCTTCCAGTGCAGCGGTACTGTTACTGAAAAACAATTCTTTTTTATTTGAAAAAAATTCTGATTCACCGCAATCAATCGCTAGCCTAACTAAACTAATGACCGCTTTAGTGTTCTTAGAAAATAATCCTGGTTTTGAGAAAGAGTATACTATTAAACGCGAAGACATTGTGCTTGGTGGTAAAAATAATTTATTTACCGGTGATACTTTAACACTAGAAAATTTATTTCATACCAGCTTGGTGGCTTCTGATAATGTAGCTACTTTAGCTCTGGCTCGGTCAACTGGTTTAAGCGATGCTGATTTTGTTAAACTAATGAATGATAAAGCCCTTAAGTTAGGTCTATTTAAAACTAAGTTTGTAGAGCCGACCGGATTATCTGACCGTAACGTTTCTACCGCTCGTGAAGTCGCTCGGTTAGCGAAAGAGGCTTTAGGACATCCGGAAGTTAAGGAGGCAACTATTAAGAAAGATTATGTTTTTACCACTAAGGAGGGGCGGGAAAAGAAAATTGATTCTACTGACTACTTATTATATTCCGAGGTAGGCCCAGAAATTAACATTTTGGGCGGTAAAACGGGATATACCGAGAGTGCTGGTTATTGTTTTGTTGGCAAATTTTCTGATGATAGACAAGATGAGATTATTTCGGTAGTCTTAAATAGTAGCGGTAGAAATGACCGTTTTAAGGAAACCAAGTCATTGGTTGATTGGATATTTGCTAATTTTAAGTGGAATTAATCTTATGGCCCTGCTTGATAACTTTTATCAAAAACTAGCAACTTTCTTTAGTAAAAATTTTCCCAAAATTTATCAGCGTTTTTTTAAGGAAAGTTCTTTTGTCAGGTTTTTAATTTGCGGTTTAATTTCCGGTGGTATGGATTTGGTCTTCTTATTTATTTTTCACGATCTTTTTAATCTGGTAATTCTACTGTCCACTTCAATCGCTTTTATTCTGTCATTTTTAGTCAGTTTCTATTTGCAAAAAAAATGGACTTTCAATAATCAAGAGAAAAAAGTGCCACGCCAGTTAGTTCTTTATATGCTTAATGTTTTCTTAAGCCTTAACCTCAACGGATTGGCAATGCATTTATTGGTAACAGAGTTGAATATCTGGTACTTACTATCACAGTTAATTGTTAATATTGCTTTAGGAATTTTAAACTTCTATATTTATCAATTTATAATTTTCCGCCAAGAAGATGAAATTAATTATCAACAAAAACAAGCTTCCTAATTTTAGCGCCGACGAATTTTTAAGGCGAGCGGGTTTTGCTTATATTTTTGATAATTTAAAGAATCATGGTTCTTATGTTAAACGCCTCAGCCGGGGGCACTATCCTAGGCTTCATGTTTATGTGATGGAAAAAAAAGATCAAGCGGGGCGAGAACTGATAGTGATTGAAATGCACCTTGATCAGAAAAAAGCTAGTTATGAAGGGGTTAAAATGCATAGTGCGGAATACGACGGTGAAGTGGTAGAAGCCGAGATTAATAATTTGAAGAATTTAATGCGTTTTTACGTATAAAAAGATATGAATCCATCAGATGAAATAAAACAGAAGCTGGATATTGTGGATTTTATCAGGGAGTATATTCCGGTCAAGGCCGTGGGGGCTAACTTTCAAGCTCTCTGTCCTTTTCATGGGGAAAAAACTCCTTCTTTTGTGATTTCGCCGGAGAAACAAATTTGGCACTGTTTTGGTTGCGGCAAAGGCGGTGATGTTTTCTCTTTTTTAATGGAGATGGAAAGCCTGTCTTTTCCGGAAGCGGTGCGTCAATTAGCCCCTAAAGTAGGAGTGGTGTTAAAAAGTGATAACCCAGAACTGCGCAGTCGTCGTAACCGCGTACTTGATATTTTAGCTCTTAGTACCAAATATTATCATCACCTACTTAAAACCTCAGTTGGAGCGGAAGCCTTAGCCTATCTTAAAAAACGCGGTTTAACTGACGAAGTAATTAGTGAGTGGCAAATCGGTTATAGTCAGAACTCTTGGGATGGTTTATTAAAATTTTTAAGTGCCCGTCCACTGGAAGGTCAAAAATATTCTTGGGCGGAAATATTTGAAGCCGGTTTATCAGTTAAAAAAGAAGGTACAACGGGTCGCTATTATGATCGTTTCCGCGACCGGATTATGTTTCCGATTAATGATTTAAGCGGCAATCCAATTGCTTATTCCGCGAGAATTAATCCCGCTTCAGTTGATGATAAAACAGGGAAGTATATAAATAGCGCCCAAAACAGTGTCTATGACAAAAGCCGGGTGCTCTTTGCTTTAGACAAGGCGAAAAATTATATTAAGAGTGAAGATTTAGTGATTGTCGTTGAGGGGCAGATGGATGCTATTACTTGTCACCAGTTTGGTTTTAAAAATACGGTTGCTTCTTCGGGAACGGCACTAACCGCTGAGCAAGTAGCCCTGCTTAAAAGATATACTAATAATATTGCTTTGTGCTTTGATGCCGATGCGGCCGGACAATTAGCGGCTGACCGAGGAATTAAGGAGGCGATGGCGGCACAGATGGATATTAAGGTAATTATTATTCCTAGCGGCAAGGACCCCGATGAAGCTTTGCGCAGTGATCCTGATTCTTTTGCTCGGGCGGTTAAAGAAGCGAAGCCAATGATGGAATATTATTTTGAGAAAGTTTGCCAGGGTTTAGATTTAACAATTGTCAAAAACAAAAAAGAAGTGGCCGCGAAAATGCTCGCCATGATTGCTAAATTGGCCAATAAGATTGAGGCTAATCACTGGTTGAAAGTCTTAGCTCAAGCTTTGGAAATTGACGAGAATGTTTTGCGTGAAACTTTACCTCAAGAGAAAATTAGTAATTTAGTAAGTAATGTAAAGGAAGAGAATGAGGTGACGGTTCGCCCTAGAGAAGCCCAGCTTAGTGAACTACTTATCGCTATTATGCTGCGCTTTCCGGAACTAACTAACTTAATTAGTAATAAAATTGAGCTGGAGTGGTTAAGTGATGAGGATTTACGCTCGTTTTACAAAAACCTGATTATTTATTATAATAAAAATGCGGCTTTAAACTACGAAGAATTTAAAGACTACTTACAACAGGAGGCACCTAACTCCTTAAGTATTTTAGACCGTTTGATCCTTCTGGGAGAGAAGGATTTTTATGCGTATGAGGCTAGTGACGTTCAAGCGGAAATAATTAAAACTATTACTGAGCTCAAGAAATATTTTATTCAAAAAAAGATTGCTCAGGCGCAACGGGAAATGGCAGTAGCGGAAAAAGCTGGTGATGAGGAAAAGATCAATGAAATTTTGTCACAACTTAAGGCGCTTAATGATAGTCAGCGCGATAATCAAATAAGTTAATTCTTTAAATATGCCAAAAACCATCAAAAAAGCTCCGGCTAAGAAAATGGTTAAAAAAACTAAAGCAGTCGTCAAGAAAAAAGAAAACATTAAGAAAAAAACAGCCCCTAAAAAAATGCCCTCAAAAAAAACTAAATTAGTCAAAAAACCAGTTAAATTAAAGGCGCCTCTTAAAAAAGCGTCTCTTAAAGCTACCCCTAAAAAAATTACTAAGAAAGCCACTCCTAAAAAAGCGGTCAAGAAAGTAGTGGCAAAAAAAGTTGTTAAAAAAGTAGCCCCCAAGAAAGTCGTTAAAAAACCAGTAGCTAAAGTAAAGAAAGTTATCGCTAAACCAAAGGAAGTAAAAAAAGAATTACCGCCAAGAGAGATTATTTATCCCAGTGAGGATAAAATGAGAAAACTAATTGAGAAGGGGCGTATGCGTGGTTTTGTGACTGAAACTGAGTTGCTATATCTTTTTCCGGAAGTGGAGGAGTATGTTTATGAGTATGATGTTTTTTTAGGAGATCTGCAGCGCAGTGGTATTAGAATTATAGAAGACTCTGGTCGGATTTTAGGAGCGGCGGAAAATCGTGAAGAGATTGATAAGCCCACTTCACTTAACTTTGATTTATCCAAATTATCAGCTGATTCAATTCAGATGTATCTGAAAGAAATTGGTAAAGTACCACTACTTAATTCAGCTGAGGAGGTGGAGCTCGCCAAACGAAAAGAAAAGGGGGATAAAGAGGCAGAAAAGAAGATTATTGAGGCTAACTTACGTTTAGTAGTTTCAATTGCCAAAAAATTTGCCGGAGCTAAGGGTTTGTCGCTACTTGACCTAATTCAGGAGGGCAATATCGGCCTATTTAGGGCCGTAGAGAAGTTTGAATACCGTAAAGGGTTTAAGTTCTCAACCTACGCCACTTGGTGGATTAGACAGGCAATTACCCGTGCTTTAGCTGATCAATCTCGCACTATCCGCATCCCAGTTCATATGGTGGAAACTATTAATAAGTTTCAACAGGTGCAGCGCTTTTTAGTCCAAGAATTAGGCCGTGAACCAATGGCCGAAGAAGCGGCCGCCGAAATGGGCGAAGATATTGATAAGGTGAGATATATTATTAAGATTTCTCAGGATACTATTTCACTTCAAGCCGCTATCGGTGATGACGAAGAAGATTCTACTTTAGAGGACTTTATTGAAGATGTAAAAACGATGGCGCCAGATAGAGCCGCTGCCTTACAACTTCTTAAGGATTACGTTAAGGAGATTGTGGCTCAATTATCTCCTCGTGAGCAGAAGATTTTAGAAATGCGCTTTGGCTTAGTTGATGGCGTGGCTCATACTTTAGAAGAAGTGGGCCAAGAGTTTGAAGTTACTCGTGAGCGTATTCGCCAGATTGAATCTAAGGCGCTAGAAAAAATTAGAAAGTTTAAAGGTTTAGAAAAACTAAGAGATTATTAAGAAAGTTTATAAAAACCCCTTTTTGTGGGGTTTTTGTTTATTATTGACATAAGCTCTTTATTTGCTAAAATAGGTATGTAAAATGTTGATTCAACATTTTTGTTTTTTGAAGAAAAACTTAATAATTCCCGGGTAGCGCAGCGGTAGCGCAGTTGGCTGTGAACACGTAAAAGTTCTACGCAGCTTTCTCAAGTGATTGAGATTGAAAAACAAGGTGAATTGTCTGGAAGTCTAAGTCCGAAAGGATATGGTAATCAGCAGCCAAGCCCTGAAAGTTTCAGGGAAGGTTCAGAGACTATCCCGAAAGGGAGTAGGTCCATCCTAGGATGGCCCGAAGCGCCTTGCATCTCTCTGAGATGATGATATAGTCCACCCCTTTAGGAAACTATTGGATAAGTGTAACCAATTGGTCGTCGGTTCGAATCCGACCCCGGGAGCCAACAACTTTTTTGTGCTGTGGACAGGCATATTTGCCCATAAAATAGCCAAAAATCAAAGAAACTCAGTTTATGCTGAGTTTTTTTGTTGCAGTCAAACGAGTGAAAATAAGCGTAAATAAAGGAGATTTCTGGTTCGAATCCGACCCACGTCAAACAGTATTTTTAACTTTTAAATATAACAAAACTAAGCTACAATAGAACTATATTAATAACGAAAATTCTGATTGCTTATGTTGAAAAATATTTCTAAAAAAAGAGTCGAACCATTTTTGAAATGGGCTGGCGGTAAATCTCAATTATTAGAACAATTTAAACCATTATTTCCAAAAGAAGGAACTTATAAAAGATATATTGAACCGTTTATTGGCGGAGGGGCAGTCTTTTTTTATTTAGAACCGAAAGAGGCTATTATTTCTGATTTAAATAAAGACTTAATTGAGGCTTATAAGATTGTTAAAAGCCACCCAAAAGAGTTGATTGCCTTGTTAAAAAAATACGAAAAAAAACATAGCAAAGAGTTTTATTTGAAAATCAGAGAAGAATATAATGCCAATAAATTAGATAAGATAAATAAGGCGGCTCATTTAATCTACTTAAATAAAACCTGTTTCAATGGTTTATATAGAGTTAATAGCAAGGGCGGATTTAATGTTCCTTTTGGACAACATAAGAAATTTTCAGTTAATGAAGAAGGAATATTGTCAGCTAGTAAAATATTAAAAAAAACTAAAATAGAACACACCGATTTTACACAGGTTTTGAAAAATGCTAAAAAAGGAGACTTTGTTTACTTCGATCCACCATACTATCCGTTAAATACTGGCTCAAATTTTACCACGTATACCAAGGAAAACTTTTTAGAAAAAGAACAGGAAAAACTCAAAAAAACTTTTAAGAAACTTGATGCTCGAGGGTGTATACTTATGTTAAGCAATTCAGATACTCCTTATATTAGAAAGCTATATAAAGAATGGAATATTACAAAAGTAAGTGCCAAGCGTTTCATTAATTGTATGGCGGAAAAAAGAGGTGATGTATCTGAGGTTGTGGTAAGAAACTATAAGTAAGATATGTGTTTGTATAAAAAGCATAAAAACTTTGCTCTTTATCACGGTGACTGTCTGGAAGAATTAAAAAGATTTCCAGAAAATTACTTTGATATGATCTTTGCTGACCCGCCATACTTTTTGTCGAGCGGTAGTTTTAGTTGCCAAAATGGAAAAATGGTTAGTGTCAAAAAGGGTGACTGGGATTTAAGCAAAGGATTTCAGGATGATTTTAATTTCCATTTAAATTGGATTAAAGAATGTCGCAGGGTGTTAAAACCTCATGGCACAATCTGGGTTAGCGGAACTTATCATTCTATATATCAGTGTGGTTTTATTTTACAAAACACTAAATATCATATTTTAAATGACATTTCTTGGTTTAAACCAAATGCGGCTCCTAATCTAAGTTGTCGTTTTTTTACTGCTAGCCATGAGACTTTAATTTGGGCGAGAAAAGAAAAGAAAGCTAAGCACACTTTTAATTATCAAGACATTAAAAATGGTGATTGGTCTGAAGATGAATTTAAAAAACCATATTTACAAATGCGTTCCGTTTGGTCCATGGGCACACCGAAGAAAGAAGAGAAGCGATTCGGTAAACACCCAACTCAAAAACCTTTAGATTTATTAAAAAGAATAATACTAGCTAGCACTAAAGAAGGTGACATCGTTCTCGATCCTTTTACAGGCAGCTCAACTACTGGTGTGGCCGCTAATTTACATAAAAGAAAATTTGTTGGGATTGATTCTGATAAAAATTATTTAGATCTTTCTTTGCAAAGATTAAATGCTCTAGTTTAAAACATATGGCTAAAAATGAATCCTGGGAACAAATATTTAAAGATTATAAAATATTAAAACACGATTTTAATAAATCACCTTTTTGTTTATCAGCTGAACAAATAAAAGAGTCTTGTCAGAAATTTAAAAAAACTACAGAAAAAGAGGTGCGGATATTGTGTAAACAGGATAGCAGAAAGAGTCGTCCAGATATTTTTGTTTCAAATAATTTATTTATTTTACCAGTAAAAAATGGTTTTTATAACATAATAAAAGGGGAGGGGTATGTTGATATACCAGAAATTACATCAGATATTAATGAGTACGAAACCCAATTAGATTTTTCTTTGGACTCGTCTGTAGTTGGAAATTCGGAAATGCAACATCTTGATTTTGCCTATGCATCTAGTTTAATCAGGACATTTATGGGTGATAAATCATTGGTACTGACAATAAGAGGAAGAAAATTTACACCAGAATTCAATTTTTTTATTGGAAAGCAGAAAATAAATGTAAATAGCGTACAAACAGAAGTTGATGCTGGTTACGAAGGAAGAGAACAAATAGTTTTAATAGAGGCTAAAAATAAAAAGACAAAAGATACCGTTATACGTCAATTGTATTATCCATTTAGACAGTGGCAATCAATAACAAAGAAAAAAGTTTTAACTCTATTTTTCGAGAAAGATAAAAAAACTGGCATATATTCATTTTGGCAGTTTGGTTTTAGAAATGCAAAAGACTACAACAGTATAAAATTATTAAAATCTGCTAGATATATAATCAAATAAGTTATATGAAGTTTATTAAATTCTATCAAGAAGTTTTAGGGTGTAAAAATGAAGATGAAGTCTTTACTTATTTTCTGAATAATTTAAAGCCAAGTAATATGCTTTGGTCTTATTTTGTTAATTGGGAAAAGGTATTTGAAAATACTAGTAAAATAGAATTAGCATTAAATAATTTAAATTATTTAATAGGCAAAGAAGATTTTGATAAAGCTTTTAGATTTTTAGTTAAAGAAAATCAAGAAATAATAAAAGTAATTCCTGCATTAGTCGTTCGTGATGGAAAAAATAATACTAAGTTCAAGATTCTAGTTGATTATTCAAAGAAAAAATTGGTATATGAAGACTATGATTTTTCTAAAAAAGAAATAACCGATAAAGATATTGAAAACTATTTGTTGTTTGTAAAAGAAACAGGACTCAAAGATTTAATAGTTTCGCAAAGAATTAAAAACCTTGTTGATTACATGATTGGAGTTGAGGCTGGGTTGGATAGTAATGGGCGAAAAAATAGAGGAGGTCATTCAATGGAAGATATCGTCGGATTTTTTGTTGCAGACATTTGTAAAACCAAAAAATTTAAATATCTAAAAGAGGCTACTGCTGAAAAAATAAAAGCCGAATGGGGCTATGACGTCCCAGTTGATAAATCTTCTCGTCGTTATGATTATGTTATTAATACTGGCAAAGAGCTAATTATTTTTGAGACAAATTTTTATGGCGGTGGTGGCTCAAAATTAAAATCAACAGCAGGAGAATATAGAGATTTATTTAATGTTTTAAATGGACAATATAAGTTTATTTGGATTACTGACGGTAAAGGATGGGTCGGTACATCTAGACCATTAAGAGAAACTTTTAATCATAATGATTATATTTTTAGCTTAGGGATGATTGAGAAAGGGGTATTAAATTATATTATTTAATTTATGCCTCTCGAAATCGCTACCACTACGTTAGAGCGAGCTTCGCAGGTGTCTGGAATAGCCAGCGCATTTTTTGCCTTACTATCTTTGATCAGTTTAGGTTATGTAGTTAAATTTACGTATATTATTAAAAAAAATAATACGCAAAATATTAATAATTTTACATGGCATGACCCCCGAAATTCGGACACGATATTCCATATAAAGCGGTTAGGGATTAATATATAAGTAGAGATATTAATAAACTAATAAGACCGCTAAATATGGCTAGAAAGATAAGCTAAGATATTAGGGATAAAATAGTCGATAAAATAAAAAATGACGGCATGTCCGCCATTAAAGCCGCTCAAGAATTTGGGATCTCGACTAATACGATATATAACTGGCTGGGACGAGGAAAAATTGGCTCCGATACTCTGGAGATAGGCAAGCTCAAACGAGAAAACCAACAGCTAAAACTAATCATTGCCGAACTAATGCTCGATTCGAGTAAGGGGAAAAAAAATCGCTAAGGCCAGAAAGTTAGCGGTTGCTAATAACGGGATGATTGATAAGAAAAAACTGGCCATTAAACTAGGCATAGCCAGATCAACTCTGTATTATCGGTCAAAGAAAAAAGCTAAGGATGATGAGATTAAAAAAGAGATTATTGAGGTAATGGAATCTAATCCCGCCTATGGTTATAGACGAGTGGCTATTGCTCTAGATATGAACGAGAAGCCGGTAGCGAGGATAATGAAAATTAATGAGCTAAAACCACGGCTATGTAGGCGTAAATGGCAAAAGAAGGGCGATATTGGCCTGCCGGTGGCTCAATATGTCAATGAGATTAAGAAAATTGAAATACTAGAACCAAATACTGTCTGGATAGCTGATTTCACCTATATTAAATACCGGACATCCTGGCTCTATCTGGCGACAGTGATGGATAGTTACACCGGAGAAGTAATCGGCGCGGCGATATCAAACAGGCATAATAGATTTTTAGTTAAATCGGCTGCGCTTGATGCCATTAAAAAAAGAGGTCTCTTGCTTCAATACTTCCACAGCGATCAGGGCTCTAAATACCAGAGCGAAGAGCATGCCGACTTTCTAGCTAGATTAGGGGTAGTGGTTTCCATGAGCCGGAAAGGCTCTCCTTGGGAAAACGGTGGTCAAGAGTCATTCTTCTCGCACTATAAACTGGAACTGGGAAATGTTAATAGATTTGAAAGCGAAGGAGAACTGATTGCTAATATTTATAATTAGATATATTATTTTAATAACGTGAGAATCAAGACGAAACTCAGAATGGCTCCAGCTAAGTTTTACGAACTGACCGCCAAAGGTTGATTTATGTGGACATCTGTGTCTGAAGAAATGGGGTCATGCCAGAGATTATTAAAGAATTTAATATAAAGTTGGTAGAACCTGAAAAGAGGTTTTATAAATCTTATTAATTAAAATGTTTAAAGAGCTTTTTAAATATGGATCCGGCCCAACTCAAGTAAAGAGAGAGTACAATAGAAGATATAATTTATATGTAACACCACTTTATCTTTTGATGTTTTTTATTTTTTTAAGTTGCGCCTTAGCTCTTTATTCAATAGTGTTTAGCGACCACTATTACTTTATTATTATCTTTTTATTTATTTTAGGACTAACCTATATTTTTGTAAATTTTTTTGGCAGAAAAATATTAAAAAATGAATATAGTTATGGGATTGGAAATATGGCGGAAGAATCAACAGTGGCGAAGTTAACATTATTAGGTGATGAGTTTAAAGTTATAAATGACATTTCTAAAGGGGAAGATAAAGAGAATATTGATCATGTAGTTGTTGGTCCGACTGGGGTATTCGTAATTGAAACCAAAAGTAATATTAAAAGTAGTATTTTTTATTATAAAAATGGATTAAGAAAAACAAGTAATTTTGGTTATAAGGCAATAAAGCAAGTATCTAGAAATGCGGTTTGGATAGGTAAAAAAATTAATGAATATTTAAATACAGGTATTTGGGTTCAAGGATTAGTAGTAAGACCATTAAAAGAGAATAATGTGCTCCAATGTTATTTTAATAATAAAGTTTGTGTTCTAAGTGGTGACGAAATCTTTAAATATATAAAAGACTATAAATATAAGTTAAGCGCGAGAGAAATTGGTGAGATTTATACTTTATTAGTAAAAATAAAAAAAACATCTAATATAAAGATATAGTAGTAATAATAAGTAGCTTATTTTTGACAAAATAATATTTTAGGATATAATTTTATTCTATATAAATAGTAAATTAAAAATAAAAAGGAGGATAGCGTATGGAGAAAAAAGACTGTTTTTCTGCTTTGGATGGAGCGTGTCCGCCCATAGAAGAGAGTGATTCTAATGTGGTAACATTACCTCAAGAGTCACCTCCAAAAAAAGGAAATCACAGTTCACTGATTGATGATCTTAATGTTGGTGAGCTGATTGATGAGATAATGGAATTAAAGGAGGGTTCATAAGGACCTTCTTTTTTTATTTATTATTTAACCTTTTTAAGGTATAATTACCTTTATAATTAATATAACTGTTATTTATGATTATTCGCGAAAGTAGTGTATTTCATGGGCGCTCAGCTGAAGAGCAAAAATTACAAATTAATCCAGAGACTGGTATTTCTCTTGATTATATGAATCGCTTTCATCCAATAATTAGTTGGTATAATTTTGGCGGTTTAAGCGCTCTGAAAAATCAGGCTCTTAAAAAACCTTTTAGAGCAGAAAAATATAGTGATCTTTACTCTCAATATAAAGAGGCGGTTAATGAATTAAATAAGGATAGGGTAGTGGCTTTAGATGCTTTGGCTGACCGTATTAATGAAATTTTATCCAACCCTGATAATATAGATGAAGATTCATTAGAAGAAGCAATTGAGGAATTATCATACCTTGTTTATAACGACAATCGGGCTTCTTTGAAGAAGTTTGCGGCTTAATTTAATTTTTATGAAAAATGCAATTATAATTCATGGCACCTGCGGAGAAGAAGAATATTTTAGTGATAAGTACCCCTCTCTTTCAAATAGTCATTGGCTACCTTGGTTACAGAAACAACTTTTGATTAAGAATATTTTTACTCAAACACCAGAGATGCCTGAGGCTTATGCTCCTGACTATGAAAAGTGGAGCAGGGAATTTTCTAAGTTTGAGGTTAACGAAAGCTCTGTTTTAATTGGGCATAGTTGTGGAGGAGGGTTTTTACTAAGATGGTTATCAGAAAATAAAATAAAAATAGATAAATTAATTTTAGTCGCCCCTTGGCTTGATCCAGAGAGAGAAAAAACAACAGATTTCTTTGATTTTGAATTAGATAGTAAGATTATTGATAGGATTAATGAGTTTTATTTACTTGTCTCAACTGATGATGAAGCAGATATTTTACAATCAGTTAGTTTTATAAAAAATAAGCTGCCCGATATTATTTATCACGAATTTAAAGATTGTGGACATTTTTGTTTTAGTGATTTAAAAAGTGAAAAGTTTCCTGAGATTTTGGAATTGATAATAAAATAAGCTGTTCAATGAAAAATAATCATCAAGTAAAAATTTCATCTTTTGCAAATCAGGTTTACCAGGCGACTGCGATGATCCCGGTTGGTAAAGTCTCCACCTATGGCGCTATCGCCCGTTTCTTAGGTAGACCACAAGCCGCTAGAGCGGTTGGCGGTGCTTTGCATGTTAATCCTTTTGCCCCTAAGGTTCCCTGCCATCGGGTAGTTAAAGGTGATGGTTCTTTAGGTGGTTTTGCTGGCGGTTCTAAAAATAAAATAGCCCTACTTAAGAAAGAAGGGGTTGTCTGTAAGAATAATCGCCTGGTTAATTGGGTGGATATTTTTTTTAATTATGAATAAATATTATTTTAAATTAGCTACCTGTATTCTTTTAGTTGTCATTGGTTTTTTTATTTTTATTTATGGAGGCTATGATGATAGTCCAGGCGCTCAACTATTGGGATTAGTAATCTTTCTATTTGGGTTTTTTTTGATTATCAAAAAACATTGAAAAAACTAGGACTAATAAAACTTTTTTAAGTACCTAAAATCTGATATAATTAAACTTCTGATTTTTTATTTTTATTTTTAAGTATGAAAAGAATATTCAACCTATTTAAGCAAAAGAAAAAATTTAAATTAAGCAAAAGGAGTATAATTATAGTAGGTGGCGTGGCAATACTTTTTGTTGCTAGCGCCTTTTTTTATTTGAAGACTAATTCTCCTGTAATTATAGATAATACAAATAAGGTCGACCAGGAAATAGAGGAAGTTCCGCAGGAAAAAATAGAATTAATTGAAATTCAGACTGGCGACACTTATAGCCAGGCAATGTCGCGTAGTAATTTAGATACTCAAACGATTAATAAGATATATGAAGCTGCTCAAGACGTTTATGATCTGGCAAAAATCAGGGCCGGCTATAATTTAGAATTAATTTATGGTTACTCTAATAATATTTTTAGGGGTTTGGTTTATAAGATAGACACTGAGAAACAGTTAAGCGTTACCCTTGAAGAAGATAATTTTAGGGCAGAGATTAAACCAATACCTTATGAAACAAAAATAGTAACTAGTGAAGGTGAGATTACTAGTTCACTTTATGAGGCGGCTTTAGCACAAGATATTGATGAGAGAGCTATTATTGCTTTAGCAGATACCTTTCAGTGGACGATTGATTTTGCGATGGATCCACGTGTTGGCGATACCTTTAAATTCATCTATGAAAAAAGATATTTAAACGGCGAGTATGTTATGCCAGGAAAAATACTGGCCGGTAAGTATGTAAATAGTGGGAAGGAATATTTTGTTTATTATTTTACTGGTGAGGAGGATAATCAGGGTTATTTTGATGAAGAAGGCAATTCTGTCCAAAAACTATTTTTAAAAGCACCAGTAGCCTTTAAATATATTTCCTCTGGCTTTACCACTGGATTACGTTATGTTGAAGCTTTTAATGTTTCCACTGGTCATCGGGCTATTGATTACGCCGCGCCAGCTGGAACTCCTATTCGTTCGGTTGGCGATGGAACGGTTGTATTTGCCGGCTGGAATGGTTCCTACGGTAATATGGTTAGTGTGCGTCATAACGGCACCTATTCCACTAATTACGCTCACATGTCAAAAATGGCCGTTAAAAAAGGCGCTAAAGTAAAACAGGGTGATATTATTGGTTATGTTGGTTCAACGGGTTTTTCTACTGGTCCACACTTACACTATGAGATGGTTAAAAACGGCGTTAAAATAAACCCTTTAACAGAAGTTCTGCCGCCAGGTAAATCATTGTCAGTTGAGAGTAAAGAATTATTTAAAGAGGCGATTAAAGTTTGGCAGAAAGAATTAAATTAAAATTGTTAAAAATCACTTTTTTTAGTATAATCTAAATTAGATTAATAAAATAATTAAGATAAAATTTATGCCGTTTAAAAAACTTTTTAAGAAAAAATTTGATGAAAAATTTGTGGCTTCTTTGATTGACCACACTAACATTGAATTGTCCGCCACTAAAGATGATATTAAAAAACTTTGTCAGGAAGCAATTCAATATAATTTTCGTGGGGTTGATGTTCGCCCTAAATATGTTAGCCTGGTAAAAAAACAACTAGCTGGTACTAAAATTAAAGTAGTGGTTTTAATTGACCCACCGATTGGGCTCAGTACCACCGCCCTAAGAGTTAAAGCTTGTAAAAAAGCGAAAGCTGATGGTGCTGATGAGCTTGATGTGGTGATGAATTTAGTTGATGTAAAATATGAACGCTGGAATAAAATTTTGAAAGATTTACAAAAAATTAGCGGTATTTTACCAACTAAGGTAATTATTGGCTCCGGCTATTTAACTGATGAGGAAGTTGTTAAGGCTTCTGAGATTGTTAAAAAATCAGGCGCAATTTGCGTAAAGACTGCCACTGAAAAAGACCCGCTAGAGAGAAGGGAACTAACAGAAAAAGCGCATCATTTAACCTTAATGAAAAAGGGTGCTCCAAAGCTTTTAATTAAAGCCTCAGCTCGTATTAGTAGTTTAGAAGATGTTAAATTAATGGTTGAAAACGGAGCCGATATTATTGGCACTAGTTCCGGTGTTAAGATTATGGCTGGTTTTAAAAAGTAATTTTTATCAACATGAAAAATAATTCAAAGAAGAAAACCCTTCTTACTCCAGAAATACCTTTGGCAAAGGAAGATTTTAGAAAAACTTTTGAATGGCGTATTTTTAAGATTATGGCTGAGTTTATTGAGGGATTTCAATTTATTGTTGATTTTAAAAAATCAGTCACTGTTTTTGGTTCAGCGGTCTTAAAAGAAGATAGTTTTCATTATAAAGCGGCCAGGAAGTTTGGTGAGTTAGTAGCTAAAAAGGGGTATGCGATGGTTACTGGCGGCGGTCCTGGTATTATGGAAGCAGCTAGTCGTGGTGCCTTTGAAAATGGTGGGGAGTCAGTGGGCATTAATATTCAGTTGCCACACGAACAAGTGGTTAATCCTTATGTAACCAGGTCAATTAATTTTAATTATTTCTTTACTCGCAAGGTAATGCTTTCTTTTTCATCTGAGGCTTTTGTTTTCTTTCCTGGTGGTTTTGGAACTTTAGATGAGCTTTTTGAAATGGTCACTTTAATCCAAACTAAAAAAATTATTCGTAGGGTGCCGATTGTTTTGGTGGGGCGGGCTTATTGGAGCCCACTGCTTAAGTGGATTAAAGAAGATTTATTTGAAAGACATGGAGCGATTAAGAAAGACCATTTAGAAATTATTAATATTGTGGATACCCCCGAAGAGGCCCTGAAATTAATTCTCAAACTGAATAAGAAGAAATAGGACTTGATTTAAAAAGAGCTGGAATTCTGATTCAGCTCTTTTTGTTTTGGTATTTTTTATTTATGCTATAATAAAAATGAGCCTTTAGGCCCTTTTTTAATGTTTTATAAATATGCTAAGCAAATTTTATAATTTTGTTTTATATAAGCTAATTTTTCGCAATTTAACGCAAAATTTTCGCTACTTATTTTTTAGTCGCATAACAATTAACTCAGCTACTCAATTGATGGGTCTGTTTTTGCCAATTTTCCTTTATCAATTCATGGGGATGAGTATTTTAATGGTTTTGGTTTATTATTTAATTATTGATGTTCTTTACGCCTCTTTTGTGGTTACATCTTGTAAGCAGGTCATGAATCGTTTTGGCATTAAACGCTCTTTGCAAGTCAGTGTTCTTTTTGGAGCGACTTATTATTTAATTCTTTTTACTATTAACCACTATTTACCGCTTAATGATGATATTTTTAAATTAGAAAAAGCTTTATTTCTGTTACCAGCTTTATTTTTCTCCCTATCTTTTCGTCTAACACACTGGATTCCTTTTCATACTAATTTAGCTAAATTAACAGATAGAGGAATAAGAGCCAGACAACTTAGTTTAATGGAAGCGACCATGATGGCTCTTGGGGCGGTAATGCCAATCGTTGCTGGCATAATTTTAGAAAATCTTGGTTACGGCTATTTATTTATTATTGCCATCAGTGTCTATATTTTATCTTTATTGCCATTTAGTCTTTTGCCTAAAGTGGAAGAAAAGTTTTCCTGGGACTATAAAAAAACTTTTAAAACTTTATTTTCTAAAAAAATGCGCCCTAGTGTTATTGCTTATATGGGGGACGGTGCTGAAAGTGTTGTTGGTACAATAATCTGGCCAATATTTATTTGGCAACTTTTAGAAGGAAATTATTTTCAAGTGGGTTTAATTTCTTCGTTAATTATTGCAGTGACTATTTTGATGCAGTTCTTAATTGGTAGACCGCTAGATAAGATGGAAAACAAACAAAAGGTTTTGCGTTACGGAACTTTGTTTTATTCCTTCGGTTGGGTTTTGAAAGCTTTAATTGGCAGTGCGTTCCAGGTTTTTCTATTTTCCACTTATCATAATTTAAGCCGTGTTTTCTCAAGAACCTCATTTGATGCTTTAAATTACGACATTGCTGCTGATCAGGGTCAGTATGTTGATGAATACACTGTGGTCAGAGAAACAGCTATTCTTTTTGGAAAGATTTTGATGGCAATTTTTGTAATAATAATTTTACCTTATTTTGCCTTACGTCACGTTTTTTTACTGGCCGCCTTAGCTTCTTTAATGATGTCTTTCTTAAAAAAAGTAGATTCTTTTGAGCAGTAGTTTTGTGTAACAAAATGAGCTCATTTTCGTATACTAAAGTGAGGTCAAAATATATGATTTTACAAATTTGCAAAATTAATCGCAACAACTTAAATGTCACTAGTGGCACTTATTTTGTTGATCCTATTTTTTGGATTAACTGCTATGAAAATGATTTTTGCAAATATTACTAAATACTAAAAATACATCAAAAAGCTAATGTTTATAAGAACCATTTTCACATCAGGAAATGGTTCTTCGTTATTTAACAACTTAAAACAAGTAATCATGAAAAAGATTATTAGAAATTATCAGATCTTTATGTTATTTCAAGGTCTAGCCATTAGCTTTTTTTTCGGGACTTACCAATTATTTTTGGTTCAAAAAGGATTAAGCCTCTTAGAGATTAATCTGCTTAATTGTGGTTTTATGGTGGCAAATTTCATCTTTGAAATTCCTACTGGGGCAATTGCCGACTTCTTTGGTCGTAAAAAATCCGTTATTATTGGGCTCTCTATTTATGCTTTTTCCTTTTTAGTTTATTTTTTCGCCAGTTCTTTTTGGTACTTTTTAATAGCGGAAATTCTGGGGGCCTTAGCAGCCACCTGTGTTTCTGGGGCCTTAGAGTCCTTAGCAGTTGACGAGATTTATGAAAAAGGAGCGCAACATGATGCTGATGCTTTGTTTAGAAAGGCAGAGATCAGAAATATTGGTGTTCTAATTGGTGTAATTATTGGCTCTTATCTTGGTCAATTCAATCTAGCTTTACCCTGGATTCTTAGTTCCATTACTTTTGCCTTTTTAGCAGTACTAACAAATTTTCTTTTTAAAGAGCAAAGGAATACTGTAATAACCGAGAAAGATGTTACTTCTACGAGAATTAAACAAATTGCCAAAGATAGTGTTATCTATGGCTTGAAAAATAGGCGTTTAATGTTAGGTGTTTCTTTTGCAGCGATTCTTGCTTTTAGTTTTCAAGCGGTGAACATGTATTGGCCTATTGTTTTTAAAGAAAACTTTGATCTTCCGGTAAAGTATATGGGGTTTATCTTCGCTGGAGTTGTTCTAAGCACTTACGGAGCCTCTCAGTTATCAAAGTGGTGGCAGAGTAGAATTAGTTGCGAGAAAAAAGCAATTTTCTTTTCTCAGATTTTTACCTTATTAGGGCTTATTGGTTGTTATTTTTTTCTTGATTTATCCTCGTTTCTCGTCTTCTTCTTACTACACGAAGCTGGGCGCGGTCTGTTTAATCCGCTTTATCGCTCCTATGTAAACAAAAGTATAGATGATAAGAATCGGGCAACCGTTTTATCTTTTGAATCAATGATTGTCAAAGGTGGCGCAGGGTTAGGATTAATTGTCAGTGGTTTTTTAGCTGATAGTCTTGGTATCTTAAACACGTGGCTTATTGTCTCCTTAATCCTTGCTCTGGGAATTATCTGTTTTTGGTTCAAAAATAAATAAGAAATTTGTTTTTAAAAGGGTTATTTTAAAAATAACTCTTTTTAATTTGACGGAAAACGTTTTTATTAGTAATATGAAAATAAGTTATTTTAAAACTTAATATTATGAAAGCATTTAAAAAAGTAAAAATTTTCGGCTTTGATTTTTTAGAAGCTGAAAAGGGATTCAAGATTGATGAGGCAGAAATTAAAACCGCCAAAGAAGTCTTAAAAAATGTGGGCACAGCGATTAATAAGACCACTGATCTGATTAATGAAAAAAAGTTAGTTAAGCCGATCTTTGATGTTGTTTATGGTTTTGGCAAAAAAATCATCATCTATTCATTTGTTGTATTTATTCTTTCTGTCTTAGCAATTTTTATTATTAATAATTTTGCAGCTGAGGCGGCGATTTTTCTATTTCTTCTGGTTATTCTTAGGTTATTATCCACCATCTTTTTAATTTTAGGTGGAGTTTTGATTCTAATAGCCTACGCTTTTTTGAAATCATAAGTAATTTGTGATTATAGTAAGACCTTCTTTTGGTAGTTGGTCTTTTTTATTTTTAGAATTATTTCCTTAAAAATAAGCAAAAATACTAAACTTTTGGGGGCTTTATTTTTTTTTGATTTTAAACTATAATATATCCGCTTATAGTTTAACTACAATAATATGTTTAAAGTCGACAGTCGGGTAGACTACGGTCTGCTAATTATGTTAGAGCTCGCCGCTAAAGAAAAAGAGCTAACCCCTCTATCTAAGATTAGCAAGAGACTAAAAATCTCCTCTGTTTATCTTACTCAAATCTCTAAACTCTTGTCTCAGGCTGATTTGATAGAGAGTCGGGAAGGAATTTTGGGTGGCTATAAGTTAAAAAGAAGTGCTAAAAAAATTAACCTTTTAGAAATCATTGAAGCTTTAGAGGGGCCAGTAGAAAAAAGATGTCTTAATCATTCTAAGATGTGTCCCAATGGACCAGTTTGTCCAGCTAAGTCAGCTTGGGATATTATTTTACCCAACATTAAAACGGTGTTAAAGAAACAAAGCTTGTTTGATTTGCTGTGATAAATTTAGATAACAATATGACAAATATTTTAGAAGTAAAAAATTTAAGTGTTTCCATTTCCGGTAAAAAAATTCTTAAAAATATTAGCTTTGAGGTTAAAGAAGGGGAAACTGTTTTGATTATGGGGCCTAATGGTTCTGGTAAAAGTACCATTGCTTATGTGTTAATGGGGCACCCAGCTTATCAGATAGACTCAGGTAATATTTTCTTCAATGGTCAAGATATTACCGAGTTAAAACCAGAATTAAGAGCGGCACTAGGAATCTTTTTAGCTTGGCAACAACCAAGAGAAATAAATGGTTTAGATTTGTTTCCTTTTCTGTTTGATTTTTATAAAACACTGCAAACTGCTCGCTTAGAAAAAAATATTAGTGTTTTTGATTTTAAGAAAAAGCTAGATAAAGAGATTGCCTTGTTGGATATAAAAGATGATTGGAGTAATCGTTATTTGAATCAGGGATTTTCTGGCGGTGAAAAAAAGAAAGCGGAGATTTTACAACTTGCTTTAGCAGATCCGAAACTAGCGATCTTTGATGAGATTGATTCTGGTTTGGATGTTGATGCCTTAAAAGTAGTTGGACAGGCCATGGCTCGTTTTAAGCAAAAAAATAAAAGCGCTTTAATCATTACTCACTACTTACACATTTTAAAATATCTTAGTCCGGATAAAGTTTTGGTTGTTTCAGGCGGCGAAATAATTTCCTCGGGTGGGCTGGAGTTAGCTCAAGAACTGGAAAGAAATGGTTTTGAGCACTTATTAAAAAAATAAATTATGTCTTTTGCCGATCTTAAAGATAAACCACAACCAGAGGATAATATAGAGGAGCATAATTCGCTTTGGGATTCTTTTAATGACTCCTCTTACATGAAAGATGCTAAGACTGGGCTTAGCGAAGAACTGATTCGTTTTATTTCTCAAGAAAAAAAAGAGCCAGCGTGGATGTTAGAAAAACGCTTGGCAGCTTTTAAGATATATCAAGAAACTCCTCTGCCAGATTGGGGGCCAGATTTGTCTAATCTTGATTTAGATAAAATAACTTATTATGCCAAGGCCACTGATAAACAGTCAAACACTTGGGCTGATGTTCCACCTGATATTAAGGAAACTTTTAATAAGCTAGGCATTCCTCAAGCCGAGCAAAAAGCTTTAGCTGGTGTGGGGGCTCAATATGAGTCAACGGTTATTTATCACAGCCTAAAAGAAGAATTTCAAAAGCAAGGGGTTATTTTTGAAGATTTAGATGTGGCTTTAAAAGAACATGAAGCGTTGGTGAAAGATCATTTCATGAAAATTGTGCCGCCAACGCTTCATAAATTTGCGGCCTTGCATGGCGCTGTTTGGAGTGGTGGTACTTTTCTCTATATTCCTAAAGGGGCGGTAATTGATTTACCTCTGCAAGCCTATTTTAGAATGAATGCTAAGGGCATGGGGCAATTTGAGCATACTTTAATTATTGTAGAAGAAGAGGCTCAGGCGCATTATATTGAGGGCTGCAGTGCGCCGCGTTATGGGGTTGATTCCTTACATGCTGGTTGTGTAGAAATTTTTGTCGCCAAAAAGGCTCGTTTTCGCTATAGCAGTGTGGAAAGTTGGAGTAAGGACGCTTATAATCTCAACACCAAGAGGGCGCTAGTTCAGGCTCAGGGGCACATTGAGTGGGTTGGGGGTAACTTTGGTAGTAATGTCACCATGCTTTATCCTTGTTCGGTTTTAGCCGGAGAAGGCTCTAGCGCTGATCATTTAGGGGTAGCGTTTGC
>JAEZRQ010000004.1 GCA_023444045.1 Candidatus Parcubacteria bacterium
TAGTTCAGGCTCAGGGGCACATTGAGTGGGTTGGGGGTAACTTTGGTAGTAATGTCACCATGCTTTATCCTTGTTCGGTTTTAGCCGGAGAAGGCTCTAGCGCTGATCATTTAGGGGTAGCGTTTGCTAATAGCGGACAAATTCAAGATACTGGCGCTAAAGTAATTCATTTAGCTCCTCAGACAACTTCCAATATCGTGATGAAAAGTATTAGCAAAGGCGGTGGCCAAGCTATTTATCGGGGGCTAGTGGAAATTGGTGCTAAAGCAGAAGAGGCTATTTCTAATATTAAGTGTGATGCTTTAATTCTAGACTCTCAGTCTGTATCTGATACTATCCCGATGATTAAGATAAATAACGCTAGTGCGGTCTTAGCCCATGAAGCCACTGCTGGAAAGTTGAATGAAGAAGATATTTTTTATTTACGCAGTCGGGGATTAAGTGAAAATGAGGCGAGTGCCATGATTGTTAATGGCTTCATTGAACCAATTATTAAAGAATTGCCGCTTGAGTATGCAGTGGAAATGAACCGCATGGTTGAGCTAGAAATGGAAAATAGTGTTGGTTGATTTTAAAATTATGAAACAAATTATTCTCTCCACAATAAAAGATGAACTAATTATTTCTGATAATGAAGAAGTTATTTTAATTGATGATTTAGATTTAAATGAAGGGCAAACACTTACTTCAGTTTTTAAGATTAAGATTGGCAAAAATTGTCAGATAAAATATCTTTGTTTTATCAACTATTCTCTAAACAAAGAAAAGTACCAAGAGCGAGAAATTATCTTAGGTAATTTTTCAAAAATGATTTCTCATCGTTTCTATTTAAATGCCAAAGATTATTTACAAAAATTTAGCATTCTAATTGGTGAGGGGGCCAACTTAGATAGCCGGGTATTTTTTCTTGGCCAGGGAAGTGATAAATTACTAATCCAAGACGATTATATTTTTGCGGCTCCAGATAGTTTTGGCCGCTTTTTAGTCACTGGTGTTTTAAAGGATGAATCACGGGCTAAATATTACTCTGAGGTGGCCATTTCAAATACCGCCAAAGGAACAGATGCGAGAATTGATATGAAACTTTATCTTTTAAATAAAGGGACTAAGGGGGTGTTACTTCCTAGTTTAAAGATTGCGGTTAATGAAGTAAAAGCCGGTCATGGGGCGAGTACTTTTAAGTTGTCAGAAGAAGATTTATTTTATTTAGCTTCCAGAGGGCTTAGTGAGCAACAGGTGAGACAACTGATAATTAGTTCTTTACTAGATAACTTTTTTAAAGAAGTGAGTGACCATAATTTTAAAGAAAATATTTTAAAAGAAATATCTAAGTTAAATTAATTTATGATTAAGCGTTCTGATTTTCCAATTTTAAATACTAAGATAAATGGTCAACCCTTGGTTTATTTTGATAATGCAGCGACTACTCAAAAACCAAAAGTAGTTATTGATGCTATTACTGATTACTATCTTTATGATAATGCTAATTTGCACAGTAGTATTAATCCGCTAGGTGAAAGAGTTTTAAAAAAATATCAGGAGTCTCGTGAGGTAGTGGCTGATTTTGTTGGTGCCAGTTCAGAAGAAATTGTTTTTACATCTGGAGCAACCGCTAGTCTTAATTTAATTGCTAAGACATGGGGTGAAGCAAACTTATCAGCCGGAGATATTGTTGTATTAAGTGTGGCTGAACATCACGCTAATATTGTCCCGTGGCTGCAACTAAAAGAAAGCAAAAAGATAAAAATTAAGTATATTGATTTACTGCCAGACGGGTCGCTTAATTTAGGCTCAGCTAAAAAATTACTGGCTTCTCCAAGAGTAAAGCTCTTGTCACTCGCTAATGTTTCTAATGTCTTAGGAATAATTAACCCGATTGAGAAGATTATTAAATTAGCTCAGTCTAAAAATATTATCACTGTTGTTGATGCTTCTTCGGGGATTTCTCATTTTCAAACTGATGTCAAAAAGATCGGCTGTGACTTTTTAGTTTTCTCGGGTCATAAATTATATGGACCAACAGGGATCGGTTTGTTGTATGGTCGCAAGGAGCTGCTTGATAATTTAAAGCCTTTATTTGGTGGCGGCGGGATAATTGAGCGAGTTACTTTAGATTCTTTTACTACTATTACTACTCCTGATAAATTTGAAGCGGGGACTCCTAATATTGAGGGCGTAATTGCTTTAGCCGCGGCTTGTCGATATTTAAAAAAACTTACCTGGGCAGTGATTAATAAAAAAGAACAGGAACTTAGTAATTATTTTATTCAAAAAATTAAAGAACATGAATATATCAGTTTAATTGGAGGCGCTAAGCTAAAAGTACCCTTATTTTCTTTTAACATTCTGGGCATTCACCCTCATGATGTGGCTGATTTTTTGGGCCAGAAGGGGATAGTAGTGAGAGCTGGGCAACATTGTGCTCAGCCTCTGCACAATTTTCTAAAATTGCCAACCAGTATCAGGGCGAGTCTGAGTTTTTATAATACCAAAAAAGAAATAGACTTATTTTTTAAGGCTTTAAAAGAGGTGTATTCTTATTTTAATTCTTAATTATGAATTTATACGAACAAAACATTTTAGATCATTATCGTCATCCCCGTAATTATGGGAAGATTAATAAATGTAATAATTCTTGTCAGCAAATTAATCGTTCTTGTGGTGATGATTTAACGGTGTTTGTAAAAATATCAGGTGGTGTGATTAGTAAAATAAAATTTATTGGGCAGGGTTGTGCTATTTCACAAGCCGCTATTTCTATTTTAAGTGAAGCGTTGCTTGGTAAAACCCGGGAAGAAGTTCTATCTTATAATTTTGATGATATTAAAAAGCTGTTAGGTGTTCCAATTAGCGAACGTCGTTATAATTGTGCTATGCTTGGATTAACAGCTATTCAAAAATCTTTATAGTTGTCTATTTTTTATTATGCATGAATTAATTAATTTTATTCTTAACAAAATTTTTCAGCTTGATGAGGGCTCTTATTTATATGACTCTTTAGCTTTTTTTATTGATGATATTATTAAAATTGGTTTGCTTCTACTTTTGGTTAATTATGTGATGGCTATTACGCGTTATTATTTTCCGATGCAAAAAGCGAGAGCAATATTATCTAAAAAACGTTTTTTAGGACTAAATTATCTAATTGCCGCTTTGTTGGGTATTGTCACTCCGTTTTGTTCTTGTTCCTCTATTCCTTTGTTTGTTGGCTTTATGGGCGCTGGCATCCCCTTAGGAGTGACTTTTTCCTTTTTAATTAGTTCACCGCTAATTAACGAAGCCTCTTTATATCTTTTTCCTAGTATTTTTGGTCTTAAGGTGACTATTTTATATAATGTTTTAGGGGTTTTAATTGCGGTTTTGGGTGGTCTTTTAATTAGTCGTCTAAAGTTAGAAAAATATGTTATTCCAGAATTACTTAATTTTAAATCTAAAGCCAAAATTGAACTGGAGTCGTCAGAAAATAAACCAGGTTTTAAGAAACTAGTAAATTATTTTTGGCAGGATAGTTTAAGCATTACCAAAAAAATATTTCCTTATCTTTTATTAGGTGTAGCAGTTGGGGCAATAATCCACGGTTTTGTGCCAGGTGATTTAGCTCAGAAATATTTAAGTACTGATTCTTGGTGGAGTGTGCCAATTGCAGTTATTTTAGGCGTCCCTCTTTATGCTAATTCAGTTAGTGTCTTACCAATTATGGAGGCTTTAGTGGGCAAAGGAGTGCCCTTAGGAACGGTTTTGGCTTTTATGACAGCCATTGTAACTCTTTCTTTACCAGAAGCTTTAATTCTCAAAAAAATTATGCGCTGGCCGCTACTTTTAACCTTCTTTGGTATTACTATTTTGGGGATGATTCTAATTGGTCTTTTCTTTAATTTATTCTTTTAATTTTTTAGGTATAAAAAAACAGCTTGGAAGTTAATCTAAGCTGTTTTTTGTTTGTTTATTTTTCGGCCCTAATTGCAACCGTGAATTTAATTTCATCATCAATCATCGCGTCACCTAAGTTATCAAAAAACTTTCCAGAGCGGTATTTAATATCCCAGGTAAGTCGGTCAATCACTAAATCACCGTTAGCCTCAAGATAATTATCACCAGAATTTACTTGAGCTAAGAAACTAACTGGGGCAGTAATCTCTCTAATAGTTAAATCACCGCTGACCAAATAATTACCGCTTTGAGCATCTAAAGTGGCTGATTTTATTTCCAACCTGGCTTCAGGATAGTTTTCAACGTCAAAGAAGTCAGCACTCTTTAGATGTTTAACTAAACTATCGATATTTTCATCACTGGTAATGGTTGACATATCAATAACGAAATTTCCGCTGATAATTAAACCATCTTCAATATTGATCTCACCAGATTTAATTGCTACGAGCCCAGTGTGAGCAAGTTTTACCTTAGCGGCTTGCCAAGCTAATTTACTTAATTCGGTATTAACAGTGTAGGTACCATCACTTATTTTAATGGAACTAACAGGCGTCATTTTACCTGATTCATTGATTTGTGGAGCTTTATCTCCAGTGCAGGCACTTAGCAATCCAAGTCCAGCCACAAGTACTAACATTAGTATAGTTTTTTTCATATTTTTTAGCGTTTTTGACAGATTACATCTAGTCTAATCGCATTAAGAATTAAGGTTATTCTATTTTAACCTAAAATGAAATAAAAGGGAATAGCTTATAGTTTAAAACAAAAAAAGTCTTTCTAGCTTTTAAAATGTACTACAAAATAAACTGATTAAACTAATAAAAAATAGCTCAAAAGAGCTATCAAATATCGTCATCAATCTGATTTTTACCGCTAATTAACCTTGAGATTATTAGCAGGACGGCGATTCCTAGTAAAATATGACTAAGACCACCGAAAGTTTGTTCCATTATTAAGCTGAAAATCCAGATAATAATGAGCACAAGCTCTAGTAAAGTTAAGATTACCATATAGTTGAATCTTAATCCTTAACCAATTATATTATAACAGTTTTTTTAATTTAATACCAGCCAAAATTTAGCAAAAGAGGGTGCTATTATTGACAGAAATACATAAATATGCTATAATATGGGCATAGTTAAATTGCATATTAACAACCAAAAATAATACCCATGAGAAGATTTAACTTTTTCGGAGAAGAATTGGTGCCGGTTTTACATGAAGAACAGGACCGTCGTAATCATCGTTGTTTCGGTATGTTATGTAATGATGAAGATGAAGATTGTTGTGGTAGTTTTGTCACTGATGAGGATGTCCCTGATTTGGATGTTGATATCCTGGCGGAAGTGGATCGTCGTTTACGCGGCCGGTATATTCAAGATTCCGAATCGCTTGACTTTATTGGACAACCATGTAATTGTCCGGAAGAGTTCTGTGAAAAGGAACTCAATCCTGAAAAACACGGCATGATTGACGTTGCCTGCGTTGATGTCAGAAATGGAGTAATTTATTTACTTAAAAATGACAATCCACCAAAAGAGTATAATAAGCCAATTTATATGCAGCCGGAAAAAAGGCGCCTGGCTGGTAAGGAGCTTTATGAAGATAAACGCTTCACTCGCTCTCACGATAACTTAAAAACAATGCCTGAACTTAAAGTTCAGCGTATGCACCGTGGCGAACTCCGGGCGATAATGGGTAAATTCTAGCCAACCTTGGCTAAAAATAAAAAGAGCTATGACTTAACGTTATAGCTCTTTTCTTTTTATTAATATTTAGTTGATTTTATTTTAATCTTACGCTAAGATTATGGTTGTTAATTTTTTAAATTATTTTTATGGCAAAAAGAACTACCGGAGTAGGGAAGATGAAGAAATCTCACTCACACAAAACTAAAAAAAGACTAGTAATTAAAGAAGAGATGTTAGCCGCAAAAGCTGCTAAAAAATTAAAGAAAAATATCAAATAATTTTTTAGTTGATTTTCAAGAATATAGCTTTTGGCTATATTTTTGCTATTAGTTAAAAAATAGTGTTAACAACAAAATAAAAAGGAGGTAAAAATGAATGCAGAGGCTTATCTCTTTGACTATTTAAAAAAGTTTAATAGTCAAATTATTTGTCCAGTTTACAAAGTCTTAAAAGATGACGAACTGGAATTTATTAGTGTAAAAACTGATAAAGGAACAGCATATCTTCTATTTGATATTAAAATTCAAAAAGAAGAGGGTGAAAAAATTTTTGGCGTAGTAGATGAAATCCTTTTTCATCATGAAAAATGCGACCCGTTTCCGGTAAACTGCATGAGTTTAACATTCTGGTGCCGTGGGACAAAGGTTATTCTAGATTTTTCTGATGAAGAAGCTACTATGGCAGTAAGACACTAAAAAAGAGGTGCGAGCGTAAAGCTGGCACTTTTTTATAATCTTAAACTTTGCATATTAATGCTAGTCAGGTTAATATATACTTATAGAATTAAGATAAATTTTATGAAAAAATTAGATACAATTAGTAGCGCTCAGAATAATCATTTAAAACTTCTAAAGAAATTAGCTCTTAAAAAATACCGTCAAGAACAGGGACGTTTTGTAGTGGAGAATTTAACAATTATCAAGGATGCGCTAACTGCCGGTTTTAACTTTGAAGCCCTCTTTGTAACTCCAGATTTTGTAACTAGAAATATTGATAAATTTCAATTCTTGCACGAAAATTCTGATGCTCCATATTATTTAGTTGAGGAAAATTTGAATCGTCATTATTCACAACTTGAAACACCTTCAGGGGTTGCTGCTCTGTATCAATTACCTAAGAATAATGAAATAAGTAATGATTCTGTTATTTATTTAAATGCTATTTCTGATCCTGGTAATTTAGGGACTATTTTAAGGACCGCCCTGGCCTTTAATTTTAAAAATATTGTCCTTGATGCTAACTGTGTAGATGTTTTTAACGCCAAGACAATCAGTGCTGCTAAGGATTCCATTTTTAAGTTAAATATTTTAAAGGATGAAGATGGCTCTTGGATTAAGAACTGTCAGCTGCCAATTTATATAACCAGTTCACATGGTGAGAGCAATTTAGATGATTTTAAAGCAGCGGCTAAGTTTTGTTTGGTGCTTGGTAATGAAAGTCACGGCACCTCAGAAGTAATTAATAAACTAGCTATTAAGAAAATAAAAATTGATATCTCTGATAAAATTGAATCACTTAATGTTGGCGTCGCAGCCGGAATCTTACTTTATAAATTAAAAAAATAAAAATATATGTCCGATGTTTATCAAGAATCATTAGAATTACATAGAAAGAATAGAGGAAAGTTAGAGCTTAAAAGCAAGGTTTCACTTAGCACTAAAGAAGATTTATCTTTAGCTTACACTCCAGGGGTGTCGGAGGTCTGTCGTTTAATTGCTAGTGATAAATCAGCGGCTTTAACTCACACCATGAAAGGTAATACAATCGCGGTTGTCAGTGATGGCAGTGCAATTTTGGGCTTAGGTAATCTTGGCCCAGAAGCGGCACTGCCAGTAATGGAAGGCAAAGCCATTTTATTTAAAGAGTTTGCTGGTGTTGATGCCTTTCCTATCTGCCTAGACACTCAAGACACTGAGGAAATCATTAAAACGGTAAAGTATTTAGCGCCTAATTTTGGTGGGATTAACTTAGAAGATATTTCTGCTCCTCGTTGTTTTGAGATTGAAGAAAGATTAAAAGACGAATTAAATATTCCCGTCATGCATGATGATCAACACGGAACCGCTTTAGTTGTCTTAGCTGGATTAATAAATGCGCTTAAGCTTCGTGACCTTAGTAAAGAAAATGTTAGTATTCTAATTAATGGCGCTGGAGCTGCTGGACTGGCAATTACTGACTTATTGTTAAAATATGGTTTTAAAGATTTAATTATTTGCGATAGTAAAGGAGCAATTTATGAGGGGCGAGAAGACTTAAATGAAGCAAAACTTAAGTATGCTAAATTAACTAACAGAAAGCAGCTTAAAGGAAATCTTGAAACAGTTCTCCGTGGTGTGAATGTTTTTATTGGTGTTTCCCAAGGTGGAGTTTTAAGTGAGGAAATGGTGAGGGGTATGAATGAAAAACCAATTATTTTTGCCCTCGCTAACCCAATCCCGGAAATTATGCCAGAACTTGCTAAAGCGGCGGGTGCTTTTATTGTGGCTACTGGTCGCAGTGATTTTCCTAACCAATTAAATAACGTTCTAGCTTTCCCGGGTATTTTTAGAGGAGCGCTGGATAATAAAGTTGCACAGATCACAGACGAGATGTTAATTAAAACAGCTGTCAAATTAGCTTCTTTAGTTGAAAACCTTAACCCAGAATTAATCTTACCAAACCCTCTAGATAAGTCAGTGGCTCCAGCAATAGCTGGTGAAATTTGTTAGAGTGAATAATTTATTGGTTTTTGCGTATTACTTAAAATGGAGCCAACAAAAAAACCTGACAACTTTCTAAGTGATGAGGATCTTGTGTCTTTGGTCTTAAGAGACCAAGGTGCTTTTGCTTTACTGATTAAACGTTATCAGGACAAGATATTTCATTATATTGTAAGAATAACTAATATTAGAGAAGAAGACGCTGAAGATCTGCTACAAGATATCTTCCTTAAAGTTTATTTAAATTTAAATGACTTTGATTTAGACTTAAAGTTTTCTTCTTGGATTTACGCGATTGCTCGTAACCAAGTAATTAGTAATCACCGGCGTTTAAATACTAGAGCTGAAGGACACAGTCTTGATCTAGAGGCTGATAGCGTTAAAAGGCTGGTTTCTGAATTTAATATTGAAAAAGAATTTGATGCCACTTATTTAAAAGATAAAGTCACTAAAGTGCTTTATAATTTGTCAGATAAATACCGTGATATTTTAGTGCTTAAGTTTTTAGAAGAAAAAAGTTATCAAGAAATTTCCGATATCATCAAAAAACCAGTGGGAACGGTCGGCTCACTGATGAACAAAGCTAAGAGTGAATTTAAAAAAGAATTACTTAAACAAAAAATTAAGCTATGAACAACTTAGAAGATAAAAACTTTGTAGATAATATTCTGCAACAAATTAAAGAAAAAAATATCTTGCCTAAAGCGAAGTGGCGTTTTTTAGTTAAAAATTATTTAATTTGGTTGCTTGGAGCGTTGTCTTTAATTTTTGGCGCTATTTCCACTTCTTTAATATTTTATATGTTAAGTGGTTCCAGCCATACAATAGGACCTCGTTTTCCAAGATCTTTTGAGGCAATATTTTTTGTGATTCCATTCTTTTGGATTATTTGTTTAGTTATCTTCGCCTTTTCAGTTTATTACTATATTAAACATACTAAGAATGGTTATCGCTATTCCACTAAAACAATTATTTCTTTAACAATTTTATTTAGTCTATTTTTAGGAGTCTTGTTTAATATTTTTGGTTTGGATAGAAGAATTGATGACACTCTGGGACGTAGAGCGCCGTTTTATGATCAAGTTATTAATCCTCAAATTCATTATTGGTCTAATCCTAAAGCTGGACGTTTAACCGGTTTAATTATTGATAAGCAAAATAACTATTCATACGACTTAGTTGACCGAGACGGCAAAGTTTGGATTATTCTTGCATCTGATGAAGAATACAATGATAAAATAGAAGTTGGTAGACCAATTAGAGCTCTAGGCAAAATCAAAGAAGTGAATGTTTTTGAAATTGAAGAACTAATTCCTTTTGGTCCAGGAAAAGGGTTCTTTAAACGCCCGAAGCATTTTAATAATCCAAAGTTTTGTCCAGATGGAGAGATTCCACCATGTCTACCGATGATGATGCCTTAATATTTAAAAGACTCTGGTAAAGGAGTCTTTTTTGAAGAAAAAATATTTTTAAGCGTAGTACTAATTAGAATCGGTTCTAATTATAAAACAACTAACAATTAACTTAAAAATATGAAAATTAAAAAATCACAGCTGGCTTTAGGCTTAACTACTTTGGCAATTATTGGCGCCGTTGGTCTTTCCTCTTCAGTGTTAGCGGCAGATGGTATTAATAATGGTTTTAGCCTGGGGAAAAATAGAACAGAAAGATCAGGTTTGACTGAAGAGCAAAAGGCTGACATGGATGCTCGTCGGGCTGGGATGGAAACAAAAATGACTGCTATAAACGCCGCCTTAGAAGCAGGTGATTACAATGCTTGGGTGGCTGCAGTTGGCGCTGATTGCCCAATGTTAGAAAAAATAAATGCGACTAATTTTAATCGTTACGTAGAGGTCTATAAGTTACGTCAGCAGGAGCAAAAAATTATGGAGGAATTAGGATTAAAAGGCGATAATATCCATCCTGGAGTTGGAAAAGGATTGGGGTTGGGAAAAGGAATGGGCCGTGGTTTTAATAAATAAAAGCTTTATTTAGGATTAATAGACTAATTGCGCGAAAAACAACTACTTCGGTGGTTGTTTTTTATGCTATAATATAAGCATGTTTTATATTTTAACTTTCCCTGGGGTCATTATTCATGAATTATCTCATAAAATATTTTGCCATTTATCCGGCTTAAGAGTGGCTAAAACCGTTTATTTTCGTTTTGGTAATCCTAGTGGTTATGTAATTCATGAGGCACCCCAAAAATATTTTCAATCATTTATAATTGCTACTGGGCCTATTATAGTCAACTCTCTTGTTAGCATTTTTTTAGCTTATGCGATTCTGTGGCTGGATCCAGGATCGTATTTAAGAATTATTTTCTTGTGGCTAGCTTTTTCTATTGCTTCCCATGCTTTTCCTAGTCAAGAAGATCTTCGTGGTGCCTCAAAAGACGGCTTAAACCATTTAAAAAGCGGTAGTAGCTTGTTGCCAATCATTGGCTTTCCTTTAATCGGCTTAATGTGGTTAGCAGTACGTTTTGGTTTAGTTTTTAGAATTATTTTTGCCTTATTGCTTTTAACTTTAGGATTAGTCTTTTCCGGTCTTTTAGTGCTATAATAAAACCGTAAAAAATTTATATTAAAAAATATGAAAAAAATTACCCTTTTTGCTTTGTTGCCTTTAATCTTTCTAATCGGTGGTTGTTCCTTGATTAAAAAACAAGAAAATAAAGATAATTTTATTAGTTATGAAAATTCTATCTGTGAGGTGCCAACAGAATTATTAAGTGGTAGTAACGAGGCGAGGGATTTTAAAGATAATTTACCACCAGTAAGCCAAGAGGAGCAGAATAAAATCTTTACTTATGAGGATTCAGAAATGGGGATTAAGCTACAATATCCCGGCTCTTGCTTTTTTAATAAGGGAGTCTTTCAGTGCTCAGACTTTACTTTAAGCGTTTGGCCACTTGATGGCGTGGCTAAGGCCAGTGAGACCCCTGAGAAAATATCAAAAAACGGACAAATGGAAATAAAATATACTTTTATTAATAAAAGCAGGATTTACGCTCTAATGGCTTGGTATGAAGGAGATGATAATCAGGAGCTCAATAAGGTGATTGATAAGATTGCTAAGAGCTTAACTTTCACCAAATAAAATTTCTTAAATAAAAAACAGAAAAATCAGGCCAGGAGCTTGATTTTTTTTATTTGTCAAAATAGTAAAGAAATAAAGGGCAGGAACGCTTTTCTGTTTTTATCTTTTTTAACTAAAAATCAAGGTTATCTTAATTAGCTTTTTGCTAGGATAAATTTATCTTAATTGCTTAGTTTGGGTGAAAGATTTTTTCATTTAAACGGCTTCAAAAAATATGGATAAATTTAAAATGGTCTGGCGCCAGTTAAAAGTCTTTTTTAAAAAACACTGGCTAATTTCTGGTCTTGGTGCGGGATTTATTATCTTGCTGCTACTGTTTCTGCCTATTTTTCGTTCCAGTTGGCTCTATTATCCGGAATCGTTAAGAGCAAAACTAGCTCTTAAGAAATTAGAGGTAGCCACGGAAAAAGATATTTACTGCCGTGAAGATTGCCAAGCTAAAAGATTGCTGTATAAAAATTTAATCTATGAATTTGCCGTTAAAAATCAGTTTAACTTTAAACAAGATTTAGAAAATAGTATTCTAAAGCCTGGCGTCTTACCAGAAATAAGAATGTTGTTTATCTCAATCTGGCAAGAACTTAAATGGGATATTACCACTAATATACAAAATTATTATAGTGATTTAAATAACCCCCTAGAAATAAGGTCCAGCCTAACAATTGCTTGGC
>JAEZRQ010000002.1 GCA_023444045.1 Candidatus Parcubacteria bacterium
GCTGAGAAAGAAAAGGTTGGAGCCGAGACTGTACCGTTACTTCCTAAAATCAAGCGAGAGGAAGTAATAACGTTTGTGCTAGCTACTTGAAGATTACCAGAGACTAGATTTAAACTATCACCAGAAGCTAATGCTAAGGTATTAGCAGCTGAACGATATAGTTCTGTATCGGTGCCAAAACCAATACCACCGGCAGCTGTGGTAGAAGCTACTAGTTCTAGTTTATGGACAGGAGAGGTGACACCAATGCCAACATTACCAGAATTTAAAGCCCAAATATTTCCAGTTGTTGTGCCGCCCCATAAAGAAGATGAGGAAATAGCGTCGCCTACTAAAGTCTTGACGATACCATAGTTAGCTAGAGCGAAGTTATCGGTAGATAAGTATGTACTAGTAAAGTTATGACCGGTATTTGATGAACCAGCCGGGGCAGCAGAACCACCGTTTGCTAGAGAAAGGATATCATTAGGCGCAGTAGTACCGATGCCGACGTTGCCGGTAGATTTAACCGTAAGTAAATCACCAGTTCCTAATCCGCCAGTATTATTTGCAACATAAGATAATTTAAAATCATTAGCAGTATTATCACGTCCAAGCGTCCAAGTTTCAAGACCAGTTCTAGTAAAACGAATGTCATTATCCCCAGAAGAATTTGTTGATTCTATCTTGATAGACTGATTATTAATACCTGAGATATGTAAATTAGCCACAGGACTTGTTGTTCCAATGCCGACAGAGCCTCCTTGTGGATTTAATAATAGATTCACCAACATTCCATCGGAACGCCTTACTCCCTGTATTGCTAAATTTTCTCCTGCACCAGCAGTTCTATAAAATCTAAAACTTCTATCACCACCATAATTAAAGTAATTTCCTTCAGCGTTATAATTAGTAGAAACATCAAGCCCCACGCCAGTTGTCTGAACTATTTGTAACTTTGCTGAAGGTGTTGTTGTTCCAATACCGACGTTGCCGGTGGTTGTTATAGATAATACTGATTTAGATGGATCATCAAAATCACCAGCATTGCTTAAAATTAAATTTCCAGAGACACTAGATTTTCCTAAACTAAATCTGCCCGCAGACGTACCAAAAGAGAGCGGCACGTCGTCATACAGTCTAAAACCATTAGCTTTTGTATTATCGATAAAAGCAATCATTGCCCCATCTTTTTTAAATCTAAACCCATATTTAGAATCTATTTGTGACCAACCGCCACCATCGTGATCCAATTTTAGCCAAGCTCCAACCTGAGAAGAAGATGAGGCGGCTCTAACAATAATACCGTTATTATCTAGTGCTTGTTGAACATCCAACTTATATCCAGGATTCGTTGTCCCGATCCCAACATTACCAGAATTTAAAGACCAAATGTCTCCTGAAGTTGAGCCACCCCATAAAGTGATTGGGCTAACAGCATTACTAACTAAGGTTTCTACTAGACCATAATTAGCTAAAGCATATTTGTCAGAGCTAAAGTAAGTACTGGTATAGTTATGGCCGGTATTTGTTGAAGTAGCCAGAGAATGAACACCGCCATTAGCAATTGAAAAAACATCATTAGGAATTGAGCTTCCGCCTATACCAACACGACCAGAAGCAATAAACATATCAAAAGAGCTAACCGATGTTGTGGCTACTCCTGTCTTAAAACCAATTCCGTTAAAAGAAGTAATTGCTAAACTAGCATTACTAACCTCATCATTTCTTGATAAAGAATAAATTAAATTACCAGAGTTGCTTATTGCTCTAATACCACCAAAGCCAGTTGCTTCAGCAGTACTTAATCTAAGACCGCTAGTGGCTGTTGTGGTTACATCTAATCTGCCGCCTGGGTTTGTAGTTCCAATGCCGACGTTACCAGTATTTCTCTTAATAACAGCTGAAGTCGTCCCAGTATCAGTGCCCAGTAATAAGTCCTGTCCATGACCAACTATACCAACACCATTCATAAGCCTCATTTCATTAACTCCACCAAGACCGGCATATAACTCAAATTTTGCAGTGCCATTAGAATCAGAAACTTTCCATCCTAAATTACTATAGTCAGATATATATAAAGGAAAACTTGATTTACCGGCTCTATCTCTATTCCCTAAAGTGGTTTGCCCATATACGTCCAATTTTGAACTAGGACTAGTCGTTCCGATTCCCACGTTCCCTAACTCTTTTATTCTAACCCTTTCATCATTGCCATTGCCAGTAACAAAGACAATATCACTGCGGGCCTTGATAGCTAAATTATTAGCCCCTGAGTTAGAAGTGTAAGCGGCTATACCGGAATCTGCATGTTGCAGATTTGTTCTAGTAAACATTACTCCTGCACCCAAAGTAGCTAAGTCGGACGCGGATATATTGGTGGGGGCTCCTATATACACATCTTTAAAAACGCCATCGGAAATATGTAGTTTAGCTGTCGGTGTTGTCGTCCCTATCCCCACATTACCAGTATTATTAGACCAGATGTTTCCAGTTAATGAGCCTGACCAAAAAGTTGACGAAGCAATAGTTTGATTAATCGGATTAGTGGCATCTGAAATTAAAGTTTTAACAACACCGTAGTTAGTTAAAGCGTAATTATCAGTGCTTAAATAAGTCTGAGTATAATTGTGTCCAGTTCTATCTGAACCACTAGGAGCAAATGAGCCACTTGAATCACCAATTGAGAAAATATCATTAGGAGTGGTGCTTCCCACACCAAGCTTGCCGGTAATTAATAAATTAGCACTTCCACTTAGATCATAATTTGAACCAATTTTAAAAGTGTTAACCCCAGATCTACCAATAAACGAATCTCTGCTGCCAGCCCCACTACCTAAACCATAGACACCGGAAGAATAAAAAACTCCTCTAGCGTAAGACTCTCCAGAAGCATTAATAGACAAAACTCTGCCAGTTGAATTAGAGGTGTTAAGCAGTGCAGATAAAGCCATAACCTGATCGGCTTGTTGGGCGGATAAAGCCCAACCACTAATGCCCGGAGTATTCCCATTAAAAGAACCTACCCCGAGATATCTACGTACAAAAACATCAGTGTCAACATCTAAGGGGTAACTTGCCGTTCTTCCAATACCAAGTTGACCAGTCATTGATGTGTTGGTCCAAGTTTTAACAAAATCATTAGCTAAGTTATTCCACTCTATCGCCGTTAAGGTGCTGGTGGCGTCTTTATTATAATCATTTGGAAGAGCTAAGGCTTTTTCAGAAAACAAAAAAAGTCCTACCAAAAGTAAAACAAAAAACATGGTCGTCGCTTGACGCCAACCTGACTTTTTTTTGTTATTTTCTTCAATCATAGGCTAGACTATTTTGCCTCTTACAACTGATTAAATTATACCAATTTTTAAATCATTAAGCAAAGGTTTTTATAGTATTTTTTGCTTTATTTTTAGGTATAAAAAAACAGGTTATTTAGTAAATCCTGTTTTTTCTTTTTTTATTTTTAAAAATTAAGTTCCACGCTTCTTTTAGTTAGTCCATAAGAACCAGTAGACATCAACACAATTGGCGACCAAGTTTTATAACTGACGGTAAAGGTACCTGGAAAATATTCATCACCCACGGTCATATCGCTAAAGATATTACCAAAGGTAGCACTTTTTAAATCAAATCCCAACCTCCTGGCTTTTATTAAAGAGTATTCTGCCCCGCTTTCGGCAACATAATACGCGCGTGAAGAATCGTATTGTAAACCGCTGGATTGCAAACGGGAAATAACTAAATAAGAACCGCCAAAAGCGACAATCAAAATGCCGGAGATCAGAAATAAAGTTAAGAGTAAGGCGCTGCCTTTTTTATGTTTCATATTAATCTTTTCTATAATACCGAGATGATAAAGTGGTTTGAATTTTCATCTCTGATTTAGCGGTATCTTTACCTAAAGCATAAGCGGTGAGTCCCATAGTAATTGCTGGTTGGTCATTAGTGGTTTCTGGGTGAAGAGAGAAAAATAAATTGCTGACATTAATTTTATTAGGAGTAATATAATCTTTCTTGCCGTCTCGGGAAATCGCAAAACGGGTCACGCCCTCTGGAGTAGTTTCTAAAAAATAAGCAACACACTCATCGTGATAATTTAAAAATTCTAATTTATCAGAAGTACTAGATACTTTATAAATATCGGTACTCGGCAAATTACATAAACCATCAGTATTGCGTTTTGCCATTCTAATTTCCTTCCCTGTTACCTCTAAAAAATATTTTAAACTTTCCTCTACATTCTGGGTAGCAATGGCGCCTCTTTGGCTCTCAACAACGATTTTAAAAATATTTAAAGTGGAGGTAATGATAACTACAAAAATCATTGTCGCCACCAAGACCTCAACTAAGGAAAAACCTCTCTTATTAAATTTTTGATATTTTATTTTCATCATAATTAGCGCCAATCAAACAATAGTGTTCTTAGTTCATAGCTATAAGGGCGGTTTTGCCCCTCCCAAAAAACTACCGATCTAACTTCTAGTGGTTCTCCTTCGTATTCTTCTAATTTTTCAATATGGACCAACCGAGAAAATGGAGTTGAGCTGTCAGGAGCGGATTCGTGAGAATAATAATTAGATTCACCAAAATAAAGTTTGGCGTCTTCAGGATTAGTTGAAGGCACCATCTGACCGCTATATATATCAATAATATAAGAACCATCAGCTAAACCAGAATCGAAGTTAAGGCCACTGCGCCAATTGGAATCTCTTTTTTTTCTAGCAAATTCTATCCCCTCTTGAGCTAAAGAAGAGGCGATTAAATTATTTTTATTAACACTTTGCACTTGGATATTTTGGATGATTAAAGAAACAACTCCTAATAAAGAAATGGAAACAACAAACAAAACCGCCAAAACTTCAATTAGCGAAAACCCGGCTCGGAAATTTAATTTTTTTTTGTTTTTTTTCATACTAATCCAAAACTTCAACTAATCCCAAAAAATTAACTTTTACCGTCTTAATAGCCCCCGAATTGATATCTTCTAGTACAATTAATAAATCATCAAAAGTAGAAACTGAATTAGTAATAGTAGTCACTGGATCAGGCGGCAGAAAAATAACATCGGCTAAAGAACCAATGCTCATTTCTTTAATTCTAATATCAGCTGATAGAACACTTATCCTTGCTCCTAAAGCCGGGTCAGCCTCGCCGACATCATAAAGACCATCGCCGTCATCATCAGCAAAAATAACATACTTATTATCACCATAAGAATTTAAATCAAAGTGAATCCCCCAACCACCCAAAGGCACATTAGTTGAAGTGCTGCCGCCATATCGTGCTAAACCTAAAGAATAATTCTGTGCTAAACGCACATCAGCCACTAATTTCTGCGCCGTCATTATCAAATCAGTCCGCCTGTTATTAGATTTATAATTAGCAATAAAAATACCAGTTACTAAAGTAATAACGGAAATAGTCACAATTAACTCTATCATGGAAAATCCCTTTTTCTTCATATTAGTTTTGAGTGGAAGACTTAACCTCTTTCCATAAAGGCAAAGCATAATTAATATCTAAAATTGTAGAGGTAGCGCAAGAATAACCATCTGTGTCTGTCGCTCTTAAACGGATAGTGTTGTTACTAACTCTGGCAAAGTTAATACTTGTAGAAGCGGTCGTGGGGCTTAAAATATTATCCTCCGGATCACTAGTTGTCCAAAGATACGAACAAGAAGCACCACCACAGGCCGTATAAATATTAGAATTGTCGTAATAATAGGAACTACTTAAGAAGCTGTTAGTAGTTGTAGCAGCTACAATTTCCTCCGGTTCCCAAGTGAAGAATGGTTTTGGGAATTCATGCTTATAGGAGGTAAAGGTTTTATAAGGCTCTGGACTATGGACTAAATTCCAATCCCAATTATCAGTAACCCAGTCTTTAGTTCCCTGGGTATTAAATTGCCGCCAATCAGTAGCCACATCATTCTCATCCCACAACTTTAAAAACCAATAATATGATGTGTTGTAAGCTGTGGTAAAACTGACCTGTTTAACTGGGTTCTGTATTGTATTAGGAACCTTGCCTGAATTATAGACAATATCCGTAGTAGTGCTATTTGAGGTACTAACAATCACTTGATAAGCCGACTGCATACCGCTGCGACGATTCCATCTTAAAATAGCATTATTGGCCTTAGATAAATTACAGGCATCCTGGGCGCTCCACTCTGGCGCAACCAACTGCCTTATTTCTAGCGGTCCAATTTTAACTTGATAATTATTAGTCTCACAGACACCCTCATCTAAACAACTAAATTTTACAGAACCGGTTAACGTTGTAGAAGAAGCGGAAGCATAGCCCCGAAAAATCCCTGGAGTCACCGCTTCATAATTAGACAGACTTACTGAGGTGGGTGAATCCAGTCTAATCCAATCACCAGTGCTTTCAACATACATATAGCCGTAGATCCCCTCATCATCCTCATTATAACAAGCAATGCAATTATTAGCAGCCGTACAAGCGCCTCCGTTATTACATAGGTTCCTAAAATTTTCATCGGGTGGGGTTAGATTTGACTCTAAAGAAATATCACCTAAAAGAGAATTCCAAGCTTGGCCGGAAAAATTATTATCAAAGTCTAAATGAACCCCGTGTTGATTATCAAGACAAGGAGCCATATTAAAAGTAAAGGGGAAAGTAAAAGGAAAGTGCCCGGCGAAACCATCATCTAAACAGTTAAAACTAATATAACCCCAAGGACTATCGGCCCAACCGCGAATATTATGTTCAGCAGCAGCATGACTCTCCTTTGGAGACAAGACAAAAAACACCGAAAAAACTACGGCAAAAGCAATAATAAAATTTAGAAATTTATTATTCATTTTATTATTATACCATGTTTAGTTAAAAAATTTAGGCCTAGAGCCAACATTTCTAAACGATCTTTTTCGCTTTCATCATTATAGCCAATTAGATGCAAAAGACCGTGGACAAAAATAAAATAAAATAAATACTCCTGAGTTTTTTTTAAATTTTTAGGTGGATAGGCTGTGCCAATAAATTCCAAAATCTCTTTATATTTAGATAAACGTTTTATTTCTTGGGGATTAATAATAATTTCCTGGGTATCTGTAAACGACAACACGTCGGTTGTTTTATTATAACCACGATAAATACTATTTAGTGTCTTCATTCGCCTGTCACCAATAATCGCCAGCGATACATCTCCTCTCTTTACTTTAAAGAATTTAAAAAACGCTTCAAAAATTAAAGAAACTTCTGGCTTATTAACTTTGAAATTAGTAGTGTTGGCGATTTCAATCATACAAGACGTCTAATTTTTCTAAGTAGATTATAAATAAAATAACTCGTTTTCTTAAAGACTAGATCCCAGGTACCGGCGCTATTTTTCTCTTCCCCACCAAAACCTTTTTTAAATCTAGTTACACCAGGCCATTTATTTTCATCAATGCCATAAAAATCATAATACTTAAAACCTGAGTCCAGACCTAAATTAATAGCCGTCCATTGCAAAAGGTAGGGGGCCATTAAATGACGATTTTTGTAGCTAGAGCCACCATGGAGATAGGTCACCCGGTCGCCATAGAAAGAAAATAAACCGGCCGCTAAAACTTCATGATCTTTTTGAGCGACTAATAATTTAATAAAATCTTGATTATAAAAAGTAAGGTGGTGATAATGACTACGACTATGAACCTTAAAAGCATCACGACTAGCGGTCTCAGACATTAGAGACCAAAAAGACTCAAAGTTATCTTCAGAATTTTCGGCAATAATTTTCACGCCCTTCTTCTGTGCTAAGCGAATATTATATCTAGTTTTTTGGTGGCAGTCCGCTAAAATTTTTTCTGCACCTAGAGATAAGTCAATAACTAAAGTTTTTTTTGGTTGCAAATCAATTGACTTTTTAAGGTTAGCTAAAGTTTTCGGCAAATTTTCCGGTTCCAAGCGCCAAAAAAGAGCACCATCCTTTTTAAAGGTCTCATTTAGAAATGAATAGATGGATGCCTGCTCTTCTAAATTTAATCCCTTTTTAAAAACTGGCCCCTTGGGGCTATAGTAATAAAACGAAAAAAGCTTAATTGGTTTTTTAATTAAATTAAAAACGGCCACCAACTCTTGATTATTAAAAAGTCCTAAAATCCTAACAGTTTGGCCTTCTTTAACTAATAAACCAGACCACTCTAAAGAACATAAAAATTCTGCCCCATAAGAGCCTGAGTTCTCAGCAAGAAATTCTGATACTATTTTGGAATCGCTTAAAAGCTCTAATTTCATGCTTTTATTATACTGACTTTTTAAATAAAAACAAAACCCCACCAATAAAATAGTAGGGTTTTATAAATCTTTTAAAAATTTAATTTACTTTAAGCCAGCTGGAGTAGCTACAGCCGTATTTGAAGCTAAACCGCCAGTATCAGCACCTAAGCAGTAAGATAAGGTGTAAGATCTGTAGGCGTCAGAAGAAGATGCCGCGTAAGTATAAACATTATTTGCTAAGGTACATGGACCATCATGAGGCGTTGGTGCAGTTGGAACCTGTCCCATATAATTTGGGGTCAGATCTGATAAAGCTGCGGGGTAACGACCAACATTACTGTAATACAGTTCCAAAGCAGTCTGGATGTTTTTAATGTCACCAACTCTCTTAGTGTCACGCGCCTTGGCCCTGGCCGTGTTAAGAGCAACGATTGATAAAGTAGCCAGTAGGCCGATGATAGCAACTACGACCAGCAACTCAATCAAAGTAAAACCTTTTTTCTTTTCCATAGGTTTAAAAAATATTTTTTGATAATTTAAAGCAAAAATTTAATACTATTAAATAATACCATAAACAAAAAAATAAAAAAAGCCCCGCTTTTACTAGGCGAGGCTAACTGTCAAGAGAAAAATAAATTATAGTTTTAATCCGGCTGGAGTAGCGGTCGCTGTTCCAGATGCTAAGCCACCAGTGTCACCACCCAAACAATAAGTCAGAGTGTAAGATCTCGCACTGTCTTGAGATGTGTACATGTACTTATTGTTATTAGCATCACAGATAGTACCATCATGAGGGGTTGGGGCGGCTGGAATCTGACCCATGTAAGTTGGGGTTAAGCCAGGAATAGTTGTGGCTGCTGAAGTTTGTGATGGATAAGCGCCATTATTGCTGTAGTACAGCTCTAAAGCAGTTTGGATATTTTTAATATCACCAACTCTCTTAGTATCACGTGCCTTGGCCCTGGCCGTGTTAAGAGCAACGATTGATAAAGTAGCCAGTAGACCAATAATAGCGACTACGACTAACAACTCAATCAAAGTAAAACCTTTTTTATTCATACAATTTAGAATTTTTTTCTAGTATTAAAAAGTAACTTAAAAAATCTTTTTATATTTTAGCATTAATAGGAAAGCCCCGCAATAGCTAATTAAAATTGACTAGCCATCTGATACATTGGCATGATAACCGCCGCTACCATAATACCAACCCCGACACCCATAATGGTCATAATTATTGGTTCCATTAAAGAGCTTAAATTGGCCAGCATTTTGTCAGTTTCACGACCATAAAAATCCGTAATCTTATCAAGTACCACATCAATTTTACCGGTTCTTTCGCCAACAGAAATCATCTGCGGCACCATTTTAGGAATTACTGGTTCATTCTCCATCACCAGAGACAAAGGGTTACCATCATTGATGGATTCTAGAGTTTCTAAAATAATTTCTTGATAGATAATGTTACTAACCACCTCAGCCACCACCTCCAAACTCTTACTAATTGTCACACCACCTTTAATTAGAGTAGATAAGGATCTGGTGAATCTCATTAAATAAATATACTTAAATAAGGTGCCAAAAATTGGCATCCTTAATTTTAAGTAGTCAAAATTGCGGCGGCCATTATAAGTTTTAAGATATAGGTTTGTTAAGAAAACTAAAGCGCCAACAATTAAAATAATAAAAATCAAATAGTTAGTCATGAAACTTGAAGCACCAATTACTATTCTAGTAGCAAGCGGCAACTCCGCCCCCGACTCAGTCAAAACTGAAGTTAAATTTGGAATAACATAAATCATCAGCACAATCGCTACACCCACTAAACCGCATAAAATAAAAATTGGGTAAATCATCGCCCCTCTGACTTTAGCCGACATGTCATAATTCTTTTCCATTTCATCAGCTAAATAACTTAGCACCTCGTCTAACTTACCCGAGGTCTCACCGCTGCGAATAATATTTACAAAAAAATTAGAAAATAATTTTGGTCTCTTGGAGAAAGCGTCAGACAGAAGTGAACCAGCGTCAACCTCAAAAGCAATATCAGAAATGATTTTTTTAAGTGAGAAATTATTAGTTTGCTCAATTAAGATTAGTAATGATTCTACCACCGGCACATTAGCAGAAATCATAACCGAAAATTGTCTGGCAAAGATTACCAAATCTTTAGGTTTTGGTCGTTCCAAAAATAACCTAATTTTTGTTTCCAAATCATTCTCACCCGGCAACAAAGAAGTAATTTCTAACTCTTTACGACGATAACGGCTAATTAATTCGTTTTCGTTAACACTAATATCAATACCAGACTTTATTGCTCCTTTTTTATTTCTTGCTTTGTATTTAAAAATAGCCATAAGTAAATAAATTAACTTTCAATAACTCTTAATACTTCTTCAACCGTGGTTACACCACGAGCAGCCTTTAAAAAACCATCCTGCCTAATTGAAATAAAGTCCTGGCTTTTTTTAATCGCCTCCAAAGTAAGGCCTTTACTGCCGTCATTAATAATTTGTTTAATTTCATCATTAATTTCAATCGCCTCAGACACCGAGGTTCTGCTCATATAGCCAGTATTTTCACAGCGCGAACAACCGACCGCCTTATAGAAAACTAGGCTATTTAAGAAATTTTCCATACCGGAATAGTTTTCAATCTCTTGTTTTAAGATGTTTTCTGGAATCAACCGTAATTCATTTTTTATTTCCTCTAATTCCTCTGGAGCCAGTTCAGTTGGCTGTTTGCAGTTATCACATAGTTTACGGGCCAGCCTTTGAGCCACCACCGTTTTCAAGGTTGAAGATAATAGGAAGAATTCCACATTCATATCAAGCAAACGGAAAATAGTACCCAAAGCATCATTGGTATGTAAGGTAGATAACACTAAGTGACCGGTTAAAGCAGCATTGATAGCTAAACTAGCCGTTTCTTCATCACGGATTTCTCCGACCATGATAATATTAGGATCTTGACGCAATAAGGAACGCAGACCAGAAGCAAAAGTAAACCCAACCTTGGGGCGAATTTGCGCTTGATTAATGCCTTTAATTTCATACTCCACCGGGTCTTCTAAGGTGGAAATATTAACATTTTCTTGATTTAAAACTGTCAAAACAGCATACAAAGTAGTGGTTTTACCAGAACCAGTCGGACCGGTAACGAGCATAATACCACTAGTTTTTTTCATACCCCTCTTAACACAATTAATGGTATTGGTATTAAAACCTAGAGATTCTAAAGTAGGTGTTCCTCTATTAGTGTCTAAAATTCTCATTACCACTTTTTCCATATTAGCCAGCGGCAAAGTGGATACACGAAAGTCAACCTCTCGGCCATTAATAACTAATCTAATACGACCATCTTGCGGAACCCTGGTTTCATCTAATTTTAATTTAGCTAAAACTTTAATACGAGCAATGATGGCCGCATGAATGCTTTTAGGTAGTGTTAATGAAGTATGCAGAATACCATCAATTCGGTAACGAACCCGACTCTCTTTAGAAAAAGGTTCAATATGAATATCAGAAGCTCTGGCCTCAACCGCGTGACGAATAATAACTGACACAATTTTAGAAACTGGGGCACTATTTATATCTTCGTCACTAATACTCTCTTCAGAATCAGATTTCACTTGCACTAACTCTTCTCCCTCTTCCCTGGCCCTAACCTCTAAGGCGGTGGAAATTTCTTCTTCAATTTTTTGGTATTGTTTAGCCGCCCGCTCCCAGCTACTCTCAGAAATTAAATGAAAAGACGGACGCAGATGATCGCCAGAGGCTAAAAAATTAATCGCCTCCATCGCCTTAAGGTCAACTTCCACTAAGCCAATCTTAATTTCCTTGTTTTCCCTGCCAAAACAAATAGCTTTATAAGTTCGAGAAACTTCTTCCGGTAGAAAATTTAATAAATCTTCGGGAATCTCATCATTTTGAATATTATAATACAGAAGACCTGATATTTCAGCTCTTATTTGTGTTAAAACTTCCTCGTCAACTAAACCAGCACCGATGATGACCTTGCTTAAAGGGGTTTTAGTCTCTTCGGCCTTTTTTTTCAGACTTTCTATCTTATCTGCACTTAAAAGACCTCTTTCCGCTAATATGCTAAGTAATTTTTCATTTTTATCCATATTACTGCTTATCCTTGTTTAAAAAGGGATTACTATTACCAACCCTAACTCTAAAAAATGTTCTACTAGTACTTGAGGCTGCGTTGTCATCACTAGGGTTAACAATAACAACGTCCGATCCTTGAGAGAAGGAGGCAATTAAAGCTTCCTGACTTTTATTTAAGTCACTATAATTAAAGTCTGAGACGTAATTCTTAAAAGATTTTATTCTGGGATCATCCAAAACGCTTAAATTAAGGTTATTATTTGTATTATTTGTTGGAGTCAATACCCCAACATCATAACTTAAGACCTTATCGGCCACCCCATCTTTAAAAAGAAATAGAAAAAATCCGACAACAATAATTATCAGGATAAACAAATATAAAATTAAAGATTGCTGATTTCTCATTTTTTATAATAAGTAGAAAATTTTAAAGTCGCCGAGCTGCCGCCAACACTTAGCTCTTTAACATCAAACATCCTTAAATTACTTTCTAAAATATTTAACAAGTTTTTGGCTCCAGCATAATCAGCTGATAAAACATTAATAGAAACATCAATCACACCAATCTTGTTATTGGCATCTAAACTATTGCCTTCCGGCTGAGACAGATTAATTGAAGAAACAATAAAGCCATTTTTATTAATTATCTCTTCAATCTCACCAAATAAAGCCTCCTTGTCATATTCGTCAGGTAAGATAGCATTTACTCTAGCTAAATCATCAGGATCCACCTCATCATAAGCCTTAATAGCGGCCTGCAAACTTTGTAATTTGTGTTTCTCGGCCTGCAGCAATTTTTCATTAGAACTAATGTTTTCAGAAATAGCTGCCGTAGTAATATCTACTTTTGGTTTTAAAATTAAAAAATAAGCAATAAATAACAGGAATGATACAAAAATCACAACAAAAAAACTAAAATAATTATTTAAAAAATTATTAACAGCATTTTTTTTGGCTAGACTACTCTGTAACATAATTTTATTCAACTTGCTTATAAAAAATTTCTGGCTTTACTTTAAGGTTAATAGAAAAGGAAACGCTGCTTTCCCCACTAACCTCACCCTCCTTATCACTTCTGCCTGAAGAACCAGCATCAACTTCAGCCGATATCACATATTTATTATCTTTAAAAGTCTTTACCTGCCAACTAATATCACTAAAAGTTCTAGCTGTGGCTGATAAAGAATACTCTCCGGAGACATCCCCAGAGAAGCCTTGATAATTAACGGAGTTTAGAGTATTTTTTTCCAACCAATCAAAGAAGTTAGTCCAATAAATATGGGTATCGGCCATTTTTTTTGTCAATTCTAATTTTTCTTTAAAAGAAACAAAATCTTTAGCATTTCTGTTAATATTTTTTATTTCCTGGCTGACTTTATCTAACTCAACTTTTAAAGCAATAGTTTTTTCCTCCTCTTGTTTCTGCCACCAATCAAGACCATAATAGATTTCCGCGACAAGTAAAGCGGCCACGAAAATAGCTAAAAATAATGACAGTAGATGCCTGCTCCAATTAAACTCAACACTAATCTCATCCTTAACTAAGTTAACCTCAAGAACTTTAGGATTAAAAAAGTCGTCTGCTGCTTCTTCTGAACCCTTTTTTAGTTTTTTATTAAATAGCTTCATTTTTAAAAACTAATTTTCAATATCTCTTAAAGCTAAGCCGACAGCCACTGCTAATCTGGGACCAACTTCATGAATTACCGGTTTAAGCTCTTCGGGATACATAATACGACTAAAAGAATCACCAATAATCACTTGAATATTAAGCTTTTGTGATAAATACTCCGGAAGACCAAAAAGCAGAGAGCTGCCTCCAGATAAAATAATTTTCTCTACTGGCACTCTGTTAGAATTATTATAAAATTCTAACATATATTTAATCTCATTGATAATCGGCGTAATTGTTTTGATAATTTGTTTAGGCAATTCGCCTTTAGTATTTTTTGAAGTAGATAAATCATTTTTAAATTGTTCCGCTTGAGCAAAAGTAAGCCCTAAACTTTCAGATAAATCCTTGGTGATAGTAGATCCACAAATTTCTAAACTGCGGTTTAAGACAGGGATGCTTTCCCTAACCACAGAAATATCAGTACTATTAGCACCAATTTCTACTATCATGACAGTTGATTTGTCATTACCAACTAAAGACCTCACTAAGGAAAAAGTTTCTGTCTCTAAATACGACAAACTCAAATTAGCTTGTTTGAAAACATCAATATACTTCCGAACAATCTTGCGAGGCGAACAAGTTAAAAAAATTCTGGTTACCGATTTAGAAATAGGGCCGCCTTCCGGATCAGGAATAACTTTGAAATCAATTTTCATTTCTTCAAGCGGTAAAGGAATTACTTTTTTAGCTTCTTCTAGGACAGCATCTGTTAAATTCTTTTTATCAACCACATTAACGGTAATAATTGAAGAAAAAACAGCAAAAGTCGGCAAAGAAGCGGTTACCCTAGTCGCCTTGATTTTAGCTTCTGTCTGTACTTTATTAATTGCTTTAGCGAGATAGGCAGTATCATCAATTTTAGTAAATTTAATGTCATTAACATTTTCACTAAAAGCGTAGTTGGTTAAGTATATTTTCTTCCCTCTTTTTTCCAGCTCCACCATTTTCAGTGAAGAGTCTCCAATATCAACACCTAAAAAAGAATTTTCTGTTTTAGAAAATAAGCCCATAAAATTTTAATTAAAACCACCAAGAAAATTGCCAAACAAATTGCGATGGTAGTTTGATATGTGTCAGTTTATATTATATAATAATTACAAGACAAAGGCAAAGATTTTAAATGAGTTTAAAATAAAAAAATAAATTATGAATCTCTTTTCAAAATATAAAAAACTTTTTCTGGTTATCGCCTTTCTGGCTATCACTTTTATCCTTGGTTTTTTGCTTTATAGAACTTTTTTTCAGAGCTCTTTGGTCTTGGGACCAGAGCCAATAACAATAACACCAACGACAACACCAGGTAGTCTACCTATTTCTGGCGAAGGCACTCCGCAGACTGGCACCAGTGAACCAGGGACGATTCCAGGTAGTGAAAATATTCCTGGTGGTACCGGGATAAATCAACAACCCGATCCCAATGCTCCTTCTGATGTCGCTTTAGGAGGCGTAACCAAAACAGAAACACTAACAAGTTCCGCTGGACTAGCGCCCACCCTATCAAACTCTGGTGGCATTCAATACTATAATAAAGATGACGGTTATTTTTATAAAATAGATGTCAGTGGCAATGCTGTTAAGATGAGTGACCGGGTTTTTTATAATGTTGAGGATGTTACTTGGGCACCAAATAAAAATAAAGCGGTTTTAGAGTACCCCGATAATACAAAAATTTTATACAACTTTGAAACCAAGAAACAAGTTACCATCCCTAGCCACTGGGAAGATTTTGATTTTTCTCCCCAAAGCGACCAAATTATTGCTAAAAGCATCGCCCTTGATCCAGATAACCGCTTTTTAACAGTTGCCTCTGATGATGGTTCTCGGGTTTATAATATTGAAGAAATTGGGTTAAACGCTGATAAAGTAAAAACCGGCTGGTCGCCAAATAATCAAATTGTAGCTACTTATGCTGAAAGCATTGATCTAAACAGACAAGAAGTTTTCTTTGTTGGCTTAAATGGTGAAAATTTTAAATCAACTACAGTTGAGGGTCGCGGTTTAGTTTATGAGTGGTCAAAAACTGGCGACCGCTTGTTATATAGCGCCTACAATACCAACAGCAACATGAAACCATTGCTATGGGTAGTTGATGCTCAGGGTGATAATATTAATAAAAATCGTATCAGTCTTGGGATTAATACTTGGGCAGACAAATGTACTTTTGCCACTAACACTGAAGTCTACTGCGCCGTACCGGTTGACTTGGAAGTGGGGTCGGGGCTTATTAGAGCGCTAGCTGATGATAATCCTGATGAACTATATAAGATAGATTTAAGAACTGGAACTAAGACGCTAGTAGCTATTCCCGATGGACAATTCAATATGGAAAATCTGATTGTTAATAATAACCAGAGTCAGTTATTTTTTTCTGACAAGAACACCGGACTAATTCATAAAATAAATTTAAAATAGATAATAGAATAAAATAAAGCGCCCCCTTAAGGGGGCGCTTTATTTTATTTTTTAATATTATTAATCTCTAAATTAATAAATATTAAAACATCCTGCTTTAAAGTACGACGTAATTTTTTGAAACGATCATAGGGGAGCAAGAAATTTAAATCTTGAGTAAGAATTTTTTCATTAATATTATCTTCAATAAATGAATGAAGTTTTCTAAAAAAATCAACTAAACTTAAGCCGGTTCTCTCGGTAATAACTTTATAGTTGTACCGATAATTATTAACGAAGAAATGATAAATATCATAAATATCCCTACCGGCAATTGAATTATTGTGCTCAAAACGATCAATTACCGCTACTAACTTATTAGCAAACATCGTTTCAATATCTTGACACATGACAACACGGCTAATGTCGTTTAGTTTTATTGGCTTATAGTTATTGTTTTTAGGTGGTGGAAAATTAATATCTATTTTAAGGGTATTTCTGCCATCTTTGTTTTTGTTGGGGTACTTCAAAAAAAATTGCAGGGCTTTTTGACTTTCATCTTTTATCTCTAAATCAAGTTCTTTAAAGATAAACTTGAGCTCTTTTTTAATAACTGACACTTGCTCTACAGGACCAACGTAATCAAAATCCAAATCAACCGAAAAACGATCTAAAAACCCAGCCATGGCCGCACAAGTGCCACCCTTAAAATACAAATCATTTAATTTATTGCTGCTCACAATACTTATCAAAAGACGATACATCCAAAATTTATGAACGGCATCATGTGAATTTATAGTAATCATATTTTATGATAAACGATTTTTTGAATCTCTTTAACCATTTTCCAGTTAATTGCCTCTAAATTATCAAAGTGGTAGTTAGGGTTAAAATATAATATGTCAGCCACTGCCCTCTCAAGTGAGGCCTCACTAACTTCATTATTTTTATTAACCCCAAAATCATTATAGAGATAATCCTTTTTTAACTTTCTGAAATAGTAATTATAGGGACCAACACTAATTCTTTTACTACCACCGCCAATAAAAGTTAAATAATTAATTTTTTGAAAGATGGCACCATGTTTTGCTAAGACTGTCTCACCACTCAAATAACAATAATTATTAAAAATCTTAAAGCCTAAAAGCACTGGATCAAGCTCCTCAATTTTTTTTACAGAATAAAGCCCCCGATGAAGACGATAAATTAAACCTTGATCAACATAACGTTTAAGAGTTATTAGTAAACTAGCGCGATTTTCAAGCTGCCAAATTTTAGCTAAGTCTGAAACCCGAAAAACAAAGCCTCCCAGCCTTAGAATATTCAAAAATCTATTTTGTTTAATATTAGTCATTTTTTTATTTATTGTTTATATATACTATACATATATGTATATTATAAAGTAACATTGATAGAAAGTCAAGTCTGGCAGCATTCTTAAAAACATTGAAAAATATCTAATATCTGTTATAATAATTTAGTCTTGATTGATTAGCCTACCAAGCTAATTAGCAACTGCTATAATCCTTAAAGGATTGCCAAAAGACAAAACAACTAGAAAAGAGTTTTCTTGAGTTATTAGACCCAGGAAAAAAATCGGGTGGAACCGCGAGATTGCTTTAATCCCGTCCCGGTCACTGCATAAGCTTAGCGTTTGTGCTGTTACCGAGGCGGGTTTTTATTTATCCCCTTAAACAGACAATGACTAATTCATGCGGTTAACCTAAAAATATGTCACACGAACATGAACATGAGATGTCCGAGGTGGAAGTCAAGCGGCACTCCTTGGCCCATTTACTGGCCACCGCGGTCCTAGAAAAACATCCTCAAGCTAAACTGGCAATTGGCCCAGCAATTGAGAATGGTTTTTATTATGATATTGATTTTGGTACCGAAAAAATTGTAGAAAGTGATTTGCGCGATTTAGAAAAACGCATGGCTCATCTTGTAAAACAAAATCTAAAGTTTGAAAGAGATGAGAAAGAAATAAATGAAGCTCTGGCTGATGCAGAAAAAGCGGGCGACCCTTACAAAGCAGAGTTAATTTCTGATTTAAGAGACAAAGGGGAAACTAAAGTAAGTTTTTATACTGTCGGGGTGTTTACTGATTTATGCCGCGGACCGCACGTTGAAAATACCAATAAAATCAAACCTGGCAGCTTCAAACTTGATAAGTTGGCTGGTGCTTACTGGCGCGGTGATGAAAAAAATAAAATGTTAACCAGAATTTATGGTTTAGCTTTTAATACTAAAGAAGAACTGGATAATTATTTAAATATGATGGCGGAGGCAGAAAAAAGAGACCACCGCAAACTAGGTAAAGAGTTAGATTTGTTTATGAATCATGATGTGGCTCCGGGAATGCCCTTCTTTTTGCCTAAAGGGATGACATTACTTCAAGAACTAACTAAATTTGTCAGACAACATTCCTACGGTGAAGGTTACAGTGAAGTCCGCACCCCACAACTTTTAAATGCTGACCTTTGGAAGATTTCTGGTCACTGGGACCATTACCAAGAAGACATGTTTTGTTTGCATCACGCTGAGGATGATATTGATATTGGCATTAAACCGATGAACTGCCCGGCTCATATGATGGTCTTTAAAAGGGATTTAAAATCATACCGAGATTTACCCTTACGTCTAGCCGAAGTGAGCACCTTATACCGCAATGAAAAGTCTGGCACTCTTCATGGATTAACCAGAGTCAGATCTCTGTCACAAGATGATTGTCATATTTTTGTTCGCCCAGAACAAATCCTGTCAGAAATTTCTACCTTATTACACAAAATAAAAACTATCTACACTATTTTTGACTTACAAATTGACGAGATTCACTTATCTACCAGACCAGAGAGTTTCTTAGGCGAAAAAGCGATCTGGGATCAAGCAGAAGCTAACTTAAAAGAAGCTCTAGAACAAGCTAATTTGGAATATAAAATTAATGAAGGTGATGGCGCTTTCTATGGCCCTAAAATTGACGTGAAAGTTAAAGATGCTATTGGTCGCCAATGGCAACTGGCCACCATTCAACTTGATTTTCAATTACCAGCTCGTTTTGAATTAAAATATACCGATGCTGATGGTTCAGCTAAAACTCCTGTGGTTATCCACCGTGCTCTACTAGGATCACTAGAGAGATTTTTAGGGGTGATTATTGAGCACTATGCTGGAGCCTTCCCTCTCTGGTTAGCGCCTGTTCAGGTTAAATTAGTTTCCGTTTCCGAAAATCACCTTGCTTATTGCCAGAGTTTAGCCGCTGAGTTTAAGGCAATAGGTATTAGGGTAGAAATTGATGATGACAATGAAACGGTGGGTAACAAAATCAGAAAAGCTGTTAATGAAAAAGTGCCCTACATGCTAGTTATCGGCGATAAGGAAATTGAAGCCCCAGTATTATCTGTTAGAGACAGGGGGCAGAGAGAAGCTAGAGAAATTAGCAAAGATGAATTCTTTACAGAAATAAAGGAAAAAATTAATAATTACCGCTAGACAATAAAAAGGCCATTTCGGAAAGTTCCAGAGGTGGCCTTTTTATGTTATAATAAACGATACTTAAAAATTAATTAGTTAAAATAATTATGAAGAAACCATTAAAGATTTCCTTGTTATTTTTAGCAGGTATTGTAATAATCAGCCTAACTGTAGTCCTAATAAAAAACCAACCAAAACAAATTCTCTTTTATAGTAATTTCTGCGGGCATTGTTTGGAAGTAGAAAAATATATTAGTGAAAATAAGGTTAAAGACTATCTAGTTTTCAGAGAACTAGAGGTGTCTCAGAACCAGGTAAATTCCAGGCTGTTGTCCCAGAAGGCAGCGATCTGTAGAGTTGATAATAAAGAAATTGGGGTTCCCTTTTTCTTTGACGGCGAAAAATGCTTAATCGGGTCAGATGAGATTATTAATTATTTTGAAAGCAAAAAATAGTATGAAAAGAATTATTATTAGTGGCTCAACCTTAGGAGTACTACTTGCCCTACCAGCGAAAGCGGTTTGTCCGGTTTGTGTGGTCGCAGTTGGTGCCGGACTTGGCCTATCAAGATACTTAGGTATAGATGATGTTATTACTGGGGTTTGGATTGGCGGACTAACGATTGCTGTCAGTCTTTGGACTATTAATTGGTTAAAGAAAAAAATAAAGGCAGAAAAATACAAAAGTTTTTATAGTATAATAACAATTGTCGCTTATTACGCCCTAGTTTTCTGGCCCTTGTTCGCTCAAAACTTAGTAGGCCACCCCTTAAATACTTTATGGGGAATTGATAAAGTAATTTTAGGTTTAGTTTTAGGGACTATTTCTTTTTGGTCCATGAGTGAATTCTATCTGTATTTAAAAAAGAAAAATGGCGGACACGCTCACTTCCCCTTTCAAAAAGTAGTGATGCCTTTTGGAACTTTAGTTGTTTTAAGTGGCATCTTTTATTTAATTACTCGTTAAATATATGACTGAAAAAATAATGGACCTTGAAGAGATGATTAAAAAGGTTGATGATTTAAAAAAAGATAATAAACTAGACCTGTCTAGTGATCAAGATCTTTCAATTGCAATTATGAATTTAATTTCAATTGAAGAACACTTCTTTTTTACGGGCGCAAAAACTGGCAAACCAGAATATTACGATTTGTTAGATGAGGTAAGGGAGATGCGTAAACAACTACTTAAAAAAATTATTAAAGAATACGAGGGAGAGGTGTGGTGTATTTCTAAACATTTACTGGCCGCCTCTTACCGTTTAATGGAAGTTGGAACTAAGGCTCAAGGAAAGGGTAATAAAGACGAGGCAAATGATATGTTCCAAAAATCTTATGAACTTTATTCCCTGTTTTGGGGTTTAAATATGAAGTTGATAGACACTGGCGATATTAAAAAGATTGATGATGATGCCCTAGATAATAGGGACACTGAGAAGAAAGGATTCGCCGGCAAGTTGGGGGCTTTAGTTAAAAAAGCCATCAACTGTTGTCTAGAGTAAAGATTATAAAAATAAGCCCTACGGAATCAGGGCTTATTTTTTTATGAGTTAAATTGTTGATTGTTAAATATTTTTAAGTCTTCCGGGTCAGCTTTATCATCTAATAAAATTAAATCTGAATTACCGAAGTGAAAGGATCTAAGAACTGACTCCCAGGGCAAATCATAATAAGCGGCATAAATCATTTTACCAAAGTCACCGTGCCCCACTAATAAGATATTGCCGTCTTGATGCTTGTCTTTAATTTTTTTAATTAACTTTTTAGCTCTAACAATTAAATCGGGAAATGATTCCGCTCCACTGGCTTTTAAGAAATAAGTTATTTTTTCGGTTTCTAAAATATTAGGAAAACATAACTTGGGGATATCTAACACTTTTTGCCCACCAAGTACTCCAAAATCGCGCTCTATTAAAAGCGGTTCTATTATTGGCTCTGGCATTTCTAGCTCAGTGGTGACTGACAGAGCCGTTTGATAAGCTCTCTGTAACGGCGAACTATAAACTGCTGTAAAAACCACTCCCGACTGTTTAATAAAAGAGGCTAATTGACGAGCCTGATTCTGTCCAATAGCGCTCAGTGGTTGATCACGGTGACCATTTAAAATTCCCTGCTCATTATCCAAATCTTGCCCGTGTCTGGTTAAATAAATTTTTAGCATAAGTTTTCTAGAATTGTTTGCAGTCCCGCCTTAGTTTTAGAAGAATAAAACAAAACCGGAAAATCTTTAAGCTGATTTTTTATTTTTTGTTGCTGGTTTATAAATTCATTTTTTTTAAGTTTATCAATCTTGTTGGCAATTACTAAAACTTCCCGACCATGATTTTTAAGCACTTCTAAGATTTCCAAATCATCTTTTGTGGGACCAACTTTAGCATCAATAATCTGGATTACTTTCTGAGGGTGAAAATTATCATTAAAAAGATACCAATTAATCAAATCATGCAGCCAATCTCTATCTGTTTTAGATAGCTTTGCAAAACCATAGCCAGGCAAATCAATAAAGTACACATTATCATTAATTAAAAACAGATTTAAGCCTTGAGTTCGGCCAGGAGAAGAGCTAGTAATAGCTAAATTCTTCTGCCCAGTTAGAGCATTGATGGTACTTGATTTACCGACATTAGAGCGACCAATAAAAGCAAACTGCGGTAAGCCGTCTTTAAGCGCTTCATCCTCACCAACCATAGTTTTGATAAATTTTGCGGAGCTTATTTTCATATATTTATTTCTCTACTATAATAACAGTTTTTTCTTCACCCACAATCTCTTGATGATATCCGGTGGGATAAACTCTAATAGCTTTATAAAGGAGATTTTCGTTGTAGCGATAGTTCTCTCCGTTTCTGGTTCCTGGATCGTTGGTAATAAAAGTTTTCTTAGCGGCATCATACCCTGTAATTACCACCATATGCCGTTCCGGTCCGGGGCTCTTAAAATTAGGATTCTTAAGGGCTTGTCCATTGGTTGGTGCTAGTATAATGCTCCCTGCTGCTAAATCTTTTTTCATTTGTTCTAAAGTAGTGTTTTCAAGTAATCTGACCTTATCATACTTAAACCAGTCTTTAAAGATCCAACTAACAACATCTTCCACATGAACATCAAGCGCCTCGCCATATTTTTCTTTTTCAAAATTAGATATTTCAAGGATTAAATCCCGAGCCTCAGTCTTATCTAACTTGGTCTTTCCGCTAACCCAAGCCATTGCCATGATAGCGGCCGCTTCTTCGCAACCGTCTTGTTGATAAATGTCATCCCACTGAGATAATGGTGCTTGAGAGATGAAAGGAACCACTGCTTTAGAACTTAACGATTCAACCGCACTTACTTCAGGGGTGCTTGAAGGAGGACTTATAATTTCTGACTCAATTAATTGCTCTTTAGTTGGCGTAGTCACTGAGTCAATAAGTTCTTCTGGGCTGGTGATAGGAAAAACACCCATCTCTTGACTAAGCAATAAACCCATTTCAACCTCAGGAGTGGAGGGTGATGGTTTAACAGGAGTGGAGGGTGATGGTTTAATTGGTTTAAAAAAGAACACCAAAAAAACAAAAATAATAACAAGAAAAAGTAAGAGAAAAATTTTTAACTTATTGCTCCTCATCTTTTTTAAATAAACTTCTAATTTTATCGCGCTCCATTTTTCCTTTTTCAAAAGAGTTTGGTGAGGTGCGATTAGCCTTGGAAATTATTTCCCCCGGATTATCACTAACATAAGACGGATGACCAAAGGGGCGACAACCTAAAGCTGCTCCTGACTCTAAGCAAACCAAATCAATCTTTTTTCTTTTTTCCTCAGAAAACCCCTCTCCTACAGAAGTTACACCTAATTTAACATTACTAAAACCAATTCTTTTTAAAAAATATTCTACCGAAAACAGAGATATTCCAGAATGAATACAGGAATCATAAAGTAAAATAGGATCTTCTTTATTAATATTTTTAAAGATGCTGGCAAATTTATCTGATAACTCTTCAAGATCATCATTGTTTATAAAAAAGGGTGATTCCACTATTATGGAGTTAACAAACTCTTCTGGGTTAATAAAATAAATATTTGGAGCTTTTTCATTTTCACCTACTTCTTTCCAAGCTTCTTGCAATCCAACACTCGCCTGTCTGGCGCTATTATCCAAAAACATGACATTATTAATCTTTTCCTGTTTAAGATAATTAGCTAAGCGATAGCTAGCTTCAAAGACATCTTCCTTAGCTTCTTTAGTATTTAAGAAGTTGTCATTATCATCACTAAATTTTTTAAACTGCGGAAATTTTTCCATAAAGTTAATATTTTATTTTTTTGGATAATTTTCATTTTCCCCTCTTAAGTAAGCCGCTAAGGCAGACAAAAAATTACTATCAGCTAAAGCAGCGTCATGAGAAGACAGATAGCCGGGATATTTATTATAAAAAACCATTTGCTTTTGTTCTGTGTTTTGATATCGACCTTCACTACCGACTCCATGCATCGGGAAAAGTTTGGCGTGTAGATAATTAACCCCTAACCCCTCAAAAATTAAGCCCACCCGACCAACATCAGGTAAGCGTTCTTCCAAAATTTTCGCTACCTTCTTACTGGCCACCATCAAGGCCGCCAGAGATTCATCGGCTACCTCAGCAAAATAGCTGGGTTCATATTTTTTAGGAATAACCACCGTAACACCATCAGTATTAGGAAAAATTGAAAGAAAGGCCAAATGATTATCATCCTCCCAAACCTTGTGACAGGGAATTTCGCCTTTAATTATTTTGTGAAAAATTGTTTCTTCTGGCATATTTTTGAAGTTATTATCTAGCTTTATTATACCCTATTTTAGGGGAAAAACGAAAAAGACTTGCGCTTTCGGTTTTGTTTCGGTATAATATAGAAGTAATTTAAAAAATAACTATATGCCCACCTTAACCAAAAAACAAAAAGAAGTCTACGACTATGTTGAAGACTACATTAAAGAAAATGGCTACGCCCCTTCTCTACCGGAGATTCGCGACCACTTTCAAATCTCGGCTATTTCCACCGTTCATGAGCACCTAAACACTTTAATTAAAAAAGGGGTTTTAAAAAGAACCAAAAATGTTTCCCGGAGCTTGGAAGTGGTTGGTAAAAGAATGGCTGATATGATGAAGGTGCCACTAGTAGGAATGATCACTGCTGGAAAGCCAATTGAAGCCATTGAAATTCCTGATGAGGTTGTAGAGATTGCTAAAGATTCCAGATTCCAAGAAGGCGAGCTCTACGCTCTTAAAGTCCACGGTAATTCTATGATTGGCGACGGTATATTTGATGGCGATTTTGCCATTATTAAAAAGCAAAATTATGCTGACAACGGCGACACCGTTGTGGCGGTAATTGATGATAATGAGGCAACCTTAAAAAGATTCTATCGGGAGAAGGATCGAATAAGGCTGCAACCCGCTAATCCTACTTTTTCACCGATTTATCGCAAAGAGGTGGAAATAAGAGGGATAGTGGTAAAAATAATTAGAGAATTCAGCCGGGTAGTTTAAAATTCAGAGTTTTCTTTTAAAAACAGCTTTAAAAAGGCTGTTTTTAAATAGGCTTGACTTTTTTAGAGCCTTAGTTTATAATGGATAATGATTATTAATTAATACTAATTATTAAATAGTATGAATCTTAGCCCAGCTGAAATTAATAAGCGATTGGAATCATTTAAAAATGCTAGTCGTACTAAGCGCTTACCGCTTACGCCACAAAAAATAGCTATTTTTAAAATTCTCGCTTCTTCTTGTTCTCATCCTGATGCCCAAAAAATATATGAAACAGTGAAAAAAACTTTTCCTAGTATTTCTTTGGCGACGGTTTACAAGAATCTAATTAATTTCAGAAAACTGGGACTCATAAAAGAAATTTCTGTTGCCGGTGCGCCTAGTAAATATGATGCCAAGTTAGAAAATCACAGCCACGCTATTTTTTTAGACAGTGGCGAAGTCTATGACTTAGGTAGTACCGATAAACAAAAATATCCTAAAAAAATAATGGGTAAAACCGTTAAACGAGTTGAGGTGACTTACTATTTATAAAAAACCATGCTAAATATCAATTCTCAAGCTCCTAATTTTGAAAAGGTTAAAGCCTATCACCAAGGAGACTTTAAAGAAATCAGCTTAGCTGATTATAAAGGAAAATGGCTTGTGCTATTTTTCTACCCTAGAGATTTTACTTTTGTCTGCCCAACTGAGATTAGGGGGTTTGCTAAAATGAGTGAGGAGTTTAAAAACCTCAACTGCGAAGTAATAGCGGCCTCCACCGATTCAGAGTGGTCACACAAAAATTGGTTTGAAACAGATCTTAAAGAAGTAAATTATCCTGTCCTAGCTGACACCACCCAAGCCCTATCTAAAGCTTATGGCGTATTAAACGAAACAGACGGTTCTGCTGACAGAGGTTTATTTATTATTGATCCAGAGGGCTTAATTAAGTATATTGTTGTTTCGGCCGGCTCAGTAGGACGATCAGTCAATGAAACCCTGAGAGTTCTTAAAGCTATTCAAAGCGGCGATCTTTGTCCGCTTGAATGGCACGAAGGTGAAAATACTTTGGGCAAGGCTTAATATAATTAAAAAATAGAGGCTAAATTATAAGGCCTCTATTTTTTAATTAGTTTTTTTAAAACAAAAGTGATGGTAAAAATCAAAGTACCAACTAGAACGATGACTGCGCCTGAGGGTAAGTCTAGAAAGTATGATGCGAGCAAGCCAGAGACGACCACCAAAACAGAACTGATGACCGTATAAACAACAAATGATTTAAAAGACTTAGAAAATAATTTAGCAATTGCGCTCGGTGTAACAAGCAAAGCGCTAACCAAGATGATGCCAATTAACTTAATACTTAAAACAATCGCCACAGCGACTGAAATATATAGCAGTAGGTCATAAAACCAAACTCTTAGACCAGAAAGGTAGGCACCAATAGGATCAAAGGTGCTAAATAATATCTGACGATAGAAAACAATAAGGAAAATAAGAATTAAGGAACCAAAAGCTAAAATATTATAAAAATCAGAAATATTAATGGTTAAGATGTTGCCAAACAGATAACTGACCAGTTCCGGTTGATACCCCTGATAAAAATGAAGTAGAATAATGCCAACTGCCATGCCGGTAGTAAACATCAGCGCGATGGCCATGTCACTGGAAATATTGGTTTTCTTCTCTATTAAATATATTAAGATAGCAATAATAACGGCAAAAACAACCGCTACGGGAATTGGTGCCCAACCTAACAGTAAGGCTAAAGCAATTCCAGCCAGTGAAGCATGAGCGACGCCGTCACCAATTAGACTCATTTTTCTGGTAACTACAAAAGTGCCCAGCCAACCTAAAAGAATAGCCATAAAGCTGCCAGAAATTAAAGCTCTAACCATGAAGGGGTAGTTTAAAAAATCAAACATATTAGTGATGTTGGTGATAAAGACCAATACTGGTCCCATAAAGATTATTTAAAGTCTCTGGCGTGATAACAGTTTCCGGCTTACCAGAGCAGACTACTTTTTTATTAAGACAAATAACTTCATCAGCGTAGCGACTAACGACACTTAGTTCATGAGAAACAATCAGACAAGTAGTTTTTCGCTCCTGATTAATCTTTTTTATTAGATCATAGATAGTACGCCCACCAGCAATATCAACGCCGGTGGCTGGTTCATCAAAAATCAGAATTGCTTTCTCGTGAAGCAAAGCACGAGCAATCATTACCCTTTGAAATTGTCCACCAGAGAGTTCCCCCAACTTACTTTTTTCTAAATTAGCTAAACCGACAGACTTAAGGACTTCACTAATACGACCTGGGGCATGTTGTTGATTGCCGCATTTTTCTAAAGCAATAAATTCATAAACCGAGATTGGAATACTACGATCAAAATCAAAGCGCTGCGGCACATAGCCAATATGACGTACCACTCTTTCTGGATCTTTATCAAAAACCTTAACCGAACCACTGCTTGGCTGATAAGCACCAATAATATTTTTTAAAAGAGTAGTTTTCCCTGATCCATTAGGGCCAATAATAGCAACGATTTTACCTTGCTCAATTTCAAAACTGACATCATCCAAGATGAGGGAGCTATCAAATTTAAAACTTAAATTTTTTAGACTAACTGCTTTTTTCATATTATTTATTTAAAGCATTATAGATATTATTAACATTGTAACTGATTAAATCCAAATAATTATCTCTCTCGACCAGGCCACCAATTGGATCTAAAATAGCTACCTCTACGCCTAAATCTTGAGCTAAAGTACTAATTGCCTCTTTAGATAACTGCGGCTCTACAAAGAGAGAGTTGATATTATTTTCTTTAACTTCCTCTTGAAGCTTAATTAAATATTGTGGCGTCGGTGTTTTACCTGGGAAGGGCTCAAAGGTGGCGACAATTTCCAGACCAAAGTAATCAGCAAAATAGCCCCAGGCATCATGAAAGACTACTAATTCTTTCCTATTTAATTTACTAATCTTATCTTCCCATTCTGCATTTTTGACCTCTAATTCGCTAATAAAATTATCGGCGTTCCTTAAATAGTAGTGACCATTTTCTGGATCTAAAAGTGACAACTCTATACTTATCTTCTGAACCATTAAAATAGCGTTATTTGGGCTAAGCCAATAATGAGGATCTAAATCTCCATGCTCATGTTCATCTTCGTGCTCGTCTTCATGGTCATGTCCTTGAACTTTAAATGGCTTTAAAGAAACTGATTCTTCTAAGCTAACCACTCTAACATCATCTTCTTGAATTAATTTTTCAGCCCAAGAATCTACCCCCGCCCCGATAGTGAAAAGAAGGTTGATGTCTTGCGTTTCCTTAACTTTAGCAGGAGAAACCTCATAAGTGTGTGGGCTGGCTCCGGGAGGAAGAATTAGAATCGCCTCAACTTTTTCACCGCCAATACTCCTGACTAAATCATAGAGTGGGAAAATAGTGGCCGCCACCTTGACTTTACTAGCCTGGTTATCCTCAGCTTTATCATTTTTAGTAAAGGTAAAAAATAAAACTAAAATTGTTATTAAAATTAATATAGTAATAATTATTTTTTTCATATTTTATTAACGGCACTTCTTGCAAAGTCCATAAAATTCTAGAGAATGCCCGGTTACTTGAAATTTTTCTTTTTTAAAAATATTTTTTTCTTCTTGATGCAAGTGATTATCCATTTTAATGGTTTGCACCTGATTGCAATTTAAACAAATTAAATGATGACAATGATCGTGGGCTAATTCATAAAGCGATGGCGCCTTAATTAACTTCACTTCTCTAATAAAATTATGAGCTGTCAAAAACTTTAACTCCCGATAAATAGTACTGCGGTTAACTAATAGATTCTTTTTTTTATGAAAAAAAGAAAGAATCTCGGCACCAGAAACCGGATTATTCTTGTTATTTAAAAAATCTAAAAGTATTTTTCTGGTTTTAGTTATCCTACCGCCACAAAGTTTAATGTTTTTTATTAATTCCTCGTTTTTCATATGTTAATAATTGTCAGTTAATAATAACGCAACACTGTTGCGTTTGTCAATGGGTAAAAAAATAAGCACATTGGCGCTTATTTTAGACTAAACTATTTTCTATTGGCTAATTTCTTTTTTCTAAACTTATACTCAGAAATAATGCGACGATAAACCTTTTGATAACCAGAAACCATTTTCTTCACACTGAAATATATTTCCGCTCTTTTTCTAGTTTCATGGCGAGAAATAGTGTCAATATTTTTAATAGCTTCTACCATCTCAGGAACACTACTGACAACAAAACCGCTTTTGCCTTCTTGGATTACTTCTGGTACCGCTCCATTGCCCCAACCAATAACTGGTGTTCCGCAAGACATTGCCTCAATCATAACGTAACCGAATTGCTCTTGGTATTGAGTAGGAAAAATTAAGGCTTTAGCTTTCTGCAACCAAGCAATTTTTTCCTCTGCCCCCTGCTCACCAATATACGAAATGTTAACCCCATCAATATTATTTTCAATATGTGAGTGCCAATAGCCCTCTTCTGGATAGCTGCGACCAGCAATAACCAGTTTCACCCCCGCTTCTTTAGCGGCCTCAATAGCCAAATGAACCCCCTTCTCTTCAGTTAAGCGACCTAGATAAAGAAAAAAATCATCTGGAGTTTCGTTGAAGGCAAATTTTTCCACATCCACGCCATGATAAATATTGGCAAACCAATTTAGCTCTGGCATTTGTTTTCGCTGAGATAATGAAAAGGAGATGTAGTGCAGGTGCCGATACTTAAGTAAAAATGGCTTCATTTCATCATCAATTGGGCTATGAATAGAGACCGCTACGGGGACATCAACCAGATTACTTGGGAAAGACCCGGTTAAAGAAAAGTGGCTATGAATAATATCCGCATCTAGAGACTCCTCATAACATTTCATGGTTAAAGAGTTTAGATAGAAGTTCCTTTTTCTAGGCGTTATTGTTGGATCTAAACTTAGAGCTAACTGACAAACCGATTCAAGCTTAGCCTTGGTCGTAGAATCTCCTGAAGCAAAGAGCGTTACATCATGCCCTCGTTTCACCAGTCCGTCACATAGAGAGCCAACGTGCCCATAAATAGCATGATTTGAAGAACTAGAAACTGGATAAACAGGTGCTACTAATTGTGATATTTTCATATTTTTCTTAGATTATTTAGTAAAACAAGGTATTTCTCAAAAACTTTTAATAAGTCATGTTTATTAATTAAATCATTAGTAACCTTTGTTGGTAATTTTTTGTATTTAATTTCACCCAACTGAGTAATTGCTGTTTTAGGTTTACTAAAATCAATAATCCAATCACTAGCACCCAACCTTAAATAATCATCAACAAAACCAACGCTTGCAGAAATAGCCACCGGTGTCTTACAGGCAACAGCTTCAAGCAAAATAGTTGGGGAAACATCAAAATGAGATGGAATAATAATTAAATCATTCTGTAGGCAGAAATCTCTAATCTCCTCTTTGTTTAAAAAACTAATTACATTAATATTTTTACGGTAAGCTGTTTTTAAATTAATATTTTTATCACTTAATGGGATATTAGTAACAGAATTAATAGCCCAGGGTAGTTTTTTAGACTTAATGGCTTTTGATATTTTAACAACCGCTTCCAGGTTTTTAATTCGGTCCCAACGAGCTACTACTCCTATATTAAATCTTGTCTTATCAAAATTAAATTCTTTTTTAGATTTTTTCTGTTTATTAAAGAAACTAAAATCAACCGGTAGCGGAATAATAACCGATTTGTTATTTGCACTACGCTTGTCTTGCAAAACTTTCTGATTAAAAATCTGATGACTAAAAGTGTTTAGAAATATTTCCTTATCCGACAAGACAGAGGAGTCTCTTTCCATCTGCTTCATTATTTTAGCGCCAGAAGCAGAAAATAAATCTTGATAAATCTCTATTTCTTTTGTCCAAATTCCGGCATGTTGAATTACTACTTTAACATTATTCTCTTTAGCGGCCACTAAAAGCAACCAATTTGTGAGCGAAAAACCATTTAAAAAAACAATGTCTGGAGCAATTTTTTTGATAATAGAGGAAAGCTTTTTAATTGGATCTTTTAGAATTATTTTAGGATCTGACACCTTTCTTGCTTTTAGTATTTTCTGGCTTAAGCTGGCTGATAGAGACAAATCATAAATAAATCTATTCTTACGATCATCTTTAATCACCTTAGAAGAGAGACTCCCACTGACCTTATCAGAAGTTCTAACAATTAGCCCATACCATTTTATTTTTTTATTTTTCTTACTAAGAAAATTAAAAAAGAGGCGGGCAAAATTAGCCGGACCCCCTTTGGCTGGTTCTTGAAAATTAGGCGTGTTGCAAGAATATTCGTTAGTCAAAATCTTCATTCTTGTTCTAAATTCTGGCGGCCACGCAATTAAAAATTAAAAGCGCCCTACTAGGGAATTAATTCATAGTGCTTATATAATACTGCCAATTTAGGTTTTGGTCAAAGGCTTTATTTGACATTATTTAATAAAAATGTTAGATTCAAGACAACAAACAAAAAAGGAGGTAAGGGTGAACTGGACAATTTTTTTAGTGGTAGTACTTTTAAATACTGCTCTCTGCTTACTCCAATATGGAGCCGAGAGAATTGATAGAAAGAGAGGGAAAATAGCTAAGAGACATTCTATTGTCCCTGGAGCCAATAATAAGTTTTTGTACTGGGAAGATTATTACACTCAAACATACGGAGATCTTCTTTGCCTAGTTTGGGTAATGAACGGGTTTGCTCACTTATTAATAACTGGAAGAATAAGTGCCACTCAATGGCTAATATTTTTCATAGTTAAGATAATAGCTATCACAATTTTTCTTTATCTTAATCTAAAACCAGGACATAAAGTTGATTGGGGTTGGCCGACTGAAGGAAAAATAAGTTTGGGTGGCTTTAGCCACTTGCCTTATTTTGGTGGACTATCGGCAATGTCAGTAATCTGCCTGATTAACATTATCAGTGGAGAATTAAATGGATTATTGCTTTATAGTACATTAATTGGTGGACTCTCTTATATAGTAACTATAATGGCTGATATAAAATCAGGCCATTTCAAAAATAAAAAGTAGCTCGTTAAAGCTACTTTTTTCATATCTGCGGAGAGGGTGGGATGCGGTTGGAACGGTTTTATAAAAATAAAAAAGGAAAACTACTTTCTGTTAGTTTTCCTTATTATTTGTTTTTTTACTTATTACTATTAAACCATTTACGAATCGGTAAATAGTATCCCGCTAGATAGCCCAGTGTAAATGACGCTATACAAATAATAGCTTTTACTGTGTCATTAAAATTAGACACAACAACTGAACCACCTAACATCAAAAATATGGCCCCCATTATCATAGCCGATTCAAATTTTTCACGTTTTTTTGTTAAAAAAACTCTTTTTTCTTCTAAGCTCATAATATTTGTTTTTAAAGATTAATATTTAATTTTGATTAATTACTAAAATCACCAATTTAGATGAACTTAGTAATTAATCAAATTTAATCTTGTTTTTTAATGACCTAATACAACAAAAAAAGTATAACATATTGTTATACTTTTGTCAATCTGCGGAGAGGCAGGGATTCGAACCCTGGGTCGACTTTCATCGACGACAGTTTTCAAGACTGTTCCATTAAACCGCTCTGGCACCTCTCCATTTCAAAATAAAGATAACATAAGATTAAAAGCAAATCAACCCTTAAAAACAAAAAGCCCCGAACAACTTTTTGTTGTCGGGGCTTTCTTTAAAATATTATTCTAAAGATGGAAAGATACACAACCTGGTGCCTATTAGAAAATTGCTTTTCTTCCAGATACAGAAAATCCTCTCTCCATTCATGTCCGTTGTTATAAAGGCAACGAACCACCTTTTTCCCTTTATTATTAAGGTAAGTGGTCCCTAAAAAGACCAAATAGACACCTTTAAGATGTTGCGGTATCCGGTGACCATTCCGCAAGAAAAATTTGATAGAGCCAGCACCCAACGGTATTCGCCACGGCCTTTTCTTCAAGTCTTTAATAAGATCAACGCCTCTGACACTTACCCCTTTCTCCTGCTCCGCGGACAAAAAAGTAGAGATTTTACCAAATCTCACTTTTAAATCTTTCTTAATATCATTAACCACCTGCCAGCCCCTAACGCCTGACTCTCCTAATAAAGAAACTTTGAACATAATATTACCTCCTATTTTTTAAGTTACCGGAGATAATTACAGCAAATAAACTACCTTTTGTCAACTTCTTTCTTTTCTTGACTATAGAGCCAGTAAGAATAAACAAATAAAGTAAAAACAACAAATATTGCTCCACCCAGCAGAACAAAAATGGCTGTTTTTGAGTTAAGATAGGGAGTAAACACTAGTAAAATTCCCCAAATAACAAAAAGATATGAGCCTAGGTGGTGAGTTTTATCCCAAACCTTCTCTGAAGAAATAGTCCAAGAGGTTCTAATACCGACAAAGAAATTTCTTTTAATTTTTCTAAAATAAAATCCTAGAATTATCATCAACAGCCCAATAACTGTAGTGACAATAATCCCAATATTAAGGTTATACCCCAGATTAACCAAGGTGGCCGCTGCAAAAATTATGAACATAACTGAAAGAATGAGATTGCGCATCACTAAGTAAGCTTTAGAAAATTCCTGATATCTTTCACTCATTGGATCAAACTTTGGCATTAATGTTAAAAGTAAATAGATAAAGAAAATTAAGCCTGGAAAAAATAAAGAATGAAACAAGCGGCTACTCCAACCATCAGCTTCGCCACTAAAATTCCAGTGAGTAATTACCAAATCAGGTAATTGAGGGTAAGCCCAAATAGCAACTGCCAAACTTAAAAACAATAAACCGGCAGGCCAAAGTTCTGTTTTTAGTGAATAGTTAATGGGATTTTTCATATTACTTATTTAAATTATAATGAAGCTCAAAAGTTTGGTTAAAAGCGCTAACTAGAGAGCTAATATTTGAAACCATAACTGATTCGTTATTAGAGAAAAAACCGCTAGAGCTCCAATTATTAGTGCCAAAAGCAACAGTATCATCCGTAATTAGTAAATGATGATGCAAGAAAGAATTAAATTTATCATCACCTTTATGTTGTCTAACAGCTTCATTTCTCTTAGCATCATCTATCAGTTCTAAATTAGTTAAACCTTGATATCTCTTTTGCTTAGACATAAAAGGCATAATAGAATCTTTAATCTTAAAATTAAAGTCATCAACAATTACCTTAACTGGAATATCCTTAGCTTTTTGTACTAAGTTAACAGCGGTGTCTTTGTCGGTAAAATGCCAAATCATGGCTTTAACATTATTTTCCGCCTTATAAATTAAATTTAACAATCGGTTTTTTAAACTATTATCTCCGGAACTCGGTAGAAACCAGACCTCTAAAAACCCTTCCGGATAATTAATTAAAGCGGCAAAAGAATTATAATTTTCACCCCTGACCGGTACCCTATCTAATTCTAAAAGTAGGCGGTCAAATTCTTCGCCAAAAACATTTACTAACTCTGGACGATCAGTTTCCATAATAAAGCTAGGGTCATACTGAGCCTGAATATAAGTAAAGTTAGAAGAACCAAAAAATAACTTTCCCGATTCTAGTCCACGATCAATAATCATAAACTTGTGATGCATGTATCCGCTGGATCCAAAGGGAGAAAAGCTTATTTTTAAATTATCACTCTTTTGCTCAAAGAATTTCTCCATGCTAGTAACATACTTATTACTAAAAACAATATTGACCTTAACCCCACGATTAACTGCTCGATAAATAGCTTCCTTAATCAAAGAATCGTCCATGGAATACATAGCAATTTCAACTGTTGAGCTGGCTGAGTCAATTGCTTTAGTAGCTAACTGTGAAAAATAGTCTGAGCCCACTTCATTATTAAAGTGAATCTCGCTCGAAAAAGGCTCAGAAATATTAATTACTTTCTCCGGGGCAAAATCTTCCACTCTTGGCGGTTCATAAAAGAAAGACACCTGCTTATAAAGAACTAGAGTGATAACAACACCTAAGACCAGGATGAATAAAAGCCCTAATTTATTTTTATATTTTTTAAGCCAGTTCATATTGATGATGATAATTTAAATTATTTATTTTATTAATTGAAAAAACTATGATAATGGAATCAGTAAGCTCATTACTTAATAATTTTAGCATATTATCAATACTCTGATAACCTAAATCCAGCCACTGATTATCAATAATAATAATTTGAGGCCTTTTAAAAAGGCAGTGAAGAACATGTAAGGCGAAAGATGAGGAATTGTTGCCCCAAGCATATGAGGCAAGGCGATTAAAGTTATTCTCATTTTTAAGTGCTTCCCCTAACTCAGGAAAGCGATTAGCAATACTTAAAACTTTTTCTATCTCTTCAAACCGAGTCTCTTCCCTGTCTTTACCAATAATCACTTCAATTAAACTTTTTTCTGATTTAAATTCTTTATCAAAAAAATATGTTTGGCTATCTTTAAGCTGATACTGTGTAAAATCTAATCGCTTACCATCTACTTTTACTTTAATCCCCTTAGAAGTATAAGCGGAGACTCCAGCAAACAACTTCGCTAAAACCGTCTTACCGGAAAAGTTTGGGCCCACTAAGAGATAGCGACCGCCAACTTTAAAATCAAAAGAAACATCTTTATAATATCGCCCTGTTTTAAACAACTTTGCTTTAGAAATGTAAAAAGATAGACTATTTTTAATTTTAAGAGGATATTTTTGCGACGCATCTTTAAATAATTTAATATCAGTTAAAGATAGACCTAATTTTCCCGGAAAAAGATAGAGCCCGATTCGTAACGACTCCATAACAGTCCTTGAGAGATAGATAAGTAAAAATAAATATAAGAACTTAGAGCTTGAGTCTATTAAATTAATTTGCGAAATTATTTGATCATAAAAAATATTAGCTAAAATAGAAATCATCAAAAACACTAAAAATACTATCTTAAAGCTCATTTTCATCCACAGATCACGCCTGATTCTAAAAATTGAGTCAAAGCCAACTAAATTATTAAATTTTTTCAATAAACTTTTTTCCAACTTAAAAATTTTATTAAAATATTTTTCTGATAAATTTAAATCTATATGTCGTATTATTTGAGAATAAAAAGTTACCTCCTGAGAAACATATTTTTTCACAATTAAATAAGAACTCAGAGCAATTACAGAAGAGATAAGTACTAAAAATATTAAAATAAGCCAAACATTTAAATCTGCCAAATAAGCAACGAGGAGAGCGCAACCTAAATACACCACCCACCTAAAAAAACCAAAGAAAGAATTAGATAACCCCATTGAAACCAGGGGCAAATGATAAGATATCTTGGCAATTAAATCAGCTTGTTTTGTAAAACTCATTTTTTCCCTTTTTTGCCGCAAATAATTTTTAAAAATCCTGTTTCTTAGATAATTAATAAAGAAGACAACAAAGGTTTTCTCCTGTTTGATTGAAAAAAATGAAGTAAAAATAAAAATAATAACCAAGCCAAAAAACGGTAGCCAGAAAGAAAAATTAGACCAATAAAAATTACTGGAAATTAGATGATTGCGACTAACAAATATTAAAAAAGTCTCAGCCAAGCCCTGAAAAAATAACAAGAATATCGCCGACCAAAAAAGGGACTGATTCTTCCTTAGAAAAAAAGATAAACTCCTATAAAAAGGCCGCTTGCCGATAATGGGTCTAACAACAAGCCTCTCTTGTCTAACTCTTTTTATTAAATCAATCTGCTCGTTAACGTTTCTCATAATGAAATTTTTGATAAATTTTATACAAAGAATTTATTCTAAAAGGTGCAATCAGCTCTTTTAATTTTTTGCGATTACGCGGCGAATATTTTTCATAAAAAAACTTAGTTAGTATCTTAAAAAAGGATTCGGAAATTTTTTTGATTTGTTCTGAGTTATTAATTTGAGGCTTACTTTTAACCATTAAATAAAAAATATTATTAAAATTAGTCTTTTCTCGGCTCATTGTTTTTTTCAAAATACTTATTTTAGCTGTCAGAGAATAGTGCTTATAAGCTAAAATCCTCTTCCACTCCGTTTCTATTCTTTTGACAAAATTTGGCTCTAGACTAATTACCCCGTTATTAAAGTGATAACCTAAATATGAAAATCCTTCACTAGCTAATCCTAAAAACTTCTTACTCTGATTAATTTCTAGCCCTAAATCATTTAAATCACTAAATATTTGATCCGAGAGATTAATTAATTTTTTACTGTCTCTATCTAAGAGAGCAATGTCATCGCCCACACGCACATAATAATCAACTTGATCTTGATATTTAAAGTCAAACTCTGTGAGATATAGATTAACAAATAGGGCAATCAGCGGCACCCCCTGAATTAGTCCTTTTGGAGGCAGTTCTAGTTCACTACCACGATAAACTTTGTTAAAAATAAAAAGAGCTAAGATATTTAATATCCTTTCATCATCAAATAAACTTTTTAGTTTCAAAAACATTAACTCGCGGCTAATCCGGTCAGAGTAATTTTTAAGGTCAATTATCAGGGCACCGTAATTATTAAAATGGCGGCGATATTCTTGGCAGAAAAATTTAGCCGCTAGGTGCGGCGGCTTACCGGGACGATATGAAAATAAGTGTTTAGAATATCTTTTTTCAAATTCTGGCAAAACAACTCTATAAATAGCTTGTGCCTTAATCCTTTCTTTAATATTGTAAACAAAAATTTCCCGAAATTCTCCGGGTTTATTATTTTTTGGTATTTTAACAGAGAGGGCTGGTTCTAATTCTTTAAAACTACTAAGTTCGCTGCGAACTTGAGAGATTATTTCTTGCGACCTTAATTCCAAATCCTTCAAAAAAACGTTATCAAGGCCATGATATTTAAAATTCCGATGATCGGCTGAAAATTCTTTAATAATTTCTAAATAAGCCTCTTCTAAATTAGCTAGGCTAAGTATTTGGTCAAACATAGTTTTAATAATCATTCCTAAGATATCTAGTAAATAGATATGATTTAATTCCACTGAGGCCGCTCCCCCTCCCGGGGGTAGTAGTGTCGACAACTACTTACTGATAATAAACCGATATTAACGATATTTATCATATTTTCAGAAAGTAGTTAGTAATATCCCAAAAATGGGTGTTAGGAATGATTTTAAAAAAGACTAAACCTTCAAGATGCTTAAAAAATTAAGCATAATTTAAATCAATGAGAACCCGCAGAAAATAAATACCCATGAAAATAAGCTCAACTATTTTTTAAAAATAAATCGATATTAACGATGTTATTATATTTTTAATAAATAGTTGTTAATATCCCAAAAATGGGTTTTGAAGGTTTTTGGCAATATAATTGCTTAAATATTATAACATAAATAATAAAAAAAGGCTTGTTAATAATAAAAGTTGACATATCTTGATTTTTTAACCAGGCAATGTTAGAGTTTACTTACTAGATTTAGTATTAACTCTCTTAAAAAAATCAGCTTCGGCTGGAAAGGAGGTCTCATGAAAGCACTTTTAAAATCTCTTAAAAGAATCGCCTACTGGGTGATGAAAGACATGTTTATGATCTTAGTCGCCGCTACCTTTGGCGGTGGTTCACTTTATTTGTGGAACAACATTTACCTCTCCCTTTTCTTAGCCTTTGTAGCTGGGTATCTCTATATCGGCTATCAAGTTTCATTTCATGGTAAAGGCAGGGGCGAGCAGATATTGTTCTTTTGCAATATCATTGCTATTGGGGTAATGGCGATTTCCGGAATATTAGGATTTGTCTTCGGACAAATTGCCATTGGGATAATAGCCGTTTTCATCCTTATATTCCTGCTATTACTGCAAGGGTTATATGAATTCGGAAAAGCAATTGAGGCGCGTGAATCATACCTAAGAAGCATGGAAGGTGATTAGGCAACCACATAAAAAAACTCCTTAGACCATAACGGTTTAAGGAGTTTTTGTTTTTAATCGCGATATAGCTTCATCAGTAATGAATTAGCAACTACACTGACTGAAGAAAATGACATGGCCAGGGCCGCGATCATAGGGTCAAGCATTATACCCCAGATTGGATATAATAATCCGGCTGCAATCGGGATACCTAAAGAGTTATAAACAAAAGCCCAAAATAAATTCTGTCTTATTTTTCTTAAAGTATATTTAGAGATACTAATCGCGGAAATCACATCCCTTAAATCATTTTTTACTAAAATTATCTCACCCGCCTCCATAGCAACATCGGTTCCAGAGGCCATGGCAATGCCTAGGTCCGCTTGAGCTAGAGCTGGAGCATCATTAATGCCATCGCCAACCATCGCTACCACTAAACCAGCATCCTGAAGTTCTTTAATTTTTTTTGCCTTATCAGCTGGGTAGACATTAGCTAAGACATTTTCAATTCCTAATTTATTAGCAATTGCCGCAGCCACCTTTTCATTGTCGCCACTTATTAAATAAATCTTGCGCCCTCTTTTTTTTAAGTTTGAGATAGCTTCTAAGCTGCTTTCTTTAATATCATCAATCAAACCGATAAGACCGGCAATTTGCTGACCATGAACGACATATAATGGGGTTTTTCCAGCCTCTGCTAAAGAATTAAAACTATCTTCAACAGCTAATGGAATTTCTATCCCTTCTTCTAATAACAATTTTTTATTACCTAAAAGTAGTTTAGTTTGGTGCTCATGGCAGAAAGCCTTAAGCCCACGGCCTTCTTTTTCTTCAAGACTAGTTACTTCAATAGTCTTAATTCCCTGATTATTTATGTAAGAAAAAACCGCTTCTGATAAGGGGTGTTTGGAGTGCCTAGCTAAAGAACCAGAAATTTTTAGAATTTTTTCCTGAGGAAAATTAAAACTAATAATCTCTACAACCTCTGGAGTGCCTTTAGTTAGGGTGCCGGTTTTATCAAAGACAAAAGTGTTAACCTTATTGGCCGCCTCTAAAGCGGCCAAACTTTTAATTAAAATCCCCCTTTTGGCCGCGAGACCAGCGCCCATCATGACAGCGGTTGGAGTTGCCAGTCCTAAAGAACAAGGACAAGCAATAATTAAAACCGAAACAAAAGCTGTTAAAGCAAATGAAAACTCAAAACCAAGGATTAACCAAATAAGAAGGGACAAAAAAGCAATAGTAATTACAGCGGGGGTAAAATAATAAGCTACTTTATCTACTAGTAATTGAATCGGTGATTTGGAAGCAATGGCGTTTTCCATTACTTTAATAATCTGAGCCAACATTGTCTCTTCGCCGATGCTAGAAACCTTAAATCTTAAAACACTAGTCTTATTAATCGTGCCACCAATTAATAAGTCACCGTTTTTCTTAAGAACTGGAATACTCTCCCCGGTGATAGCGCTTTCATCAATCGTTGACTGTCCAAAGATTATTTGTCCATCAAGTGGCACTTTATCACCAGGCTTTACAATTAAAATATCCCCCGGAATAACTTCAGAAATCTGAACTTTTATTTCCTGCTCATTGCGCCAAACAATAGCAGTATTTGGCTGTAGGCCGACTAGTTTTTTAATTGCTTCACCGGCTTTACCTTTAGTTTTTTCTTCTAGATATTTTCCTAAAATAATAAAAACCAAAATAAACCCAGCACTCTCAAAATAGACATGAAAATCATCATATTGGCCAAAAAATAAATTAGATGAAAATAAAATAACAATTGAGTAGATAAAAGCAGCCGCAGTCCCAACAGCAATTAAACTATCCATGTTTGGCCTAAGTTTTAATAACTTAGAAAAACCAGAGTGATAAATTGATCTGTTAACAAAGATAATTAAAGAAGTGAGAATTAATTGGCCTAAATAGTTGGCAGCAGGAGAAATATTTATCATCGGTAAACCAAACATCTGCCCCATAGAAAGATAGAACAAGGGTAAACCAAAAACTAGTGACAACACAAAAAGACGGCGGTATTTTTTAACTAAATCGGGCGTCTTTCTGGTGTCTTGATTAGCGAGTCTAGCACTATAGCCAGTTTGTTTAATTAAAGAAATTATTTCAGGGGTGCTAATGTCTATTTCTTTAAAAGAAATAAGGGCCTTATTAGTAGCTAAACTGATTTGTGCTTCAGCAATACGAGTGTCTTTATCTAAGACTCTTTGGATATTAGCGACACAAGAAGCACAAGTCATGCCATCAATATTTAATTCTATTTTTTTCATATATTTATTCAACAATAAAACGGCCGTTAATCATCCCCATCCAGCAAGAAAAAGGAATAACCCCCTTATCTTTAGGGGTAAATTCTAAAGTAACCTGATCGCCATTTTTTAATTTACCGGTAGTAAGACCTAAACGACTAATAATTACTTCATCGCTACAACCGGTAACTCTAATAGCATTAACCGTGAACTTAACTGGTATGCCTTTTTTAATCCTGAATTCTTTTTGAACAAAGCCATAATTAATATCCAATTGGACGGTTTGATAATCGCCATTTTTTAATTCACTACTAGAATCCAACTTAGAGCGGGAAAAAATATTCAAGGAGTTAAGAGAAAATTTAGACCCAGAAAGCACTAGTCCGGTATTAAAAGAGTAAAGGGCAAATAGAATAATAATAGCGGCAATTATTTTTTTTAGTATTCTAAAACGATTTTCTTGAGCATAGCTAGAGCCAAGTCCTACAGAGAACAAAACAGGGGTGGTGCCAAGAGCGAAAAAAGTCATTATTAAAGCTCCCTGCAAGAAGCTACCAGAAGCTACCGCCGCCACCTGCATTGACTGGGTAAAGCCGCAAGGCAAAAAGAAAGTTAAAGCACCAATAGTTGTAATTAGATAAGGCTTATTCTCTGTTTTAATATTTAATATTTTGCGACTCAGGCTTTTTGGTAAATAAAGTCCAAGTCTAGTAATACTTGGTAGCAGCCCCATAATATTTAAACCCACATAAAACATGATAAGGGCCACTAAAATCATCAAAAAACTAGTTACTGCCGGGGAATAATTAATGACGCCCCCTAAAGATCCAAGAATGCCACCAAGGATAAAGAAGCCAACAATACGACCGGAATGGAAATATAATTGCGGCATTACTCTATCTGTTAAAGATATTTTATGACCATCATTAATTTTAAGACCACTTGAAAAGCTAAGAACTATCCCGCCAGTGATGGCTAAACAGGTAGATAAAGAAGCTACAAAGCCAATAAACAAAGCAACCATAAAACTAACGTCGCGATTTAAATCGGGGAAAAATCTAATTATATTAAACTTAGAGACGATAGTAATAATTAGAAAAATACCAATAAAGATTGCTAGAATTTCCCACCAATCTTTTTTCTTTAAGTTACCAGTAACAGGGGCTTCTGGCTTATTAACAACTTTATAACCGCAACTTGTTACTATTTTTTTTATTTGATTATCATTAATATTATCAGCTTCAATCTCTAAATCACCGCGCTTATGAGAAACTTTTATTTTAGCATCACTAATTACATCTTTGATGCTATTTTCAATTAACAACTCACAACTAGCACAATGAAGGCCAGAGAGATAAAATTTTCTTTTCATAAATTATTTGTTTTGGGCGGTTTTAACAACCTTTAAGATTTCATCCATCATAATATTTATTTTCTTTTGATCACCTGCTTTAGCGGCATTAGTAACGCAACAACCTAAATGTCCTTCTAAAAGAGTTAAATTAACTGATTTTAGAAGCCCAATAATAGCGAGGTTCTGTTGGATGATATCAATACAATATTTTTCCTCTTCAGCCATTTTTAAAACTTTAGCTGTTAAAGAGTTGGCCTTCTTTAAAGTAATGGCCACTTGTTGCTTGTAATTCATAAAATTATGAAAAATAAAAAATTAATTATACCTACACCTATGGTATAGCTATTAGAAAAGACTGTCAAGAAAAATAAAAAACAGCTTTTAAAAGCTGCTTATTATTACCAAATAATTTCTTTTTCGCCCTGATCTTTTAGCCATTTATTTGTCTTAGAAAAATGATGACAACCAAAAAATCCTTGATAAGCCGATAATGGTGAGGGGTGTGGTGCTTCTAAAATTAAATGCTTTTTATTATCAATTAGAGACTTTTTACTTTTAGCATAATTACCCCAGAGAATAAAAACCAACTCTTCTTTTTTATCTGATAAAATCTTAATAATTTCGTCAGTAAATTTTTCCCAGCCAATTTTACTATGAGAAGCGGGTTGATGGGCAACAACACTTAAAATAGCATTTAAAAGAAAAACACCCTGCTCTGCCCAAGAACTGAGATCACCATCTTGATAATCTTTTTTAATTCCACAATCAGTCTCTATCTCTTGATAAATATTTTTTAAAGAGGGCGGCAGCGGTACTCCTTTAGGGACAGAAAAACAAAGCCCATGAGCCTGACCGGGATTGTGATAAGGGTCTTGGCCTAAAATAACTACCCTAACTTTAGAAAATGGGGTTAAATAAAAAGCCGCAAAAATATTTTCCGGCTTAGGATAGATTTTTTTAGTCAGATATTCGCTACGAACCAAAGAAGTTAACTCCTTGAAGCTAGTAGTTTCAAGATAAGGTTTTAGTACTTCCAACCACTCTTTTTCTATTTTAACCTCAGACATTTGTTATAAAATTAAAGTAGCTAAACCTAAGAAGGAAACGAAACCTAGAATATCAGTAGCGGTGGTAATAAAAATTGTGGCAGATGAAGCAGGGTCTTTCCCAAGACGCTTCATAATAACAGGAACAATAGTACCAAAAAAAGCCGCCACCAGTAAATTAATAATCATAGCGGAAGCGAGAACTAAAGCTAAGCGAGTATTACCATCTTTTAGATAAACAATTGAGGCCACTAGCAAACCATTAATTAAACCATTAATAAAACCAGCCCCTAATTCATTCTTCAGAGTTCTAAACATGCTCTTAAATTCAATTTGTTTTAAAGATATGCCTCTGACCACGACCGCCAGTGTTTGAGTAGCGGAATTACCACCCATACCCGCAACAATCGGCATATAAACTGCTAGAAGAACATATTTAGCAATTGTCTCATCAAACAAACCAACTGTAAAAGAAGCTAAAAAGGATGTGCCTAGGTTAATAATAAGCCACTTATAACGAAATCTAACCTTAGTTCTAATAGCATCAAAAACTGACTCCTCCTTATTAACGCCCGCAAAATCATAAAGACCCTGAGCCTCCTTCTCATGCAGTAACCTCAAAACATCGTCAGAGTAAATAAAACCTAAAACATGATTCTTTTGACTTAAAACCACAACATTACTACGAGGACTTTTTCTAAAAATCTCTAGAATTTTGTTAGTGCTAGTGTTTTCTTTAATGGTTTTTACTTTTTTAACAAAATTTTTAGCTAATTCTTCGGGGCCAGCCAATCCTAGAGAATAGCCCGGTAAACTACCAAGCAGTTTGTGACCTTCCATCACTAAAATTACCGGTAATTTTCCTGTTCGTCTTTCATGGGTTTTAACCTGCTTAGCAACAGAAACAATGCTATCATCATGCTCTACTTGAATGTAATTAATATTAATGAGCTCCATGGCGGTATCCTGGTCAAAACTGAGCAGTGAAGAAATGCTATTTTTTAAAGTGTTGTTTAGCTGACCAACAATCTCTTTCTGCCTTTTTATTGGCAAAAGGCGAACCACATCACTAGCCTCATCGGTATCAAGATTCTGCAATAAATCAACCACCCCCTGATCACTTAACTTAGAGACAATATCATACTGAACATAACGAGATAAATTCATTATCACATTGCGTTTTTCTTCATCCTTAATTGAACTAAAAACCTCCAAACGATTTTTGGAATCACGAGATATTTTCGTAATTAAACCCTTAAATTTATTACTAGCCATAAAAAAATAAGATAACTTATAATAGTAATATTATAGCATAGATAAAAAAAAGTCGCTTTTTCAAAAAAGCGACTTTTAATAATTACTTTAAAGGTTATTTGATTTCGGCAACTTCTATCTGCCTAATATTTTCGTTAGACACGCCTAAAGCTAATTCCCTCATTATTCTTAGAGCGTCATCTGGACGACCTAAATAATGCATTTTTAAATCCGTAGGATCAATATAATATGCTTCGCCGTTACTTTTTACTCTTAGAAGTATTTTACCAGATAAGCGACTAGGAACTCCGTTTTTCTCAAAGTTTGCAAAATCTTTTTCACTTATCCCAAGACCAAGATTACGCATTAAGTTAAAAGCATCAGCAGCTCTCCCCATGAAATACTTTTGATTGCTGGTTGGCTCAACATACCAGGCCTGACCGCGTTCTTCAACTTGTAATAAAATTCTACCAGCCAAGCGATTAGATAACTTTTTGTTAACAGACTTAACTAAACTCTTTTCATAATTATATACTGATTTTATCTCTTCTTGATAGTTATCATCTATTTTGCTAGTTTCTACTGCTGTTGACTCGCCACAAGATCTTTCACTAGCTTCTCTCTGGGCAGCAGTTAGAGAGCAGTTATTCGGAGACTTACTTAACACATTACGGAATTGTTTTCCGGCAATACAAGTGTCTTGCCACTCATCATAAACAACATCTGAGCAGTTGCTAACGACCATTAATGAACCAGAGTTACTAGGAGCTGGAGATGATGATCCTTCACTGTAAATAATATATTCTGAGAAGTGTTTGGTCCAAATAATTAAATCATTACCAACATTTATTTTACAATCGCCACCATCAGGCAAAGCATCGCCAGTTGCCTGATTATCAGCCTCACAAACGGTATCTATTTCAAAAAACTCACCACTAGCATTTTTGTATCCAGCTAATTCTCCCGCCTCACCAAATAAAGTTATTCTGGCCGCTTTATTAAAGATTAAATCACGATCAGGATCACCTATCTCAAAAGCTTTAAGCACGTTCTTGGCTGTTAGACTAATACTACCAGCATCTTTTTTTTGTGGTAAATGCAGAGTAGCCTGCCAAGATGGGTCCGAAGTTGAGATGGTAGTGCTAGCAAACATTTCTAATTTTATCTTATCAGAAACATTAATAGTCATATCCTGAGCGATATCGGCCGTTACCATGGAATCGCTAGTTGATGCGATCAAGGATAAATCTAGGGTAGCTTGATTTTCCTCATCATCAATATTAATAGTAGTTGGCACAAAAATCATATCTTGAGACATTGCCAGATTTGAGGACTCCGAAGAAACACGCATTACCACCGGAGACAAGTCAATAGCTGATAAACTGCTTTTGGTCATGCTGGATACTTGGCCAGTATTATCTTTAACCCAGGCATACAGACCATTTCCTAGTTCTGAAGTGTAAATGTGATCAAGAAAAGTTCCAGTAATTATTTTTTTACCATCCGCCGAGGAGGCAAATGATTGCCATCGATAGTGGCCGGCGTTATTTATCTTCGTCCAATTATCTCCACCATCGCTAGATATATATATATTACTTAAGAACACCCCCTCTTCAATCTCATAGTGCCCACCAGCCACTATCCTGCTGCCATCATCAGAGACAGTAACCCCGGTAAGATATTTAACATCCTCATCAATTAATTTTGGCGTCCAGGTAGCACCACTATCATCCGATATTAAGATAAAATCATTACCAGGGTCTTCATCGCCAACATTATTATAACCAGTGCACAAAGCTACTAACTTATTACCATTAGATGAGGAGGTAATTGTCGTCCAATTACAAGACTCACTTACCCCTCTTTCAGTCCAAGAAGCACCACTATTAGTTGAGGTAAATAAATGAGAGCTCATTTCGCCAGTGTCATAATCAATTTCCTTACCAACAACCGCCAACTTATTACCATTAGACGAAGAAGTAATTGACGTCCAATAATAAGACCCCCCAACATTTCTTTCTGTCCAATTTTTACCACCATTAGTAGAAGTGAGTAGATGATAAATTTCAGCATAATCATTATCACTATCAAGTGTATAGGCAGTGGCAACTAATTTATCGCCACTATCAGATGAAGCAATAGCGGTCCAGGCACGATTACCAGCACTATACCTCTTTGTCCAAGTAAGACCACTATTAGTTGAAGTGTAGATATAGCCATAGTTTTCGTTATCTAATCCAGCCGCCGCTAACTTACTACCGTCAACTGACGAAGTGACCCCTATCCAATTTCTCCTACCCGCATTAGTTCTTGCTGTCCAATCTAACCCACTATTAGTTGATGTGTATATATAACCATCTTGTGCCTCATTTCCTCCATAAGAGGCCGCTACTATTTTATTACCATCATTTGAAGCGGCAATTGACGTCCACCAAGCATCTTCATCAACAATACGCTGATTCCAATTATTTGGAAGCGAGGCTTTAACTGCTGGGAAAGTATAACTAGTTGGAATTGAGCTTAGCCATCCAGAAGCGTCAGCTTCGGGCCTATCAGCATTTTCAGTTAACATATAACCAGTTATTGAACCATCATCAGAAGCGGTTAAGCTAACTGGCACAGTTAGGGAGGTGGAAGAAGCTGGGATACTAAAAGAATCTACAACTGGTAATAAGTCTACTGCTATAGTACTAGTTGCTTGTGTAGAGATATTAATTCCGTCTTTTACCCAAGCGTATAGAGTTCTTGTCCCCATAGGAGTACCAGATTCTAAAATCCAAACAGCTGGATTTACAAAGGACCAATTTTCATCATCTAAAGCAGGGGCTTCTGCTGATTCGGTAATCATATATCCAGTAACCTGATTATCATCCTCAGCATTTATTTCTATATCAATAACTAAAGAATCGGAGTTTTCTGGAGCAGTAAATGATGTTATAGCTGGCGCATTTTCATCAATTAGCACAGTAGCAAAAGATTTTGTTGTTAAAGAGGATATCTGGTCATTAGCATCTTTTACCCAAGCATGCAAACTATTACCTCGCTCAGACATATAAATAAAATGTGGATCATACTTGATTGCCGCCATGACTTTATGCCCATCTTGAGAAATAAATAACAAACTCCAAGGAATTCCTCCTTCTTCTTCTCTTGTTGTCCAAGTATCCCCGCCATCAGTAGAAATAGAAATATACATATAGCTGGAGTCTACTCTGCCGCCAACCACGATAACTTCTCCATCGCCAGAAATAGCTATTGGGCCTAAATATCTAGTTTCTCCACTAGCAAGCCAAGTTTCTCCACCGTCATCAGAAATATAAACAGACCCCTGACTTTGGGTAACTACTAATCTTGAGCCATCAGCTGAATAAGCGATTGAGTCTAAAGACATAAGACCAAAACTTGGTCTCTTAATCCAGTTTTCTCCACCATCAGAAGATGTATAAATATCACTACTGGCTAAAGCGGCTAATTTCATACCATCAGCTGAAGAGGTAATTTCTTTCCAACCTCTATTACTATCAAATATTCTTTCAACCCAAGTTTCACCACCATCGTTAGAGGTATGAATATTGCCAAGAGGTGCAGCCATGACTAATTTTATACCATCAGCTGAAGAAGTAATTATTCCCCAATTTTTAAAGCCAGCTTCGGTTCTCTGGGTCCACGTTTCGCCGCCATCAGAAGAGGTATAAATATAGCCAGCACCAGCTGTGGCAGCTAACTTCATGCCGTCTGCCGAAGAAGTAATATCTTTCCAACTCCTTGAACCAGCTTCGGTCCTCTGAATCCACGTTTCGCCGCCATCAGAAGAGGTATAAATATAGCCACCATTTTCTACTGCTGCTAATCTACTACCATCAGCTGAGCCAGTTAAGGCCATCCATTGAGTTGAGGTAGCCTTCTGTTCCCAAGAAGATAAAGTCGTACCATTCACGCTAGAGAAAGTATACTCAGTTGGAGCAGATTCCTGCCAATTTTCATCTTCCAAAACAGGAGCTTCAGCTGATTCGCTTAGCAAATAGCCAGTAATTGCTGCGCTAGATGAAGCACTGATACTTACCGGAACCGTTGAAGAAGAAGAAGTTCTAGGCACAGAAAAAGAGTTAATAGTTGGCTTACTAGGATCCGCTTTAACAAAGTTGACCGCTGTCAACAGAAAAAGCACTCCAAAAACCAAAATGGTTATAGATTTTTTCATAATTTTTTATTTAGTTTGTATTACAAATTTAGTATAACATAAATTAAATAAATATTTAAATTTATTTAATTTTTTTATAAATTTTCTTTGTAATATAATTAAAATGTTTAAAAAAATAAGGTTATCAGCCTTATTTTTCTTAAACTTCGCTAATGACATCAAAACCATTAAAACTACCGGTTATGGTTAAACCAATGATTTTCCCTTTGCACATTTTCTTTTCTCTAATTTTTTTAGCTGTTTCATTTAAAGTCGCGCCCGAACCAACTGCATCATCAATTAATAATATATTATTAAAAAAAGAACTATTTGGAACAATAATTGTGTCTCTAGCGTTCTCAACTCTATCTATCAATTTATTTAGAGTTTTCTGCGGTACGGCTACAGCAGTCTTAATCTTAATAATTTCAAGTTTTCTAGAATTTAGGTTCAGGCCTTTTTCTAATACTTTCATTAATTGCATTTCTCTCTTTACGGTTGGCGGTATAAAGCCAACCCCATCAATTTTAAATTTTTTAATAATTTTACCAATGTCTGGCTTTATTATCTCAATAATCTCCTGCATTAATCTTTTATTTTGACTTTGTTTGGCATAAAGAAGAAGTTGCCCTAATCTTGTTTTTCCAAATCTTTCAATACTATAAAAATCAATATAAAATAATTTATCAATAAAAATATCCTTAAAGGTTTTTTTCAATTTTTCCTCACTATCAATAAGTCCATCTTTTTTGTATCTTTCATATTTTTTAAATGTTTTAAAGTATTCTATGGCAGTTTTTTCTAGCGGCAAATTATTTTTTTGGCAACAATATTTAAAACCATCAACCCCCTCTTTTCTCTCGCCTGATGGAGTGATCATTAAAAAATTTCTGGTAATTATTTTTTTTATTTCATCATCTATATTAAAATCATCCTGATTAGTCTCAGATTTTATGGGCACAGCAATAGAATAGTATACTTTAGGTGGACGCCCACTTTTTAACAAGACACGGTCATCTATTAGTTTTGCTAAATGATGCTTAAATAAGGCCTGTCTACTAATACCAAGATAGTCAACTAATTCATTAGCTGATACGTGTTTTTTATCTTTTATATACTTAACTATTTTTGAAGAGTTTGTATTCATATATAAACAGTATACATAGTTGACAGTTAACTGTCAACTGTCAACCTAATCACTTCATCGCCTTCTTGTTAAAAACTCACTAATAAAGATTGACTTCTATCTGTTGACTATTAGCTAGTTCGGCTTACTCACTCTATCCAACAGTAACACCCTCACCATATATAAACAAAAAAGTAGCCTATTAAAGCTACCTTTTTTCTAACTGCGGACCACCTCGGACTGGAACCGTAATTTTGGCAAGCACAGCAAGGCTTTTTGGTGATTATTTAAAAATTTAATAAATAAAATTCTCGTGCATTATAATTTGATTTAAAAATTAATCCAAATTTTCCTGCCTTTTTTTAATTCTTTTAGAAGCATCTAACAACTTTTCAACTATTTTAGCTGACTTTAAAATACTCTGTGGTAATTCTGAAGGTCTATTATTATATACATTAAAAAATCCCGTTTTTGTTGATGCAGAATCTAAAGATACTAAAATTCTACCTAAAAACAAATTACTACTCTGACTTTCAAAATATTTTAAATATTCTTCTTCCACTTTTTCATCGGAAGCATTTTCTAAATAATCAAATTTTTGTGATATAGCATCTAAATTTAATGCCTTCTGCCATCCTAACTCCCTCTGCTCTAACCCTTTATCTAATGCTTCTTGGCTAATATTTCTCAAGGCAACAGCAATGTCTTCTCCAGTCTTCATCTGATTTAAACAATTATTCACAATACCATCGGCCATTTCTTGGCTTTCAGTATTATTTTCTTCAGTGTCTTTTTGGTCTAAATTTAAATTTTCTTTTTTAGTGCCCTCGGATTTTTGTTCTTGTTTTATTGAATTAACATTTGATTCAAAATTCATAAATTTTTATTTAAATTATTTATATAAAAACAAAATAGCATTTTATTGCTATTTTGTAAACTGCGGAGAGGGTGGGATGTAGTTGGAATGGTTATAAAATAATTATTTATAAACCGTATCTAATATTCTATTAAAAAATGGTAAATCTTCTTCGTGATAATAATTACTAATCATTTTAACAATATCCTCTCTATTTTTTCCCTCTTCTTTTAAAAATTGGAATTGTTTTGTAAAAGTCGCTTGTTCAACTGGATTATTAGGATAAGAATATTCCGTTTTTAAATCATCAAAAGCAAATTTTTCCATATTCTTTTGATAATCTTCTGGGGTTGCGGAGTCTAAAAAGGTTTGGCAATGTGTTAACTCGTGAACCATCCAAGCAATTTCATCAGGATTTTCTTTTGTCTCGAAATAACTCTGTTTTATTAAAATTATATTATTTTCAGCGTCCGATTCTGATGGTTGACCACCCTTCACCCATAAATCATCTGGAATTATGGCAATATTTGTATCACCTAATCGCTTATCATTAAGCGCTTCGAACTGTTTTTGATAATTTGTTGGCAAATCTTTTGCTTTTAGCAGTTCCAATCTTTCAATATCACTATCGTCTAACTCTAAGTAGTTTTTTAAATATTTTTGTGTTTCTATATTTGGATTAAATTTTTCCGAGCCGAGAGAGGCTCTTATTTCAGCGAGTTTGATAGCGTCCTCTTTTTTTATTATTTGCTGTTCTTTTTCTAAATCAACGGAAGACAAATCATCAAGATTTTCATTCCGAGTAATTGTTTGTTTTTCTGGTTTTGGTTTTTCTGATGAATTATTTTTTGTTACCAAGTCTTGTTCAAAATTCATATGTAATAATTTGCTTTTTCTTAAAACCTTTTTAATAAATAAATTATAACATTTTTAATGGGATATGTCAAAAATGCTTGCTTTGGAATTATATTTATTGTTATAAATATTAGCTAAAATATTTTTACTTACACCCCTTCCATCTTTGGAACGTTTAGACACCAAAAAATAAGGCAATAACCTTATTTTTGCTTTACTGCGGAGAGACAGGGATTCGAACCCTGGATAGGAGTTAGACTCCTATAACAGGTTAGCAACCTGCCGCCTTCAGCCTCTCGGCCACCTCTCCAACTCTTTATTATTTTGTGTTATAATAACTATATAACTATATAAAAATAAGTCTGGCTTGTCAATTTACGACTTATTGTTTTTATAACCATAAAAATATGGAGGAAAATAACAAAGTAGAGAGCTTAAAATGGCAAATTCCCGAATTTGAGGTAGTTGAAAGAAACCGTAATTGGTATATTCTGGCAGGGATTACTATGTTAGTATTCTTGTTTTTCTGTTTCTTTGAGATTGTAAAATGGCGACCGGTTTTTTTAGGATCAAATTCTAATTTCATCTTTGCTATTATTTTAATCCTCTCCGCTATTATTATGATTATCCGTGATGGCCAAAATCCTCGTTTAATTGACTTTGAATTAGGTCCTGAAGGAATCACTATCGGCCATAAATTCTACGACTACGATTTAATTAAAAACTTCTCTGTTATTTACAAACCAAATATTGATTTTAAAAATATTTATATTGAATTTAAGAACAGCTTTATTTACCCACGCTTATCAATTCACCTAGAAGATCAAGATCCAATTATTATTAGAAACTATCTTCTTAGATACTTAGACGAAGATTTAGAACGACTAAACCCGCCAACTTCCGAACAGTTGACTAGAATACTAAAACTATGATTTAATAAGGGGAGACTTTTAAGGTCTCCGTAGTTTAATGGATAGAACGCAAGCTTGCGGAGCTTGTAATCTAGGTTCGATTCCTAGCGGGGACACCAGTATAATTATAAATATCGCCTTAGTGGCGATATTTTTTTGTGTTATAATAGCAGTATGCTTACTTTAAAGACCCCCATCTCTGAACTTAAGGGGGTCGGTAAAATAAATAGTGCTAATTTGAAAAAGCTGGGCCTGAAAACAGCCGGGGATTTGTTATTTTATTTACCTTTTCGCTATGATAATTTTTCTGCTAAAAAGAATATCGCTAGCTTAAAAGATGGTGAAGCAGCCAATGTCATTGGCACAATTGATTTAATCCAGAATAAGAGAAGTTTTAAAAAGAGGATGCAAATCACTGAAGCTTTAATTTTTGATGATTCTGCTTATCTAAAAGTAATTTGGTTTAACCAAGCATTCATTGCTAGAAATTTAAAGGTTGGCGATCGGGTTTCTCTGGCTGGTAAGGTGAGGGAAAATTATGGACAACTAGAAATGGTTTCGCCCAATTATGAAAAAATTACTCAAGGAATACTAGCAAACACCCAAGGCTTGGTGCCAAACTACCATAGCACCGAAAAGCTAAGCCAAAAACAGTTGAGAAATTTTATTAAACAAGTGCTGCCACTAGCCCAAAAAGTAGATGATTGGCTACCAGAATCTTTAAGAAAAAATTTAGGCTTAATTGATTTAGCATCCGCCCTTAGTAAGGTTCACTTCCCTAAAAATAATCAAGATATTTTAGCCAGTCAGAAAAGGCTGGCTTTTACCGAATTATTCTTGCGCCAAATAAAATCACAGAGTATTAAAAGACAATTAAAAAACTTAAGTGCTCCAATAATTAATTTTAAGGAAAAAGAAACTAGAAATTTTGTAAAAGGCCTGCCTTTTAATTTAACTGCTGACCAAAAGAAAGCTACTTGGGAAATATTACAAGACCTGGAAAAGAGCTCACCAATGTCTCGCTTGTTAGAAGGTGATGTTGGTAGCGGTAAAACATTAGTTGCTCTAATTGCTTTTCTAAATGTCTTTTTAAATAATAAACAGGGGGCATTAATGGCGCCAACAGAAATTTTAGCTAAACAACATTACCAAACAGCTTTAAAATTTTTAAAAAACTATCAAATAAAAATTGCTTTAATTACTGCCGGTGAAAAGACTAGTAATTTTAAGGCCGACAAAAAAGATTTACTTGTCGGTGCTGATTTAATTATTGGCACTCACGCTTTAATTCAAGACAAAATAAAAATTCCTCGCTTAGGACTAGCTATTGTAGACGAACAACACCGTTTCGGAGTTAAACAAAGGCATAAAATTATTTCTTTAGAGGATAAGATGGCACCGCATTTTCTGTCAATGACCGCAACACCAATTCCACGATCACTAGCCTTGGCAATCTACGGCGATTTAGATTTATCCTTAATTAAAAGTTTGCCCAGTGGTAGGCAGCCAATTACCACTAAAATAGTTAAAGAAAAAAATCGCGAAACGATGAATGATTTTATCCGCCAGGAAATAAAAGCGGGGCGCCAAGTTTATGTTGTCTGCCCATTAATTGATGAGTCTGATAAGTTAGGCGTTAAATCAGCTAAACTTGAGTTTGAAAAATTGCAAACTGACATTTTTAAAGAGTTTAAAGTGGGGCTGCTGCACGGAAAAATGAAAGCCAAAGAAAAAGAAGTTATTATGACTGACTTCTTAAACAATAAAATACAAATACTGGTGGCCACTTCCGTAATTGAAGTTGGTGTTGATGTCCCTAACGCCACCATTATGATTATTGAGGGGGCTGAACGCTTTGGCCTATCACAACTACACCAATTTAGAGGTCGAGTCGGACGCAGCGATTTAAAATCATATTGTTTTTTAGTTCCTAGTTCTGATAATAGTAGTTCTAAAACCTTAGAAAGACTAGAAGCGTTGGTTAAAAATAATAGTGGCATGGAGCTGGCAAAAATAGATTTAGAGCTTCGCGGTGGCGGTGATTTATATGGAGTAGTTCAAAGTGGTTTTGATGAATTACAAATTGCTTCTCTATTTGATTATGAATTAATCAAGAAAGCGCGTGATGAAGCCACCGCAATCATTAAAGAAGATCCTGATTTAAAAAAACACCCAGTCATTAAAATGAAGCTGGGGGAGTGGGAAAATAAAATCCATCTAGAATAAATGGAATAAAAAAAATAAGGACCTTCATTACGAAAGTCCTTGTTTTTTATATTTTTTACTCTTCTCCAGGTTTAGCGGAGAAGAATTCCATGGTCCATTTTCCAAATTTTTCTTTTAAATCTTTTTTCTTGTTTTCATTTAAAATGAAATCAATAGAAAGAACTATAAGAGAAATTAATATCAAAATTTGGAAAAAACTTAACTTGGAAAAAGAAACGAAAGCTTGACTCCAAGAATCGAGTCCAGATAAACTTGTTGTTCCTTCTGCTGCCCAGCCTCCCAAAACAAGGAGGTAGATTAAGGAAATGACCATCCAGGCAGCACTTAAAGCGCCAACCCCAACGGTACTCCATTTAATAAAAATCCACGTCTTTCTCCAATTCAATTCTCTTAAAAAAAATTTGATTTTTTCCATGATATATAGATTTTAGTTGTTTACGTACTAATAGTGTAAAGATATTATATCATATTTAATAGCATTTGTCAATTGAGTCAACACTGAGGTTTATTCGCTCTCTATTTTTTTGGCTAATATAAAGTATTTTTCTTGATTTTTTAGACCTAGAAATATTAAATTATACTCCCCGCCCTCTTTAATTTTTAAACGGTTCCTAATATCATCAGCGGTCATCCTGAAATTCTTGGTAATGATTTCCGCACGATCAATCTTTTGTTCTTTAATAAATTTTTTAAATTGCTTTAAGGTAAACTGACCAGAACTTAAAACCAAAAATTTTCTGAAAATATTTTGCGAATCATTCATTAATTCATTACCGGTTAAAAAAGATAAATTGTAATCTAGCTTCTTAAGAGAAAAACTATGCGCCACCTCATCTATTAAATGAGCTTTGGAAATAGCTTTATCTGGTTCATATAAGTACTTAAGAGGTAAAGATATTTCAACTGGTTCTATCTTTTCAGAATTAATAACCGAAAAATTTTTATCTTTCTTAAAACCAGTCGCTCGCCTGGCAGCAGTTTTCAAATCGCCAAACCAAAGCAGTGCCACCTTGCAATTATTATCTTCTGAAATAACCTCTACTTCCGGTTCCAGGGGTAATAACTTTAATTCTTCATAATCAAAAGCTGGTGATATCTTAACCGCTACATTCTTAGTAATTTCAAATAACTTAGGCAGAATTTCCAGTAGCGCTGGACTGGAATTTAAAATAGAGCGCGTTTTAGTAGCCCCTTCTCGGTCACGAGCGGGATCTAAGAAGAAAGCATCAACTTTTTTGATATTCAAATAAGCATCACCAACAATAAATTCTATTTTATCATCTACACCGTAAACTAAGGCGTTTTCTTTAGCACAATTTATCTTTTCCACCTCCAAATCAACCGCAACTACTTTTTTAACCTGGTCAGCCAAGAAAATAGCATTTGCCCCTAAACCACAAGTTAGGTCCATTACCGTCCAATCTTTTTTAAAACGACTAGCTATGTAACGAGCGATTCTTTCACTAGTGGCTTGCTCCAAACTTAAAGAAGTAAAAAACATTTCCTCATTGCGACTGAATTTACCAGCTGCCTTGCGGCGCAATTTAATTAAAGAAACTAAACTACCAAAATAAGGACTAGCTCCTTTATCCTTTAAAATTAAAAGCTCCAGCTCCTGATCGCTTTTTAAACAGTGAGCATTATAAGCTGCTTGCCCTTCTTCTGATTTTAAGTATTTTAGTTCCAAATCTGTCATATTTTAATAAAATTAGCATACTATTTTTAGTTTGACAAACCCCTGTCTTGAGGGTAAAATTTTAGTAGATATTTAGTATGTTGAACCTTTAAATTTATATCCCATGGCTGAAATTGAAAAAAGAGGCTACTTTGATTTTGAATGTAGTACGCCTAGCTACAAAAAAATCAAATGCATCATGAAAGATGGTGCAATTGTAACGGCAAATTTTGACCGCTTACAAATCACTTACATCGGAACAGTAAGAATCTGGATAGATGAACTTAATAAGTTCGTTACTATCCAACAAATTCTTCCCAGCACAAATCCGGAAGATGAGAAGTATTATAGTTTTATCAGTAAAGAGATTGAAATGATTTCTTTAAAGAGAAAAGCTGAATTAAAAGAACACCAAAAAAGAAAACAAGACCGGCGCAGAATGTCGGCCTAAAAAATAAAAAAGAGACTAATCATAACGATTAGTCTTCTTTTTTTACTTAATAAATTCCACTAGTTCTGCCAGATTTTTTATCTTAACGAGCTTTATTTTTTTAGTTTTCACTTCTACATTAGGAATAATTGCTTCTTTAAAGCCAAGTTTTTCGGCCTCCGCTAAGCGCTGTTCAATTCTAGAGACCGCCCTAATTTCACCACCTAAGCCAACTTCTCCCAGGACTAGAGTCTGACGGTCAAATGTTTTATTGCTATATGAAGAAATAATCGCTGCACAAACTGCTAAATCAAGAGCGGGATCGTTAAGTCTTAGTCCGCCAACAATATTTAAAATAATATCCTGGCTGCTTAAATTAACTTTTGTTCTCTTGCTTAAAACCGCTGATAAAACCTGGAGGCGATTAAGATCAAAGCCGCTGGTTTTGCGTTGCGGGTAACCAAATACTGTTTTAGAAACCAGCGATTGGATGTCTACTAAAAAAGAACGACTACCCTCAACCACACAGCCAATCACTGAACCAGCCAAATTGGCAAAATTAGCGTCTATAAAGACCAAACTGGGGTTTAAAACCTCTTTAAAGCCACTACCAGTCATTTCCATCACACCCAGCTCGTTAACTGAGCCAAAACGATTCTTACTGGCTCTTAACAAGCAATAATTGTTATTGTTTTCTGCCTCTAGATAAAGAACTGTATCAACGATGTGTTCTAGAGATTTAGGTCCAGCTACTTGGCCGTCTTTAGTAATGTGACCAATTAAAATAAAGGCAATATTATTTTCTTTAGCCACTTCTAAAAACTTAAGTGCCCCGGCCCTAATCTGGTTAATACTGCCCGCCTCAGACGGAATTAAAGAGGAATAAACTGTTTGAATAGAGTCAATAATCACTAAATCTGGTTTTGCTTTTAATAGTGAACTAATAATTTTTTCCACATTAGTCTCACCAATAAAGCTTAAATTATCTAAGGAGCAATTTAACCTCACTAGACGATCTTTTACTTGAGCAGCTGATTCTTCGCCGCTGACATAAATTACGTTTTTATCTTTAGCTAAAGCGTTGGCAATCTGAGCGACTAAAGTTGATTTACCAATTCCCGGCTCGCCACTTAAAATTACCAAAGACCCAGGAACCAGGCCACCACCTAAAACACGATCAACCTCTAAAATCCCCGTCTCCAGCCTGGTTAAATTTAGGGTGTCAACTTTTTTTAAGTTAATTAAATTAGCACCTGATATTTTAGAAATAGTCTCATTTTTTATTTCCTCTTTTTTATCTATCACAGACTCACCTAAAGTACCCCAAGAACCACACTCTAAACAACGCCCACTCCATTTGGGAAATTGGGCGTCGCAATTTGAACAGACGTAAATTGTTTTAATATTTGACATATAGAAAAAGGAAGGAGAGGGTTCCGTAAATTATTTTTCCCAATAAGCACCGTCAACTAACCATTCATTATTACTCTTTATCAAATCTAAAGTCATTTTTTGTTGATAAGCATCGCCCGGAGCATCGGCCCGAGTTTCTCTTCTTTCGGTGGTTACCTCAATTTTAGCACTATTTTCGCTGGAACTAATTACTTTAGTGGTTAGCGTTCTAGTAGTAATACCATAATATTCACCGCTGTATTTCTGAGATTTTAAATCAGCAACATAATCATCAGCCCAATCACGCATTGTTTCGGTCATAAAGATCTTTAAATCGGTAATATTGCTGTAATCTGATTGATTAGAAAATGATCCTAATCTTTCAGCAAAAGAAGATGATAACTTAGCCGCATCATTTACCCCAACTAAATATGGATCTTCTTTAGATACATCATAAAGCTGGTAATTACGAGGGGCGTCACCCGGAGTAGTAGTTGGCGCTCCGCTATCTGGTAAAACTTCTTCAAGGGTTGAAGTAGCAATAGGACCATCAACACTTTGAGGCGCTTTCTTAAGAACCATCACCACAATAATAATAAGAATCAAAATTGCAATGACAATAATTAATAAGCCTACCTTTTTTCTATCTTCCATCATATATTTATTAATTAATTATCTTTATTTTTTTGGGCTTCTTCAAACTGTCTTTTAGCCTCAGCAATTTCTAGTAACTGACGAGGGTCTGAAGTAATTAGCTGATCTTCCGAATAAGAGGCGACAATTTTAATAGCTACATGTTTATTGCCAGCAAAGAATATCCCTTCGCCAAGACCGCACTCTAAAAGCAAATATTTTTCACCTTCAGTTAATAAGAAAGTTTTTTGAACCAAATCAATAGCAGCCGGAGACTGTTTAAGTAATATCTGTAAAGAAGAGTTGTTAACAATAGCCTGTCCATAAGGAGAGGTTAAAAAGTCGTTCACATCCTGAGTAATAGTAGTAACACCCAAGTAATATTTGCGGCAACGTTTTACTAAAGCAAAAATAAATTTAGCAGAATCCTCATGTTGCATCATCCACCACGCCTCATCAATTACTAAAATTCTCTTTTTAGTTTCACTGCGAACCACATTCCAAATATAATTAACAATTGTATAAATTGCTACCGGACGAAGTTCATCTTCTAAGTCTCTTACCGAAAAAGCCACCATTTGATTATTCATCTCCACGTTAGTAGGATTATTTAGTAGACCCGCAAAAGTACCTTCGGTATATTTTTTTAAACGCAAAGCTAAATCGGCTCCACCTTCCATCCCTTCTAAAACCTGCTCAAAATCACTCATGATTGGCGGTTCAATATTAGATAGGTCAGAATCCGGAGTAATATCTTTTTTAGCATAAGTTTCAAGTAGTGCTCTATCAATAATTGAATCTTCATCATAATTTAACTTCCCAAGCATGAGTCTCATTAAGCCTTTTAAGGTAATAACCGCACTTCTGATGATATCTTTAGGCTTAGCTTCTCCGCCAATTGAACGCGGTAAGTCAAAAGGATTAATTTTGTTTTCTGAAGCTAAAGAAATATTAATGTAGGTGCCACCAACTGCTTCCGCTAAGTGTTTATATTCATATTCCGGGTCAATCACAATCACATCACTACCAAGCATCAGCGAACGAAGAACCTCTAGTTTAATGGCATAACTTTTACCAGCACCGGAAGTCGCAAAAACTACTGAGTTAGCATTCTGCAAAGAAAAACGATCAAACAAAATTAAACTATTATTATGGCGATTAATACCATATAAAATACCTTTATCACTAGTTAGCTCACTGGAAATAAAGGGGAAAGATGAGGCAATGGGTGAAGAATTCATGTTAAAGGTAATATAGAGTTCATCATTGCCAACTGGTAGGGTGGAATTAAAGCCTTGTTCTGACTGAAAATAAACCCGGCGAGAATAAACTAAACGGGAACCTAAAATATCTTCAACTTGGTCGCTCATCCTATCAAGTTCCTCTAAATTTTCAGAATACAGGGTGATATAAAGAGAAAATTGAAAGAATTTTTCGGTGCCCTGCGTTAAAGCGTCTCTTAAATATTCAATATCATGTAAAGCGGTTTCGCGAAGTGGATCACGAGCCGCTCCTTTTTCCGCATCCGAGATTATCTGAGCGCCAATAGAACCAACTTTATTTTGTAGTTGTTTTAAAATAATAGAACTTTTGACTGGATAAAAGAACATGGAGACATCAAAAGTTAAGTTTAAATTAATGATCGGAGCAAACCAACCGACACTAATATAACGGGGATAACCAACTACAAAAATAGTACGAACAAATTTATTACCTAAAACCAAGTGTTTAGCTTCAGCCTTTAAACTGGCTGGGGAAATTAAATCACGAACAGACAGAACACCTCTTCTAAAGGCCTTTTCTTCTTCAATAATGATTTTATCTTTTTCACTATCAAAACTTAAACCAATCGCCGGTTCTTTAGGTTTGGGGACTAACTCACTAATGTTAGAATTTAGCCCAATCTTTTTTTGATTGTCTTCTTTTTTAAAATCTATCATAGGTCTACTCTTAGTTTGTTTAGATCAACCAACTTTTGATTTTTAGCAGTTTCAGGATTATATGTCCTATAATACAACTCAATTAAATCTTGAGTTTCTAAGCGACTGACAGCCACCCCCATAGATTCCAAGCCTCCGGCAACACTATCAATTCGGCGCTCTAACATTTCCTGATATCTTCTAAAAATCTTCTCCTTTAAAATAATCATGTTAGCAGGACGAATAGCATCCTTAAAAGAACTAAAGAATCCTTTATGTCTATCAGTAGCTGGATCATAAGGGACAACAACGTAAAAACGTTTATTCATGATTTTGCCTAAGGAAGTTAACTCTTTAACATATTCAGTATATTCTCTAGTCTGCGCTTTTAATAATTTATTAGTCTGCTCCTTTTCCTTGCCACTTAAATATTCCAGGTAACCATTAATATCTAATTCCCTAGATTGAATTACAATTTGTAAAGTAAAGCTTAAGTTGTTTAAAAAACGAACATAAGAATCAATAACCGCGTTCTGCTCATCTTCGCTTTTTAGGGCAAAGTTAATACTAGAAACCAGAAGCACGGCTCTTAGAGTACCATCTTTCATAATTACCACATCATCTTTAATCTCAGCAATGTCTAAATACTCTTGAGTTGAAGCGCTAACATTATTTTGATTTAGTTTCTTTTCAGGCATAAGCTAGTTAATTATTTCAAAATCACTTTCATCATTATAAGTACCACTATATTCTCCTTTAGTATCAACAATTAAAGATAATTCCGCTAGTTTTGATTTTTCGTAGTATTCTTTAGTTGATCTAGTAGAATCAAACTTTATAGTGGGAATCTTTTCCTCATTAATCTCTGGAGCTAAACGATTGTTCCAAACTCTAATAACTGGGCGACGCCAAGTCTGAATAATATTTAACATAAAGAAATGAAAAGGGCGGCTATTAATTTTCACGAAGCCAAATAGAACTGCTAAAATAAAAATTATAACCGAAAGAACAATAAATAAAGAAAAATCAAACAGTTTGTAAAAAATAGCGATAACCACCGCCGCCACTAAAAAAATGATAAATTGTCTGGCAGTGATTGGCCCAATAATTTTATCTTCAACATCAATAAATTGTGGAACCGTAAACTGTTGCATATACTAAAACATTAAGCGGTTATTTAAAGCAATAATAGCCTCTATCTCCTCCCAAAACAGAAAATTACTAGCCTTAGCTTTTTGATAATTATCAGCACACTGTTTTAAAGCGATTTCCTTATTAAGGGCCTCTTGTCCCATCTTTACATAAAGAGAATTTACTAAGCTATCGCGCCAAGCAAGGACGCCGTTAATCATCAGATCATAACCATCTTTCTCTAGTAGCTTAATTTTGGCTTCAACTTTGGCAGTTGCTTCTAGAGGAGACGCCCCTAAACGACGAAAATTAGTGACATCAAGATAACGCAACTCATCAAGCGGCCCCATTGTTCTGGGTGGTTGAATATCTGAGACTAATGGCTGATTTTTTGGCGGTTGCGGCTTTTCTGCAACTATTTGCTTTTTAGTATTATTCTGAGTTTCTAAGACAACTTCATTCCTTTTAGCTATTATTGACTGGGGCTTCACTGTTTCCTCTAAAGCTTGGCTACTTGCTACAACTTCTTTTTTAGACTCTTCTAGCGGTTTTAATATTTTAGCGACGACACTAGGCTTTTTCTCCGGCGGACGATTGATTTTAAATTCTATTTTCTTGGGTTCTGCTGGGACTTCTTTTTTTGTGATAATTGTTGGGGGTGTTATTTTTAAAACCTCTTTTATATCATCAGCAACTTTTTTAATTACTTGATTATTCTGAGCAATCACTGTAGGTGGGGTCATTTCAGAAACCTTTTCTACGGGGCCAGTCGAATCGCCAACGCTAATTAAATCTTTCTTGTCTGGCGCTTCTAATAATTTTTTATCTGCTAACTTTGGAGCTGGCAAAAAAGCATCATCGTTAAGTGGTAAATTTAATTTAACCTCCGCTTCTTTTAGCTGCTTGTTTTTAATAGCTTCCTGCAGATTATAAGGCGCATCTTTTAGGGGCTCATTCTTCTCATAAGCCTGTCTTACTTTTTCTAGCGCCTCTTTATTTATTTCTCTCTTTGGCTGAACTGGATTAATTTCTTTTGATTGGTGGTTATTTTTTAATACAAATCCCTCACCTAATTTAAATATTTTATCAATTACTTGATGACTTAAACCTAGTCCACCAGAGATAATATCCTTACTAAGGGCTAAACGAACATCCACCCGGCTTCTTACTCCTTTTAAATAGGTTAATAAAATATTTCTTAATCTAATATTAAGCTCTGAACCAGTAAAAGTGACACCAGAGTTTTTAATTATTTTATCAGCTTCTAAATAATAATCATTTTCTGACTTAATCTCAGTTGCCAGATTTGAAACCGGCGTCATTTTAGGAAGCACTGTAGAGTAGGATGGGTTATAACCTAAATAATTAGCGACTGTAAAAAATAGTTTTTCTTTAAGATCGGCAGTTAACTTTTTAGCTTCCTCCGCGTTTAAAGAAAAATCAGACACAAAATAAGTTGGTAAATCCGTTAAGGGGACACTCTTAATCATCACTTTCATTACCGTAGAGGCTAAGTCTATTTTGTATTTTTTTTCCAACTCAGAAATGACGGCCATCGCCGCCTCAGAAGAAACACTGTTTCGTAAATTTTCAGGGAGGTTATTAAATTTTTGTAAATAATCAAACATGGTAATTACTAGCGGTTAAGTCTATTAATTTCTTGAGAAATTGCTTTATACTCTAAACTGCTTGGCGGATATTTTGTCAGGCTTTTTTGTAGATCAAGGATTGTTTTTTGCTTAGTTGATATAATTGACTCTTTTTCTTCGATTACTTTTTCTTTAGTAACACTAAGTGAATCCGGATTTTTTTTATTTACCGGGAATATCTCCCACTCATCCATCAATATTCCATCCATACTTTCTGGAAAGAAAACTAAATTACGATATAACTTTAACAATTTTCTAATAAGATCTTTTTCTTCTGGTTTCAATTGTCTAATATTTAGTGATTGGGTTAGATACTCCGCCAGTGTCACTTCATTGAATAAATCGCTGCCATACTGTTTAATAAAATCTTTAAGCCAGTTGGCGATTGATGGCGAGGCCGGATGCCCATCTAAAATAATTTGGTGAGCCGTTATCTTTTCTTGATTAACATACAGCAAAGATTCAACCTTATCCTCTAGATTTTCATCCTCATTAAACGTTAGAAAGATGGCAACATTTAAGTCCCTTAGATACTCATCGTCAGCCAGCAAATTGGGCACTATTTTACTTTCAAAAATATCTAATAATAATTCTTTTCTCTCTGAAAGTGATTTGTCTGATAATTTTTGAGGTACTATTTCTAGCTCATCTTCATCCCCATTTTCAATCAGATCTAAGACAGGAGTAAATATTTTTTCATCTAAAATATTAGCGACTTCCTCACCTTTAGCTAAATCTAGTTTAAATTTTAATTGTAAGTACTCTGGCAAGTCAGCTAAAGTCAGTTCATCAATCGCTACTAAAATAACAGCAAAAGATAAAGAAATATTATAAATCTCCTCTAACTTTTTAATCTCCAGACAAGCATCAAAGCCACCGATAAACTCTTGAGCGACTTCTGGTAAATTATGAAATTTTTCTAAACATTCTGCTAAATAACTTTCTTTCATAAAACTATTTTTTATTTTTCTGTCTAATCTTGAGCTTCTTCGCTAGCTGCCATCACGCTCAGTGGTTTTGGATTTTTACCAATAGCCTTAGTTACCTTCTTATCTAGATTGGTAAACATGCGGCGGAAGAAGTTAACATCTTCAACGGACATTTTAGTTTGGATATTCTTAATTTGCGGCTGACCACCCTTGCCTTGAGGAGCGCCTGTTTCTAATACCTTGGTTAACTTTGCCAATGATTCATTGATAGCATCTAATTTGTCCTCTGCCATTGAGGAAGTCTTTCCCCAATCATTAGCGATTTCTTCCCCAACCTCCTTATTTTCGCCACCCCAATCATTAGCAATTTCTTCGCCAACAGCCTCTTTACTGCTGTCGCTACTCTTAACCGCTTTGTTTTCAATAACACCAGATTGAGAATCCCTAACCCCTTTTTCTGTTTCTATTACTCTTTGAGCATTAGGAACAGACCACTGACTAATTTTTTTCACAACTGCTTCTTCAATTTTTTTCGGATCAAATTTTAATGATTCCATTCCAGCAATCATTTTACCAATTTCTGTGTCATATGATTGTTTGCCGCCAGTTCCAGGAATAGCACCGATAAGCCGAGCTTCTTGCAGAGCGTCACTGGCATCATGAACCAATTCCTCATTCTTGGCGCCAGCTCCATGCATATTTTCATGTTGAATGGAGTTGTAAGAATTTTGCCTTTTCTCAGTATCAGTTTCTCCTTTATAACTAATATCAGTATTTTGTAATTTAATTTTAGATAAATCCTGTTTTTCTAATCTACCCTTAGCAGCTTGCAACTGCGATATCTTATTGGCATTTGGATTTGAAGAGAGTTCTTTGTTGATCACTCCCTGTTCTTGTTTTATCTGATTATCTATCTCTGTCTTCTTTTTATTATAAGCAACTTTTTCAGCTATCGTTCCTTGTGGCATTGAATCTAGATCACTTAAACCAGCTTGTAAATCTTTAATTTTCTGTTGACTAGCGGCAATCACTGGGTTATTAGCACTAGCTTCATCAACTGATTTTTGTAGTTTACTTATTTCATCATCAATTAAACTAGCCATGACAGTTGAAATTTTGCTTAACTGTTCTTTGTTATCAATAGTAGCCGCTGGAGCCATCTCTAATGGAGTCATGTTAACCCCCATCTCTCTAGCCTTGTTATTTATTTGTTCAAAACTAGCCCCTAAAACATCTTTTCTATCTAACCTTTCTCCAGCAGATTTTAAGGAATTTTTTGCGAAAGTATCATATTTAAGCTCACCTTCACCTTTATTTAATGACATCTTATTTTCATCAAAATCGCGATAATTAACTAAGACTTTGCCTGTGTATGAACTAGGATCGTAGTTTCTACCATTTAAAGCTGTTTTTACATCAGAGAGGTTAAGAGAGTCATTACCGCCTTTTTCATAAGCAGAGATGAGTTTAGCCACTTCTTCAGTTTCATCATCAGTAAGTCTTTTTGCTCCATTTGTGCCATTAATTTGATTAATAAGTACTTGTCTAGCCTTATAACCATCAGAGGCAACATCGCCAGTATTCATCATGTCTAATTCCAATTTCTGCTTCTCATCAATACCCTTTTTATTATAAATTCCGCCTTTACCTAAACCACTAAAATAATCTTTATCTTGAGCAATAACGCCCATCTTCTTTTCCGCTCGGTCATACTTTTCAGTCATATTCTTTAAAGCTCTGGCGGTAATATCTAAAGGCTTATTCTTTTCTCGATTAACAGTTTTTTCATTACTTGCATACTGCTTACTTCTTGCCACGGCGTCCTTTTCATCATCTGTCCACATGTTTTCAGTATAGTTTGGGTTATTTTGCATTTTAGTCCTTAAGCTATCCACGATTGTCTTGTCGGTGTCCTTAATCCCAGAATTTTTATAATTTTCATTAAAGTCCTTAGCTTCTTTATATTTTCTGGACTTTGGCATTTTAGAATTAAAATTATCAACAACATCTTTCAGATTTTTAGCTGACTCACCACCAACGCCCATCTTCTTAAGAAAGGCTTCTCTTTGAGTGGCTTTTTTCTTTTTTCTCTCATTTTGTAAATTATCGCGCCAGTTAAGGGCAAATTGGGCTGTTTTACTTGTAGATTTGCCAGTGATTGGGTCTTTCTTGCCGATACTAGCAACACCAGCCACACCGCCCAAAGCTAAATTTCTAGCGCCGCGACCGGTAGCGTTAGCCAAAGCTTTCCCTCTGGCTAGAGCAAAACCACCAGCGGCCGCACCCGCGCCTAATAAGAACCCCTTGCCTTTAGAAAATCCTTTACCTAAAGCTGAGGCAGCTTCACCGCCAACATCTTGAGCAATTTTCATCCCTCCTAAAAGCATACCAATAGCAATCACAAATCTGGCCATTCCGGCAACTGTTCCCGCTTCACTGCCGACACTAACACCGTTACTAGCGGTTAGCTCATCATCGCCTGATGAAGATCCTTTAATTGGGTTACCGTTATCTGTCTGCAAAGCGGCAAAAGAAAGCCACAAGAAGAAAGCAATCACTGGGCCAACGATTAAATTACTGCTCCACTTTGTCCACCACTGTGAAGCATAAGAACCGCCCTTACCAGGGACTGCTTGCAAGAAAAAAGCTAATGGGGAAAGGACTACTAAAATCCAAATCATCACCACCCGCATCACTAGCATACCGAGCATAGCTGCCACAACCACTAGAGCAATCAGCACATAAATAAGACCAAAAATATAAGCACCAACAACAGAACTTAAACTAACATCCCTGCCAGTAGTATTAAGCTTCACAACGCTAGAAATACCCAACATGTCCAACATGTTACCAGCACCAATAGCACTAAAAGCTTTAACAAAAGTAAGCATGACTACATTAGCCACATCAATCATTAACCCACAAATCAATTTAGAAAAATTAATCAAAACCGCGGCCATAATTAGTTTTGGCAGCATTTTTTGAGCACCATACTCTTCTTGTCCTAAAATAGTGGCAAAAGCAATTATCAAAAGGATAATGACAAAAAACATGTTACATAAGTCACGAACCACTACCCAACCGCGCGAAACAGCTGCCGCATTAATAAAATCACTATAAGAAGCTACATCCATTAAGAGATTTACCACTAAAATCAAAATATTAGCCACCCCCCTAACCAAAAGATCCATAATGTTACCAACCACATTAGCCACAGCTGATTCTATACCAGCTGATACCGGACTAACAAACAAAAAAAGCACCGCTAAAAAAGATAAAGATACGACTATCTTTTTTTTGGTGCCTATTTTTTTAAAATTTATTTTCTTCATTTGAGAAAAATTAAACTCTGCTGACTAAATATTTAAAATCCCTAACTAGAGAATATGTCTAACGCCACACTAATTGGATCAACAATTATAGAAATAATGACAAGTAGCCCTAAGACTAAAAACAAGCATCCGATATTCAAACATCCACAGCCAGATCGCTCAAGAACTTTAATTAAAGAAACCGCTTGCTTACCTTTTTCATCACCTAGTTTTTTTAAACCTGACGGAATCCATTCTTCGCCTAATTCTCTAAATACTTTGGGGCCAAAAACTTTATTCAAAAAAACATGTATGTCTATCCAAAGTAAGGTTAAACCCCAACTAGGAATTAAATTCTGCCAGGCACCTTGCAGTAGCTTATCTGTCAACTTTCTAATCGTACTATCACGATGAATTATTTCGGCCGCCCTCTTTTCGGTGCTAATGTTTAGCCCCCGCCTTTCCCTAACTTGCTGCCTAAAATCTGTAGAAGGATTTGGTTCTGATTGCCTTGGCTGACGAAGAGAGGCTCGGAATTCTCCAGCCTTTTCCAGCTCATCAAAATCCTTATTTTTATTTAATAACTGTTCGTCAATATCCATAAAAACGCTAAAATAATTCAATCTAATTATAGCATAAAGAATAAATTATTTTAACAGCTTTTACTCTATAATTTTACTATAAAAAAAAGATTCTGGCAAAAGAAAAAAAACATTTATTTTTTATTTCGAAAAATAAAAAACTAAAAGGCGAAAAAACATATCCATATTGACAAAAAATAACATTAGTGACAGAATTTAGTTAATAAAAAGTAACTTAAAAACAGAATACACCATGAAAAGAAAACTATTTGATGTTCTCGGAATGATAATTCTAAGCATCGCTATGTTATGTTGGGGATGTGACCCCACTGAAATTGAAAATGATCCCGATCTTTATGATCCTAGTAAAGAAGCGCCAACGGTATTTTTAAAAAACGCAACTGACATTACCCTCATTTCTGCAAAAATAAGTGCCGGACTTAAGTCTGGCGGCCTGAGAACCGAGGCTTGGTTTGAATACAAAGCTAAGGGAGATGATACATATGCCTCTACAAAAGTAATATCATTCACTGAGGATAGTATTACTATGACCTATAATTTACCTGGACTTAAGAAAGACACCCAATACTTCTTTAAAGTAGTTGCCAAAAATAAGAAAGGGACGAGCGAAAAAGAGTTAGTTTTTAATACCATAGTTGAGATTGTCACTGATTATGATGGCAATAAATATAATGCCGTTAGAATCGGGGACCAGGTGTGGTTACAAAGCAATTTGAGGACAACTAGGTTTGCTAATGGGGATAAAATAAGAATCCTCAATTATACTGGTAGGTGTGACGACAACTGGAACAGGACTGAAATACCAACAATGATATTTAAACCCGGAGATGCTCAATATGGTGGTTACTATAATGGCTATTTCTGGAATGAAACTAGGGAATTTATTCCTGGTTATAAGATTCCTAGTTTAGACGACTTCAAAAAGTTAGTTAATTTCATTGGGTATAATGATACCACCCTCACCAGAATGGTGATTGCAAACGTTGGGGAAAAGAGATTAATGCATGAAAACATCTATGATCAAGAAATTGTGAATAGTAGCGGATTTAGTGGAATTGGTGCTGGATACTTTTATTCAAACGCTTATTCCTCTTGGTTATCTGAGTGTGAATTTATGGGGTATAATGGAGACGACTACGTAGGTGATTACTTTTTAACTAATGGTCAAATTGAAGTAATTGACAATATAACGACATATTGCAAGGTTTTTAAACTAGATCCATGGGCATACGTTACCCGCAACTCCTCAAAACCAGTAACTGACATAAAGAACGGAGTCTCAATAAGACTCATTAAAAAATAACAGAAAAGACGTGTTATAAAGACACGTCTTTTTTAATAAATAAAACTATGAACTACTCAAATAAATTTTTATAAGTACCCCAGTTATCAAAAACGCTAACATTAAAATCATTATAATCACCCTCAAGATAAAAATGGCTGACTGTATGAGGATCAGAGGTTTCTGGCTTATGATCAACACCGGTAATAACTTGAGAGCCATCGCCCCAATTAATAATAATCTGCCTTAGTGGCTGCTGCTCTTCATCAACTTTAGTATTAAAACTTAACTGATAAACTCCGCTCTTCTCTATTTTAATAGTTTTATTTTTTGGAGTAAAAGATACTCCCTGCCCACTTATTTTAACATTACTTATAATTGGATAAATCTTGCACAAACCGCTATCATCAGAACGCTTGTCACAGATAGCGAATGAGCTAATTTTATTAAATAGGGTTACATTATTATCTCTTTGATAAGTCTTGGTATTTGAGCTATACACATAATCCACATATTTTTCTGCGAAGATATTATTAAGATAGTTAGTTGCCGACATAATGCTAGGAATAAAATCCCCCCATAACTTCACACAAGTACCATTGCCACCAGCTGAACAGCTAAGCTTATTTAAATCTTCATCATTTTCCCTATAGAAACAGAAAACATTAGGGTCTAAACTACATTGGCCGATATTAGCACAGCCCGGTCCAGTACAACTATATGGACGACCAGCCAACACGCTCTCTGACATCCTCTTTGAATATTGGTTTCTTAAAGGAATAACTTCACTATTTAAGAAGTCAAAATTATTTGGCAATATTGAGGCCCCAAATGGGACATCCTCTCTGTTTCTAATATATCCTTGTGCACCACCAAGATATGATGGAGTATTGGTGGCCATATTGTTGCGACTAGTTCTGCCCGTCCAAGCAGCATTTTTACCAGAATTATCAACCACTTGAATGAACCTATTGCAGGTGACACGATATACATCCTCAGGATTTTGGTTATAGACGTGTTTTAAATTACCCTCCGCTGGATTATTTATATTCATGACCATAATTGAAGAAAAAGATGTTGCTAAGGTATTACTAGATTCATTGACGTCAGCTAATACACTTTTACCAGTTTCAGTAATAAAGTTATCATTATCATAATCAATCGCCGAATAATAGACTGAATTATGCTTAGATAAACCATTATAATTCCACCATCCTTCTTTAAAAGTAATTCTGCAGTTAGCATTGATGTGATACTGGCTTAAGTCCACCACTTTTGTTTCAGTCTCTATTTTAAGCCCGGCTTTTTTAGGAGCACAATAAACCATAAACTGTGTTCTCTCTGGACCATTAAATGCTAGAAAATCTCCTTCGCCAGTAGTTCTTCTGAAGGTTATAGCCACATAATCTGGACTACCGCATAAAGAATTACTAGAACTATCCCCCAAACAGCGACAGTCGCCACCAGTTACAGTCATAGAGTCAATAACGTTTGAGCAATTTACAGTATTGTTGAAGATTCCAGTGCCAGATGAACCACCTACTTTAGCAATCACTTCGCCGGGGTTTGTAGTTTCCATACCAGCATAGGAGTGCAATACCCCAACTCTCTTCTCTACTAAAGTAAAATCCCCATTAGCTTCAGAACAGTAATAGAGCGGGAATTTTCCAGAGTAACCTAGAGATGATTGAGTGTTTTTGGTAATTGGGGAAATCTTATCAATTGGATACCACATCAAGCAGACATTAGGATTTATTGGATCTGATTGCAAACAATAACCATAAAGACCATCTTTAACAACATTATTATTAGCTGAAGTACAAGTTAAGCTATCATCGCTAGGATATAAGCGGCAACTCTTAGCAATATAAGAATTATTGCTTGTTTTTAATACCGGTTCAATATTAATATCATCAAAATAGACATAAGAAGTGTTGGTATTTACCGCATTTGAAGATAAATAGATTCTGATTTTCTTAATTTCAGTAATTGGACTGGTAACTTTAAACTGATTTATTTTTCTCTCCCAACCATTTGGAGACGCATCGGCAAAGGTGGCAATAACGTTATTATTTTCGTCAGTAATAATCAGCTTAGCTCTTAGCCCCGAACCCTTGGTGTTAATTAAATAGTTAATGTAATAGTCTTGATTAGAGAAAATGGAGATACTGTCATCTTTAGATATTGGCGAAATTTGATAATACCCCAAAACCTTTAAGTATCCCTTGCCATTAGCTGGATAATCCGTGGTAGCATCTTTTGGATTAAGCACTAAGCTATCATTAATATTTTTATCAAATACACAGGCTTTATCTTTTTCTGAAATCAAGGCACCGCTAACATCAATATTTCTGACACATGAGAGATTAACTGACGAATCCTCAAAATCAAAATGGGCCTCAGTATTCTGTCCTACCTCTTTCATGGCACCAATATAGTAATTATTTAACAGTGAGTATCCGGTGGCATTTTTATTGCTTGTGAGAGTGGAGTTTCTAACAGTTTGATCCATTGGTAAAATCTCTACACACTCATTTTTGTCATTTAGCTGACTGCATTCTCCCATTGAATAACAAACCTTTTCTTTAGTTACTGGATCTTCAATATAAGTCTGGCAAGACAACCATTTAGAACAGACTCTGTCTGGAGAGGCTTTAATTACCTGGTTAGCATTACAATAATTAGTATTTTCTCCGCTACAAGAAGCTGGACCGCTACCTTCATTTGTAAGATCGGCTGCAAAAACATTGGTCTTGAGCCCACTAGCGCCTGATTGAGATCTAACATTAAATAAGACACAACCATTGTCAGTATTAACAACCCCATTACAAGAAGTGCTATCAATATTAGAATTTATTTGATAATTAATAATAACTTCTTTTAGAATGGCGTCCATGTCTAAAGTTTTAAACAGTCCTTCGGCATTAACTGTGTCCTCATCTCTAAAAATTCTCACCGTTTTATTATTACCAGAGTAAAAGATAACTGATTCGTTACTACCATAAGAGCTATAGTGTAGACCCCTATCATTAGTAGAAAATCCCTCCCCTTGGTTATACAATTTATTATCAGCTTTTAAAACATAGAAAGTATTAGCCGCACCAACGCTAACTCTTCCCTGAAAAGCTATGTGTTGCAAGGAACCATCTTCAGTTTTTTTAGTTTCAAGTTTTAAAGTGTAAAGCTTATTAGGCTGCACCTTAACATCTTGATAATAATAATTACCATCCTTTATCCAGCTATCATTAATATTTATTGAACCATCCTTATTAATATCTAAAGCGCCAGGATTATAAATTAAGTTTTCTGCATGCTTACTTAGTGGGTCAATATATTCGGTACAACCAGAGTATTCTTGATTACAAATACCAACTGCTCCCTCTGGAGTAGGAACTCTAGAGGCATCACCACCAAAACCAATGGTTTTTAGATAATTAACATTACATGGGTATTCGTTGGTGTCATCGATACATTTGCGGCCATTACAATCAGCATCAGACGCACAAATAGCGGCGTCTTTCTCGCTACCATCAATACCGCCACTGGCATTAGCATCGCAGCGTTTAACTGGCGATTTATACCAGAAGTTATTTTTAAAGACACAGGTATTGAGTCCTGGATTCTTAAAGTAAAGTGAGCTGTTATTATCTGTCACCCAAGTATCACAACCAACCTCATTATAAGAACAAAGAGGGGAAGAGTTTTCATTGGCATAGGTATTAGGAGTATTTTTCTTATAAACATCTGCCCAAGTAGTTATCGAACCGGATGTTTGTGGAACGCCAAACCGAGAGCAGCCGGCATCAGCCTTATTACATTGCTTGCTTGGGTCAAAAACAGCGTAGACTGCCTCATGCCCCCTAACCTCCACACAGCCAAAATCTCCGGGGTTACAGGCAGCACTGACATCATCACTATTTAAATTCATTTTTAAGCCATAATAGCCAGAATAATTGTGGGTTTGAATCATTTGTTCGCAACCCACAGCTGAATCAGAACAAAGGCTGCTAAACTGATGAAGATTATGAGTGATTTTTGAAGCATCTTGATATTGAGCACAACCCAAATTATAGTTTGGGCCTTGATATTTATCAAAAATATCATAGAAACAAACATCTGGCACATAACTACTGCCTTTAATTAAGTAATAACGATCAGTGATTTCTGTAATAATTACATTATCAATTAGAACACTATTATTGGTTTTTATTTTTAAAACATCTAGGTTAATTTCATGATTTAATTCTCTAAGATTTATTTCGTATACATGCCAAGCGCTATCATTTTTTATATAAACATTACCTAGTGGATTGTCTTCAGTAACATTGAAAGTGGCGGCCTCTCCCTTAGAATTTTCAAACGAGAAGTTAGCTGTCACTTCAGGACCACTGGCCTTAGCTAGGAACTTAATAATATAAGCCGATCCTTCTTTAGCAAAGCTAGAAACATCAACCCCAGCTCCATCATAAAAACCAAGAGACTGGCCATTTTTATAAATAGAATCTGAACTTAAAGTTAGTTCTGCTCCATTTTTCAAGGAATAAAAATCATCTAGACTATTATCAAAAGTATAGCTAGCTACTAATTTTAGGTTGTTTCCATTATTACCATTATATTCTCTGCAACCAACATTTTCCGCAGCACATTTAGTGCCTTCTTCTGGGATAGCACTATAAATACAAGCGTTTTGAGTATTATTCCAGACACCATTATTTTTACAAACATAACAAGCTGATTGAGCGGAGTCCCATTTTTTATCACTGCCAACGCAGGTATTAGAGTTTAAGCTCTTATCAATATTTTTTTCATTTAAACGATAAGAATAACAATTTTCGGAACAAGAAACAGTGTTTGATAATAAGTTGTAGGTAACTTTTCCGTTCTTACTATAAAATTCCCGACAATCAGGGTTATATCTAGGGTCACTGGCCGGTAGATTATATATCTCCGCAGTACAATTTTCACTTAAACCTGGGTTAACTAAAAATGGGTTATTATTTGCATCTACTTTTAAGGACATCACCTTCAACTGAGAGTTATCCCAAGAATAGAAATCAGCACAAGTTGAAGCATCTGGCTTAATACATTGCCTCAACTTAGAGTAATATTCAATTTGCTCACCACCGCTTGAAACAGCATCTAAATTAGTGAAGCTCGCACAACCAACGCTTTCGGCACTACATTCGTTAGCATTTCCTGGAATTAAATTGTCAGCTGAGGTGCCGTAAAAATAAGTTTCTTTGGCTAAATAAGTATCATAACCGACACACTGAGCATCACAGTAATCGCTAGTATTGGCTTTTGCAGCAACGGTAAAATTATCTTTTACTGAAGAGAAAGAATCGCAACCAACATCAGCACGATTACACTTTCTGGCATAATTATTACAAATTTCTGGGGCTCCTTGTTTTAAGGAATAATTACCAGCACCATCGGCTGCTTCATAACAAACACTCTCTAAATAAGCCGGTAGTATTTTTTGATAAACTGGGAAGGCGGCATAATTAGAAAAACCAGGATTGAAACTATTGGGGGTTAATTTTAAATTTCTGACGAAAAACTCTACGTTACCATCATCATTATAACCAGTAATAGCGAAGTTAAGATTATTTGTCTGATCTAAAGTAACAGAAATTGGCTGCCAATAAGCAACCCCAGAAACCTCAGCCGTTTTACCATCACTACCAAAGGACATTGATACTTTACTAGCACTATTAATTTTAATTTCGGCTGATAGAGTATACGACCAACCGTTTATTGGTTCTAAATTTTTTGGTATAACGCTATTTTTATTATCAGAAAATAAAGAAGCAAAAGCCCAACCCTTAACAAATAAGGCTTTAGAATCTTCATAAACGATAGCTCCTAAGCCATTTCTAATCGGCCAAGCCCAGTTACTAGTAATACTTGAAGTATCACCAATATTATTAGCGCTAAAACTAGAATCCATGATGTAATTAACATCTGTCCAACCCGATTTTCCTCTTAACAGTTCAGTACAACCTTCACTACTGCTGTCACAATCAGTAATTTTTTGATTGAAGAAAATGGAAGCATTTTTATTCCAAGCTACCTGGTTAGTTGAACTTGAGTAGACGCCCAAATAAGAATACTGCTTACAACCGGAATTATTGGAATCACAGGTGCTAAAATCTAAGGTATTTTCTAAGTAAGAAACTTTTTTATTATCACTAACACTGGTAAAACTTTGACAGGTGTTATAAACCGGCTCACAAGTTTCTGAGTTAAACTTCCAAGTCCTCTTCTCCTCATTACAGTAACCATACAACTCGCAAGAACCGTCATTTTTTTCCTTAATACAGCTTTTTTCATCAGCACAATAATCATCCGCTCTTGAGATAGCTAAAATTGGAAAACCATTCTCGTCTTGAGATAGCAAACTGCTCATTATCTGGCTACCATAACCTTGTTTAGCGCAGTAATTAAGCGGCGCTTTTAAAACCCAATTAGGATCTACCAATCCTTGGCACCAAGCGATATCATTTTTATCAAATCCAGAACTAAAGACACCCTTACCATCAAAACAAGAAATTAAATCCTGAAAAGTCACTTGATAGTTTTTAGAAGCCGCTGTTAGAATAGCCTGCTCCCAACCAAGAGGAACAATGCGATATTTTCTTAAAATTGAGGCACTTCTTAAAGTATAAGCACTCTCCGCCTTGCTGTCTGAAGTTACTAACCAGTCACCATGAAGATAACCTTTCTTCAAGGCATCACCAACTGTCATCTTTTCAGAGATTGCTTGAGAGAATTTATCATCAATTACACAATTATTTGGACCAGGATTTTCTTGATCAGGACAAACCGCTAATTCTGACAAAACACTATAATCGCTTCTAACATCAAATCTTGGTTTAATCACACTAGCCATTTTTTCACCAACAACTGATTCTCCATATTGAATAAGAGAAGTAAAGCCGCTGTTAACTCTATTAGCTAAAGCGTTGGTATCCAGTGGTCGGCTTGTTTCTGCTCCTTGAGTAACGGTTTGCAGTATTTTTTGAAAAGCCTCATAAGCTAATTGATTTAAGAAAGTGTTAGCCGCATCAACTAAAGCATCGCCAGTAGTAGTTAATAAATTCTGTGTTTGAGCCTCCTGAGCTTGTTTTAATTTTTCCTCAGCGGTTCCTGGAGCTGTTTTAGCCTTACCAGCAATATTTCTCACATCAAGCCAACCCTCAGTAATAGTGTTTTTGGTTTTTTCTTCTTCCGTGGCTTTTGTGCTAGCCTCCTGAGTTCTGCCAAAAAGTGTAAAGGCGCCACTTAATTCACTGACGCCGGGATCAAAACTAACTTGAACAGATTTTACAAAGTCACCGGTTTCCATAGCGGCCAGTTTTTCCCAGGCCGAAGCATAATTAGATGATAGTTGAGAAAGGGTACAATTTGGAGTTTTTGGTTCTAGAGTCTGTACTAAACCTAAACCAACTTTTACCTGTAAGTCAGCACTTGGTGGTTGGCATAAATCAACGCCCCACCCCTCACCTAAGCCATCAATAAAATCACCGGCGGCGGCATCGCCGATATTTTTCCAATAAGTACTAAATTCTTCCACCACGAAGGTCGGCTGCTGACCCATACCGGCTGAAGCAACATAAGAAGCAGCACTTAAAGCCACTCTATTTAAAGTATTACGAATTGTTGTGCCAATTAATTTAGCGCCAAAACTTTTGTACCACTTCTCGGCAGCTTTCTCTATTTTATCCCAAGCGTTTTTTAAAACCTGAGGGATACTGACCGTCTCTACAGTTGCCACAGTAGCTTTAGCTGAACTAAGATTAAAGTTAAAAAAAGTTAAAGTTAAGAGAGAAATTAGGAAAGCAACTTTAATCTTTGAAAAAATATTTTTCTTCATATGTTATTTATTATTGACTTGAGGTGGTGGCAGTAAAAGTTGCTGCCGGATTTTGAACAGACAAAATTTCCATATACATATTCATTAAATCTTCATCTGAGATTAAATCCACTTCTTCTTTACTGGCCCCTGCTTGGAGCAAGATTTGCCGCATTGTTTCCGCATTACCATCGCCGCTTAAAGCTTTAATTAAGAGGTCATCTTCAACTTTTTCAGCTGGATTTTGTGATACTTCTTCTGTAGCATCTCCTAAATTGTCGGTCTTATCTCCAGTAAATAAGCTACAATCCGAACCCTCAGCGCAAAGAGGATCTTTACCAGTTCTTACCTCATCAAAATCAGAAATATTATCACCATCAGTGTCTTCAAGATATGGAGAGGTACCATAAATGTTTATTTCATCATAGTCAGACAAACCGTCCTTGTCAGTATCTTTAGTTCTGTTAATTGTTTCTTCTTCGGCTTTCTTTTTAGCAGCTTCTTCGGCTAAAATTTTATCCTCCGGACTAAGTCTAAAGGGACTGTTAATTCTATTTTCAAACTGCCAAATCCAAACACCGATAATGCCACAAGCAACTAAAGATAATAAAATAACCGCGATTTTTTGAGGACGCGGTAAGCTAGAAAAAGACTGACGCTCTTGTCTGTCGTTCATAATATTTTGATTATAAGATAACGCTTAAATTATAACACAAAATGAGAGCTGGCGGCAAACAAATTTTGCCAATCTTTTAAACTTAAATCTTGAGCACGAATATTTTTTTCTAATTTAGCTTTTTCAAGGATTTCTTCAGCTTCTTGAGAGCTTATTTTAAACCCGGAGACTAGATTATTTTTGAGCATTTTACGCTTAGAGCTAAAGCCAATTTTAGCTAAACGAAAAAAGTTTTTTTCATTTTCTTTTGAAACTACCTGATTAGCTTTTTTTAGCACTAACTTAACAACCGCACTATCAACTTTTGGTTCCGGCCAAAAGTTTCCAGCTTTTACCTCACGAATAATTTTGATATCAGCAAAGAATTGAGCAGAAAGGGACAACATGCTCATTTCCCCCGAGGCAGCAACCAGTCTCTCGGCCACCTCTTTTTGTAACATCAAAACTAAGGAATGAGGTTTGTTAACTTGAGTTAGAAAGGTTCTTAAAAAAATAGAGCTGATATTATATGGTAAGTTGGCCACTATTTTATAGTTAAGCGGTAAATTACTGGGATTAAATTTCAAAACATCTTGGTTAACTATAGAAACATTACTTACCTCCTGAGAATCAAGACCAATTTGTAAGAAATTAGCAATTTTATCATCAAGCTCCACTGCTATTACTTCTTTAGCCACTTTAGCCAATCTAGCCGTTAAAAAACCTAAACCTGGACCAACCTCTAAAATTGTATCAGTTTCCTTAATCTCAGCCGCCGCCACAATTTCATCATATATTTTTTCATTAATTAAAAAATTTTGCCCTTTACTACGGCTGGGATTAATGCCATACATTCTGCATAATTCAATTGTTTTTTGTGCTAAAGTCATTTTATTTGATTACAATACTAAGAAGTTTTCCTTTAACATAAACTACTTTAACTATTTCCTTGCCATCAAGCCATTTTTTAACATTTAAGTCAGCTAGAGCCAGCTCTTTAGCATCTTCCTCAATGATATCAGCTGGTGCTTCAATGGTAGCCCGAATCTTACCATTAATCTGAACAGCTAAAGTAAAAGAATCATCCTGGAGTAAAACCTTGTCATATTCTGGCCAAGAAGATTTAAGAATACTTTCTTTATTACCAATTCTCTCCCATAATTCTTCAGCTAAGTGCGGGGCAAATGGCTCTAAAATTCTAATAAATAATTCTAAATTTTTAAGAGTTAGTGGCCAAGAATTATTTTTGTTTTTAAAATCATAGAGATGATTAACAAAGATCATCAGAGCGGAAATAGCGGTATTATATTTAAAATCTTCAATGTCATTTCCCACCTTTAAGATTGTTTTATGTAGTAAAGATATGGTTTTTTTATCATCTACTCGTGGCAAATCCTGTATTAAGTCACTAACTTTATCCAGAAAACGAACGACACCAATAATACCCTGGCTATTCCAAGGTTTCATATCTTCCAGCGGCCCCATAAACATTTCATAAAGACGTAAAGAGTCAGCGCCATGTGCTTTAACTAAGTCATCTGGATTAACTACATTGCCTTTTGATTTACTCATTTTATTACCATCCTCGCCCAAAATAATACCTTGATGACGAAGTTTCAAAAATGGTTCATCAAAATTTAAATAACCATATTTCTTTAAAACTTTAGTAAAGAAACGAGCATATAATAAGTGTAAAACGGTATGTTCAGCGCCACCAAAATATAAATCCACCGGCAACCATTTAGCTAATTTTTTTGGGTCAGCAAAAAGTTGAGCATTCTTAGGATCAGCATAACGCAAATAATACCAGGAAGAACAAACAAAAGTATCCATAGTGTCACTTTCTCTACGTGCCTTAGCACCACACTTAGGGCAATTAACTTGGTGGAATTCTTCAGAATATTTTAAAGGTGATTCTCCTGTTGGACGAAAGTCTACATCAGTTGGTAATTTAACCGGTAAATCTTCAAGTGGTACAGGAACTTCGCCACAAGAGCTACAGTAAATAATTGGGATTGGTGCCCCCCAATAACGTTGACGAGAAACCAACCAATCACGCAGGCGATAGTTAATCGTTTTTTCTCCTTGATTGGTGCGACTTAAAAAGTCGGTCATTCTTTGTCGAGCTTCAGCTGATTTTAACCCAGTAAATTCACCGGAATCAACCAGCAGACCGTCATCACAATAAGGCTCTTCTCCTAAATTATTTTCCGAAACGATAGAGTTTCTAATCTCTAAATCATATTTTTTAGCAAACTCAAAATCACGTTCATCATGAGCCGGAACAGCCATCACCGCCCCAGTACCATAATTAGCTAAAACATAATCGGCCACAAAAACTTTAACTTCTTCATTATTAAAAGGATTAATGGCGCTAATTCCCTCTAAAATAACTCCGCTTTTATCTTTATTTAAATCTGTTCGCTGCAGTTCCGTTTTAGCAGAAACTTCATTAATATATTTTTCAACGACTGCTCTATTTTTTGTCAGTGGTAAAAGTTCTTTAGTTAAAAGGCTCTCCGGAGCTAAAACGACATAAGTGCAGCCAAAGATAGTATCAACTCTAGTGGTAAAAACTCTAATTTTTTTCTCACCAGTTAAGTTGTCAGCAACGATAGTAAAATCAACTAAAGCCCCTTCGCTACGACCAATCCAGTTACGCTGAGCGGTTTTAGTAGAATCAGGCCAATCTAAATTATCAAGTCCGGAAAGTAAACCAGAAATTTCACGACCTTCGTGCTTTTGGTCTTCTACAAAATCAGTAATCTTAAAGAACCACTGTTCTAAGTCCTTTTGAATTACGGAATTACCACAACGCTCACACACCCCGCCTTCGGCTTGTTCACGGGCCAGAACCGTCTGACAACTATCACACCAATTTACTTTGGCTTTCTTTTTATAAGCTAAACCGTTTTGATACATTAAAAGAAACATCCACTGCGTCCATTTATAATATTCTGGATCAGAAGTCATAAGTACCCGTTCCCAATCATAGGAAAAACCCAGCGAATCAATTTGTTTAATAAAATTAGCACTAGCTGTCTTAGTGGTTTCATTGGGGTGAATGCCGGTTTTAATAGCGTAATTTTCGGCCGGCAAACCAAAGGCATCAAAGCCTTGAGGGTGAAGAACGTTAAAACCTTTAGCCCGAGAGTATCTGGAATAGATATCAGTTGCAGTATATGACTCAACATGACCGGCGTGTAGTCCAGCCCCAGATGGATAAGGAAACATGTCTAAAATGAAACGTTTTGGCTTGTCGCTTGTCTCATCGGTTTGGTAAGCCTTAGTTTCCCGCCAACGAGCTTGCCATTTTTTATCAATATTTTGATGGTCGTACATAAATTTAACGCTAATAATATGGGATTATCTTATCTCATAATCAGCCTTTTGGCAACTAAAAAATAGCCTTTATCTAGCTATTTTTTAATTAATTTTAGAATTCTAAACTAACTGGACAATGGTCTGATCCTAGAATATTGTCTAATATTTTAGCTTTTTGTATTTTTGTGCCTAAAATCTGAGAAACGCAAAAATAATCAATCCGCCAACCAACATTCCGCGCCCGAGCTCCAGCGCGATAAGACCACCAAGTATACTGGATTTTATTACCATTTAGGGTTCGATAGCTATCAATAAAACCATCACTTAAAAATGCTTCCATCCAAGCACATTCTTCTTTAGTAAAGCCTGGGCTACCAATATTCTCCTTCGGTCTGGCTAAATCAATTTCCCGGTGGGCAACATTAAAGTCACCACAGATAACCACCGGCTTTTTCTGCTCCAAATCTTTCAAATGATGTTGCAATTTTTGATTATATTCTATCTTATAATCCAATCTTGATAGTTCACTGTTGGCATTAGGAAAATAGCAATTAACTAGATAAAAATCAGTAAATTCTAGAATTTGCGTTCGCCCCTCATCATCAAAAATTGGTTCTCCAAAACCACTAGCCACAGAAATTGGTTTTTCTGCTCCGTTTTTAATTAAAATAGCCGTTCCGCTATACCCTGGCCTTTTGGCACAATTCCAGTATTCGTCATATCCGGGAAAGTCCAAGTTAGCATCATTTTTACTCTCCTCAGAGATTTTAACCTCTTGTAAACAGAGAATATCTGGAGATTCAGAGGATAAAAATTCTAAAAAATTTTTTTTAAGAATTGCTCTAATACCATTTACATTCCAAGAAACAATTTTCATAGTGTCAATTTTTCATAAATTATGTATAATGAAAGTATAATTTAAAAAGGTAAAAGAGACAATTATGCCACTTGACTTAGGTAATATGAACCTTGAAGAAAGGGTTAAATATTTGGAATTAAAACAAAAGTACAAAAAGAAATTGCTTCCTTGGTATAAAAAATGGTGGGGAGTAATAATTTTAGTTATCTTAGGGCTAATTATAGTCTTTGGCACCATGTCCGGCTTTTATATTTTTAACGAAACAAAAAGAATAATTGCTGAAAATGAAAATTCTTCAAAAATCGGAAGTGATGTTTTGTTAAAACAGGCTATTTATGGATCTGGCCTAAATTATTCCCTAGGAAGCGACACAGCGCCGGTTAAAATTGTGGAGTTTGCTGATTTTGCCTGCCCTTATTGTGAACAAGCTCACACTATTTTAAGAAAAATTGTAAATAAATATCCTGGGCAAATAAAAATAATATACCGCGACCTGCCACTGCACGAACAATCTGTTAGCCTTGCTTTAGGAGCAAGGTGTGCCGGAGAGCAAGGAATGTTTTGGGAGATGCACGATCAGCTTTTTGCCAACCAAAGTGTTCTAACTGGCAGCGAAGAAGAGATAAAAGCAATAATTTATAGCCTGGCGGGGACAATCGGTTTAAATGCGGCTACTTTTGATAGTTGTTACACTAGTAAAAAGTATCTCTACAATATCAGTCAGGATTTTACTGATGCTGGAATTTTAAAAATAAAAGGCACTCCTTCTTGGTTCATTAATGAAAAATTAGTTTCTGGTTATATTGAAGAGGAAGATTTTTTCAACCTCTTAGAAGGCTACCTTAGTGTTATAAAATAACTATGAGTAAAGAAATAATCCAAATCAGAGTCCATGGTCGTGGCGGACAAGGGGTGGTAACAGCGGCTGAATTAATTGCCATGGCGGCTTTTTATGAAGGTAAAGAAGCTCAGGCCTTTCCTTTTTTTGGGGTAGAAAGAAGTGGCGCACCAATCATGGCTTTTGCTAGAATTTCTGATAAAAAAATAAAAACCAGAGAACAGGTTTATGAGCCTGATTATTTAATTATTCAAGATGAAACCTTAATTGATGATGACGGGGTTTTAGTTGGTTGTAACAACCATACTAAGTTGATTGTTAATTCTAGCAAATCAGCTAAAGACATTTTTCATAATTTACCAAACTCAAAAATAAAGATAAATAATATTTTTACCACTCCAGCCACAGAAATTGCTCTAGAATTTTTAGGAAGAAATATCGTTAATACTGTTATTTTAGGAGCCATGGCAAAATACAGCGGTCTTTTTTCTTTAGCAGCCTTAAAACAAGCAGTCACTAAAAAATTAATCAGTAAAGGAGAGAATATCTTACAAAAAAATCTGGCCGCTATAACAAAAATATATGAAAGCAATTAGTAAACCAAATACTTCTTTAAGTAACAAGACTGGTTCTTGGCGAATTTTTAAACCAATTACTGATTATAGTATTTGTATTGGCTGCTCCATGTGCGCCAAGGTTTGTCCTGACGCTTGCATTTTAATGAAGTCACAGAAAAAATTTGATAATAAATTAAAGCCGGTTACTGATTATGATTATTGTAAAGGCTGTGGCCTATGCGCTAAAGAATGCCCAGTAAAAGCCATAAAAATGATTAAAGATTTTTAGTATGAAAAAAACTAAGCGCCAATTTTTAGAAGGTTCAGAGGCAATCGCTTTAACTATTAAAGAAATTGCCCCTCAGGTAGTAAGTGCCTACCCGATTACTCCACAAACACATATTGTTGAAGACCTATCTAAATTTAAAGCTAATGGGCAAGCAAAATATGAATATGTAAGAGCTGAAAGTGAATTCGCGGCCGCTTCAATTGTTTTAGGGGCTAGTGCCACTGGAGTACGTACTTACAGTGCTACCTCATCTCAAGGATTGCTACTGATGGCTGAGGTAATTTACAATATTTCTGGCATGAGATTGCCGGTCGTGATGACTGTGGCTAACAGAGCAGTATCAGCGCCGATTAATATTTGGAATGATCATAGTGACATAATGGGACTACGTGACGCTGGTGCGATTTTGTTTTTCGCTGAAACTCACCAAGAAGCAATTGACCAGCATGTTTTAGCTTACAAGATAGCCGAAAAACTATCATTGCCAGTCTTTGTTAATGTTGATGGTTTTATTCTAACCCACTCCTATGAAGCTTGTGAAATTCCAGAGAGAAAATTAATAAAAAAGTTTTTACCGGACTACCAAGCGACTAAAGGAGAAATTCTTGACCCTAAAAATCCGGTAACTCTAGGGATGTTTGCTGGGCCAAATTATTATTTTGGTTTTAGAAAAAAATTACAAGACGATTTACTCTCCAGCACTACTTTAATTGAAAAAGAATATCTTAATTGGAAAAAAATCTTTAATCCAGAAAAAAAAGATAAGGCTGTTATAATAGACTCTGGTTTATTAGAGTTTTATGGCAATAAGAATCCTAAAACAGTAATTATCACCTTAGGAACACTTACCGGAACAGTTAAATCACTGATTGATAATTCAAAAAATAAAACACTGGCTGTTTTAAAAATAAAATGCTATCGCCCTTTCCCAGCTGAACAGATTAAAAAAGTTTTGCGTGGGGTTAAAAATATAATTGTTTTAGAAAAAACCTACGGCTTAGGATATCAACCGCCTATTCTTCTAGACTTAAGCGCCGCCTTATTTAATGAAAACATAAAAATATTTTCTGAGGTTGTCGGCCTCGGCGGTAAAGACATTACTGAAAAAGAAATTAACCAAATAATTAAAAAATATGAAAAATAATATTTATAAGAAGATAGTTTTTATTTTTGGTTTTTTATTCTTAATATCCATCGCTCAACCAATTAACGCTGCCATAGAGATAGAGGATGTAAAATTTACCCCACAAATAGGAATTCCGGGATCAGAATTTCAACAAGGCAAAGCCGTAGAGGTTGGAGGGGTTAGCGTTAAAGGAGAAAATAAGGTTTTAACAGCTAATCTAATATCCAGATATGTTAATTCCTTTTATTCTTGGGGCTTATCAATCCTTGGGATTTTAGCCGTTTTAATTTTGATGACTGGGGGAATTTTATGGTTAACATCTAGAGGTGATAACGGACAAATAGAAAAAGCTAAGAAGATGATTAGTGGTAGTTTATTTGGTTCTTTATTATTATTAGGAGCTTGGTTTATTTTAAATACCATTAACCCAGATTTAGTTAAGCCGGCGAGTATTGAAATCACTACTATAAATAAAAAAAGTATAGATACGAGTGATTTTTTAGATGAAGCTGAAAAATTTAAATTCGTCTGTTTAAGTGGGAGTTTAACGTGTGCTAACACAACCCCGCCGACAGTAAATGTAGACATCCAAGCTTGTTATGATAAATATGGCTCCCATGATTGTAAGTATCCTGAAAAGGCTTGGTGTTGCGGACTAAACTCTGATTCTGAAGAAAAGGCTAACGCTCTTTGTGTAGGAAAACAAAATGGCACACCTTGTCAGATAAATGAAACTGCTCTTATGGGTACTGGTTATTGCTTTAATAATGTTTGCAAACCTTGTATTTATTTCGGAAAAGAGTGTGACAATAATTACGAATGCTTAGGGGCGAGTTTATTAATATGCGGCTACGGAGAAACTTCTGGAGTAGAGTATGCTAGTGATTGTAATTCAGGTTATTGTGCTGGCAGAACTGAAGAGAACGAGGGGGGATCTTGCGGTCCAAACTTTGAAGGTAGGTGCTACAGTTATACGGGTATTTATTCATGCCCCCAGGATACGAAAGCTTACTCTGGAGGCACACAGTGCGGGAAAGGCTTAAAGTGTTGTATAAGAACATCTACTGGTGTAACCGGTAATTGGTAAAAAATAAAAACTATGAATAATAAATTTCTATCATCAGGACATAATGCTTGCGCTGGTTGCGGTGAACTATCGGCGGCTCAAGCGGTGATGCGCGGACTCACTAAACAAACCATTATTGCTAATGCGACCGGTTGTTTAGAGGTGACTACTACCGCTTACCCTCAAAGCGCTTGGGGATTACCCTGGATTCATTCTTTGTTTGAAAATGCTTCTTCGGTCGCTTCTGGAATACTTGCTGCTTTAAAACAAAAAAATGATAAAGAAACAAAAGTAGTTGTTTTTGGTGGTGATGGCGGAACCTATGATATCGGTTTTGGACAAATTTCCGGCATGTGGGAAAGAGGAGAAAATATTTTATACATTTGCTTTGATACCGAAGCTTATTCTAATACTGGCATCCAAGCTTCTGGGTCCACCCCATATGGTGCCGCAACTACCACCACACCAAACGGATTAAATTCTATTGGATCAAACACACAAAAAAAAGATATGATTGGCGTTGCCTTAGCTCATGGTCTAAAATATATCGCTCAAAGTACTGCTGGTTTCCCAGATGATATTACTAATAAAGTAAAAAGGGCATTAACAATAACTGGCCCTAGTTATATTCAAATATTATCCCCTTGTATTCCCGGTTGGAAAATAAATTACGATGAAGCTGGTGAGATGGGTAAGTTAGCCGCCCAAACCGGACTGTACCCACTCCTTGAATATATTGACGGGAAATTAACTTCATCAAATATTAAAGAGGGGTTTAAAAATAAGCCTGTTGCTGACTATCTATTAAAACAGGGTCGTTTTAAACATTTAAAAGAAGAGGAAATAACGGTTATTCAAAAATTAGCTGATGAAAATATTTTAAAATGTAAAATATGAAAAAAATATTAATCTCTTTTATTTTTGTTATATCAGTATTCTTTGTTTTTAGCGCTACTCAAGCTTCAGCTGCCTGCTATTGGGTAAAAAAAGAAACATATTATGATACAGTAAAAAGAGAAACCGTTATTAAGGGTGGTTGCGCTGCCATACAAACAGAAAAAAGTGATAGCAGCTGCTCTGGTACCAAACCTAAATATGACTCATCTGATGGGATTGCTCGGGTGGCTGTCTGTTGTTGCGATAAGAGTGAGGCAAACACTGCAACCGCAAAAGATACTTGCTCTTGGCAGATATCGAAATCATATTATGATACTGCCTCTAGAGAAACTGTTAAAACTACTTGCAGTACCGGCACAGCTCTTTACGGTGATAACAATTGTTCTACCCCAAAACCAGAAAACAAAACTTCTAATGGAATTGCGGAGACACCTATTTGCTGCTGTAAGGCTGGTGTTACCGCCAAAAGCCAAACAAAAGCTGCTCCTAGATTTATAATGCCAGAGTTTCAAATAAAAATTCCTGGCCTTAATAAACTAAGTGATGTAAGTTGTGCTAATGGAGTCTGTAAGATACCGTGGATATCAGAATATACTTTTGCCGTGTATGAATACGGCCTATCTATTGCGGGAATTTTAGGTGTTTTAATCCTGATGGCGGCCGGTCTTCTCTGGATTGTTTCAGGCGGCGATCAAAACAAAATAACCAAAGCTAAAAAAATGATTTTTGGCAGCATAGTCGGTTTAATTATACTTGTCGGAGCAAATTTACTTCTAACAAATATAAATCCCGACTTAGCTGAGTCAAAAACTATTAATATTGGTTATGTAGAAAGAATTGAATTAGAGAAAGATGTTGATATTATGGTGGTTGGTGGTGTAACTGGTTATTTAGCTGGTTGTAAAGCTGCTAAAAATGGGGATTTATCAGTTTGCGAAGCTTATGGAAACGCTGAGCCAGGAGGATTGATTGATGCCCCAGGGAAAAAAGGCACCATCAGGATTAAAGCGGATGTCTACCAAAAATATCAAGCGGTCATGGAATGCGTTCGTCAAAAAAATAATGGTCAAGATTTGTTTGTAATCAACGAAGCGTTTCGTTCGGCTGCTGAGCAAATCCGCTTAAAGGAACAAGGATACCCCGCCGCAACTCCATGCTGCTCAAATCACAGCTCTGGACAAGCAATGGATATCCACCGCAAAGATGGTAATAAAATGACTTGGGAATATAATATATCTTCTGGCTTAAAAGAATGCATGAATGCTCAAGGTCTATATGCAAACCTTAACAAAGCCCCTTATGATGAACCTTGGCATTGGTCACCAACCGGAAAATAATTTTAAACACTAATAAAAAAGACCTTTTAAAAAGGTCTTTTTTATTTACCTCTATCCATAGCGAGATTAGCTAAGTGATCAGCTTCTTTGTTATATTCTCGTCTAACGTGGTGATAAGTAATTTTTTTAAAAGAAAGTGAGAGGTTGTGAATTTGTAAAAACAGTGGCGCCAGTTCAGCATTTTTTACTTTATATTCTCTGTTAAGCTGTTTAACCACTAATTCACTATCTAAATAACATTCCAGTTCTTCACCTTTTAGCTCTTTAGCTTTTTCAAGAGCAGCAATTAGAGCCCGATATTCCGCTTGATTATTAGTTGTCTCTCCTAAGTATTTAGAAATCTCTGCCAAAACAACCCCTGCTTCAGAAGTTAAAACCGCACCAATTCCTGCCGGCCCTGGGTTGCCGCGTGCACCTCCATCACTATGAATAATTATTTTTTTCATACTTTAATTATTTGTTAAATTAGGCCTTAAGTCAACTAAGCGCAATTGCGCTTCCCGGCGCCCATTAAATTCGTTTATTTCTAAATAATAGACAGCATCAACCAAATCACCAACCGAAACAGCTTTATACTCCTGAGCGGAACCGAAAGAAATTGCCCAAATTCCTTTAGCGAAATTTTTCTCAGCGGATGATAAACGAAATTTAATATGTTGATTATCAAATCCCAGGACTACGATTTCATCAACCCTTAAGCGATAGCTAACGAATTTCGGTTGTTGGTTATTCTGTCCATAGGGAGCCAGCAGAAGGGTCTCCTCAATTAAATTTAAATTAATATCATCAATACTTAACTCCGCCTCAATTCTAAGACGTGGTGATAACTCCTTGCCACTTAATTCCCTCTTGGCAATAGTTAGAATTTTCTCTTTAAATTTTTCCAAACGCTCTTCGCTCTCCACCGAAAAACCACAAGCCATTGGGTGCCCACCATACTTATCTAAAAATTCTGAAGCCTCATTGATACTGGCAATTAAATTTAATTCTTCAATTGAACGGCCCGAAGCTTTAAAAGAAGTTTTTGTTTTTCCATCTTCCTCCTCAGTAATTCTAGAAATAATTAAAGTTGGTCGGTAATATTTTTCACAAATTCGACCAGCCACCAAGCCAATAACCCCTTCATTCCAAATTTGATCACAACTAGCCATGCCAATAATAATTGGCGGGATATTATTAGGGTCTATCTGCTCCTCCACTTGAAAAATAATATCTTCGGTAATTTTTTGGCGATCGGTATTTCTTTGATTAAGCTCTGCCGCTAAATCTGCAGCATCTATTTCGTTATCGGTAGTTAAAAGAGCAAAAGCATTATTGGCGTGACCCAAACGACTAGCCGCATTTAAACGAGGTCCTATTTGCCAACCAACATTCCAAGCTTCTAACTTCTTGTTATTACCGCCCTTAGAGAGCTTGATTAATTCATTAAGCCCTAAACGGCGCCCCTGATTTAAAAATTTAAGTCCCTGTTTTACTAACAATCTATTTTCGCCCAATAAAGATACCATATCAGCGATGGTGCCAACTGCTACTAAATCTAAACACTTCTCAATAATTAGTTTCTTTTGCGGAGTTGATATTTTTGCCTTATAAACTAAAGCACTAACCAGTTTAAAAGAGACCCCGACTCCAGCTAAATATGGCCAGGGGTATGAATCATTTTTATCTGCTGGATTAATATATAGACATTGAGGCAGGTCACTTTCCGCTTCCGGTAAAGTATGGTGATCGGTGACAATAATATCCAGTCCATTATTTTTTGCATAAGCCACTTCTTCTTTGTTTCTAATACCATTATCTACTGTAATAAGCAGTGAAGCCCCCTGCTTAATTAACTGATCAATTGCACTGATATTTAAGCCATAGCCTTCACTCACTCTATCAGGCAGATAAACCTCTACTTTAGCTTGTAATATTTTTAAAGTTTCAAAAAGGATGGCTGATGAAGTAACACCGTCAGCATCATAGTCACCATAGACAATAATCTTCTTTCCCTCTTTTATATTATTAATAATAAGATCAACTGCTGCGGCCATATCACGAAATAAAAAAGGATTGTAGAAACTTAGATCTGGTACGCCGGCAATATCTAATACTTTTTCACTTGGCAAAATATCATATAAAAAAGACTTAATCGCTTCTTCCTCCTTGATATCCCTGTTATAGAGCAACTGTAAAATCGTTTTAGATAGCCCAAGATTTTGATTCAAAAAACCATCTGGAGCAGCTTCATATAATTGCCATTTTTTAGAAACTTGTATCATTTAGTTAAAATAAAACAGACCCCAGGGATAAGGCAACCATTGAGGTAATGACAATCACTGAAACGATTACCCAAAAAATCCTAAACATTTTTTTTCTTTTCATACTTATCTCTTTAAAATTTTAATAAAAGTATCAGGGGGAATATCAACCCGACCACGACCAAGCGCCATCATTTTTTTCTTACCTTTTTTTTGTTTATCTAACAATTTATTCTTTCTAGTGACATCACCACCGTACAATTTTGCAGTAACATCCTTTCTCATGGCACTAATTCTTTCAGAGGCAATAACTTTACCACCAATCGCTGCCTGAAGTTTAATGACAAACATTTGTCGGGGAATAGTATCTTTTAAAATCTCCACCACTTCTCGCCCTTGACGATAAGCATCATCGCGATAAACAATAGTGGCTAGTGATTCTACAATATCTTCAGCGACCATAATATCCATTTTCACAACATCCGCCTTACGGTACTCTAAAAATTCATAATTAATAGAAGCATAACCAGCAGAAACGCTTTTTATTTTGTCATAATAATCAGTTAAAATAGCCGACATTGGAATATCATAGTGAAGAATAACACGCGCCTCATCTCCTTCTACAGAGATATATTCGGTATTCTTATAAATCCCTCTTTTCTCTTGCGTCACCTTCATAATTCCCCCTAAGTAAACCTTAGGAGTAATAATATCTAAAGTTACAATCGGCTCTTCAATATAATCAATATGATTCGGATCAGGCAATCTCTGTGGCGTACGGACGACAATTTCTTCACCACCTTTTTTATAAACTTTATAAGCTACACTAGGAACAGTGACAATTAAATCTAAATTATATTCACGACGCAGACGTTCTTGAAAAATTTCTAAATGTAGTAAACCTAAGAAACCACAACGGAAACCAACACCAATAGCATCTGATTGTTCTGGTTCGTAGGCCAAGGCCGCATCATTTAATTTTAATTTCTCCATGGCGTCTCTTAGATTCTGCAGATTATCACCCTCGCTAGGAAAGATGCCGGCAAAAACCATAGGTTTTACTTCTTTGTAACCAGAAAGTGGTTTTACCTCTTTAACATTAGAAACACCAATATTAGCGGTAAGAGTATCACCAACACGGCAATCACCAACTTGTTTAAAGCCGGTAACAATATAGCCAATTTCCCCCTGCTTAAGTTCCCCAGTTGAAAAATAATCTGGTCTAAACACGCCAATATCTAAAACTTCTGAAATTGCCCCAGTGGCGATTAATTTTATCTTATCACCTTTTTTTATCTGACCATCAAAAACTCTAATATAAGCCACCACCCCCTTATACTCATCATATTTAGAATCAAAAATAAGGGCCCGAGGATAGTCTTGTTTTTTTTCACCTAACAATTCTGTTGGTGGTAAGCCATATTTAATGACCGCTTGCAGAACTTCTTCAACACCTTCACCAGTTTTACCAGAGCAACAAATAATCTCCTCTTCTTTGCAGCCAAGTAGCCTAACAATCTCTGCTTTAGTTTTTACAATATCAGCCGCCGGTAAGTCAATCTTATTAACTACTGGGATAATAGTTAGGTCCTGCTCTAGAGCCAAATATAAATTAGCTAAAGTCTGAGCTTGAATTCCCTGAGTACAGTCCACTAACAAAACCGCCGCTTCAACAGCCGCGAGTGACCGGGAAACTTCATAAGAAAAGTCAACGTGCCCTGGAGTATCAATTAAATTTAGTTGATAGCCATCATAACTCATTGTTACTGGCTGTAACTTAATGGTAATCCCCCGCTCCCGTTCAATATCCATGCCATCTAGAATCTGATTTTTCATCTTTCTCTTATCAACAGTTCCCGTAATTTCTAACATTCTATCAGCCAAAGTTGACTTACCATGATCAATATGGGCAATGATACAGAAATTTCTAATTTTATCTAAATTATTCATCGTGTTTATCTTACTTTATTTTAATCTGCTGGTCAATTAAAATTAATTACTCCTAGCAGTACTAGAATCCTCCAAATTATTAGTTTTTATATTCATCTTGCGGCGAACAGAATTAATAAAAGTAAGCAATTCTTCACTGCCAAAGAGATAGCAAAGAAGTAAATAAACCAGAATCCCGGCCAATGAAGCGCCTACTAATTGGGTTAATACGCCAGTAAATCTCGTCATATCAATTAGGGGAGCGATGACAATTTTCATTAATTGAATAGTTAAGCCTGCCCCGATACCTGACAGAGAAAATTTAATAGTTGAATTAGCGATTTTAGCAATCCCTAGGTTACCAATCTTAATATGCATGAAAGTCCACAGTAGAACAAAATTTAAAATATTAGCAATTGAATAAGCTAAGGCTAAACCAATTACCCCCATTCTATTAGCCAACACAACACCTAGTATAATATTTACAATAATAGTTACCAAACTAAGATAAAAAGGAGTCTTTGAATCTTGCCTTGCATAAAAAACTCTGATTAAAAGAGGGATAGAGGCTTGAGCAAATAAGCTGATAGAAAAAAGAGCTAGGCTGTTCATTGTTAAAATGGTGTCCTGCCAATTAAATTGCCCCGCACCCAAAACGACACGAATAATCTGAGCCCTTAGAGTAATTAAAAAAATTGTTGCTGGGACGACAAAGAAAAATATCTGTCTGATGGTTGAGGAAAAGTTACTCTCCAATTTTTCTTTGTCATGAGCATATTGAGAAAGTGCTGGGAAAGCGGCAATCGCAAACGAAATTCCAAAGATGCCAACCGGAAATGATTGTAAGTTGTTAGCTAAATTAAAAATTGTTAGAGAGCCAGATGATAATCCAGAGGCGATAACGGTAGTTACCAGTAATCCGAGTTGGGTTACCGCCAAACTTAGGGTTCTAGGAATCATTAATTTGCCAATCTTAAAGGTAGCAGCGTCTTTCCAGTTTAATTTAAAATAATACTTAAATCCTAAAGAATAAACAGCGGGGATTTGGATGGCCATATGGAAAAAAGCACCTAAAACAACACCCCAAGCTAGTCCAGGGAGCCCCAGATAATCAGTGAAATAAAGAGCTCCAAAAATGATTCCTAAGTTATAAAAAATAGGAGCTAAGGAATAGATAAGAAATCTTCTAAATGATTGCAAAATTCCACCCAAGACCCCAGAAATACCTAAAAATAGCGGCGACAAAAACATTATCCTAGTTAGAAGAACTGTTGATTCCTGGGCCGACTGGGAAAAACCGGGCGTGATTAAACTCACTAATTCTGGAGTAAAAATTACTCCTAATAAGGAGAATGATAAGAGGAGTAGAGACAGAAAATTAAGAACATTAGAAGCTAAATGCCAAGCTTCTTCATTTTCCGATGTTTGTTTAGGATCAGAAAAGTTTTTAATTAAAGAACTAAAAATGGGAATAAAACCAGCTGAAAGCGCCCCTAAAACAACTAGGTTAAATAATAAATCAGGTACCCTAAAAGCGGCATAATAAATATCTAACTGCTCACCAGCACCAAATTCACTAGCTAAAATACGATCTCTAAAAATACCAAGAATTCTAGAAAATAAAGAAGAGGTGGCCACTAAAATGGCCGCAATGGTAATACTATTAGCTTTCTGTTTAAAAATTTTTTTGAACATAATTTTACAAAAGCCAGAGCCAGAAAATAACCCAAACTACAAAAATATAATTAATATTAAAATAGGCTAGCACACTACTTGGCCAAATAATCTCCGCTAAAAAAAATAATAGCAAAAGAGCTGATAAAAAATAAAAAATTAGTTTAATTATTTTCTTATTTATTTTAATTCCCATAGAAACCAAAAAATTCTTTTACTTTATCAAATATAGTCCGCCCCCTAAACTCTGCTTTAATTTCCTTAATTACTAAATAACCATCATTACTTAAAGACAGTCCCGGAACAGAAAGAATAAAACTATATTTCCCGCGCTCTCGATACGCTTCTTTGGTATTTAAAACAACTGAAGCCTGTTTTAAACCATTTTTTAAAATCAGAGGTTCTTTGTGTTTTGTAAGCAGAAACTGCAAATTGTCATCTAATGCAAAATGTCTATCAATATTAGTAAATTTATAATTAAAAAAACTATCTGAAGAGAAAGAGAATATGCCGTCGGTTTCTAAAATAATGTCACCTTTCTCCAATCTAATTGCTTTAACGCCATTTTCCTGATTTAAAAACTCAAATTGTTTATATGGCTCAGGTAGAGAAAAACTTTTCTGGCCAAAATAAATGTTCTGTAAATTTGCCGGATCATTAACAGAGGCTTGAATAAAATTACTGTCGGTATAAAAAATTAGGGGAGCGGAATCTGTTTCAAGGGGTCTAATCCTATTAATCGCATTTAAAGCACCTGGCGCTTCTTTAATTTTTTTTATTACCACATCATCATTAATCTTTATTTCTAAACGATAAAGGTAGCTATCACTATCTTCAGCTGCCCAAGAAAATGAAGTTGAAAAATTTCGCACTAAAGCACTTTCTTCCGCGCCAAAATCATCAACTATTTTTTGAGAATATACTTTATTAGAGTCTTTATAAATACTTATTTCTACCTGGTCAGCATCTTTATTTAAATTTAAATCAGCAAAATCAAAAGAAAAATTAAAGTTTCTGCCTTCTGGTTTGATAAAATAAAATTGATGTGCTCCTTGTAAAGGAGTATTTATTTCTTTAAATCTTTTTTCTTGCCCGGAAAAATCTTCCGGTGGCAAATAAGCATCGGTATTTTTAAGATTATAAAAAGCCAAACAGCCTCTTAAATTATTTTGGCAAAGACTATCTGGTTTATTTTTTAAGGTAGTTAAAAAATCAGCTAAACTAGCAAACACCTTTTTTCTCTGAAATAATGTTAAATCGCCATCAGAAATCACATCCCAATCAGAAAAACTGGCTAATTTTTTATTCTCCAAAGAATCAAGTTGGTAGCGCCAAATAATATTATCAACCAAAACCCCGGCCTCAATCACTGGTGTGCTGGAAGATAAATAATCCTCATAAACAAGGGTAATTTTAGCTTCATTAAAAGTACGAGAGGTAAAAATAGAAAAATAAACCGGATCAGCAAAAACCTTAGCGCCAGAAACATCTTGAACATCCACCCTTTCTACTGGAGTTAAGCGGCCAATAAAGCCTTTGCCGCCAAACAGACTTTGCTTGATTGGGTATTTTAAGGAATAAGATACTTTTCCAAGAGGCAACACCTTAAACCAGACAATTAGTCCGGCTATGATAAGCCACAATAAAATTAAAAAAAGGCTTATTTTCCTTGATTTCATAATCATATTGTAAGGTATTTTATAGGAAAAAACAATGCCTAAAAATAAAAAATACCCCTAAAAGTAGGGGTATTTTTATCTAATATCAGAGACTTATTTATAAATTTCTCTGGCCTTCTTGCCTTTGTAACCGGTTCCGGCTGGAATCAGGCAACCGATAATAACATTTTCTTTAAGACCCTCTAAATAATCAATCTTACCATTAACTGCCGCCTCAATTAAAACGCGCGGAGTCTCTTGAAAAGATGCGGCTGATAAGAAAGAATCTGTGGTAAGAGAAGCTTTAGTAATACCCATAAGCAGACGATCAGCTTTAGCCTCAGTTTCACTTTCTTTGTTAGCTTGATAGAGAACTTCTTCCTCAATAGTTTCGCCTGGAAGTAAGCTTGTTTCGCCAGCATCTTTAACTAAATATCTGGAGAACATCTGACGAGCAATGATTTCTACGTGCTTATCATTAAGTGGCTGACCTTGAGACGAATAAACATACTGAATCTCTTTAATAATATATTTTTGAGTTTCAAGGCGTCCTCTTAATTTATAAAGTTCACGCAAGTCAAGACTACCCTCAGTTAATTGAGTACCTTTTTCAACCACATCACCATCTTTTACCATCAACATAGTACCCTTAAGAATCTGGTGCTCTTTAACCTTAGTGACATCTTTAGAAATACTGACATATTTTTCAGAAACTGAAGCGGTACCAGCAGTCTTTGCCTTAACTGATTCACTGCCAACTTTAAATATCTCCATACCAGCTTTAACTTTCTGACCATCTTCAACCAAAACTTTAACTTCTAATTTCTTTTTATCTTTAGCGGTAGCACCGGATGACAACTTTACTTCATTTACTTTTTCGGAGAAGTAATATTTATCACTGTCTTTACCTTGGTAAGAAATGCTTAAAATCTTAGATTGTGGGTTGTTAACAACAATTTCTTTACCATCCTGATCGCGAATAACTTTTTTATCATATTCTACCTTAACACTACCAGCAACATCAGAAATCAAAGCTTTTTTCTTAGGGGTGCGGCTTTCAAAAATTTCTTCAACACGTGGCAAACCTTGAGTAATATCATCTGATCCAGCAACACCACCAGTATGGAAGGTTCTCATGGTTAACTGAGTACCAGGTTCACCAATTGACTGAGCGGCAATAATACCAACAGTAGCCCCTAATTTAACTGGTTTGTTATAGGCCAAATCATAGCCATAACATTTAGCACAGATACCTTTATGTAAGTGACAACTTAAAACAGTTCTGATTTTTACCTCAGTAACACCACTCTCCTTGGCTTCTTTTAAAACCTCTTCGCTTAAAAGATCGCCAGCCTTAGCAATGGTTTTACCTTTAGCACCCTTTAAATCAGCTACCAAGAAACGGCCAGCAATTTTCTTAAAGAAATCTTCACCGGCTTTTTCAGTTTCTTCTTTAGTAACTAGCATACCAACAGTATCACCACAGTCCTCTTCGGTGACAATCACATCCTGAGAAACATCAACTAAACGACGGGTCAAATAACCAGCATTAGCGGTACGTAAAGCGGTATCAGATAAACCTTTACGAGTAGCGTGAGTAGAGAAGAAATATTCAAGTACACCAAATCCTTCTTTGAAGTTTCCTTTAACTGGTAATTCAATAATTGCACCAGATGGTGAAGTTACCAACCCTTTCATACCTAGAATCTGAACTGGCTGAGCCCAAGAACCACGAGCACCGGAATCAATCATGGAAAATACTGGTAGAGAATTGGTTAGCCCTTTCTTACAGATATCAGCAATTTGATCTTTAGTTTTAGACCACTCCTCAATAACTTTAGCGTAGCGTTCACTGTCAGTTAAAAGACCCTCTTCATATTGCTCTTGGATTAAGTCAACTTTTTTATTAGCCTCCTCAATTAATAAATCTTTCTCTTTTAAGTCTGGCAAATCACCAAAGCCCCAAGAAAGTCCGGATTTAGTAATAAAGGCAAAACTCTTATTCTTTAAATTATCAATAAATTGAACTGTTTCTTCTTCAGAATAAAGACGCAAGCATTCCTTAATTAAATCTTTAATTTTACCCTTACCCACAACCTCATTAATAAATCTTAATTTTTCTGGTAAGATTAAATTAAAGATTAAACGACCAACAGTAGTTCTCAGTCTTTCGCCTTCCCACTTCACAATAATCGGTTCATGTAAATCAATGAAATTATTATCGTAAGCTAGTTTTGCTTCGTCATCACTGAAGAAGTGTTTTAAATCACTGTCCTTTTTATCAGCTAAAGCCTTATCTTCAAAAGTCATGTAATAAGTGCCCCAAACGATATCTTGTGAAGGAGTAACAATCGGTTCACCGGTAGCTGGTTTTAATAAGTTGTGAGAAGAAAGCATGATGTCTTTAGCTTCACGACGAGCTTCGGTTGTCAGGGGAACATGAACAGCCATTTGGTCACCATCAAAATCAGCGTTAAAAGCGGTACAAACCAGTGGATGAATCTGAATCGCTTTACCTTCAATTAATACTGGTTTAAAAGCTTGGATACCTAGGCGGTGTAAAGTAGGAGCACGGTTAAGCAGCACATATGACTCCTTAACAGTTTCTTCTAAAATATCCCAAACTTCATCATGTCCGGCTTCAATATAGCGAGAAGCACTTCTAACATTATGAACAATTTCCCTTTTAATAAGTTGAGAGACAATGAACGGTTTAAATAATTCCAAAGCCATAATTTTTGGCAGACCGCATTGATCAAGGTTAAGGCGTGGGTTAACAACGATTACCGAACGTCCGGAATAGTCAACGCGTTTACCAAGTAAGTTCTGACGAAAACGACCCTGTTTACCTTTTAAAGCATCAGCTAAGGATTTAAGTTGTCTTTTTTGCCCAGTAGAAGCAGTTACAGTTTTAGAATGACGTGCAGAGTTATCAATTAAAGCATCAACCGCTTCCTGCAACATGCGTTTTTCATTACGACAAATAACCTCTGGTGCGTTTAGATCGGTTAGTTGTTTTAAGCGATTATTACGGTTGATAACACGGCGATATAAATCATTTAAATCAGAAGCGGCAAAGCGTCCACCATCAAGAGCCACCATCGGACGTAAATCTGGTGGGACTACCGGTAAGACAGTCATAATCATCCACTCCGGACGAATATTATTTTTTGCTAGACTCTTAATCAGTTTTAAACGTTTAATTAATTTTTCTTTTTTAGAATCAATGGCGGTAGTAACTTTTTCCTCAAGCTTATCAATACTCTTCTCTAAATCAATTTTAGATAATAAATCACGAATAGCCTCCGCCCCAATACCAGCTTCAAAAATATGACCAAATTTTAAACTTAAATTTTGGTATTGTTGTTCAGAAATAATAAGAAGCGGCTTAAGTTCTTTTAACTCTTTTAGAGTGGCATTAAAATCTTCATCCAACTTCTCAATTTTTTCGTCACGTTCTTTATTTAAAGCTTTAAGATCAGCTCCCTTAGCTTCATTTTCTGTTTTATTTTTTAACTTGTGCTGATAATCATTTTCAATATTCTTTCTTTTAGATTTATATTCCTGTTTAATTTGCTCAATAGTAGCCTCCTTTAAATCCTCATCTACAGCTGTAACGATGAAACTAGCAAAGTAAATAACTTTCTCCAGAGACTGAATGCCTAAGTTAAGCAGTAATCCAATTTTTGAAGAGATACCGCGCAGGAACCAAATGTGAGTACAAGGGATCTGTAAATTGATATGGCCCATACGTTCACGTCTGACAACGCTTCTAGTTACTTCAACACCACATTTATCACAAACAATGCCTTTGTAACGGATTTTTTTGTACTTACCGCAAGCACACTCCCAGTCTTTGGTTGGACCAAATATTTTTTCACAAAACAAACCATCGCGCTCTGGTTTTTGGGTGCGGTAGTTGATTGTTTCCGGTTTAGTGACCTCGCCATGAGACCAAGCTTCAATTTCTTCTGGTGAAGCTAACTTTAAACGAATGGCATCGAAGTCGCTAGTTTTTATAGGGTTTAGCATATTATTTTAATTCGATATTTATTAAAAAGTTTTTTATTCTTCACCCAAAGAATTATCTACTTCTGTTGAATCAACAGCGGCAATTATTTCTGGTGCTTCTATTTCATATTTATCATCTTTTTTTTCTTCGCCATCTTTAAGTGTCATATCAGCCTCAGCAATTAACTCATCTTCTGAAGAAATTACTTCACTAGCAGCAATGCCACCTTTACTCAATAATTCTACGTTTAAGCCAAGACCTTTAAGTTCACGAATTAAAACGTTAAATGACTCTGGAACATTAAGTTTTTCAATCTGCTCACCCTTAATAATACTTTCATAAGCCTTACTGCGGCCAGGAACGTCATCAGACTTAATAGTTAACATCTCTTGTAAAGTGTGAGAGGCGCCATAACCTTCAAGAGCCCATACTTCCATTTCACCAAAACGCTGACCACCAAATTGAGCTTTTCCACCTAAAGGTTGTTGCGTAATTAAAGAGTAAGGACCAATTGATCGTTGGTGGATTTTATCTTCCACCATATGGTTAAGCTTTAAGACATATTTATAACCAACTGTAATAGTATTATCATAAGGGGTACCGGTTTTACCGTCATAAAGAGTAACCTTACCATCTTCTGGTAACCCAGCTTTTTTTAACTCCCCTTTAATTTGATCTTCAGAAATACCATCTAAGGCCGGAGTAGCCACTTTATAACCTAATTTTTTAGCCGCAAAGCCTAGGTGAGTTTCCAGCAACTGTCCCAAGTTCATACGAGAGATAATACCGAGTGGCGAAAGGATAATATCAATTGGAGTTCCATCGGCCATATAAGGCATATCTTCAACGGGAACGACTTTAGAAATAACCCCTTTATTACCATGACGACCGGACATTTTATCACCAACCTGAATCTTTCTTAAATTAGCGACAGAAACTTGAATAGATTTTAAAACTCCAGCTGACAATTTATCACCTTCCTCACGAGAGAAAACTTTTACGTCAACCACTTTTCCGTGTTCACCATGCTCTAAATACAAGGAAGAGTCACGAACATCTTTAGCTTTTTCACCAAAAATAGCTCGCAACAATTTTTCTTCAGCTGATAAAGTAGTTTCACCTTTTGGAGTAATTTTACCAACTAAAATATCACCGGAAGAAACTTCAGCGCCAATTCGGATAATACCATCTTCATCTAAGTTCTTTAATTTCTCCTCACTAATATTTGGAATATCATTAGTAATAACCTCTGGACCAAGTTTAGTGTCGCGAACATCAATAGTGTAATTTTCAATACTAATTGAAGAGAATGTATCTTCACGAACTAAACGTTCAGAAATAATCACCGCATCTTCATAATTAAAACCTTCCCAGGTCATGAAAGCCACTAAAACATTGCGACCTAAAGATAATTCACCATTATCAATCGCCGGACCATCAGACATGATCTGACCAGCAACCACTTTATCGCCGACATTAACAATCGGATGTTGGTTAATACAGGTAGAAGAATTGGATCTTAAAAATTTATTAAGTGGGTATTTAACTACTTGCCCCTTTTTACCTTCAACATCAATTTCTAAACCATCAGCACGAGTAACAATCCCATCTATAGCCGAAACTACTACGTGACCACTATCACGAGCCGCTCTAGCTTCCATGCCAGTACCAACAATCGGGGCCTCGGCTTTAATTAGAGGGACTGCCTGACGTTGCATGTTGGTGCCCATCAAAGATCTCTGACCATCGTTATGTTCCATGAAAGGAATTAAAGAGGTGGCCACTGAAATAATCTGGTTAGCAGCGACACCGACAAAATCTATTTTATCAGTATCTTCAACACTTGGTTGGCCATTTTTTCTAACTTCAAATTTGTGAACTAAAATTTTTCCATTTTCATCAGTTGGAATGGTACAGTCAGCGGTGGTATATTTCTCTTCTTCAAAAGCATCCATGTAAATAATATCTGAAGTCACTCGGCTACCAGTTTTTTCATGAATTACTTTACGATATGGAGTTTCTAAAAAGCCGTAACTATTTAATTTTGCATAAGTAGCTAAGTGTCCGACTAAACCAATATTTGGACCTTCAGGAGTAGCAATCGGACAAATTCTGCCATAGTGAGTAGAGTGCACATCGCGAACATCAAAACCAGCGCGTTCACGAGTTAAACCACCAGGACCCATCGCTGATAAACGGCGTTTATGTTCTAACTCAGCTAGTGGATTAACTTGATCCATGAACTGAGATAATTGTGAAGACATGAAGAATTCTTTAACCACCCCGATAACTGGACGAGCATTAATTAATTTAGTGGCTGTTAAAGTAGCAATATCTGAAGTAGACATGCGGTCTTTGATGATACGTTCCATGCGGGCAAGACCAACTCTGAATCTAGTTTGAATTAAACCACCAATTGCTCTAACACGACGATTACCCAAATGGTCAATATCGTCTTCTGGTTCTTTAGTAATATTTAATCTGATTACTTCACGAATAATTAATACTAAATCCTCTTTGCGTAAAACTCTATTTTCTTTTTTGTTAGCCAGATCTAAACCAAAGCGACGATTTAATTTATATCTACCAACACGACCAAAATCGTAACGATCAAAACGGAAGAACATGGAGTGAATTAGTTGTCTGGCATTCTCTACCGAAGCCAAATCACCGGGACGAATACGACGATAAACCTCTTGTAAACCATCAGCTTCATTTTTAGCAGCATCCTTTTCAATTGTCGCCTCTATAAATGTTTTTTCTTCAGGACTCTTAACTAAATCAATGTCTTTAAATAATTTAATAATCTCTTCATCTGTTTCATAACCAAAAGCACGAAGTAATGAAGTAACGGCTACTTTCCTCTTACGGTCAATACGCACCCAAATAACCTTATTGGGGTCAGTTTCAATTTCCAACCAGGCGCCACGATTAGGAATAATTTTAGCACCATAACATTTTTTACCCTTAGTAAACTCAGCGGTAAACATTACACCCGCGCTACGGATTAATTGGGAAACGACAACTCTCTCAATACCATTAATAATAAAGGTTCCCTTATCGGTCATCAAAGGAAAATCACCAAGATAAACTTCTTGGCTCACTGATTGATCAGTCTTCTTATTTACTAAACGAGTTTTAACACGTAAAGGAGCCTCATAGGTAATATTTTTCTGGCGGCTTTCAGTTTCGTTAAACTTGGGCTCATCTAAATAATAATCTTCAAAATATAATTCTAGATCACGGCCGATGAAATCAGTTACTGGATTAATTTCTTCAAATAACTCAGCCAGGCCTTCATCTAAAAACCATTTGTAGGAGTCTTTTTGAATCTCAATTAACTCCGGCATGGGCATAACCTCTTGTTGGGCGTTAAAAAATTGACGTGCAACAATCTTTTTATCCACGGTTTGTGTTTTGGGCATAGTATTCCAAATAAATTTTATTTAGCAAAAAAATCCTAAGCTCCTTTTCCGGGAACTTAAGCTTGAGACTCGTTATTCAATTAACTTGCGAAGAGGTAAGTCACTGGGGCAAAAAAGTTATTGAATTAACCACTTTAAAGCGCAGACAACAAAAAAAACAGATTTGGTCTTTTTTGTTTTGACGCCTAATCTACCGTTTATATCTAGTTTTATCTAGTAGTTTAAATTGTGATTTTTATTATATGATAATTTTTTTATTCTGTCAACGGACACTCAATACACATTTTATCCACAATTAGCCAAGAAATGGTAGTTATTCCTCTTATTCTCCAGTTTTTTCTTTTATTTTAGCCAATTCCTCCCGAACAATTCGTCTGTCATCCCAAGGAATTTTCTTACCGTTAGCTAAACAAATATACTGCTCGGCACCCTTTCCAGTTATTAAAACTAAGTCATCAGTTTCAGCTAATTCTAAGGCCCTAGCAATTGCCTCCCGACGGTCACTAATTTTAAATAAATTACCCCCTAATTGTTTGCCAGCCGTCTCCGCACCAGCGGCAACCTGATTAATAATTAGTTCTGGATCTTCATCATAAGGGTCCTCGTTAGTGACAATAACAAAGTCAGCTTTTTCTCCAGCGATTTTCCCTAAAACCGGACGGCGATCCTGATCGCGGCCACCACCACAGGAACCAAGCAAATGAATAACTTTGTTTTTCGGAAGCACGTCAACGACTTGATACATTTTTTTCATCGCTCGCGGTTCAAAAGAGTAATCAACAATAATTTTAAAATCCTGACCTAAATCAATTGTTTCCATTTTTCCCGACAAACAAGTAACGCCCTCTAGTCCACTTTTAACTTGTTCAAAAGATAGCCCCTGACTAAAACCAACCAAAGCAGCGTTAACGGCGTTAAAGGCATTAAAATTTCCTAGCAGTTTTAAATTAATTATTTCATTATTAAAGTCAAATACTGTTCCTTCGGAACTAGTGATAATATTGCCAAATTGGTAAACTTGGCTGTTTTTTAGAATCTTGTCCTCGCCACCACGTTCCATAAAAGAGTCTAAATTAAAGTTTTGATCAGTGGTGTAAATAAGTTGTTCCTCACTCCAAAAACTTAAGAAATATGGGGCGTGCTCATCATCACCATTTATAACCACTGTTTTCTTAACTTTAGTATAATCTAATTTCTTTAAAGCAGTTTTAGGATGACTGACTACTTTATGATCATCAACATATTTAGACTGGCACTTCTTCAGATGGGCAAATAAAAGCCCTTTAGCCTCCTTATATTTTTGAAAACCACCATGGCTCTCTAAATGTTCTGGATAAAGACCAGTAAAAACCAATACGTCATAATTAATAAATTGGTGACGGAATTGTTTAATTCCCTCAGAAGTAGTTTCTACAATGGCATACTGACAGCGATTAGCAACCATGCGACGCAAAATTTTCTGGACAAAAAAACGTCCTGGCATGGTCATTTTTTTGTCATTTAACCACTCTCTTTTACCATCATCAAACATGGCGGTTGAAGTGTAGCCAACATTATAACCAGCGGATTCCAGCATTTTAGCAATAAAATAAACAGTAGAGGTTTTGCCGGCCGTTCCGGTGACACCGATAACAATCAAATTGCGACTGGGATAGCGATACCAAAAAGCGGCGGCGGCGGCCATTAGATAATGATAAAGGGGTTGGATTTTTTTAAATAATTTTACCGGAATTAACTTTTTTATAAATGAAATCATATATTTATAGACTACCAGTATAGCAGAAAAAAGAAAAATTAAAACCCGACTTAAAAAATCGGGTTTTTAGTTTATCTAGCAAAATAATCATCGTCATCACTTAAATCGTGTATCTTTTTTTCAGAAGTCTTTTCTTTATTATCTTTAATTTCCTCTAAAATCTCTTCTTCGCTAGCAACTTCGTCCTCAGGGCCATCATCATCTAGCAAAAAATCAGGGACATCTTCACTTTCTGTTTCTACTTCTATTTCCTCTTCATCCTCACTTTCAGTTTCATCTACCTCATCTTCAACTTCTTCTTCCTCCTCATCCTCTTCATTGTTAGACCCATTAAAGTGAAGCGTATCATCATTGCCTTCATCTAAATAAGATTCAGGGGCAACAGCCGAAGATCGGCTGTGAACTGGCATCCCGGAAATACCACCACTTTCATACTGCTCTTTACTAACTAATACTTCACGGGGCTTAGAACCATTAGAGGGACCAATAAAGCCGGACTCTTCTAACATGTCTAGTATTTTTGCTGCCCGGCCATAACCAATTGATAATCTTCTTTGTAATAATGAAGTTGAAGCTCTTCCAGCAGCAATAATAATTTCTTTAGCTTGCTCCATCAGTTCATCTTCATCACCATAAGTGCCATCCATGCCAACACCGGCAACACCGCCAACTTTTTGTCTGTCTGTTACGCCCTCTAAGTAATCCGGTTCGCCACTTTTTTCTTTTATATAATTAATGACATCATTAATTTCTTCATCACTAACATAAGCGCCTTGAATACGTTTTGGTTTAGATAATTCTGAAGTAGAGAGCAACATATCACCCTGGCCAAGCAATTTTTCAGCGCCACTCATATCTAAAATAGTTTTAGAATCAACAATGGAGGTCACTGAAAAAGCAATACGGGCCGGAATATTAGCTTTAATTAAGCCAGTGATAACATCAACGCTAGGTCTTTGGGTAGCTAGAATTAAGTGAATACCAACAGCCCGAGACATCTGCGCTAAACGAATAATAGCCGCTTCCATTTCTTTACCGGCGGTCATCATAAAGTCAGCAAGTTCATCAATAATAAATACGATGTAAGGTAATTTTTCTTTACTACTAGAATTGTAACTTTGAATATTTTTCTTACCACTTTTATTTAAAATATCGTAGCGGTTATTCATTTCATTAAGACACCATTTTAGAGCATTAATGGTCTTAGATACATCGGTAATAACTGGCACCAGTAAGTGAGGAATGCCATTATACACTGGAAGCTCCACTCTTTTAGGATCAACCATAATGAAGCGTAAATCTTCCGGATTATTTTGGTAAAGTAAACTAACAATAATTGTGTTGAGACAGACTGACTTACCAGAATTGGTCGCACCAGCAACTAATAAATGAGGCATACGGGTAATATCATAAATCCAAGAAGTACCAGAAACATCCTTACCAAGAGCAATCATTAAATTATGTTTGCGAGTTTTAAAAACATTATCTTCTAGAATTTCTCGGAGTCCAACCATCGCTTTAGTTTTATTTGGCACTTCAACTCCAACTAAAGATTGGCCCGGAATCGGTGCTTCAATACGAATTGGGTGAGCCGCTAAGGCCAGTGACAAGTCATTACTTAAAGTCGTAATCTTAGAAAGCTTAACGCCTTCAGCGGGTTTAAAAGTGTATTGCGTGACAGTCGGACCAACTTTAGTTTCCGACATTTCTACCGGAATACCAAAATTTTCCAAAGTCTTCTTAATTCTTGCTTCGCCCATTTTAGTGTCGCCACCAACCGCTTGTCCACTTTTGTGGTTTAGCAGCTCAATCGGAATATCAATCTTAATTTGCTTCTTAGGCCAAACTATTTTTTCTTGAACTTTGGGAGTGTTTTGTTTTAAAACGGCGGCTGTTGGGACTTCTTCCTCCTCCTCTTCATCATCTTCCTCAGTTTCCTCTTCGATAGCTTCTTCGCTCAATTCTTTCTTTGACCAAGAGCCTAAAATTTCTTCTCTAGCCTCATCAATAAATTCCTTAGCCCGATTACGAGGCTTTCTTTCATTATCTTCCGCTGGAGTAAAAGCAATTTTAAATAATTTAACTAAAGGACTAAAAATAATAGCCAGAAAACTTTCGCGGCCGACTATTTTTGACAGTGAAGTATTAAAAACTAGAACTAAAGAAATTAAAAATAAACAAATTAGAATAATCACCCCACCCCAGAAACCAAAAAGATAATAGAAAGCTTGGCTGAGCCATAAACCGATATAACCACCGCCAACGCCAGTGGCTACCGTTTCTTGCCACTGTTCTTTATCAATAAAAAAATGAAATAGGGTTTGGTAGGAAATAAATAAAATTACCAAACCAATGTAATCGCTAGCTTTAATTTCATATCTTTTATTACCAACTAGCAACATCCCCCAAAATAAAAAAACTAGCGGCACTAACCAGCGGCCAAAACCGAAGATTAAGGTTAACCATTTAGATAAGAAGACGCCGACAGCGCCAGAAGAATTAAATAGCCCGAGTAGACTAATAAGACCAACAGCAAAAACCAGCACAATTCCTAAACTGCGCTTCGCTCTTTCGTCTAAGTTTAAACTCGGCAAAGAAAGATAATCCAAATTACCGTCTTTTTTCTTTTTTCCCATATTTTTTATTATAGCAAAAATCCATAAAATAAAAACTCCACCATGATCTTTAGAGCGATTTGAAAAGCAATGATAATTTCAAGGAGAGAGATTTTGAAAATATCTTCACTTCTCCGCTCTAAAGGTCGCGGCGGAGTTTTATAGGTTTTCTAAATATGCTGATATGTTTATTATATCAGTTTTTCTTCTCTGAGACGACTAATTATTAGAATTAATTAATCAGCTCGGAAAGGAAGCGGACAGTTGAACGACTGTCCGCGATTTTAGAGTATTTTTAAGAGCTACTCTTTACTCTTTTTTTCTCTTTCTATGCGCCTTCGTTCGCAGAAGCGGCAGTTACCCTTGTGAACCATAGCCACGCCCCTGTCAACTTTAGTTACGATATATTCGCAGCCATCTAAATAGATAACCTTGTATGATTCTGGGTTAAATCCATACCTATCAATATAATAAGGATATGTGATAGAATCACTTACTGCGACCATAGAATCACTTACTGCGACCATAGAATCACTTACTACTTCTATAGTATTTATCTCCGCAGAATCATTCTTGTCTGACAAATATACCACCTTATACGACGGCACATCCGAACATCCCACACAAAAAAATGCTAAAATAAAAATTATATTTTTCATTTTTTTAATTTTTAAATTCTCCAAAGCACTATTGCCTGGATTATTCTGAAACTAATTAATTTAATAAGATTCAAAATAATCCAAACAATAATTTGAGAATAAAAAATGAAAAGATTTTTTTTAAAGAACATTTCCTTTTCGTCGTTTCCGACTCATCAGCCAAGATACACATCTTGGGAAGGAAGAGCAGATTTGAACTATCTGCTCTCTATTAAACTATTTTATCCATCCGATTTCGCTCTTAGGATTTAAGGCGCTCAATTTAATGTCAAGAGGGGACAAAATAATATCTATTTTTTTCTTACTACCAAGGCAACAAAAATAATTGACACCACGGCTAATGGAATAACACTAAAATTGTTATTATAGCCCATGAGATAGTTTAAGCCCCACATGCAAGCAAGACCTAAGATAATAATTATTATTTTTTTCATTTTATTTGCCTACTCTATTACAGGTTTTCGGCTTCCCCTGATTTTTTTATACTAGTCCGGCTCTGCGCAGAGCGTCGGCTAAGAGGCCATCGCTTGAAGTTTCGCTAGACTCACCATCCACCTCATCTTTACCTTCTTCATATTGGTAATTTCCAAAATGATAATCATATACATAATATTTGACATCATTTGGGTCGGCCCCTACGAAGAAATCTAAGCCACCAAGCTCCGTCAGGTGGTCGTACACTCGCGCCCGTCCGCAGTGCCCGACAATATGTTCGTCGAGTTTTTCGGCGGGAAGATTTTCTACATTCTTGACAAATTCAAGTGTGCGATTTAAATCTCCACCGAAAGCGTTTAAAAGATAGCGAGGTAACTTGTTTCTTTTTTCAAGCTCCTCTCTTTCTTTTTGACGCACTTTGAACAATTGACTCAGCTCCGCAATCATTTCTTCTATCTCACGACAGATATTATTAACGTCCGTAAAATCACCTTTTTGCAAAGCTGATTTTACTTCCGAAAGCTGATTGCGAATTTCGCGGATTTTCTCGGAAATAAGTTCAGGCTCAACCTCAGTTAAAGTTTTTTCAAAACTTTCTTCGGCATTAATAATTAAAGCATTAGCTTTCTCATATTCAACACGAAGATTGTTTTTTATTTCCTCAGCTTTAGTTTCCATCCCTCCTACTCGCTCGGAAGAATTTTCAAGAGTTAACCCCTCTATCATTTCCATTCTAAGCATTTCAAGGTGATTTTTCAGCGCATTTCCCAGCTCGGTCAGCCCCCAACAATTACGAAAGATTTCTTCATTGGGGATCGTCAAAGCTTCAGAAACTTGATTGTTAAAATTACTAACCAAATTTCTTTTCGCTCTTTCAATTTGCTCCTGACGAGCTTTTTCTATTCTTGCTCGGTGTTCACCCAAGGTTTGAGTATAACCATCGCAAGAAAGTTTTAGCTCGCGACCACTGGGGAGCGAAACACTCTCCGGTTTGGTTTCAAAAATAAAATTTTCTGAGACCTCAATCTTGGCAATAAAATCACCATAATAATGAGTATATACAACAGAAAATTCTTTATCTTCAATCTCTATAACTAAAGGATTTTTTTCCTCAATAGAAGCTATCTCCTCTGGTGAAATTAATTGAGATAAATTTATTCTTAAATCATCTTGACTTATCTCTTTCTCAAGGAGATTTTCAAGTTGAGTAAAACCAAGTACCTTCCAAGGCTCCAATACTTTGCAGTATTGTTCGCCAATAACTTCGCTATTGTTTTTTGATTCAATAGCTCCGCCACTACGCGCCCAATATGCATCATATTGGTTCATAATTTCTGTGTTATCATGATAGAGATTTCTTACAACTTCCGAAGAAGCGTATCTACTCATCATATTGTTCACAAAAATTTTGAAAGCCTCAGCGCTCCACGGAGCAGTCTTTGCCACCCGAGCAATTTCCATATCGTTAAAAACCGTAATATGGTCTTCAACAACACAATTTTGCTCATCATCCCAATGAAGGTTTTCAACCTTCTCTGAGACCAGATGTGGCGCCACTTCAGCTAACCAGGCTGGGTCCACTTTTGATGCCATACTTACCAAATTAAGAGTCATAGACCCTCTTCTGGTAGCAATCTGCAGATCAAAAGGGATTCCTACGATCCAATCAGGAGTAGATCTCTCTACCACTGAACTAGACCCCAACTCACGGTCAGTGTCATCTCCGTTGCGATATGACCCATACTGGTTTTTATATAGATGGTCTACCATACCGGCACAAACAGCTTTCAGGATGTTTTCCCTTTTACCATTTGTACCAAAACGGAAATGTCCTTTCAAGGCCTCAGATAAAAGATGTCGAATTTCTTTGGCGCGATAAAAATCACGCAAAGCAATCCCTTTTTCTTTCATCTCGACTTCACTCATTGTGCGAGATATTTCCCACACTTTGAGCTGAGCCATGATGTCAGACTCTCTTTCATCCGGCACCATACCACGCCAATCTGGGCGGTCGGGTCGATTGCGACTCGGCGGAGGAACAGTAATGCCGTCCATCTCCATAATCGCAGCAACAGTCAAGACGTCACTTACGACGCCAAGACGATCAGCTTCAATTAACATCCGACCATATTTCACCGAAACCGGAAGCTTGTTTACCAAGCGACCAATTCCAGTTACCTTGCCTTCGCTAGTCATACAGCCCAAACCAATTAAGGTCTTGCGAGCATCACTGATGTCTGATTTAGCGGGCTGATGGAAAAATTCCATCATCTCCATATCAAACCCAGCGATTGCCAGACGCAAAACTGTTTGGTCCAAGCGTTTACGCAGAATCTCGGCCACCGGGAAGTCGGGCCTGTTTGAACTCGAGCAGTGATCAATATAGATTCCTGCTTTTGTTCTTCCTGCGCGCCCCTTTCTTTGCTTCGAATCGGCCAGTGAAATTGGTTTCAGGTATAAACCCTCAACTCCATCAACTAGCTCAATCCGACGTTCAAGTCCGGAATCCACGACGGCATCAATGTCATCAATTGTCACACTGGTTTGCGCAACATTTGTCGACACTACAACCTTCGGCTTACCATAGTGCGCAAAGCACTTGGCTTGCTCATCTGGTGTGAGTTGTCCGTGAAGTGGCAGGACTACCGCCGAAACATTCAACTGCGCCAGGCGGTTAATAGTCTCATTGATTTCCTGCTGTCCGGGTTGGAAAACCAGAACATTGTGACCTTCAGCAACTAAAGTTGCAACATCGGACTCAATGTTATAACCGGCCGTTTTTTCCTCAACCGTGAATGTTCGCCCTGGGACAGAAATGATTGGTGCATTATTAAAAAATGCACTCAACTTTTCCGACTCCAAAGTCGCACTCATGAGAACTACTTTCATAGTTGAGCCAGTGGCAATTTGAGATTTCACCCAGGCCACCAGAACTTCCATGTTTTCGTTCCACTCATGCACCTCATCGAGGACGAGAATGCCTCGATTCTGACCCATAAGCTCACGCACAAGTGCGAGGCCATCGGTGCAAAATAGACAACGGGTTGCGGAACTATCCGCTCGTTCTACCGCGGTGCGGTAGCCGATGGTAACCCCAATTTTTTCGCCCATCTCATAAGCCACGCGAGCAGCAACAGAACGGGCGGCGAGTCGGCGGGGTTGAGTCACGACTAAGTCATAACCTGCCTCCAGCAAGTACTGCGGTACTTGCGTGGATTTCCCCGCTCCAGTTTCGGCCGTAATGACCGTTACTGGATTTTCTTTGATGCTCTTCAGAATCTCATTCCGAAACGCATCAATGGGTAATATTGTTTTTTTCATTTTTTTATTTTTTTGGTTTTATCAACTACTCAGTAATTTGAGTAACTAATAGAGCCAAAAAAATAGGTAAAATGATAAACCTACTAACTATTTATTTTTTAACGTTCTCCTTTTCGTCGTTTCCGACTCATCAGCTAGGATGCACATCCTAGGAAGGAAGAGCAAGTTTGAACGACTTGCTCTTTTTTGAACTTATTTTATCCATCCGATTTCGCTCTTAGGATTTAAAGCGCTCAATTTAATGTCGAGAGGGGACAAAATATTTACGCCTGGAGTTTATCGTAGGCTCCAGCAAACCCGCGGCCAGCGTCACCGTAAGCCTGATATAGGCCATTGGCAGCTGCCCAGCCGTTGGGATACGTCGGGCGACCGTCAACCATCGCAACTTCACCGAGAAATTCGGCAACAACCGGTTTAGGTCCAGACAGGTTTACCTTATCTGGGAAACGTTTGTCGCCTTTGGCAAGATATGCGGTTCCAGTCATCACCCCCGCCTCAACGAGAAAAGGAATAGGACCTAAATCGCGAACATCAGCCACCTGAATGTCGCCCAATGTTACGGTTCTGTCCGGATTTTTCAGCAGCTTCACAGCCGCTTCAATCTCTGTCATTGCTTCAGCCTCCGATGAAACGTTTTCGCGTTTCATGATTTCCGGAAGACGCATAGCGAGCACTTCAGCTGCAGTAACACCAGGACACTGTCCGGCGTAAGCAGCGGCCAAGCAATGGTCGGCGGCGGCGATTACCCTGTCTTCTTGCGTTGGTTCAATTCTCAAAAATTTCAGGAGTTGACCCAAACTGGAAGCTTCCAGGTATTGAGCTGGTGGCAAACCGAATCCAGCGTTACCAGGATTATGATGGTCGCACTGAGCGACAATCGTAAGTCCAGCCGCGGCAGACGGAGCACATTCAAATATGATGCACTCCAGGCAATCCGTAGATTCACCTGCTTCGCTATCTATCTGATATCCGTCCGCCCGGTAAGCCGTCATGGGGTTACATTTTTCACCACCCATGGTTGCGGTAGCTAAAAGTAAACCGTGCTGAATCGCAATTTTTCTGGCCCGTTGCTCCTCGATGTCGGGAGCACCAAAAATGATTACTCGCGGACAAAATGTTTCGTGGATGAAATTTTCCAAAGCGGTTTGGTCTGCGTATCCACCCCAGAAGGCATTAGTTTTAGTCGTAAGTCCTCCAGTCCAACCGCCAGGAAATTTGGCATCAATAGCCTTCACCACAGCAGGTGTGCCATAATAATTACTTTCACCATCTCCTGATAAAATCAAAAGATTTTGGCGAGTGCCCTGGGTTTCAAAAACTCTGTCAGCAATCGGCGCCGTTTTAGAATGTGCACAACGCACAACAACTAATCCGTTCGTGAATTTTTCCTGAGCCGCGACTGCCCGCTCGGCTTCAATCTCCTGCTCTGAAGTAATCCCCTGGCAAGAGCGGTCGAAAGCGCGCACTTGACGTATTTCTTCGATGGAAGCACCAGAGGCAACAAGCCCCGGGATATACCCTTCGTCGTTAATGGCAATAAGAATATCTTCGCGGGTCGGTTTTACACCGATTAATTCAAGCACCTGCAGAATACTCTGCGGATTTCCGCTAAAATCACCATGATGATCAATTATCAAAGCATTAGTTGGCAGCTCAATATCAACCACCAATTCAATGAGAACAGGGATTTTACCAGCAGTTGTAACAGCTTTAATTGCGTCACTATAAGCTGAAGCTTTCGCACCCCAACCTAAATTGCCATTTATAACCTCGGCGCTAACCTCGGTTAAAATTTTTTCAATTTGCATCATTTCAGCATCTTTGCCTCCTAAAAAAAATACGAACTTTTTCATTTTTTTATTTTTTTACCTCCTAACACATGTTCGGATTATTCTAAAACCCAAAATAATAATTGAGATTTAAAATAATCCAAACAAATGCTTGATAAAAAAATATTTTATTTAAATGAACTTCCTTTTCGTCGTTTCCGACTCATCAGCCAAGACACACATCTTGGGAAGGAAGAGCAGATTTGAACTATCTGCTCATTTGTATTCTGTGTCGCCAGAATTTGCGTTGCCTAACTTTTTCCTGGTCAGGAGATATGAACATATCTCTTTTCGACAATCAAACCAGACTAAATTTTTACGTGTTAATTAGTTTTTCACGTCCAAGAAATTTATTCTAGATGAAGGCTTTACCTTCTTGGATTCCCCTGTTATGCCAACAAGACAGGGGTTAGCTAACCGATTTATGACCAAACTTCTTTGATAATTTCAATCGGAATGCCAAGAATATCTAAATCTGATGGGGTTAACCCTTCAGATTTTAATTTCTTAGCTGTAGCTAAGGCCTTAGATCTCTCCGATTTTATTCGGAAATCTTCGACCTCTCTGCTGCAAGCATCACAGTAGCCGTCAGTGCCGCCCATATAATGGCCAGTCGCATTAGCTCCACAGCGCTTACAGGAACCAAAATATCCCGCCATAGCTTTCAAAAATCTTACTATAAAAATTTCTAGAAGCTATAGCTGATTTTTTAAAATTTAAGGAACAACTCTTCCGAAGAAGTTTCTAAGTCCCAAACTTGTTCAAGGTTTAGAGGCTTAGCCGATCTCTTCGTAAGAAAACGGTTGAAGAAACGATTGTTCTTGGAACTTACTCGTCGCTTACATTACGCAAGCTAATTGGGCCACCAAATACTTAATCAAAGTCTTTCGTGAGTTCCGGTTTGCAACGGACCTAACTACTTAACTAATTTCTTCTACCCACTTTTGTGGAGCAAACTAACAGAGCTGTAAATCTTAGGACATGGACTCTCTCCGTCCACCTCAATCTCCTAAAATTTTCAATCACCTGTTTGGTGCTGCTTATTCCCTAAGCAACTTGGGAAGATTATGTACTAATCTTTTTTATGAATAGAATAGGCAATCATGAAGGGGAAAATTGCTTTATTAACTGAGTTAAACTAGGCATGGGGCGTCTAGTCATCTTAATCTCAATGTTTTTTGGCAGTTTATATATTGAGCTTCAACTTAAGTCTTGTGGCTAAAGCAGAGCTAAACCATCTTTATTCCTCTTCATAACTGCCTATTCTAAAAAAAGATAATAAATGGAAACGGGTTAAACCTCATATAAGGAGATAAGCCGCTTTCACCTATTATCTTTATAGTTGAATGCTTTGACTTAATATCTGGCTCTCTCCTTCCATTTATTAATTGTTTCTTTTGTTTGAATGTACTACCATCTTAACTGTCTAAAGTATAGCATTATTTTATACTATTGTCAATACTAAATAAGACATTTTTAGACTAATGTAAGTAAAGATGCTGACAATATTCATCTATATCCGCTTATTTATTATTAAATATTGTCATTTTATAAGTTGACATTTTTATTTTAAGGCGCTATAATATAGACATAAATATTAAAATTTGTAAAGTTATCCACAGTCTAAAAATAAAAATATGTACGAAAAAATCATTAATAATTTAGGGCTTTCAAAGGTCCAGGCAGAAATATTTAACTGTCTACTAATAAACGGCAGTGATAAAGCTAGTAATATCGCTAGAAAAATAAAAAGGCCACGTGGTGTGGCTTATAAGGGTTTAGAAGAATTAGTATTTATGAAACTAGCAATCAAAGACGAGGATAAAAAAGGAATTGCTGTTTTTTCCGCTGAACACCCCAGCCATTTAGAAGATATTTTGGATAAAAAAGAAAAAGAGTTTAAACACAGTCGTCAAGAATTTTTAAATAATTTACCGGACCTAATTTCTTCTTATAATTTAAGCAATAACAAACCGGGAGTTAAGTTTTATGAGGGTGAGGAAGGAATAGAGAAATCATTAAACGATACTTTACTAGCTAAAGACATTATTTATACTTTCGCTGATATTGAGGCGGTTGAGAATAATATCAAACCAATTCAAGATGCTTATGCTAAAAAAAGAGAAAAGCAAAAAATAAAAAAAAGAGTTATCGTTGCCGACACCTCTTTTAATAGAAATTTTTTAAAAGGATTCAATAATGAATGGACTGAATTTAAATTCTTGCCACCAGAATTCTATAATTTTAGCAGCGGAGTTCAGATTTACGATAATAAGGTGTCTTACCAGGTAATTGCCCCAGATAAAAAAATGGCAATAATTATTGAAGACTCCCACGTTTATCAGATGAATAGATTAATCTTTGAGTATCTTTGGAAAACCCTTTAATTTTTTTCAAAAACCAAATAACGGACATCACCAGGAAGATTTTTATCTTTAAAATACCTAGTTAGTAAGTATTTGTCTTCTTCTTTTTTTACTAATTGATCATCTGACTCAGCTAAGAATAAAGATAAGGCTTTCTCATATTCAGACATTTCTGAAACTAAATCAAACTTCAAAACAACTACTGGTTCCCCCAAGGATTCTTTAATTTCTTTTTTATTAATAATTAATTTTTTTAAACTATCTTCACTTAAATTTTTTGTATTCAACCTTTGATTTAAATTTTTATCTAATTTAATAGAAAACATTTTTTCTCCGCTGCCATGATAACTATCAATAATAGCATCAGCAATAAAACCAACTTTTTCAACATAAGAACAGCCGGCTGGAATTTTAATTGATACTGCCGCCTCCAAAACATTTTTATTCCCTTCTGCCATCAGAGCTTTTTCCATTAAAACGTTGCCAATTGACAAACCTCTTAAATCTTTTGAAACATTAAAAGACCCAGCATAAATATTATCATGATCAGTTTTCTCAAAACGGACAAAACCAATAACATCATCTTGATGTTTTAAAATATAAGCTTTTTGTTCTTTAACATCAACTAGAGACTTCTCTAAACCGTCAAGAACCGTCTCGGCCATTTTTTTATTATCAAAATCTGACCAGTTGTCCCTAGCAATACCAAGAACTTGCTGTTTATCATCTTCCGACATATCCTGGCCATAATCTTTAATATCTAAACTAATATTTTTGATAAGTTCAAGATCTAAGGTATCGCCACTGTTCTTAAGAGATTCTAGGACCGAAACAAGAAAGAGGGTTTCAATTTTATTGTTTTCTAGTTTATCTAAGATAATTTTTAAATCATCTGAATTATTGTTTTCTAAGTCGCCCGAAAAACTAACAATAATATTATGCATTTTTTCTAAAAGTTTTTCTCTAAGTACCTTAAAATTTAGTTCCTTTTTTTCTTTGAAAAATAGGTTTTGCAATTCCTCATTTTTTTTATCAATCAAATCAACAATTTGAGCAACTTTTCCAAAGAATAAGCTGCTGTTATCTCTCATTTTCTGGTCTATTGAGATTATTTTTTCAGCATCACTCTCTTCTACTCTTAAAGACAGGAATGATTTTACCTTATTTAATTTATCGTCCCCATCTTTTGCATTATTTATAAATTCAGCAGTTTGTTTAATTTTTTCTTCATTACTCTCGCTTAAAAATTTGAGTAAATATATCTGATATCGAAAGGGAATCTCTTTTAAGTTAATACCAACAACGTCTTTGATGTATGATTCCATATCCGGACGATGCATGTGTTTTAAAAGCAAAATCGTCTCGTCACTATTATCTTCGGGGATAAAATTGACAATCTGATCGTCTTTAGTTAAATCATTATAAGCACTAAAGTTAACTTTCAAAACATCACCATCTAAGGCCGCCTTTATTTCGGTTATTTTTTTAGCAATGCCGTTTAACAAAGACTCAGGGTCAGAGCAAATTGAAGATAACACCTGATAATGAGACTGAATTAATTCATAATTATCTTTTTCAGCTTTAGAGTATAAATCATTAATTTGTTTTTCCGCTGAATTAAAATTTTCGTGATGGAGTGACCTTAATTTATTATATTCAATAAATAAACCATGGTCGTTTTTCCCTAGATTATTTAAGACAACGACAAAATCAACAGCAGTTGAATAAGCTAACTCTATTTTTTCTTTATCATAAGACTCAATAAAATCTTGAATCATTTCTTGAAAGCCACTATTTAATGAGTTAAAGACCCCTTTGCTAATTTCTTTTTTAAAAAAATCTAAAAAATTCTCCGATGCCTTAAGATTTTTTTCTTCCGCCTCATTCATAATACTAGAACGCTTAAGAAGTAAGTCATCTTTAATCATCTCCAATTCTTTTTGTTTATTAAAAAAGTCAGAAAAATCATCTTCTGAAAGATTATCACTAATCTCTGACCAAGATTTAGCTAGTTTTTTTTCATCGCTACCACAATAAGGAATTAAAATTTTATGATTCAAGTAAACAATTAGATTTTCAAAATTTATTTTATTTGGCTGACTTAAAACGCTCTCTAACTTTGTTATATCCTTAACAGAAATTTCACTTCCCATTTCTGTCTTTTTCTTCTGGTTAAACTCATCTTCTGAAAATAAACCATATTTTATTGGCATATTACTATGATCAACTATAGCAACCGTATCAGAAGCCACCCGCACAATTTTATTATTAGGATCAACTAAGACATCTGGTAAAATTAATTTTTCTATATATTGAGAATCTTTTTTTTCTTCTTCTGATAAAGACTCATTTAATCTTAGATTACCAACATTTTCGGAAAACTTAACTATTCCTAAAGTAGGATTATCTTCTTCACTATCAACTCTTTTTTCAACCAAATCAATTGCCCACCGTAAGAGAGCTGAGTCTGTTTTCTCTCTCATATCGGCTAATAGTTGATGAAGATTGTCCAAACCTTTTTGAGACGAACCAGTGCCAGCGGAATTGGCCGCTAACAATTTTATCAAATGAAGTTCATCAAATTGCTCTGCATAAGAGCTCCTATTAAATGCTTCTAATAATTTAGCAAAGTCTTTTTCTCTATATTCCCAAGACAGACTGTAAACCAAGTCATCAGCCATACAGCCGCCAATTTGACCATAATTTTCTACCGCCCTAGTAGCTCTAGCTGTCAAGGCAAATTTGTCCGCTATATCCAAATTGGAACTTAAACTGGGACTGCTGCTGAAAAAATTATTTCTAACTGCTTTTAAAAAATAATCAAAATTCGGATGCTGGCTATTGTGCTCACAAAAGTTTAATAAAGAAGTGACAATTATTTTATTAGCTGCTCTAAGCTTGCCAGAATATTCCTCCCTGGGATCAAAATCTTTGTCCCTAGCTTTAAAAAAAGAATTAATTTGCTCCTCGAAATAAACAATAGCCTCAAAACTATCATTAATTTCTACATTTTTATTTAAATATTTAGTAAAAAAATCCGTGGCCAAATCTTCTAAGGCATTTTTTTCCTGCTGGCTTAAAATACTCTGGTCTGCTAACAAAATCTCCTTTTCTTTACCAGGATTATCTTTTTCGTTGCTAATTAGATTAAAATTATTTGGGTTGTTTTCTTTAAACATATATTTTATGGTTTCATTATACCATAATATCAGCTTTTTGTAAATAGTTACTTTAAAGCTATTAATTTAGAATTCAAAGCACACATGGCAATGGCTAACGCATCAGCGGCATCATCCGGACGAGGGATTTCTTTTAAACCTAGTAGCACTTTAACCATTTTCTGCACCTGATTTTTAGTGGCGGCACCATAACAAGCGACCGCCTGTTTAACTTGGGATGGCTTAAATTCAAATAATTTTAAATTATTCTGTTTAATGGTTAGTAAAATTACCCCTCGGGCATGACCAACAGTTAAAGCAGTTTTTACATTCTTACTAAAAAACAATTCCTCTACCGCGACCAAGTCAGGCTGGTGTTTTTTAATAATTTTATCTAGTTCCTGATGAAGCAGACTTAGCCTGGTGATTAAATCGTCTTTAGGACTAGTCTTAACAGAACCATAGCCCAGGCAAGTTATTTTTCCCTTGTCATCTTTAATAATCCCATACCCAGTATCGGCAATTCCCGGATCAAGGCCTAAGATTATTTTTGGCATATTTATAAGTCAGTATTAGTATAGTAATCACTAATGTCTTCATTATCCTCCATCTCTTCAAAGAATTTCTCCACTTTAACGGCATCATCATCGCTTAAAGAAACTTTTTCTTTAGCCACATATTCAATTTCGCCAGAGTCAGTTTTAATATTTTTAGTCGTTAAGAAGTCTTCCATTTTTTGAAAATCACTTAGAGCCGTATAAATAGTTACTCCTTCGGCTTCTTTTTTGATATCTTCAGCGCCACCATCAATTAATTCCAGTTCCAAATCTTCAAAATTTATTTTCTTCGCATCAAGTTCTTCTTGGTTAATCATAAAAACACCTTTCTGAGAGAAATTCCACATCACTGAAGTAAAAGAACCGCCATTTTTAGTAAATAAATGCCTAATAGTTGAAGCCGAACGATTCTTATTATCGGTAACACTTTTAACAACTACTTGAATACCACAAGGACCTAGCCCCTCATAATAAAGTTCTTCCACGGTGACACCGCCAAGTTCACCAGTACCTTTTTTAATTGCCCTTTCAATATTATCTTTAGGCATATTAGCTTCACGCGCCTTATCAATCGCCGCTCTTAAGGTTGAATTAGTATTAGGATCCCCGCCTTTTCTGGCCGCGATGGAAATGTTATTAGCTAATTTGGTAAAAATAGCGCCACGCTTAGCATCAACGAGCTCTTTTTGACGATGCGTTGTTGCCCATTTTGAGTGTCCTGACATATTTTTTAGAAAATCACTTAATTATTATTCGTTTTTAGCTTATCTTAAATTGAAATAAAAATCAATATTGGCTATAATTAAAAGACCAATAAAATTGGGCAAAAAATTAATTAACTGAGAACAATATGGGTAAGTATAAAATAAAAACACTAGATGAAATAGTTCTAAAAGCTTTAGATTTTTTTAGCATTAAACAACCAGAGAAGATTAATACAAAAACTTTTAGTTTTCCGATCGTTGCAGGTAGCGGCAACGCTTTTCAAACTGGAAAGACTATCTTTGGTAATCAAGCGGCTGTTTTTGCTACTGAGAGTAATTTTAAAGAAGTGCTAAATAATTATGGTAAGCTAACTAAAGAAGTAGTAATAATTTCCGCTTCTGGAGAAAAGGATGCGGTTTGGGAAATTGAATTAGCTAAAGAACTTGGTTTTAAAACTTTTTTAATCACCTGCTCACCTGATTCTAGTGCCGCTAAAATAGCTGATCAAGTTTTTTCTTATTCCAAGCTACCTGAACCATACACTTATAATACCTCTACTTATTTGGGGATGATTTTAGGGGCTACCGGCGAAAAGGCTCAGAATATTCAAAAAATTATCAAAAAAATCAAAGTCCCCAGAAAATTTAAACAATACCAAGCTTATTCCTTTATCCTGCCTGATAGGTTTCAGGAGCTTGGACCAATGTTAGATATTAAACGTCATGAATTGTTTGGCCCCAAAGTGTCGCTCCGAGCTTTCAGTTTTGGTGAGGCGCGTCATGCAAAGTTTGTTATCCGTGATAAAAAAGAGTTAGTAATTAGTTTTGGGAAAAATTTATATTTTGGCGACCCCGGATCACGCTTTGAAATTAACTTACCTGAAAAAATTGATTATGGAACACTGATGGCCGTCACTTATTATTTAGTTGGTTTAATCCAGAAATCAAAACCAGATTACTTTAAAAAAAATATTGAAAGATTTTGTTTAAACGACGGACCACTAGCTTATGGCAGCGATAAACCATTTGAAATAATTGTGCCAGGAAACTAAGAACACAAAAAAACTCTGCCTAATGGGCAGAGTTTTTTTTAAATTAATATATTGTTTTAAATTAAACTTTTCCCACTCATTTCCTTAGGTTGCTTGAGATTAATTGTTTTTAAAATTGTTGGCGCCACGTCAGCCAAAGAGCCGCTAATTTTTAATTTATCTAGAACTATTTTTTGTTTTTTTGATTTTTTAAATTGATTAGCAACGACAATAAAAGGAACGGGGTTCATGGAATGCTCTTTAATTATTTGCTTCTTCTTATTATCAAACATCACATCTGCATTACCATGATCGGCGGTGACTAAAACGGTACCATCATTTTTTAAAGCTTCAGTAACAATTTCCTTTAAACAATTATCTACCGTCTTTATTCCTTTTGTAGCAGCTAAAATATCACCAGTATGCCCAACCATATCAGCGTTAGCGAAATTAACTAAAATGAAATCATACTTTTTTGCTTTGATTGCAGTAATTACTTTTTTAGTAATTAGTTTGGCAGACATCTCTGGTTTAGTAGCATAAGAATCAACTCTCGGAGATGGCACTAAAATTCTATCCTCCCCTTTGAAAGAAACTTCATTACCACCATTAAAGAAGTAAGTAACATGGGCATATTTTTCAGTTTCAGCAATTCTTAACTGCTTTAAGCCCGCCCGAGAAATTATTTCCCCCAAACAATTAGTCGGTCTGATTGAAGGAAAAACCACCTTTAAACCTAGTTTCTTATCATAATCAGTAAAAGCACTAAAATGTAGATTTTTAAATTTTTTGGTTTTTAGATCAGCTGATTTAAATTTAGAGTCAACAAAAGTTTTGCTAAGTTCCCTAGCTCTATCCGCACGGTAATTAAAAAAGCACAGAGCATCACCGTCTTTAACCACTTGTCCTCCTTTAATAAATACCGGTTTAAATTCTTCATCATAAACCTGGTTAATATAACTAGTTTTTATTGCTTCTGCGGCACTACCAAACTCTTCACAGGCTCCATTTACAATTACTTGATAAGCTTTACTTATTCTCTCCCAGTGGTTATCGCGATCCATCGCATAAAAACGGCCAGAAATACTAGCAATCTTTCCTACACCCAATTTTTTCATTTCTTTTTCAAGTAGAGATAAATAGTAAGCACCACTATCACGAGCCGTATCGCGACCATCTAAAAAAGCATGAACAAAAACTTTTTTAAGACCTTCTTTCTTGGCAAACCGCAAGAGAGCAAATAAATGGTTTAAAGATGAATGAACCCGGCCATCAGAAACAAGCCCCATCAAATGCCAAGCCCCTTTAGTCTTTTTTAAGTGCTTTACTGCCGCTTTTAATTCTAAGTTACTGAAAAAAGTCTTATCCTTAATCGCTTGATCAATTTGCAGAAGATCTTGATAAACAACCCTGCCAGCTCCCAAATTAAGATGGCCAACTTCTGAATTACCAAACACTCCTTTAGGTAAGCCGACTTTTTCCTCAGAAGCGCTTAATAATTTAACTGGGTAATGCTTAGCTAGCTCCGAGAAAAATAAAGGCTCTGCTAAAGAAATAGCATTATTTTTTGACTTTTTAGCCACCCCCCACCCATCTAAAACTATTAAAATTGTTGTTTTTTTAGATAATTTTTGTTTCATAAGGAATAATTAAGGTAAATTTTAAAAACTAAGGGCAAATTGACTGAAAATCATCAAAGATGATACTATAAATTAATAATACTATAATAATCATATTAAAGACAATTCCCTAAAACTAAAGAATTTATTGATTAGCGTTTTAATGATTTTGGTTAAATCGCTAATCGGTCTTAAAAGATTAATCTACGGCATAGCAATTATTGTTCTAAGGCCGCTTTTTTTGTTATTTAAATTAATCCTTACTAAACCGCTAATTAAAGTTTATCACTTAATTTTTAAATTAAAGAAATCTTCATTAGCTGAAAGCCCTTGGCATGAACTTTTAAGACAAAGGTTGGTTCACGTATTAGTACTTTGTTTGACTTTAATAATGATTATTCTCAACTTCTTTAACTTTTATGAAGATTCTCATCAAGCTAGTACTAGAGCTAACAAAACAATAATTTTTCATTTAGCTAAAAATGAATTTAGCACTATCAGTGATGAGAGCGCTTTAATTGAAGAAAAAAGTAATTTAAAACAACTACTAACGAATAAATTTGACCAATATGAAGAAGGGGCGATGGCTCTGATTAATCGCCCCTGGCTGAGCTCCGGCGGTGAAGAGACTAATATAATAGCTTACGAAAATGATGCTTTAGTTAATAGAAATCCACTGACCCTAAATACTACTGGCTCAACAGAAACAAGTAGTGCTCGTGAAGGAATTATTTCTTACACTGTAGAAAACGGTGATACCGTTTCGGGAATTGCTAATAAATTTCAAGTCAGCGTCAACACTATTTTATGGGCTAATAATTTAAGCGCCTATAGCCTAATCCGCCCCGGTAATACGCTAACAATTCTACCAACTAGTGGTGTAATGCATAAAGTAAAAAGCGGTGAAACGGTTGGTAAAATTGCCCTACAATATGGCGTTGAAGAAAAAGATATCTTTAGTTACAATGACATCAAGAGCGCCAATAGTTTAGTTATTGGCCAAAATATAATTATTCCTGGCGGCCGAAAAACTACCACCCAAACAGCGGTAGCCAGTAAACCAAGTACACCGGCGAGCGTGGTAGAAAAATTAACCACCCCCAAGAAAGCGACTGATTCTGGATCAAGCATGGTCTGGCCAACTGAAGGTCACCGCATCACTCAGTATTATTCTTGGCGCCATACCGGTCTTGATATCGCTAACAAAACTGGAACCCCTCTTTATGCTGCTGAGGCTGGAACGGTTGAATACTCCGGCTGGAGTAATGGTTATGGTTATAATGTTCTTGTCAACCATGGTGGCGGTAAAAAAACCAGATATGCTCACGCTTCAAAATTATATGTAAAAGTTGGCGATAAGGTTGCTCGTGGTGAGCAAATTGCTGCCATGGGTTCAACTGGTTGGTCAACTGGTCCTCATATCCACTTTGAAGTGATTGTAAACGGGGTTAAACAAAATCCTTTAAATTATATACGTTAAAAAATATGCAAATTATCTTGGGAATTATCTTTACTGCTGTTGGCTCAATGTTAGTAATTAAGACTGAGTGGTTCTTACAAAATTTTGGTCGCATTACTTGGTTTGAGGAAAAACTCGGCACCGATGGCGGATCGCGCTTAGGCTATAAATTATTAGGCATACTAATTATTTTTATTGGCATTATTATGATGACTGGTAGTGGTGACAGTTTTTTCGGTTGGGCGCTTTCACCGCTGACTAAATACTCAACACCATAAATCTTGACCGCTTTTAATTATTAATATATTATAGAAAAGAAATTAGGGGCCCCTAGCTCAGCTGGTTAGAGCACCTGCTTTGCAAGCAGGGGGTCAAGGGTTCGAATCCCTTGGGGTCCACAAGCAGGTTTCATTACCTGCTTTTTTCTAAGAGTTCACTAAAACTATATATCATGGAAAACAGCAGCGTCTTCCCATCTTTAAATTTTGGTAAAACACCAATTTTTAAAGACTGGGGAAAAAGAATCATCCGACCGCGCAAAAAACAGGGGCAACTGGCAAAACCAAAAATTAAACCAGTAAAGCGGCCAGGAACTATGAAAAAATAGCCCCTCTGCAATTCAAAGTCAAAACACCCCCATAAAGGCAAAATGCTTGGGGGTGTTTTTAAATGGCAAAAAACCTTAGATATGATAAAATAAGTTTATGACTACTAAAAATAAAGATAGGTTAATGATAATTGATGGGCATGCTTTAATCCACCGCAGTTTTCATGCTCTGCCCACTACACTAACTACTAAAGATGGTCAGGTGGTTAATGCTGTTTATGGTTTTACCTCTTTTTTACTTAAGGCTTTTTTAGAATTTAAGCCAGAATATGTGGCTTTAACTCTTGACCACAAAGGACCAACTTTTAGGCATGAAGAATATACAGAGTATAAGGGCACCAGGACCGCTGCCCCAGATGAACTCTATGAGCAGATTCCGATTGTAAAACAGGTGGCTCAAGTTTTAGATATTCCTATCTTTGAACTCGCCGGTTTTGAGGCCGATGATTTAATTGGCACAATCACTAAAAGAGCTGAAGAAGAAACTGAATTTGAAAGCTACATTGTTACCGGCGACATGGATAGTTTGCAACTGGTAAGCCCACAAACAAAAGTCTATGCTATGAGTCGCGGTTTAAATGACAGCACTACCTATGATGAAGCACAGGTAAAAATTAAGTATGGCTTAACCCCTAATCAAATAGTAGATTACAAAGCTTTAAGGGGTGATGTCAGCGACAACATCCCTGGAGTTAAAGGAATTGGCGAAAAAACCGCTACTGAGTTACTCCAAAATTTTAAAAATTTAGATGGCGTTTACCAAGCGGCTTTAAAAAGTGACCCCAAAATAAAACCGAGGATTGTTGAACTTTTAAAGACATATAAAAAAGATGCCTACTTAAGCCAGGGACTGGCTACTATAAAAAGAGATATTGATTTAAAAATAAATTGGGAAGATTTGCGCCTTAACTCTTTTGATCTTAAAAAAGCCACCGCTCTTTTTTCTGAGTTAGAATTCCGTTCTTTAATCAGTAAATTAAACCAAGTGAAAGGAGGGGGGAGTGAAGTTTCCGCGCCAAAACAGAGTTATAATGATAAATTTGAACGTAATCGTAAAGAAAAAAAATATTTATTAATTAACAATGATAAAGACTTTAACTCCTTCTTAAAAAAAATAAAGTCTATCAAAGAATTTGCCTTTGACACGGAAACTAGCGGACTGGACCCAATTAACTGTGAACTGCTGGGCATTTCTTTCTCTTGGGAAAAGGATGGCGCATATTATTTAGATTTATCCAGTGGCAAGAAACAAGAAACAGCCGATCTTTTTAGTTACCAAAAAACTAGTGAAAAAATAAATAATAAATGGCTGGCTGATTTAAAGGTTATTTTTAATAACCCTAAAATAAAAAAGGTAGCTCACAATGCTAAATTTGATTTAAGGGTTTTAGAAAATCAGGGAGTAGTAGTGGCTGGTTTACTATTTGATACCATGATTGCTTCCTACTTGCTAAATCCAGATAACAGGCAGCACGGACTAGATGCTTTATCATTTAGAGAATTAGGCTGGGAAAAAATTTCTACCGAAGAAATAATTGGCAAGGGGAAAGAGCAAATCTCTTTTGCTCAAGCTGATCCAGAAAAAATTGCCCAATACGCCGGCGAGGATGCTAATTGCACGTGGCTACTTAGTAAAATTTTAAACAAAAAACTAAAAGCGGAAGGACTTGATAAATTACTTAATGACATTGAACTGCCTCTTACTAACGTCTTGGCTGAGATGGAAGAAAACGGCATTACTCTAAATCCAAAAATTTTAAAAACCATTGAAGTCGATTTAAAAATTAGATTAAATAATCTGGCTGAGGATATTTATCAAAAATCAGGCTCAGAATTTAATATCAACTCCCCCAAGCAACTGCAAGAAATACTATTTAATAAATTAGGAATAAGCACCAAGAATATTAAAAAAACCAAAACTGGTATTTCTACTGCCGATGATGAGCTGGAAAAAATCCGAGAAGAACGCGAAATTATTCCTTTAATCCAGGAATATCGCGAACTTAATAAATTACAAAGTACTTATGTGCTATCTCTCCCTGAACTAATTAACTCTAAAACAAAAAGAATCCATACTAGCTATAACCAAACTATTGCTGCTACCGGGCGTCTTTCCTCAACTGAGCCAAACTTGCAAAACATTCCCACCAGAACCGAAGAGGGACAAAAAATTCGTTCGGCTTTTGTGGCGGCTAGCGGTTTTAAACTTGTAGGTCTTGATTACTCACAGATTGAGCTCAGACTCGCCGCCCATTTATCGGGTGACAAAAAAATGATTAAATCGTTTAAAGACGGGGAGGATATCCATAGGGCTACTGCGGCGGAGATTAATGATGTATCTTTAAGTGAAGTGACAAAACAAATGCGCTATGAAGCTAAAGCAATTAATTTTGGCATTCTTTATGGACAGGGGCCTCACGGTTTAGCACAAACTGCCAAGATTCCCTACAGAAGGGCTCAAGAATTTATTGCTAAATACTTTGAGTCATACCGTGGGGTTAGAAAAATGATTAACGCCTCAATTGAAGAAGCTCGTCAAAATGGTTACGCTAAAACTTTATTTGGTCGCAGGCGTTATCTACCAGAACTTGATTCCAGTAATATAATGATTCGTCGCTCAGCTGAGAGGATGGCCACCAACACTCCAATTCAGGGTACAGCGGCCGATTTAATTAAACTAGCAATGATAAACATTGATAAAGAAATTAAAGATTATCGTGAAGAAATAAAAATGCTCCTACAAATTCATGATGAGTTGATTTTTGAGATTAAAGAAGATAGGGTTAATTATTGGCTACCAAAAATCAAAAAACTAATGGAGGAAGTAATAACTTTAAAGGTGCCAATTATTGTTGAATCTGCTATTGGTGATAATTGGGGCCAGTTAAAATAAGATGAATAAAATTTCTAAAACAAAGATTGCTTTTATCGGCTATGGTATAGAAAACCAAGCCTTATTTTCTTGGCTTAAAAAACACAACGCTCCAGCAGAGTATACTTTTTGTGATAGCCGTGAAGAAATAATAAAGCCACTAAAAGGAGCTGCTTGGCGCGTTGGTAAAAATTATCTAAAAAACCTAGCTGATTTTGATGTTATTTTTAGGTCCCCAGGATGTCCTTTATTTTTGCCAGAAATAAAGAAGGTAAAAAATAAAATTAGCAGTGCGATGAATTTATTTATGGAACTCTGCCCAAGTAAAAACATTATTGGCGTAACCGGCAGCAAAGGTAAAGGAACGACTGCTAGCTTGATTTATCACATCTTAAAAAAAGCAGGCTACCAAGTTTTTTTAGGAGGAAATATTGGCATCGCCCCCTTCTCTTTTTTGGATAAAATAACCGCCGATTCTTATATCGTTTTAGAGTTATCAAGTTTTCAGCTGGAAGATTTTAAAGTTAGTCCTCGCTATAGCATCCTAACAAATTTATTTAAAGAGCATCTGGAACCAGCTGATCCAAATAACCCGAACTACCACAAAACTTTTAGTGACTATAAAAAAGCTAAATTAAATATTGCCATACATCCAGAAAATAAAATTTTATTAACTCATAAAAAACTGAAGAAGACTGTGAAAGGCTCAAAAATTAAATATTTTGAAAGTTGCGATTACCCCAGCAAATTAGCAGGGGAATTTAATAAAGAGAATATTGCGGCCGCCGTTTATTTGACGAGAATTTTAAAAGTTAAAGAAAATATTATTACAAAGGCAGTAGCTTCTTTTACTGGCTTACCACACCGCTTAGAAAAGGTGGCTGTTAAAAAAGGGGTTGCCTATTATGATAATAGCTTTTCTACCACCCCTGAAAGTACAATCGCCGATTTAAAATCATTTCCTGGTGCCATAATTATGTTAGGCGGAGCCGACAAAGGGGCTAGTTTTAAAGAACTAGCTATGGAAGTTAAAAAAAGCGCTAAATTAGTGATTCTATTTAAAGGTAGCGCCTCACCTAGATTAAAAAAGGAAATTATTAATACTGGTTTTCCCACTAAAAAAATAATCACCGCTAACAGCATGGAGGAGGCTGTAAGAAAAGCCGCCATTAAAACTTCAAAAGGTGATACTGTTTTACTCTCCACCGCTTGTGCTAGTTTTGGTTTATTTAAGAATTATAAAGAAAGAGGTGATCTCTTTAAGAAATATGTCAAAGAGCTCTAATAATTTAATCGGTGTTTTTGATTCTGGCTTAGGAGGATTGTCGGTATTAAAAAATTTCTTAAAAATACTGCCTGGTTATCACTATCTTTATTTAGGTGACACCGCTCGTGTTCCCTATGGTGACAAGTCACCGGAAATTATTTATAAATATACCACTCAAGCGGTAGATTTCTTATTTAAAAAAGGTTGCCGCTTAGTAATTATTGCTTGTAACACCGCCTCAGCCCAAGCCTTAAGAAAACTACAACAAGAATGGTTACCTAAAAAATACCCTAACCGCCGAGTACTTGGCGTTATTAGACCGCTGGCCGAAGCTACCGCTAAATATAATTTTAAAAAAGTTGGCATTATTGGGACTAAGGCAACAATCACCTCTGGATCATACAAAAGAGAAATCAATGATTTAAACTCTAAAATAAAAGTTTACAGCCAGGCTGCTCCACTGCTAGTTCCTTTAATTGAAGAAGGTCGCGTTCAGAAAGAGGAAACTAGACTGATTCTAAAATCATATTTAAAGCCCCTGCAACAGAAAAAAATTGACGGTCTAATTTTAGCTTGTACCCACTACCCTCACCTACAAAAAGCTATTAAAAAAATAGTTGGGCCTAAGGTGGCTGTTCCTGATACTGGCAAAATTGTTGCCCTTAGTTTAAAAGAGTATTTAGAAAGACACCCTGAATTAGAAATTGAAAGTAAAAAAACTACTTGTGAATTTTTTACTACCGACCAACCGAGGTTGTTTAAAAGTTTAGCCGAGAAATTTTTGGGCAGAAAAATTAAGAAAATAAGCCAGATTAAACTATGATAATTTTTATCTACGGACCAGATTCATACCGCAGCCGTGCCAAATTAATAGAACTAAAAGAGAAATTTATTAAAGAACTTGATCCTAATGCTCAAAGTCTTAATGTTATTGACGGGTCTGGCACAACCATGAAAGAAATTAGTGAAAAAATAAACACTGGCTCTTTATTTATCAAAAAGAGAATGGTAATAATTGAAAACATTTTTGAAAACAAAAAAGAAAAAGTTTTTGAAGAGTTAGAAAATTTTTTAAAAAATAAAAAAGAAGCAAGCAAGGCCGATGAAGATGATATTATTATTTTTAAAGATAGCGATTTAAATAACAAAGAAACAAAACTAAAAAAAGAAGCTAAAAAATTATTTACTTTTCTCTCCTCTCAAAAATACGTTCAAGAATTTAAAAACCTCAGCGGCAGTCAATTAAACATTTTTGCTCAAGAGGAATTTAAAAAGCTTAACAGAAAAATAGAGACTCCGGCTCTAAAGCTGCTTTTAGAAAGAACAGGAGATGACTTGTGGCGTTTGAGCTCAGAGATTCATAAACTGGCAATGATGGTAAAAGAAAATGGAGTTGTGACAACTGATGATGTTAAAAATGAAATTAGCGGCAGCTTTGATGAAAATATTTTTCAACTGACTGATGCTATTAGTGCCCGTCAGCAAAAAATCGCCCTCCGTCTTTTAGAAGAGCAATATCTAGCTGGACTGAGCGAAGATTACATCCTGACCATGCTTATTAGGCAGTTTAAAATAATGCTACAGGTAAAAAGTGCCCAGCTGGAGAATCAAAGTCCCACCCAAATGGCCAGCAACTTAAAATTACATCCATTTGTGATTAAAAAGAGTCTCTCTCAGGTGAGTAATTTTAGCCTTGAGGAACTGAAAAGAAAACTAAACCATTTAATTAGTCTTGATTTTGGCAATAAAACCGGACAAAAAGACCTAAAAACCGAACTAGCTCTTTTTGTTTTTAAGATTTAGATATTGACACAAAACAATAAATGTGCTATATTTCTCTAAGTTAAGCGCTGGAGGTCTGTTAGCTTTTTTGTCTAACAACAGCGTCTAATAAGAACTTTAAAAACATAAATCATGAAAAAAATAATTTTTTTCTTTGTTATTGCTGGTTTACTCTTATCCCTTATGAGCTGTTCCCCTAAGGTAAAATTAGAGGACAAAATTACTATTGAACAAATAAACGGCCAATATTTGGTCTTGGAGCTCAACTTAGAACATCACGACCCTGATAATTTATTTTTATCAAAAAGTCATTCATCCGGGTTTGGGACCGAAGGAGAGTGGTATAAAAAAGATAAAGATGGATACAAAACAATCTCCATTAACTTCTCAAGCCCTCGGAATCTTGACCCTTCTCTGACTTATAGGGTAATTGATACCGTTAGCTTTAATGGTTATTTTAATTATTTCAATGAACAAAACTCATGCAATAAAGAAGCGGATAATTATAAACTTTTTAATAAAGTTTACTTAGAAAAAACCCCGGAAATTATAAAGCAAGAAAGTAAAGAAGACTATCTTTCTTTATGGAGAAAAAATCTAACAATAACAGAAAAGTACTTAAACTATAACCCTCAAGATAAAGCTTTCTTTATTTCAAAAGAATCTTCTAAAAGTAACAAGATTGATTTAACGCCACTAATTATAATAGTCTTTATGTTTGTGGCTGGATTGTTTTTCAAATCAGAAATTATTTCCAAAAGCGTTATATTCTGGGCAATTTTCTTAATAAATGTTATTTATATCTTTTTATCTACCCCGGGAATTTGGTATACGACTATTGGAACAGCGGTGGTGGTGGCCCTTATATTAAACCTATTACTACTTATAGTTTATTGGTTTAGCAGCAAAGTATCGTGGTTTACATTTAATAAAATATTAAAAGAAGAGCGCGATGAAAAACACCCCATGTTTATCCTTACTGCTATTAGTACAGTAACTATATGTGAACTGTTCTTAATAACGGGAGTAATTAATCTATCAATTATTGGTGCTATTCCGGTAATAATTCTGACAATTGTCATGGCAATGTTGGAAGAAAAAAAATTAAAAACTAAACACTAAAATAAAAAAGAGTCTGAAATAATTCAGGCTCTTTTCTTTTTAAAACACTGTTTTTCTCTCTTGCTTTTTTCTTTTTTGTTTGTTATATTCTACTAAGAGTTTGAAAAACCCTCTTTTTGTTTGTTTTGTTAAAAATAAATAAGCTAAAATAGGGGCAATTAGCTCAGTTGGTTAGAGCGCAACACTGATAATGTTGAGGTCGGAGGTTCGAATCCTCCATTGCCCACCGAATCATTTTTAAATGATTAGTATCGCGGGGTAGAGCAGTTGGCAGCTCGTCGGGCCCATAACCCGAAGGTCGTCGGTTCGAATCCGACCCCCGCAACAAGTTTTTTTAAAAACTTATGCCTCGGTAGCTCAGTGGTAGAGCAAAGGACTGAATTTCGGTCCGTCCTGTAGAAACACAGGAATGAAAATCGGGTGAATTCGGAGAAACCTTAATTATTAAAATTTTTAATAAAAGGCAATTCCGAGCCAAGCCTTAACTGGGATAAAATGTTAAGGAAGGTGTAGAGACTAGCGGGTGAGCCCAACAATAACCCCGCCGCGAGCGCCCGACTCCGTCTTTGTAGAAATATAAACGGAGATGATATAGTCCGATCCTTAAGGAAACTTAAGAAAATACTAAGGAAAATCCTTGTGTCGTCAGTTCGATTCTGACCCGGGGCACAAAAGTAGACAAAAAAATGAACTGGTAATATAATTATACTGTTACCGATGGTTCAATTTATTGTTTATGCGTTCTGATAAAAATTTAGCAATAAAACTTAGAAGGTTAGGTAAATCTTATAGTCAAATAAGTGATGTTTTAGCTATACCAAAAAGCACCTTAAGCTCTTGGCTAAAAGATATTAATATCTCTCAAAAAGCTCAAGACAAAATTCAATCTAGAGTAAACTCAACAAGCGTAGCTAAACTTATTGAGAGAAATAAAAATCAAACAAAATTGGCAGCAGAAAGGCACACTAAGATTTATGAATTAGCTAAAAAAGAGTCCCAAGAATTAATGTTTAACCATTTATTTGTGATAGGTGTGGCATTATACTGGGGGGAGGGCTATAAACAAGGCGCTAATGGAAGCAAATGGAAGAGTATTGATTTTGCAAATTCTGACCCAGAAATGATTAAGATAATGATGTTGTTTTTTGTTAAGTTTCTAGACTTAAAAGAATCTGACATTAAAATCCAAATCATGCTTCATAATCCTAAAAACACTAAGAAATCTATAAATTTTTGGTCAGAATTAACAAAAATTCCTGAAAATAATTTTACTAGCACTTGTTACTCAATTAGTTCTGCTAGCACCAACAAACAAAAGAGAAAGCTGGAACACGGAACTGTACATTTAAGAATAAATAATGTACAAAAATTCTTTCGTTTAATTGGTTGGATTGATGGATTAAAACAAAAATTTTTATAACGGGGTGTCGTATACCGGTAGTACGCATGCTTTGGGAGCATGTTGACTGGGTTCAATTCCCAGCACCCCGACATTTTTGGCTTATTTAAGCCAACTACTCAAAAAAACTAGCCCTTGATTTTTATTTAGGTTTATGCTAGAGTCTTTGAGTAATAATTAACGAATTTTTATTTAAAACCCTGTATGCCAAATAAGAAATCTGCTAAGAAAGAATTACGTAAAAATGTAAAACGTAATATCGCCAACACTAAGGTAAAGAATGTAATGAAAAAAGCGGTTAAAACTAGCGTTAAATCTATTAACGCTGGTGAAAAACTAAGCCCAGAAGTTATTTCTTCTACTATCAAGGCGATTGATAAAGCTGCTAAAAAAGGCGTTATCAAGAAAAATACTGCTGCTCGCAAGAAATCTCGCTTACAAAAAAAGATTAACACTTTAAAATAATCTCTAAGTTAAGACTCTTTCTTGGATATGACGACATTTCTCATCATTTCTCGGTAGAGCCACTAAAAAAATGTTAGACAAAAAAATTAAAGAGAAAATTATCAAAAAGTTCCGCGTTCACGAAACTGATACCGGATCAACTCAAGTACAGATTGCTATTTTAACTGAAGAAATTAAGGAATTAACTGAGCATTTAAAACAGCATAAACATGACTACTCTTCCCGCCGCGGACTACTTAAGAAAGTTGGTGAAAGAAGAAAGTTATTAAAATATTTACAAAAAGAAAGCGAAGAACAGTTTAAAGAATTAGCAGAAAAACTAAAATTAAAAATTGCCAATAAATTAATTGCTGAAGAAGAAGAGGCTAAACTAAAAGAAAAGAAGTATGCCCCAGCTGACAGCGACGAATCTTTAGAAGAACCTAAAGATTTAGTAGATGAGGTAATTGAAGAATAAGACGCATACCCGGTTTACAATTTTATGATAAAACACAAAGAACAGAGAGTCGGAATTTTGGTGGATGTATCAAATATGTATCATTCTGCCAAGAATTTGTATAACCGTCGGGTAAATTTTCAACAGATACTTACACAAGCAGTGGCTGATCGGAAACTTATCCGAGCCACTGCTTATGTTATTAAGAGTGATAATGATGATGAGATGTCCTTTTTTGAAGCTTTAAGCCAACAAGGATTTGAAGTGAAGATGAAAGGACTACAGACATTTGCCGGTGGTTCAAAGAAGGGTGATTGGGATGTCGGAATTGCCATTGATGCTATTAAATTAGCTGATAAGCTAGACGTGATTGTTTTGGTTTCTGGTGATGGTGATTATTTGCCGCTAGTTTCCTATCTGCAAAATAATAAGGGGTGTTTAGTAGAAATTATGGCTTTTAGAAAAACCTGTTCCTCCCAGTTAATTGAAGAATCAGACGACTTTACCGACCTTTCTAGTAATAAAAAGTTTTTAATTGGAAAAAAGTAATTAAAATAGCCGCGCTTTTTTAGTGCGGCTAATTTAATAATAAAAATAAATAACGAGCTGCTGGTTAGTAGATAGATAGCGCTGTAATAATTTACAGTTCTGTAATTTACTTTCCAGCCTCACTAAAAAAATGATAAACGAACAAGTTTTTAAGACTGAGTGGCTGGGCCGCGAATTGATTGTCAAAACTGGACGCTTAGCACTACAAGCTGACGCTTCTGTTTTAGTTCAATATGGTGAGACTGTCGTGATGGCTAATGTTGTCCAGTCTAAAACCGAAAGAGAGGGAGTTGATTTCTTCCCTTTAATGGTTGATTTTGAAGAAAAACTTTATGCCGCTGGAATTATTAAAGGTTCTCAGTGGGTTAAACGTGAAGGCAGACCAACTGATCAATCCGTCTTAACCGGCCGCATGATTGATAGATCAATTAGGCCTTTATTTAACCAAGAAGACAGACGCGATGTCCAAGTAATTATTTCTGTGCTCGCGGTTGATGGTGAAAATGATTATGACATTGTTTCTTTGCTAGCTGCTTCGGCAGCGCTTTCTATTTCTGGTGTTGACTGGGCGGGACCAATTGCTGGTGTCAGAGTCGGCTTAATTGATGGTCAATTCGTCTTTAACCCAAACTACGAACAACAAGAAAAAAGTAGTTTAGATTTAATTGTCGCTGGCACTACTGAGAGATTATTAATGGTTGAAGCCGGTGCTAACGAGGTGCCAGAGGGCGTTGTTGCTGATGCTATTATCGCTGGGCTTAAATCAATGGAGGGCGCTATTCAACTCTTTAAGGAACTTAAAGAAAAAGTTGCTCCCAAGGAAAGAAGCGCTAAACAAATTCTTAAGACCACTGAAGAAATAGCCAAAGAAGAAGTTAAAAAAGAATTATTAGCTAAGGGTGAAGCTTGGCTTAAGAAAAATATTCCTGATATTTTATTTGATAAAATATACTACACCAAGACTGAAAGAAAAGGGGCGGTGGTAGAAATAAAAAATCAATTAGACAAATATTTATTTGAAGAAGGTGTTGAAAAAGATGGTCGTTCTTACGTTATTAAAAAATTAGTAGAAAAATTAGTTGATGAGGAAATTACTCGTTCAATTATTGAAGATAAGCGTCGTGTTGATGGCCGTGGTATTAATGAAATCAGAAATTTACTGGCTGATACCGCTATTTTACCTCGTGTTCATGGTTCATCACTTTTTTCAAGAGGCGAGACCCAAGTGATGTCTGTTGTTACTCTTGGCGCTCCCGGACTAGAACAATCTTTAGAAAGCATTGAAGGCGCTAGTAAAAAACGCTACATGCATCATTACAATTTTCCGCCTTATTCAGTTGGCGAAGCAGCTCCTTTACGTGGTACTGGACGCCGAGAAATCGGTCATGGCGCTTTAGCCGAAAAAGCCCTGATGCCAGTTGTTCCTTCTAAAGAAGATTTCTCTTATACTATTCGTGTCGTTAGTGAAACCCTTGGTTCTAACGGATCATCATCAATGGCTTCAACCTGTGCTTCTACTCTAGCCTTAATGGATGCTGGTGTGCCGATTAAAAAACATGTCGCTGGTATCGCTATGGGGCTCGCCTCAGTACCTGACATGAGCCGTTGGCAAGTTATTACCGATATCCAAGACTTAGAAGATGGTGATGGTGGTATGGATTTTAAAATTACTGGTACTGACACCGGCCTCACCGCCATTCAACTTGATACCAAAACTATTGGCCTTGATGAAGCTATTATTCGCCAAACTTTAATTCAAGGGCGCGAAGCTTTAAATCAAATTTTAGGCGTTCTTAAGGAAGCAATTCCAGCCCCAAGAGCAGATTTATCAAAATACGCTCCTAGAATTATTAGCTTCAGAGTTGATCCGACTAAAATTGGCGCTATCATTGGTAGCGGCGGCAAAACTATTAATAAAATCATTGAGGAAACTGGTGTTTCCATTGATATTGAGGATGATGGTTTAGTGATGATCTGTGGTTCTGATGTTAATATGGTTAATGTAGCCGTTAGCAAAGTTCAAGAAATAGTTAAGGTCTTTGAGGTTGGCGAAATAGTCAACGGAAAAGTGGTCCGCCTAATGGATTTTGGTGCTTTTGTAGCGCTAAATTCTAACCAAGATGGCATGGTTCATGTCAGTAAAATGGCCCCATACCGAGTCAATAAACCAGAAGACATTGTTAAAATTGGCGATATGGTCACCGTTAGAATTGACGAAATTGATGACCAGGGCCGAATTAACTTGAGTATGAAAAGTTTAAAGGAGAATGAATCTCTTTGGAAGGATGAAAAAGGCAAATCAGATGGACCAGTTGGTGGTGGTGACGGACCTAGACCAGGGCGCTTTAGCAGACCAGGAATGTTTAATCGCCGCCCAGGAGGATTTGGCGGTCGCCGTGAAGAACGCGGACCCCAAAAGTAAAGCATTGACTTTTTAAAGTCTTTAAGTTAGAATTTCTTTATTAAATCAGCATTTTAAGCAATTAAACGATATCCTGAATTTTTAAGAGTCAGATAGCGTTTTAGAAGATTATGTTAACTATAAAATTATCCAAAATTGGTAAAAAAAACAAAAAAGTATTCCGTATGATCATTTCCGAAAAAGGCCGTGATCCATATGGAAATGCTTTAGAAATTCTTGGCTCCTATAACCCTTATCACAAGGAATTACAGGTTAAAGCTGAAAGAATTAACTATTGGTTATCTAAAGGTGCCCAAATGACTCCAACTGTTAATAATTTATTAGTCGGAAAAGAGATTATTGAAGGGCAGAAAGTTGTGGCCTCTAAAAAAGGTAAAGTTAGCGAAAAAAGACAGAACCAAATAAAAGCCAAGGAGGATAAAAAGAAAAAGGCGGCCGCGGCGGCAGCAGCTCCAGCTGAAGAGGTTGTAGAAGCTGCAGCAACTGAAGAAGTGGCTCCTGAAGAAAAGACTGAAGAGGCTGTTGCCTAAATTAGTGATTAACTGCTAAAATAAAATAAACCTTACTCATCTGAGTAAGTGAATATAATTAACAATATTTCTTTTAAAACTGGTACGTCTATCAATTTTGGAAGAAAAATAAAAGTATGGAAGCTCAAGACAAGCAATTCTTAGAAACCATTGTTAAACACATCGTAAGCAACCCTGATGATGTTAACGTAGAAAGAACTGTAGATGAAATGGGAGTTCTTTTAACCTTAAAAATCAATCCAGCTGACATGGGATATGTCATTGGTAGAAAGGGGCAAACTGCTCAAGCAATCCGAACTTTATTAAAGATTGTCGGTGCTAAAAATAATTCTCGCGTAAACTTAAAGATTTACGATCCAGAAGGCGGCAAGAGATATGAAAGACCAGTATCACAAGAAGATAATTCTTCTTTAGATATTGATACTTCAGCAATTGATGATTTAAACATCTAAACAAAAACATAAGAAAAGCCCCGCTTTCCAAGCGGGGCTTTTCTGTTATAATAGTAATATGAAATTCCAAGCTATTTCTATTTATCCAAACATGTTTAGCTCTTATTTAAATGAGGGTATTTTAAAACGAGCGCTTGATAATAAAATTATTGATTTTACCGCGCACGATCTGCGTAATTGGTCAACAGATAACTACAAAAGTGTTGATGATACCCCATATGGTGGCGGTGTCGGCATGATTATGAGAGTTGATATTTTGCATAGTGCTTTAGAAGAAGTAAAGCAAAAGCACCAAACACCTAGTGAAAAAAGAAAAATAGTTTTACTATCAGCTTCTGGAACAACCTGGAATCAACAACTAGCCAAAGAATATAGTAAGTTAGATGAGGTAATTTTTATTTGCGGCCGATTTGAAGGCGTTGATGCTAGAATTTCTAATTTTATTGACGAGGAAATATCTATTGGCGATTATGTGCTTACTGGCGGTGAATTGCCAGCAATGATTATTACTGATTCAATAACACGTCTACTTTCCGGAGCCCTAGGCAAAGATGAAAGCTCACTTGATGAATCGCATAGCGAGGTCGGTGTTTTAGAATATCCACAATACACCAAACCAGCGATTTTTGAAACAGACGGAAAACAATATATAGTGCCCGAAGTTCTAACTAGTGGTAATCATGCAGAGATTAATAAATGGCGGAAAGAAAATAGAAAAATAAAATAATCGGATTTAACTCCGATTTTTTTAAACAATTTCCCAACCATTTTCTGTTTTTACTAACTGTCCTTCAATCATAAAACCGGAAGCTTTGGTATGCCCACCACCACCAAATTTTTTTGCCAGAACAGAAACATCAACATTTGCTTTAGAGGTTCTAAGACTGCCTTTAATTTTACCTTCTTTTTCTTCACGTAAGAGCATAATCGCTTCAGCATCAGAAACAGTACTTAAAAATCCCGCAATATCACCATATATATCATAGCTTAAGTAACGACTTACCTCTTCCTCTGAAGATGTGTTTAAAATACTATCAATTTCTTGTTTAGTAATAACTGAATACGCCAAACCATGATTCTCACTAAATTGTAAATTATTAAGAGCAGTGCCCCAGAGTTTCATCGTCAGTAGACTCTGGTTACGCAAAGTATTATTAATTATTTTTGGCAGCGAAGCACCACGACTTAGCATCTTAGAAGCAATTTTAATATTAGTACTATTGGCACTAGAATATAAAAAGTTTCCAGTATCAGTTAATAATCCAGTTAAAATACAATTAGCTAAATTCTTATTGAATGGTATTTGGTTGCTTTCTAAAAAATTATAAACAACTTCCGTGGTAGAAGCTTTATCGGGCTGTCTAATCTCTAAATCAGAAAAATCATCAACATGAGGATGGTGATCAAACTCAATAATAAAAGGGCGATCAATTGAACTGGCCACTTCGTCAATCTCATTTGCCAAAAAAGTTCTAGATTTAGCCCCGCAGTCAACAATAGTTATTACATCATATTTGGTTAGTGGCAAAATTAATTCTTTATTATCTAAAATTTTTGATTCATGAGGCAAATAATTAAAAGCACTGATTCTTTTATCATGACAGTAGGCGTCAGCTGGGATACCTAGCAAAGTGGCTAATTCTAAAAAAGCACAAACCGAAGACAAGGCATCACCATCTGGATTTAAATGCCCTACTACTAATATACGACTGGCGTGCTTTATTTTAAGATATGCTTGTTTATATTTATTTTGGTAATCCATTTTCACTTTTTTACTTTTAACTAGTAATTATAGGGGCAAAAATAAAAAAAGTCCAGACCGCTAAATCTGGACTAAGAGCTATTTATTTTAAAAAAGGTTATCCTCTAAATCTGGTACTTCAGTGTCATCTAAATCATTAATCACTTTCTCCAGCACAGCCGCTTTCTTTTCGGTAGGATCAAATTCAAAACGAAAACGGGGAATTTGTCGGAGTTTAGTTTTTTTGGATAATACTCCAGATAAAATCCCCGCTGATTTTTTAAGTTGCGCTAGAGCGGTACCAGCCATATTATCTGGTAGAACCGAAACTCCAACTGTAGCAAATTTTAAATCTGGCGCCGTTCTAACATAAACAACAGTTAACAAAACATTCGGAATCATCACTTCCCGGTTTATGGCTTGAGCCAGTTCATGTTGCAGCATTTCATTTAATCTTTCAACCTTGGACATGTTTTTATAGTTTATCAATTACTTTATCTTCGTGGTAAACCTGTAAAATATCGCCTTCCATGATGAGAGGTTTGCCCTCAAACAAAATACCACATTCCTCATTAGTTTCTACCTGTTTAACATCTTGCTTACCGCTTTGCAATCTAGCTAATTTGCCAGTCGCAATAATTTCACCTTCTCGTTTTACTTCAATAAAACTATCCAGTCTGGCATAACCATCAAGCACGCGACCACCAATAATCTGTTTGTCTGTTTCAGTCCTAAAAATAGCAGCGATCTTGATTCTACCTTCATCAACTCTAATAATTTCCGCTTTAATAAGTTGCTGCATCTCCGCTTTAATATATTTTATTAAATCATAAATAATTGAGTACGTTTTAACATCAATATTCTTTTCTCTAATTAAATTCTCAATCATTGGTGTAAGACGAACATTAAAACCAACAATTTTTGCACCGGCATCTTCAGCCCTTTTTACATCACCCTCAGTAATATTACCTAAACCCTTAGCTAAAATTTTCACCCTAACTTTCTCAGTATTTAATTTAATCAGTGACTCTTCAATTGCCTCAGCTGAACCCAAGAAGTCCGCTTTAATAATTAGATTAATTTGCGGAACATTATCATCATTTTCTCCACTGGTCACTACCATTGCCGATTTAACCGTTTGATCAGAGGCAGTTCTGATTTTTTTATTTTTTACCTTACGGCCATCGCCAACTTCTAAAATATCACCAACCGCTGGAGAAATTTTTAAACCTAAAATCTTAGCTGGCATTGAAGGGGTGGCCTCAGTAATGCTTTCGCCGCGGTAATTTTTTAAAGATTTAACTTTACCATAAACAATCTCATTAAAACAAAGTTGATCACCAACTCTTAAGGTGCCGTTTTGTATCAAAATAGTAGCGACTGGCCCTGCGCCTTTATCCATATTAGACTCAACAACTGTTCCAGCAGCATCAGCATCTGGATTAGCTTTCATATTATCATTTTCTGTTTCGGCTACTAAAAGAACCATGTCTAACAACTCCTCAATTCCGCGACCTTCAATAGCTGAAATAGGAACACAAATAGTTTTTCCACCCCAATCTTCGGGGGTAATGCCTAGCATAGTTGATAGTTCTTGCTTAGTCTTATCAATATTTGCCTCTGGCTTATCAATTTTATTAATAGCAACAAGAAAAGGAATTTTAGCGGCTTCAATAATGCGACAAGCTTCTACAGTCTGTGGTTTTACACCATCATCAGCCGCAACCACCAAAATAGCAATGTCGGCCACCTTAGCACCACGACTACGCATCGCTGTGAAAGCTTCGTGTCCAGGAGTATCAATAAAAGTAATAGTCTTATCTTTCCTAGTAATTTGGTAAGCTCCAATATGTTGAGTAATGCCGCCAGCCTCACCGGCAACTACATCAGTACGGCGAATAGAGTCAAGTAGCTTGGTTTTTCCGTGATCAACATGCCCCATAACTACAATAACTGGCGGACGCTCTATCAGATTCTGCTCTTTTTCTTTACCTAGAATTTCTTCTAATTTACGGTCCTCTTTCTCTTCTGTTATTTGATCATCTTCTAAGGGGGAAATAATTAAATGGAGATCTTGCCCAATAATAGTGGCGGTATCAAAATCAATCTTTTCATTAATTGAGGCAAAAACACCATTTTTCATGAGTTCAGCTAATACTTTATTAACAGGTACTTGGGCTAATTCCGCAAAATCACGCACCGTCACTACTGCTGGTAGAGAAATTTCTTTTTTTTCTCTAGGAGCAGCCTCTTCTTCTCTTTTTTTAGCAAAAGCAGCGGCTCGCTGAAGCTCTAATTCCCGTCTAAAAGTCGGCCAGTTTTTAATAATCTTTTTAGCCGTATTATTATCAACTTTAATTGCTTTTTGGCCAATATTAAAACCAATCTTCGGCAGAAGATCTCTTAATTCTTGAGGATTAACTCTTAAGACACGGGCGAGCTCAGTAATATTCATAGGCGTAATTTGTGCAGAAATGCTTATTTTTATTGATTAATATTCTTAAATATTACTTTATATTTTTACTTTAGTCAACTTGAAAAATATTGGCAAAACTTTACATTCTCCAAAATTAATGCTAGAGTATTAGCATAAATTAACTAATAATTAATTGTTTTTAGGAAGAATGACTTAGATTACGGATGCTTAAGATAAATAGCTTAAACAAATAACCGCAATGGATGTTTTCAACCCCTTCGCTAAATTAAAAAATACCTCTAAAAAAGAACAAAATTAGCCTTGTTTCACCAGAGTGAAAACAGGAGTTTTTATTTTTTAATTACCGTTTCTGCTAGATTAGCCACTATTTCCTAAAAACAACAAAAAAATACTATGGAATACCTTTTGTACGTTGTTTTTTTGGCCGGTGGTTTTTTTATTGGCTTTTTCCTTTATAAGAAAGTTTCCAGTAAAAAACTAAGCGGCGCTGAAGCCAAAGCTGAAAAAGTTATCAGCGATGCTAAATTAAAAGAAAAAGAACTACTTTTAAAAGCTCAGGACAAGGCTTTAAATGTTATTGAAGAAGCCAAAAAAGAAGAAACTAGACGTCGCCAGGAAATAAATGACCTGCAAAGCCGTTTAGAACAAAGGGAGAATTCTTTCTCCCAAAAACTGCTTGATCTGCAAGACAAGCAGCAAAAACTTTATGATAAAGTAGCTGAGGTCCAGGAAATTAAAGAAAAAATTAAAAGTATCAAAGAAGACCAGGAAAATAAATTAGCGGAAATTGCTAAATTATCAAAAGACGAAGCTAAAGACATCTTGCTTAAAAAAATTGAAGAACAGTGCGCTGAAGATTTAACTGTCCGTTTACAAAAATTAGAAAATGAAGGAGATGATAAGCTGGCCGATAAAGCCAAGGAGATAATGGCTCTGGCGATGCAGCGTATGGTTTCTGATTATACTGTTGAACTAACAACCACCACCGTTGATTTGCCAAGTGATGAAATGAAAGGACGAATCATTGGTCGTGAGGGTAGAAACATTAAATCAATTGAACAAATGACTGGCGTTGAAATTATCGTAGATGATACTCCAAACGCTATTACTATTTCTGGTTTCTCCTTAATCCGTCGCCACATTGCTAAAAAAACTTTAGACTATTTAATAAAAGATGGTCGCATTCATCCCACCAAAATTGAAGATGCGGTTGAAAATGCTAAAAAAGAAATTTCCGTTGACATTAAAAAGGCTGGTGAAGAAGCAATGTATGAAGTTGGCGTCGCTGGCTTTGACCCAAAATTAGTGCAGATTCTAGGACGCTTAAAATACCGTACCAGTTATGGACAAAATGTACTGCGCCATTCTGTTGAAGTTGCTCAGTTATCAGCCATTATCGCTGAAGAAATGGGCGCTGATGTTACCTTAGCTAAGAAAGGTGGCTTGCTTCATGATATTGGTAAAGCGGTTGATCATGAGGTTCAAGGTAATCATACTGAGATTGGTCGTGACATCGCCAAGAAGTTTAATTTACCTCAAGAAATAATTGACCCAATTGCTACTCATCATGATGATAGACCAGCTTCACTTATTTCAGTGATTGTAAAGGTCGCTGATGCTATCTCCTCTGCTAGACCTGGAGCTAGAAGCGACAACTACGAAAATTACATTCAACGTTTAGAAGAGTTAGAAAAGATCGCAATGTCTTTCCCGGGAATAGAAAAAACCTATGCTATTCAAGCTGGGCGCGAAGTAAGAGTCTTTGTAAAATCAGAGGAGACTACTGACTTACAAGCCCATGATCTTGCTCGTGATATTGCTAAAAAGATTGAAGCCGAATTAAAATACCCTGGTGAAATTAAAGTTAATGTAATTAGAGAAATGAGGGTAACTGAATTTGCTAGATAATTTTTTGGTTGCCAATAAATAATGATTTTACTATAATAATAAAACAAAATTAAAATATTTAAATCTATGAACAAAGCACAACTTATTGAAAAGTTATCCAAAGATGTTGAAGGCATCAACAAGAAACAAGCAGAAAAAATGATCAACGTTTTAACTGACACCATTATTTCTGAGCTTAAAAATGGTCGCGAAGTAACTATCACCGGCTTTGGTACTTTTCTATCCCGCGTTAGATACTCCCGTGGTGGCGTTAACCCTCAAAAACCAAGCGAAAGAATCACTATTCCTGAGGTTAAAGTGGCTAAGTTCAAAACTGGCTATAATCTAAAACAAGCTTTAAAAGGTAAGAGATAAAATATACGGCTTAGCCGTATTTCGCGCTCGTAGCTCAACTGGATAGAGCACTTGGCTTCGGACCAAGGGGTTGTGGGTTCAAATCCTGCCGGGCGCACTTGATTGCTATTTATATCGTTGACAAAGAAGTTCTGATGTTTTATGCTGTAAAAGGAAAATGACTTTTTAAGTCTTTTTTAATTATGGCTGGGTAGCTCAGTTGGTTAGAGCGTAGCACTCATAACGCTAAGGTCGAGAGTTCGAGCCTCTCCCCAGCCACAAAACCTAACCAGATTTTACAATTTATCATTACCTTGGTACACTAACTATATAAAAAACATATATGGTTCGACAACCAAGAAATAAAATAATATACGAAAAAGTTAGGTTACTTAGGCAGAAAGGGTTTAGTTATGGAAAAATAGCTAAGCAATGCTCAACCTCAAAAAGCAATATTAGCTTGTGGTGTAAAGATATCATACTGTCGCCATCTCAACAGGATGCTTTATACAAAAGTAGAAAAGAAGCCTTGGCACTTGGATCAAAGCGTCTACATGAGATTCGCGTAGAGGAAATTAGTAAAGTGAAGGCTTTAGCTAAAAAAGAAATAAACCAAGATAAGTTAGATGATTTTACTTTTTTAGTAGCCGGAACTATGCTATATTGGGCTGAAGGTTGTAAAACAACAGGGCTATACGTTGCAAATTCAGATGAAAGAATTATAGTATTAATGATAAAATGGTTTAAAAAATTTCTAAATATTAGACAAGAGCAAATAAAGGCCTACCTTCATATACATACGAATGATAATGATTTAGAAATAAAAAAATATTGGTCAAACTTAACCGGAATACCACTAAAAAATTTTGGAAAAAGTTTTATAAAGCCAGTCGGAACAGGACAACGTAAAAACCTTTTACCACACGGCATTATTAGAATTCAAATATGCGGAAGAGGAATAGAAAATACCAGACATAGAATAATGACTTGGGTTCAACAGATTTACAAAATTATTTAAAAATAAAATATGCGCCCATAGCTCAGTTGGTAGAGCAGCTCGCTCTTAACGAGATGGTCGAGGGTTCGAATCCCCCTGGGCGCACAAAAAACAAACTCAATATGGGTTTGTTTTTTTATTAAAAAATCCGCTCCTCTTTTTGAGTTGCGGACCTTTTTCTATCTAGCCGGCAGAATTATTCTAAAGGGAAACTCGGACCATCTCTTGGCAAACCAAGTCATCTCTGCCACCCTGTGAATCTTTAATTCGTTTTCATAATCCTTATAGACAACCACTAGCATCAGATTGCTTAGTGGATCATCTTCATCAAACTCCCGAAACTCATCAATTTTACAAACAAAAATATTGCCATAGTCATCATTCTTCAACCATTTTTTAAAATGTTTGCAGACCTTAGAAATCTGACTTTGAGAAAGCCATTTTCTTTCCCAACTTCCCGGGAAAGAAGTTAACACATCAAATAGCGATATGCCATCTTGAATAGCAGTTACATCCCAGACTCGCACCGTTCTTTTTCTGGTAAAGACACCTCCTTTAACCAAATAAGAACACAATCCTGGGTCCACATAGAAGACCTCTTTTTTTAATTTACTGAAGTTTTTCTTGCCTTTCAAGGTATTTAATACTAAGTGATGCCCTTTTGAAGCTAGTTCAACTTTAATTTTTTCTTCTCTCATTGCCCCTCCTTTTTTTAAGTTACTGGGTCTAATTAAAACATATTTAATATTTTATGTCAACTATTACCATTGACAGATGCTAAAATAAGTGATAATTTATATAGACAAAAATCGTAATATTAACAACAAAAATATAAGTAAAATGAAGAAATTAGTTTTTCTGCTAACTCTCTTAGTAGCTATCGGAGTTAGCGCCCAAACCCAAAGTATTCCAGACTCCACTAAAACCGTCTGGGGGTGGCCGAATGAAGTTATTCAAGCAGCTCTTGATGAAGGGGCGGTTGAATATAGTCTAGTTAGTGAAAAATCGGTAACCCACAAAATTGAGAGTATGGTGCTAGCAATCGCTATTTTAGCCGGATATCTGTTTTTTTGCTTTATAACGACAGCCTCAGACAAAATTGAACGGTTAACAATATTTAATCGGCTCCCAATTATTTTGATTAATGCGGCTATTGTATTGGCAGCTATTATGTTTATTAGGGATGAAACTTCAATTATTGGGGAAGTAGTTGTTCTTATCTTCGGTACATTTTCAGCCTTAATTGTTTTTTTGGCTATTTTCAATAGAAACTGGGGATCTAGAACTGCTTTTGCGGCCACGCTAGCAATAGTGCTACCAGCTAACGTTATGTTGGGGGTTATAACTTCATCATGGTTAATCTTCTTAGGCAGTTTCATTGCGCTGTTAATTGTGCTAACACTTTATTTTTCTATCTGGGGTTTAGTAATGAAAATAACTAAGTGGAAAGAACTTGAGGAAGGAGGCGTTGATAACGATGAATGACTATATAGACTTTATTTTTTCAGAAACTAAAAAGGTTTTTGAAGAAGTGGCCAAAGAGTGCCGAGCGGAAGTAAGGATTGGGCCAAAGCCTAATGACGAAAAACAATTTAGTCAGAAGGTAATGGGCTTCCGAATTAAAAAAATTGGCAAAGAAATTTCTTTAAACCTGATAATTGAACCTGATGGTACAGGGACTATTTATCTGGCCCCAGGAAGATCATTCTTGGAGGTGGAATATCACTCTGGCTTTAAAAACCAAAAAGAATTTGAAAAAGAACTGATTGTCATTGCCGCTTTTTTAAGAAGGCACATGATGTAAAAATAAAAACTAAGCGCCAAGCAATTTGAGCGCTTATTTTTTTAGCCTTTACTGAAATTAGTAATTATCATATAATTAAGAACGGTGCTTATTAAAAAATAACAACTTAATTATGCTTAATCTAATAATTTTTGGACCTCCAGGATCCGGCAAGGGGACTCAAGCTAAGTTTATTGAGACAGAGTACAATTTACTACACATTTCCACTGGAGAAATATTACGTAAAGAGATGAGTTTGCAAAGTGAACTGGGCCAAGAGGTAGAAAAATTTGTAAAAAACGGCCTGCTGGTGCCAGATGAGTTAATGAGCGCTGTGTTAAAAAAAGATTTAAGTGAAAAAATTAATTTACAAAAAGGTTTTATTTTAGACGGTTTTCCCAGAAATAAAGAACAGGCTATTATTTTAGAAAAAATATTTACTGATTTAAAAATAAATTTGGATTTAGCGATTGATCTAACTGCCAATGATGAAGAATTAATAAAGCGTTTAGTTTTAAGAGGTAAGTTATCGGGAAGAGCAGATGACAAAGAGGACATAATTAAAGACCGCCTTAAAATATATCATGAAAATATTAAAGACTTAATTGATTTTTATAACGACCAGAATAAATTATTAAGAATTAACGGCAAAGGAAGCCCAGAAGATATCTTTACTAGAATTAAATTAACTTTAGACGAATATAAAAAAACCGATTAAGAAATCGGTTTTTTATTTTGCATTTTATTTCTAGGATTCAAATTCAGCACTATCATCTTTACTGGCTTTAACTGGAGCCGTTCCACTGGCCTCTCTCTTAACTACTTCCGCTAAAATAGTTTTTCTAATGGTGATCATTAACTTTTTATCTTCTTTTAAGAACTTTTTAGCAGTCTCGCGCCCAACACCTAATTTAATATCACCGAAACTATAAGAGTTGCCGGACTTTTTAATAACATCATATTCAACACCAGTGTCTAAAATATCACCCGCTAAAGAAATACCTTCATTATACATGATATCAAATTCACAAGACCTAAAAGGAGCAGCAACCTTATTTTTTACCACCTTCACTTTTACCCTGTTACCAATAATATTTTCCCCTTGTTTAATTTGAGCGGCGCGTCTAATTTCTACTCTAACAGAAGAGTAAAACTTTAAAGCATTGCCTCCTGTAGTTGTTTCTGGGTTGCCAAAGAAAACACCAATTTTATTTCTAATCTGATTAATAAAAATAACTACGGTGTTAGTTCTCGCAATAGAACCAGTTAACTTTCTTAAGGCCTGACTCATCAGTCTTGCTTGCAGACCCATGTGTTGATCACCCATGTCACCTTCAATTTCCTTTTGAGGAACTAAGGCGGCAACGGAGTCAACAACGACCACGTCAACAGCGTTAGAGCGAACTAGGGTTTCAGTAATTTCAAGAGCCTGTTCTCCAGAATCTGGTTGAGAGATAATTAGGTCCTTAATATTAACACCAATTTTTTCCGCGTAAGCTGGATCTAAGGCATGCTCAGCGTCCACAAAAGCAGCAATACCACCAAGTTTTTGCACTTCAGCCACAACATGTTGAGCTAAGGTGGTTTTTCCAGATGATTCTGGCCCAAAAATTTCAATGATACGACCGCGAGGAATACCGCCAATACCTAAAGCAACATCAAGAGATAAACAACCAGTGGAAATAGCATCAACATCAGTTTTGCGAGCATCACCAAACTTCATGATAGACCCTTCACCAAACTTAGCCCTGATTTGCTCCATCGCTGATAGGGCCGCCTCTTCTTTTTTATTATCGTTATTACTTTTAATAACAACGTTTGCTTTTTTAATCGCCATACTTGTTTTTCAATAACCGCGTTCGGGAGGGAGAGGTTATTATTAATTATAATTATTAATTAAATCGACAACTCAATTATAGCTTATTTCAAGACGAAAACCAATCGCCAGAAAGTCGGTCTTTTAAGCCCTTTAAAAAGTCTTGCCAAGTAGTTTCTTTAATATTTTGTAGTGGTTCTGTATAAGAGAAATCACCCGAATATTCACCACTTAAATCAATAGTTTCTTCTGCTGCCACTAAGAAATCTATATCTTCATATGATTCTTCTAATTTACTTTTATCAAGGTTAACTTTTTCTAAATCAGTCGGAATAAGACGTAAAAGCGGTATCTTTTCCATAATTGAAACTAAACCAGCTACCCCCTTTATTGCCTCCTTAGCAATCGGCAAACGATCTTCAGCGGTGCTAAAATCACTTTCTTCTCCGTTATATTCAATAGCGGAAAAAATTGTTAAGTAAATAAAAGCTGAAAGCGCTGCTAAAATAAAAATAATTTGTCTAACGAGTTTCATATTGTTTTAATTCTGTTTTTATTATCTCATTAATAGTAAGAGTCGGCAACTTGACTAATTTATGAAAAATTACTAAAGTAAAGATAACTTTAAATCGAATATTAACATAAAAATAGGAGGGTCGCATATGAAAAAATCTGACAGACTGGCCGCCAAGCAGAAAAGACTTGAAGCCAGAAGAAATCGTGCCTATCAGAACGCTTTTGAACCACCTCTGTGGCTTATTATTTTGTTTCACCCTTTTGAATCAATCCGGTTTTTACTGGAAGAAGTGTTTTCTAAAAAGAATGTTGAACCATTAAATCACGACGCCTTATGAAAGAAGAAACGAAAGAAATGTTAGAATACAAGTGGTGCAGTATAATTGGCAAGATCATTTATTTCATTGTATTCGCAGTCGCTTTTCTAGCAATGTGCGTAATTGGTTTAATAATCTCACCGCTTTTACTGGCGGAAAAGATATTTAACCCACCCACTGCCCCAACCCCCGCATAAATAAAAGAGCCTGTTACTTAAAGTAATAGGCTCTTTTTTGATATCAAAATTATCTTTTTGGGTAACAAAAAACACCATTGTTCTGGCGACGACCTACTTTCCCAGGGCTCAGGCCCAAGTATCATCGGCGCTGGAGGGCTTAACTTCTGAGTTCGGGAAGGGATCAGGTGTGACCCCTCCGCTTCAATCACCAGAACAATGGTGTTTTTTGCTTTATTTGCAAACAACTGAATATTTTTAAATTAATTTTTGACAAACAAAAGTGTGGGAGAATCAAACGACTTATTAGTACCGCTCCGCTCAATCCATTACTGGACTCACACGTACGGCCTATCAAGGTCCTGTTCTCGGACCAGTCTATGAAACCTAATCTTAGAGACAGCTTCGTGCTTATATGCTTTCAGCACTTATCTTAACCGAAGGTAGCTACCCTGCAATGCCCTTGGTAGAACAGCAGGTACACTAGAGCTTCGTCCTTCCCGGTCCTCTCGTACTAAGGAAGGGCCTCTTCAAGTTTCCACGAACACAGTGGATAGGAGACCGACCTGTCTTACGCATGTTTTTCACTTATTACTAAGTGCATTGGACTATACCTTCATCCTAAAAACGCTTTTAGGAGGTTGACGTTTAGTCTCTACGGGGTCAACTTATGTTTGATACGTTTCTTAGAGTAGTTTATTTCACTAAACTCATTAACCAAACCCATTAATTTAGCAAAATCTTGAGAGTTTTTAACTAAAGACTTAGCTTTAAAGATTTTTTCTAATAAGTTAGCCTGTTGTTTTTTGAGAATTAAATAGGGTTTAATTTTACTAATTAAATCCAAAATTTCTTCTTTCCGGCCAACAGTATACTCTAAAATACCATCTTTTCTTCTTCGCAAGTAGCCACAATTTAACATTTTACAAATTTTTAGAAAATTTGTTTCACTTTTGGCTGATTGAAATAATATTATATAAGGAGCAATTTGAAACTTATAACGATAAGTCTCATTTGGCTTTAATCTTACATAAATGCTTCCATCGCCATCAATGAATCCTGCTAAATAAGCTAGTTGTGATTGCGTTAATTTTAACATAAGCGACTTCCCTCGATATTATCCTAACATATGACAGGTTGAGTTTCAACTTTTGTTAGGACTTCATCGATATGAGTCAACTTTTTATGCCAATATCAATTACTTGATATTGCCGCCGTATATTTTTGATGTCTTTTACCTCTGGATTCAGAGCGTTCAATGGCCAATCTGGTTAGCCGCTAAACGGTCTGAACCCAGCTCGCGTGCCGCTTTAATGGGCGAACAGCCCAACCCTTGGGAGCTTCTCCACCCCCAGGATGCGACGAGCCGACATCGAGGTGCCGAACCACGCCGTCGCTGTGGACG
>JAEZRQ010000005.1 GCA_023444045.1 Candidatus Parcubacteria bacterium
GCCTAACAATTGCTTGGCCAGAATTGAAAAACTCTTCGTTTTTTAAAGAAGTAGTCAACCAATTCTATAATTCCAGGAGCACCAAAGAACAGGCGGAGCTTTTAGATCTGCTTATCTCTTCAGATGACAAAAGTGTTTTAAACTTAATCTGGGATTTAATCTTAGGTGACAGAGACGATAGTTTTAAAAGAAAAGCTTTTTTTCTGTTAGCTAACATTGCAAATAAGCAGAGTGCTTATTTAGTGGCTGATGTTATAAAATTACGCTCTATTTTAGAAAATGGTGATTACCCTCATCGGATTAAAGATTTAGCAATTATGGCTTTAAGTGATTATTATGATTTTTTTCCAGAACTAACTGAAGAATTATTAGTTGATGTCGTAAATAGATCTCGGTATTTTGACTCCTATCAGAGAACCTTTGCAATTGAAATTTTAAATAAATACCGAGCAGAAAAAATTCCCCTGCCAGAATTGAGTCAAGAGGACTTGGGTATATATTTTTCTAATTAATTATTTAACATGCGGAATCCCTTACCCGACTAACGTTATGAGGTTTAATAAATTTTATCTAATTATCCTATCTTTAATTTTTATACACCTTCCATTAAGTTCGGTTTTAGCGATGCCAATTGGAACTTTACTTTATCGTAGTTCTGGCGACGACAAAACCTATGGCTATAATGCTAATGATTTAATTGTTAGTGAAAAGGGGCTGTTGTCTCATATTTATTCAGGACACGTTGCTATTTATGTGGGCAAGGAAAATGGTGTTGATTATATTGTTGAAATGCAGCCAAAAGGAGCCATAAAAATTCCGGCTAAGTATTTTATTAATGAAGCTTTAGGTGAAAAATTAATTGGTGCTAAGATTCCCAAAGAAGCAACACCCAATCAAATCCTTAAAGCCGTTTCTATTGCCAAGAACTTAGCGGCTAAAAATCTAGCATATGATTTTGATTTTAAAGCGCAGAAAGGTCCTTTAAATGGTGAGTGGACTTGTGTTGGGTTGGCAGAAAAGGTATATGAAAGCGCTAATATTAGTAATCCTAATAATTTAGGTTCTTTAGTATATAACGAAGACAATTATGCTATTGATATCACTCCTGATGGCTATGATAATACTAGTGTTTATAATGCTAAAGGAGACTGTTTTTCTGATCAGGTAGAATTTTCTAAAATTAAAAAGAAGGCGGATTTATTAATTCCTGCGCCAGAAATTATTGGTTTTAATGTTGGCAAAGAAGTGGCTGGTGATCGTTATATATTTTTACCATATACTCAATTTCTGCAGAGCAGTTTGAAAGACGTACCAGTTGACATTGAGCTTTCTAGTTCTTTTATTCAATCAGACTTAAGGGGCGAGGCTCCAGTTTTAGGTTTAATCTTAAAATGGAGTTTAATTAATAACCCAATTTCTAGTATAAAAATTGTGGCCAACAAGATTAGTGAGGTCGCACTCTCTTTAAAAGATAAAATTTTTCCCAGCGATGGGGTAGTGTTGGCAGAAAATAACAATAATTATAATTTAGAAGTTGATGCTAGTATTAGCACCAAAACAGCGGCCATTGTTGCCACTAGCACCAAGAATTCTTCTAGTCGTTTAGCGGGGATAAGTACAGAAACAAAAAATGATTCTTTGCTTAAGGTTGAAGTTTCAAAAAGTACCTCCTCAATTAGTGGCGGTATTAGTAGTGATAAAACTGTTAGTGTTAAAGTTGGTACTGAAAATAAGAATTTAACAGCAGAGCTAAATACTTCCAAAACCAGTACTTTAACTTTAAGTGCTAAAAATAATAAGGAGAAAGATGACATAACCCAAACAAAAGTTGAACCAATTCTTACTCCAAAAATAACCATAACACCTAGAACTATTCCTAGGCCAGTTACTTTAAATAGTGAGAACACAACCACTTCAACATCAACTAGCACTAATAATAACCCAAATAACGCTACTAATAGCACAGAGCAAGAAGAAAACCCTGAACCAGAACCTGAACCAGAACCTGAACCAGAACCTGAAGAGGAGCCAGTGGCCCTAATTGCGAAAATTTATAGCAATGGTAGTGATGATTGGTTGGAAATTGTTAATGCTACGGCCTATGATTTTGATCTAGTGGAAGCGGGTTATCGTTTAGAAAAAGCTAAAACCGGCGCTGATCCAACCTTAATAATGCGCTTTGGTAACGAGGCTGATGGCACATATCCTGGTGGAACGATTATTAAAGCTTATAGTCATTATTTAGTGGCTAGAAGCACGGCTTCAGACTTTGTAAAAAGCCAAGCCGATGCTATTGCTACTAAAGACACTTTTTCTTGGACTGAAGATGCTTATACTCTTTACTTAGGCAGAGGATCAATTTCTTCTGATACCGACGCCGATATCGTTGATAAGGTTGGTTATGGAGAAGCTAAGTATTTTGAAGGCAGTGCACCAGCTTCCGCTTTAAAACCAGGGTATGCTCTAGAACGTAAAGTTAGTGCTACTTCCACCGTAGAATCTCTATCAAGTGGTGGCTTAGAAGAATTGTGGCCCAGGTTGTTTGATAGCAATGATAATAGTGGAGATTTTTTGTTAGTGCCATATGATTTAGCAGTAATTGCAGAGGAAGAGGGGATTAATGAGGATAATAAGATTTCTACTAGCACAAATCCCAGTCTATTTGTAAACCCGCCGGGTATAGACTCTGATGGTTTAATGGCACTGTGGCATTTTGATGAATGCTATGGAAATATAGCTGCCAATGAATTTCAGATTAATAATCAAAATCCAGTTGACTTATCTAAATCAAGTGACTGGTTAGTGGGAAGGTGGGGTTGTGGCGCAAAGATGACTCACTTAGCCACTAGCACGAAAGCAACATTTAACGCTCCATTAGATATTAATCAGTTTTCTTTAAATTTTTATTATCAAAATTTGGAAAACATGTTTAGTTTATTTGTTAATTTTTACAATCCAGAAAGTTCTGGTCGGCGGGCATATCTAGAAATAACTTCAGATGGTAGTACTATTTATGGTTTTCCTGGTAATCTTGGTCCAACCACTAGTCTTCCTTGGCCGAATGATAAAAATTGGCACCAAGCTACTATCGTGGTTGATAAAGAAAATAATTATTGGGCAATATATTTAGATGGTGAAGAGTTTTATCGTTATAACTATACCGGCGTCATGCCTAAATTTGAGTTTTTAGAAATTTGGTCTAACCAAAATGAGTTTGTAGTTATAGATGAGCTCTCTTTTTGGAACAGATCTTTGTCGGCCAGTGAGGTGAAAAGTATTCATTTATTAAATCAACCATTTAATCCATATAATTGGCCAGAGCCACAAAAAGAACCAAAATTGGAATATTATTGGTCTTTTGATGAAAATTCTGGTTATGAGGCTCATGGGCTGAGTACCTTAGATACTTTAGAAATAGCGCCAGAATTTTGGGATATAGAAGGTAAGAAAATGAGCGCTTTAAAAATTGCTAGTAATTTAGACTTTAGCACTTCTATTAGGGAACTGCTTGTTAATGATTTATCCTTATCTTTTTGGTGGCGCAATACCAGTGATCCAGATGGTGGGATGGTGTCTGTAGAATTTAAAAATGATGGTTATAATATTTTGTCTATGATGCCAAATTTAACTAATACTGCTTATGGATTTAACGGGTTTGGTGAATATCTTTTGCCAGCAGGAGAACAATTGCTTCCGAAAGATAAGAATTGGCATTTATTTACTTTAACTTATGATTCTTATCGTTATCTACTAACTTTTTATTTAGATGGTGAGAAAATGGCGGAAAAGAAGCTTATTAAATTGAGGGAGGGTGAAAAAATAAATTTTCTGAGAATTACTAGAGACAGCTGGAATATTTCAATTGATGAGTTAAAACTCTGGTCTGGCGTTTTAACGGCCCAAGATGTAAAAGATGAATATGAAAAAAATTAGCTAATTTTAGTGTTTTTCTATCTCAGGTCGAGAGACGATGGTAGAATAAAAACGGCTTTCCTATTAATATTTTGGGGAAGCCTTTTTTAAAAGAATTAATAAGAAAACACCTTGATTTTTTTGGCTTTTTTTAGTAGGATATAATTGTTATTAGGGTAGGCAGACGATCGCTTGATATTCGTATTAAGAGGAAAGTCCGGACTCCTTAAAAGGGCAGTGGATAACGTCCACCAGGGGTAACCCTAGGGAAAGTGCCACAGAGACAATACTAGTTTTAATTTTTAAAACGAAAGGTGAAAAGAAAGAGGGTGTTGATTTATTGGCTACCTTTTTCGGCTAACGGTGACGTTAGATTCGCGGTAAACCCTGCCTGGAGCAAGAACAAATTCTATTTAACTTTTAGTTAGGTAGAAAAAAAGTAGTTCGCCAGATTTTATTGGCAACAGTAAAACTAGATAAATGGTCGTCCGGTTTTTTTAAAAACCGACAGAATCCGGCTTATCGCTTGCCCTAATAATAAAAAAATTTAAAGGCTAAAAGCCATATTATATGAAAATAAAAAAAGTTGAGCTATTTTTTACCACTATTTTGGTGCCGATTGACTTTGTGGTTATTTTTTTAGCCGGAATTTCGGCCTACTATTTGCGTTTTTCTAATTATTACCGGGATATTCGCCCAGTTATTTTTGATTTGCCAATGAGTGAGTATTTATGGACTCTTACCATAATGTCTTTTTTAATGATTCCAGTTTTCTTTTTTGCTGGTGTTTACCGAGTCAAAAGAACTCCTCAGACTGCTAACGAAATAGTCCGTTTAATCTTAGCTGCCTCTATGGGGTTGGCGCTCATCGCAATTACTATTTTTTTTCGCCGAGAATTATTTGATTCACGCTTTATTGTTTTGGTTGGTTTTGTTTTAGCTATTATTTACTTAATTATTTCTCATTCATTTGTTAACTGGTTAAAAAAGAAACTTTATATTTACGGCATTGGTGTTCATAAAGTGATTTTGGTGGGCAACAGTAAAACAGCTGATAATTTAATTGCCGAATTTTCCACCAACAAATACTCTGGCTTTGAAGTAGTTAAAAGAGTAAGAGATTTTTCTCTGGAAACAGCCCAAGAATTGGCTGATTTTATTAAAGATCGTGAGGTTGATGAAATAATTCAAACAGATCCAAATCTCAGTAAGGTAGAAACTTTAAGGCTCTATGACTTTGCTAATGAAAATCAATTAACTTTTAAGTATGTAGCTGATCTTTTAGAAATAAAAGTACTACGCCATGAAGTGGCGGAAATTATTGGTATCCCAGTAGTAGAGGTTAAAAGAACTACTTTGGAGGGTTGGGGGCGAGTGGCTAAGAGAGTTATGGATATTGTTGTTTCTGGTATTTTAATCATGATTCTAAGTCCAGTTTATTTAATAACTGCTATTGCTATTAAATTAAGCTCCCCGGGACCAGTCTTTTTTTCACATCGTGATGACGGCACCCCACTGACTAGAGTTGGAGAAAAGGGCATTCCGTTTAAGTATTTTAAATTCAGATCAATGATTGATAAGGCTGATAATATGCGTTATAACGAGTTGGCCGATCGTAACATTCGTGGTGATGGTCCAATGGTAAAGATTAAAGATGATCCTAGAGTCACTAAAGTGGGGAAGTTTATTCGTCGTTTTTCAATTGATGAATTACCAGAATTATTTTTAGTTTTTGTCGGTCGTATGAGTCTTGTTGGCCCTCGTCCTCATTTACCAGAAGAAGTCGCTAAATATGAGCATCATCATAAAAAAACTCTAACAATTAAACCAGGGATTACTGGTTTAGCTCAGGTTTCTGGTAGATCTGATTTATTATTTGAAGAGGAGGTAAAACTTGATGTTTATTATATTGAGAATTGGTCACTGCTTTTAGACTTTTCCATTCTTCTTAAAACTCCAATGGCGGTGTTACGTCACCGTGAAGCGGAATAATTAAAATCACATGAAAGTTGCTTTAATTCACGATCACCTCGCCCAAGACGGTGGGGCGGAGAAAGTATTAAAAATTTTTGCCGAGATGTTTCCTGAGGCGGCAATCTATGCTCTTTTAGCTGATAAGGTAAAAACCGATAAATACCTAAAAGGCAGAAGGATTGACACCTCTATTATTCAGAAACTGCCTGGTGGTGTTAGGCACTATAAATGGTATTTACCATTAATGCCAATGGCGGTAGAATTTTTTGATTTAAGGGAATATGATTTAGTTATCTCTGATACCAGTTCTTTTGCTAAAGGAGTAATTACTTCACCTGATATTCCTCATATTTGTTATTGTCATACTCCTACTCGATATCTTTGGAGTGATACTCATCAGTATTTAAATGAGCTGAAATATAACAAATGGATTAAAAAAATAATTTCGGCAATTTTAATTAAATTAAGAATTTGGGATTTAGCGGCAGCGGCTAGAGTGGATTATTTTATTGCTAATTCTAAAACAGTCGCTAAAAGAATTGCCAAATACTACCGTCGTGAATCAGAGGTTATTTACCCACCGGTTGAAACTGATAAATTTTTTATTAGTGATTTAAACCAACAGAGAGAGGAAGAAAAATATTTTCTGATCGGTTGTCGTCTGGTACCTTATAAAAGAGTTGATTTAGTGGTAGAGACTTTTAAAGAATTGGGTGATAAATATAAACTAAAGGTTTTTGGTGACGGCCTTGATTTAGTGAGGTTACAAAAAATAGCTTCGGGTTGTCCTAATATTGAATTCTTAGGCAGAGTAAGTGAAGAGGAAAAAGCTAAACTTTACAGCGAGGCACAAGCTTTTATTAATCCTCAAGAGGAGGATTTTGGCATTACCCCTGTTGAATCAATGGCCTCAGGACGTCCAGTAATTGCTTACCGTAAAGGCGGAGCAACAGAAACTATTATTGAAGGAGAGACCGGCTTATTTTTTGATGAGCAAAACGTTACCTCTTTAAAAAAGGTAATTTTAGACTTTAATAATGACAATTTTTTCTCAAACCAAATTAAAGAACATGCGGAAAAATTTTCAGTGGCTCGTTTTAAAGAAGAAATTACTAGTTTTATAAATAAAGTAAGAAATAAATAAATGAAGATTGGTGTTGACGTTAGAGTTCTTATGGACAAAGAATACAGCGGCATTTCTGAGTATGCTTATTATTTGCTTAAGGAATTATTAAATCGTGACGATGGTAACGAATACATCTTTTATTACAATTCTTTTAGAGAAATAGATTCAAAGGTTTTTAGTTGGTGCACTAATAAAAAAGTAACTTTTAAAAAAACAGCTTGGCCAAATAAAATATTTAATTATGGGCTGCAAAAATTTATTTCCTGGCCTAAGCTTGATATACTAACCGCTGAACCCGATGTTTTCTGGTCACCACATCTTAATTTTTCATCTTTTGGGAGTCAAAAAACTAAAAAAATTTTAACTGTTCATGACTTATCATTTTTAAGATATCCAGAGTTTTTTAGTTTTCGTAAAAATTTCTGGCATTACAGCTTGAATATCAGGGAAATGATTAAAAAGTATGATTACTTGGTAGCTATTTCTGAAAATACCAAAAAAGATTTAATTGATTTACTGAATGTCCCAGAGGAAAAAATTTTTGTTATTTATTCTGGTTTAAATTATGAGTCAGAAAATTTAACTGAAAAAGAGGCAGCAGATTTTGTTTTACAAAATGATTTAAGTCAAAAGTTCATTTTCTATTTAGGAGCCATTGAGCCCAGAAAAAATGTAGCTGGTTTAATTGAGGCTTATAATCTCTTACGTGATAGGCATTTGCCACTAACGGAATACCAATTACTTATTGCTGGTGCTAGTGGTTGGAAAAATAAACATATCTACAGAAAGGCTGCTGACTCTTTATATCATGAAGATATTAAGTTTTTAGGCTATGTTAGTCGTGCAGAGAGGAACTGGCTTTATAATAATGCTTCATTATTTATCTATCCATCGTACTATGAGGGGTTCGGTTTTCCGCCTCTTGAAGCGATGTCTCATGGTTTGCCGGTTGTCACCTCAGATGTCTCTTCATTACCAGAAGTAACAGCTGATGCTGCTTTAAATATTAACCCCTATTCCGCTTTAGATATTGCTAGAGCCATGGAGACTTTGTTGCTTGATGATAATTTAAGGAATTATTATTCTAAAAAAGGAATTGAGCGATCTAAATCTTTTGACTGGGTAAAAACCGCTGATAATTATTTAAACTTATTTAATAAATAATATGCGAGCAGTTATTCAAGTTGTTAGTTCGGCTAATGTTAAAGTGGAAGATAAAATTATTAGTCAGATAGATAAAGGTTTTTTAATTTTGTTAGCCATTAGTGCTAGTGATACTGAAGATATAATTGTTAAGATGGCTGATAAAATTAAGGGACTAAGAGTTTTTCCGGATGAAAACGGTAAGATGAATTTAAGTTTAGAGGAGGTTGGTGGCCAGCTGCTGGTAGTATCACAATTTACTCTTTATGCTAATACTACAAAAGGAAACCGACCTAGCTTTACTGATTCAGCCGCGCCGGTAAAAGCGGTTCCGTATTATGAGAAATTTATTTCTCTAATGAGAGAAAGAGGCTTCATTGTTAAAACTGGCCAGTTCGGAGCAATGATGAGTGTCTCTTTAATAAACGAAGGGCCAATAACTATAATTATTGATATTTAATATATGATTAGTAATAAAAAGAAAAAGAAAGTGATGATGGCGATGTCTGGTGGGGTTGATTCTTCAGTGGCCGCGCAGCTGTTAAAAAACCAGGGCTATGATGTTACTGGTGTTTTTTTGAATTTTTGGAAGGATGAAAAAATGGGTGATAAGGCGGAAAATAAGTGTTGTTCCTTAGAATCAATGTTGGATGCTAAAACAGTGGCTAATAAAGTTGGTATTCCTTTTCATAGCTTCAACTTTGCTAAAGAATTTAAAGCCAGTGTCGTTGATAATTTTTTAGAAGAATACGCTGCCGGTAGAACCCCTAACCCTTGTGTGATGTGTAATAAAAAAGTAAAAATTGGTTTATTACTTGATTACGCTCTCAGTCTTGGTTTTGACTATGTAGCCACTGGACATTACCTTAAGATAAAAGATGTGTTAGGAGAGCGCCGTGTTTATAGAGCCAAAGACGCTAAAAAAGATCAGTCATATTTTTTATACACCTTCTCACAAAAGCAGCTTAAACATTTACTTTTTCCATTAGGATCTTATGACAAGCCAAAAGTTCGTCAGTTAGCCGAAAAATATGATTTAGTTACTGCCGCTAAGCCGGAGAGTCAGGATATTTGTTTTCTTTCTGGACAGCACAATGATTTTTTAAAGCGTTATCTAAAATTAACACCAGGTCCAATTAAATTAGTTGAAACTGGAGAAGAAATTGGTACTCACCAAGGATTGCCGCTTTATACTATCGGTCAACGTCGGGGGATTGAGATCGGTGGTAATGGCCCCTTTTATGTGGCTAAAAGCGATTATGCTACTAACACTTTATTAGTTGTAAAACAATGGAATGAGGATATTCTATTTAATGATAGGCTTACGGTTTTAGATATTAATTGGTCATTAAGTAAAAAACCAAAACTACCACTAAAATGTCAGGCGGTTATTCGTTATGGTCATCCGGCCTTTGATTGTACTATCCGCAAAACAAAGATTAAAAATGAATTAGAAGTTGTCTTTAAAGAAAAACAGCGAGCAATTACTTCTGGTCAAAGCGTCGTTTTTTACCTAAAAAATCAGCTACTTGGTGGCGGAATTATCAAATAATTATTTTATGTTATAATGTTCCTTGTAACTAAAAAATAATTTAAAATAATTTATGTCACAAAATCTTCAAGAAGTTTTTAAGCGTATTCAAGAAAGAAAAAAAGAGCAGAGTGAGTTAAAAAAGATGTATCGCGATGCTTTATCAATAAATGGTGCTTATCAGGAGGTTCTTGAAGAGCTTGAAGCCTTGAAGCTAAAGAAAAAAAAGATTGAAGCTGGTGTAAAGAGTGATTTTAAAGAAGAGTTTGATAAGTTGGAGGGACTCAAGTTAAATATTGCCGGTGATAGTCAGATGTTATCGGATATCGCTTTAACTCAACTTACTAGCGGTGAAACGGTCAAGATTATAGATGATAATAAAACAGAGTACGAGCCGATATTTACGGTGAAATTTAAAAAGGTTTAAATTTAAAAAGACCTGGAATTTTCCAGGTCTTTTTTAATTCTTTTTTAATTCTTTTTTAATCCAATAGTTTTTATAAATAAATCAACATCTTTAGAAACTCTAATATTGTATCTAGTTTTTCTTGTTTTTATTTTAGATTTTATTTTATATTTTTGAGGTTGGAATCCAATATCTTTAATCATTTGAATCACGTCGCAGGCTAATTCTGGAATTATAGTTACAAAATTAACCATTTTATAGCCCCTATCAATATAAATACAGCCATCGGTTTCAAATAAACCTCGTAAACAAGAAATGGTATACTTTTTGCTAATCATAATCCAAACTGGAACTGATACCTTTTGTTTATATTTAGAACCACTTTTTGCTTTCCAGCTTAAAAAACCTTCTAGTTTATTTGAGTAGCAACTAATATCAGAACAATTTTTACCATTTTTTGATACCGATATTTTATTTTCAGGAAGTAATTGTTGAATCGCTTTTTTAATTCGTTCAGCAATTTTAGGATATTTATTGTCACAACTAACTCTTAATCTAACAGCACGACCATTTGGATTTGATAAATTACCATCCCCAATGGCGATGCCGACGACATAAGCGAGATTGTTGTTAAAATCCTTCATATTGTGCCGCGGGAGGGACTTGAACCCTCAAGGTATCGCTACCGCGTGTGTTTGAGACACGTTCGTTTACCAATTTCGACACCGCGGCAATTAGCCTTGTTTTATTATAATATAAAAACCTAAGTTGTCAAACAAAGACTGTATTTATGGGATTTTTTTTATTTAACTGTTATAATAACTTACAAGGAAATCAAATCTTGTTGCTCTAGTCTTTTTCAGTTATAATCAAATAGTAATAGCTAGTTGCTTATGGGAAAAATAATTGCAGTTGTTAATCAAAAAGGGGGCGTTGGTAAAACCACCACCTCTGTTAATTTAGGGGCCTATTTAGCCAGTTTAGGTAAACAGGTGCTTTTAGTTGATCTTGATCCACAAGCTAATGCTACTTCAGGTTTAGGAGTTGACCACACTAAATTAGAAGCCGGAATTTATGAAGCTCTAATTGGTGAAAAGAGAATTTTTGATATTATTAAACGCACTCTTCAAAAAGGATATTTAGTGGCACCATCTACTGTTAGCTTGGCGGGAGCGGGAATAGAGCTTGTTTCTATGGATAATAGGGAATTTCGTTTACTAGAAATCTTAGAACAAGTTAGAAATGAGTATGACTATATAATTGTTGATGGTCCACCATCTTTGGGGCTACTGACAATTAATAGCTTGGTGGCAGCCGATGAAGTTTTAATACCTACTCAAAGTGAATATTATGCTTTAGAGGGTTTAGGACAACTACTGCAAACAATTAACTTAATTCAAGAGAACTTAAAACCAGAATTAAAGATATTAGGAACGGTTGTCACAATGTTTGATAAAAGAAATAAGCTATCAGGCTCCGTGTTAGAAGAATTAAAAAAACATTTTCCTGGAAAAGTTTTTGACACCCTTATACCGCGCAGTGTTAGATTAGCAGAAGCCCCAAGTTACGGACGAACAATTTTTCAATACGCCGATAAATCAAGTGGTGGCAGAGCCTATGAGGCTCTAGCACGAGAAATAATTTCTTTAGAAGAAGTTAATTAATCTTTATACTTATGGCCAATGGACTAGGACGCGGACTTGATTCGCTAATTCCCAAAAAAACAATTAATCACCTTCCTGTTGAGGCTTTATCAGAACAAGGCTCAGCTCTTTTAGTGAATAATTTAGACAGAATTGTAAAAGTTAATCCGAATATAATTGCAATTAATCCTTGGCAACCAAGACAACATTTTGCTGACCATGCTTTAAATGAGCTAGTTGATTCAATTAGAGAACACGGCATTATTCAGCCCTTAATTGTTACTAAAAGTAATGGTAATTATGAACTCATTGCTGGTGAAAGACGTCTTAGAAGTGCAAAAATTATTGGTCTTAAAGAGGTTCCAGTTATTGTAAGAGAGGTTAGTGAGCAAAAAAAACTAGAGTTTGCGATTATCGAAAACTTGCAAAGGGAGAACTTAAATCCGGTAGAAACTGCTTGGGCCTATCAAAAATTAATTGATGAATTTAATATTTCCCAAGAAGAGGCTGCTAAAAGAGTTGGTAAGGCCCGTTCAACTGTGGCTAACTCTTTAAGACTTCTTGTTTTGCCTGATGAAATAAAAACTGCTTTAGCTGAAAAGAAAATTAGTGAAGCTCATGCTAAATATTTACTCGGCCTTGATAGCGAAGCGAAACAAATCAACGTTTTCCGAAAAATCCTTAGAAATAATATGACTGTAGCGGAAACCGATCGGGAAATTAAACGTTTGGGTGGCACAAAAGAGGCCAGAATTAAAGATTTTGCTGATGAAGACAAAGAAAAATACCTAACTAAGACTTTAAACACAAAAGTAGTTATTAAAAGACAAGGAAGATCTGGCAAAATTATCATTGATTTTTACAGTGAAGGAGAATTAAGTGATATTATTGACAAAATAACAAAATAATATTTATAAAACTTACTAAGCACCTCTAAAAGGTGCTTTTTTTGTTGCTTTTTAAGCGTTGCTTAAGCTTTATAAAATTGTTATAGTTTAGTTAAGATTAATTTAAGAAAATCTTTGTTTTTTATGTCTTTTGTCCACCTCCATAATCACACCCACTATTCTTTGCTTGATGGTTTAACTCAAATTGATGAGCTAGTTAATCGCGCTAAGAATGAAGGTTCTCCGGCAGTAGCTATTACCGACCACGGTACGATGTATGGTGTAATTGAATTTTATCAAAAATGTAAAAAAGCCGGTATTAAACCGATTATTGGCATTGAAACCTACCTAGCGCCTAATAGTCGTCATGATAAAATTAGTCGCTTAGATGCTAAAAATTACCACCTACTCTTACTAGCAAAAAATGAAGTTGGTTATAAAAATCTCATTAAACTCGTCTCAGCGGCTCACCTAGAGGGTTATTATTATAAACCAAGAATAGATTGGGAACTTCTTAAAGAGCATCATGAAGGGCTAATTGCTTCAACAGCTTGTCTAGGTGGTGAAATCTCTCAACATATTTTAGCTGGAGATTTAGAGGGTGCTAAAAAAAGAATTTTAGAATATAATGAACTTTTTGGTCAAAACAATTTCTATCTAGAAATAATGGACCATCCCGAGCTTGAGGGGCAAACTAAAGTGAATAAGGCTTTAATCAATTTTTCTAAAGAGTTAAATATTCCTTTAATAGCCACTAATGATGTTCACTATTTAAAAAAGGAGGATGCTGAGGCTCAAGATATTCTTTTGTGTCTGCAAAATAAGAAAAAAATTAATGACACTGACCGGATGTCAATGATTGGTTGTGGAGATTATTCAATGAGGTCAAACGCAGAAATGATAGAGGCCTTTAAAGATGTTCCAGAAGCAATTGCCAATACCCTGAAAATAGCTCAGATGTGTAATTTAGAAATAGACTTAGGTAATGTCCAGCTGCCGTATTTTCATGTTCCCGACGGATATGACGGAAATTCTTATTTAAAATATAAGTGTGAGTTAGGTTTAAAATTAAGATATCCTGATTTAGATTTAAATTCAGATGAGGCAAAAAGAATCCTTGAAAGGATGAACTACGAATTATCGGTGGTTGAAAAAATGGGGTGGCCAGATTACTTCTTAATTGTGGCTGATTTTGTTAATTGGGCTAAAGATAATGGAGTAGTTGTCGGTCCTGGCCGCGGTAGTGCCGCCGGTTCACTGGTCTGTTACTTAACAGGAATTACCAACTTAGACCCCCTAAAATATGATTTACTCTTTGAACGTTTTTTAAATCCAGAACGTATTTCCATGCCTGATATTGATATGGATTTCTCCGACGTTCGCCGTAATGATGTTTTAAATTATGTTTCTAATAAATACGGCGAAGACCATGTTTCCCAGATTATTACTTTCGGAACAATGGCGGCCAGGGCGGCGGTGCGCGATGTGGGGCGAGTCTTAGATTATCCATATGATTTTTGTGATAGCTTGGCTAAAGACATTCCGATGTTTACTAAATTAGAAGAAGCTATTAAAACTGTCCCCGAACTGAAAGAAAAATATAATGAAAACCCTGATGCTAAGAGGGTTTTGGATTATGCTTTGCGTTTAGAAGGGGTGGCTCGTCATCACTCAACCCATGCTTGTGGTGTTTTAATTACCAAAAACCCTTTAACAGACTATACTCCGATCCAATATGCCTCTTCTTCTGATAAAACTATCGTTTCTCAGTATTCTGCCCATCCAATTGAAGATTTGGGTTTACTCAAGATGGATTTTTTAGGCTTAAAAAACTTAACTATCATTGAAGCAGCCTTAAAAATCATCAAAAATACCAGAGGTCTTAAAATAAATATTGATGAGATTCCAATGGATGATAAGGCGACTTACGAATTATTCCAAAACGGCGAGACGACCGGAGTTTTTCAATTTGAATCTTCAGGAATGAAGAGATATCTTAGAGATTTAAAACCGACTGAATTTGAAGATATTATTGCTATGGTGGCTCTTTATCGCCCTGGTCCAATGGAATGGATTCCTGATTATATTGTTGGCAAACGTGGCGATAAAAAGGTAGATTATCTTCACCCAAAACTGGAGCCAATACTTAAAAAAACTTACGGTGTAGCGATTTACCAAGAACAAGTCATGCAAATTGCTAGAGACTTAGCCGGTTTTTCCATGGGACAAGCTGATGTTTTAAGAAAAGCCATGGGTAAAAAAATTGCTAGTTTGTTAGCTGAACAAAAAGAAAAATTTATTGACGGCTGTGTTAAAAATGGTATCTATAAAGAATTGGCAGAAAAAGTTTTTTCTTTCATTGAACCTTTTGCCGGATATGGCTTTAATAGATCTCACGCTGCCTGTTATGCTTTAATTGGCTACCAGACCGCCTATCTTAAAGCTCATTGGCCGGTAGAGTTTATGGCCGCCTTACTAACCGCCGATCAGCATGATACTGATAGAATTGCGATTGAAATCGAGGAATGCCGTAATATGGGTATTAAAATCATGCCCCCAGATGTTAATGAGTCTTTTGATTCTTTTACTGTAGTTACCGCTGGCACTAAAGAAAATAGAATAGTTACTGCAGATGAAAAAGTAGACACTATTCGTTTTGGTTTAAACGCCATTAAGAACGTTGGCGAAAACATTGTTCAAGTGATTATTAAGGAAAGAAAGCAAAACGGACCATACAGAGATTTATTAGATTTTTTAGAAAGAGTAACTGATAAAGATTTAAATAAAAAATCACTTGAGAGTTTAATTAAAAGTGGTGCTTTAGAGAAATGGGGTGAACGGGGAAGTCTTTTATATAATTGCGAAAAATTACTCTCATTTAATAAAGAGATTGTTAAAAATAAAGAGAGTAAACAAAGCAGTTTATTTTCTAGTTTAAGCGATGAACAGTCTTTTAAGCCACAGCTAACTTTAGATCCAACGGTTGACGCCCCTCAAGCTGAAAAACTGGCCTGGGAAAAAGATTTACTTGGCCTTTATATTAGCGAACATCCTTTTAATATTTATAAAAATAGACTGAAAGGGTATGCAGTGCCTATTGGTAACTTAGCGGGGCATAAAGGAGTATCATCAGTAATTACTTCTGGGGTTATTGCTCAGATTAAAAAGATAATTACTAAAAAAAATGAATCAATGCTTTTTGTTAAAATGGAGGATGCTACTTCTTCAGTTGAACTCTTGGTTTTTCCAAAGCTACTTAGAGAAACTTTAAACATTTGGCAACCTGGTAAGGTAATTATTTGTGAAGGTAGTGTTTCCGAAAAAGATCAGGATATTAAACTACTTATAAACCAAGTTGGCGTTTTAGAAGAGGAAAAAATTGAAGAATCAATTGATAATTTTAAGAGGGGACTCATGGCTTTTCGTGAAAAGAATGGCAATAATTCCTGGCAAAGAAAATATAATAGTAATCCACCCAAAACTTACAGCCAGAATGCTAATCAGATAGTTAAAACTGTCACCGAAGAACTAAAAAAAGAGCCACCATTTAAGATTATCTTTGAAAAAAATTTAACTAACAGTGATCTAGACTCTCTAAGACAAATACTTATTGCTCACCCTGGGCACAGTGAAACATATTTTAAAATTAAAGATAAAGAGAAGGATACTATCTTAAAAACTGGTTTTAAGGTGAAGGATTCCATTGAACTAAGAAAAATAATTATAGAAAAGTTTCCTGATCTTCTAAAAATTGTTGAGAATTAATATTTTTGGTATAATTAAAAAATCACAAACTACTATCTAATTTTCTTTTTGTAAAAAAAGATAAAGAAATATTATGCCTAAAATAAGTAAAGCAGCTAAAGAAAAAAAAGTTGTTTCAAAAACTAAAAAAACTCCAATCAAAACAAAAAAAGCGGCCCTTAAAAAGCCGGTCAAGAAAAAAGTTATTAAAAAAGCCCGTCCAAAAGAGGCTAATAAAATTACGGTTGATATTATCTCTGATGAGGATATTTTTAATGATTCGGCTAATTTAACAAATGATATTTTTTCTTCTTGGCCAAGTTTTGAGGATCAGAAAAAAGAAACTGATTCAGAATATAAAGATGTTGAAGAGGTTAAAAATGATGGTTTAATTGATAATAATTTACCAACCACCGATTCATATGATAAACAAAGAAATTTCTTTTCTGACTGGAGCGCTCAAAACGAACACGAGGAAGAAATAGAAGACCCCAGACCAAAAAGATCAATTGGTCTTTATCGCCGTCAAGCATTTTTTTATTTAGGGGCGACGGCCGTCCTTCTACTGGCAGTTTTATATTTATTTTTTGCCAAGTTAACAATTACTATTATACCTGAGGGGGAAACAGTAAATGACTCAATTACTTTAAACATTAGTACAGCTTCATCTTCTATTGATTCAAGTTCTTTAAGTAATAGTCGTAATATTGATGGTGATATTCAGATTTTAGAGATTGAAGCCGAAAAAACTTATCCAGTTAGTGGTGAGGAAGTGGCCGGTGAAGAGGTTTTTGGTGAAGTAAAAATCATTAATAATTATAGTAAAGCTCAGACACTAGTCGCTACTACCAGACTTTTAACTCCAGATGGAAAATTATTTCGCTTAAAAGACCGTGTTAGTATTCCCGCCGGTGGCACAACCAAAGCAACTGTTTATGCCGATAAGCCTGTTGCTGGTTTGATTGTTGATTCTGGTACTCGTTTTACGATTCCTGGTCTCTGGGCGGGATTACAAGATAAAATTTATGCTGAAAATGATGAAGATTTAACTTTACAAACTCAAGTAAAGAGAATTGTTAAACAGAGCGATATTGATCAAGCTAAAAAAGATATTAATGAAGTGATTAATTTAAAACTTAAGAATGAATTAAAATCTCTTAATACTGATAAAGCGGCAGTTTATGATGAGACGGCCAGTGACTTAACACTTGAAACAGATGTTAAATTAGCTGAGGAGCGCTCTGAATTTTTAATTAAGGCAAAAAAGAAGGTAACTGTTATTTTCTTCTCTAAAGAAAAAGCAGCCTCGTTGGCTGCTGCCAGATTATCACTGCTAGTTTCAGATGATAAGCAGTTGGTTGGCTTTGACGAAGAAAAGATTACTTACTCGCTAGAAGATTATAATAAAAATAATAACATAGCTGATGTTAAAGCTTCATTTAGTGGAACCATGTCTTTAAAATCAGATGCTACCATAGTTGATCCTAAAAAAATAACCGGATTAAGTGAACAACAGGTGGCCGAATACCTAAATTCTTTTCCGGAAATAAAAGACTTTGAACTTAAATTCTGGCCTTCATTTATTAAAAACGCACCGATTTTACCAGATAAGATAGAAATAAATTTCAAATAATAAAAAACTAGGTTAAAAACCTAGTTTTTTATTGCCCAGTAAAAAGTTTAAAAAATTCCTAAGAAGTCTGAATGCCTTTTTCTTTCAATTTTTTTATCCCCATGATAATAAGCTAAGGCATCTTCTAAGCCAATATCATGGTTAATTATTAAAGCTAGGGTGGTGGCCAGCGAAATAGCCTCTTTTAAAGTTCTTTGATGGAGATTTCGGCCAATAGCTAGACCACTGGTTTTGGAAATATTTTTCTGATTCCAGGTATAAGTAATTAAATCCTCTGCCTTTTGTTTACCACCACCAACACAAATTATCTTAGTTTTTCCGGCAGCGGCAACTACTTCTTGAAATTTAGTAGCCGTATCTTTAATTTTTGCATCATAAGGATATTTAACTTTAACAAAATCAGCCCCTAGCGCAGCCGCCACACCGGCACCACCAGCAATAGTGTGAATATCCTCTTCCTTAATGTTCTTTCCCCGAGGGTACATCCAAATAACAGCAATTAAGCCATTTTTATGAGCATTCAGTATGACTTGGGCCGCCTCTTTAAGCATTTTAGTCTCCTCTTCGCTCCCCAAATAAATTGTATATCCAACCCCTAAAATACTTAGCTTACTCTGCTTTTTAAACTCTACTATGTCATCAACGGTATACCAAGATTTGCTATCTAGTTCATCTAGGTCTTGGTTTAGATTGGTTCGCCCATTTAATTTTACTAAGTAAGGAATATGCGGGTATGTAGCGCCAAAACGAGCAATTAAGCCTAAATGAGTCGCAAAAACACCAATCGGAGAAGCAGCGGCAATCTGAAATAGGTGCTCAGGGTTAGCGTCTTCTTTAGCTATTTGGGGACCAACAAAATCATCGTTTAAATGCTCAACTTTTTGGTCGCCGGCAAATAATAATAAACTACCACTACCGGCGGTAGCCATATTTAAATTCTTTAGGTATTCTTTCTCTTTTGAATAGGGGACTGTTAATGGAATTTGGACTTTTTTCATAAGGTTAAAGTTTATAAAATTACTAAAATGTGATATTATAGAGTTATTAAAAACATATTTATTATATCATTTTATGAGTAATGATAAAAGACTAAAAAAGGTTTTAAATAAGTACGATGATCCGACTAATCTCTCGCCTAAAAATTTAGAGTTTGGTTTGTGGCTAGCAAAAAATGAAAAAAATATCTATAAAATTATTGTAATTACGTTAGCAAGCATTGCCACTGGTTTTCTGCTTTATTCTGGATATGGTTATTTTTATTACTTTGTTTTTGGCAGAGAACAAGATAAGACCATGTTTGGTGATAGTTCAGCTCTTAATATTGTGGCCTACCGTCTACAGAATCAAGCTCTAGATTTACAAATTTCTGGAGTAAAATCTTTAAAAAATAATAGTAGTAACGATTTTGTGGCTCATCTTAAAAATCCTAACGAAAAACATTCTGCTAGTTTTAGTTTTTGTTTTACCGCCCAAGATCAAGAATTTTGTGGTAAAAGCTTTATTTTGCCAGGAGAAGAGAAGGACCTTATCTTTACTAATAATTCCGACAAAAAACTCTCTGCAACGCCTCAATTTAACATAAAAGACATCCTTTGGCAGAAGATTAATGCTGGTGAAATTCCTGATTGGAATGTTTACAGGGCACAACGCTTAAATTTTGAAATTAGTACTCCGAACTTCTCTAGATATCCAGATAATCTATATCATTTAGGATTTACAATTAAAAATAATTCGCCATTTAGTTATTTTGAGGTACCACTTAACATGATTATCAAAAGGGGTAGTGAGATTATAGCTGTTAACCGTTATGTTGTTAGAAACCTTAACAGCGGGGAAATAAGAGGTGTGGATCTTTCCTGGTCCGAAGGGGCTAACTTAGGGGGCACAATTAGCATTATCCCTGATTTAAATATTCTTAATCAGGATGTTTATAGACCTTATGGTACTAACTAGTGTTTAATATTTATGTATTATCGCTTAAAACTATATTTAAAGAATTTTGATTGGATAATCTTTTCGGCTGTTTTACTACTGGCTTGTTTTGGTTTAATGGAAGTTTATAGCGTTGCTCTTGGCCTAGGAAATAATGATTTATTAAATTTTTATAAACAAGTTGGTTTTGTTTTTGGTGGAATTATTTTAATGCTCTTCTTTGCTTTTTTTGACCATCACTTCCTCAAGAGTCTTAATCGCCACCTCTATTGGCTTGGTGCATTGGTCTTAATATCTGTTTTAATATTCGGAGAAACGAATAAAGGAACTAAAGGTTGGTTTAATATCTTTGGTTTTGGGATACAGCCGGTTGAAATAATAAAAGTCATCCTCATTATTTTTTTAGCTGCCTATTTTTCCAATTTGGCGACTAAAGTTAAGACCGCAAGACATTTTATCGTATCAGCCCTTTCCACTTTAATTCTAGCAGCTTTAATTATTTTACAGCCAGATTTTGGTTCAGCGCTAGTGCTACTGGCTATTTGGTTGATCATGGTAATTATGGCTGGTTTTAATAAAAAATATTTTATTATCATCGGAATAGCTTCTATTCTGTTATCTGGAGTCGCCTGGTTTAGTTTTAAAGATTACCAAAAACAGAGAATAACCACCTTTTTAAACCCTTCTTTTGAAGAATGTTCTAAAAAAGAGTGCTATAACAGCTTTCAGGCAATAATTGCGGTTGGTTCCGGTGGTTTAATTGGTAAAGGTGTAGGATTTGGCTCTCAGTCACAACTGAAATTTTTACCAGAAGCACAAACTGATTTTATTTTTTCAGTAATTGCCGAGGAAATGGGTTTTTTAGGGGTTATCTTGGTTTTACTTTTTTTTGGAATTTTATTTTTTAGATCAATTATTTCTTTAAAGAAAATAAATAATGATTTTGGAATTTATTTCATTCTTGGTTTAAACGGTTTAATTTTTACCCATATGTTCGTCAATATTGGGATGAATATTGGGTTACTGCCAATCGTTGGTATTCCGCTGCCTTTTATTAGTTATGGTGGCAGTTCTATCTTATCTTTATTTATGGCGATGGGAATTATGCAAAATATTATAATTAAATCAAAGATTAATTATTAATGCCGAAAAAGTTTAATTAATATAATTAAACATAAATAGGCCATAAAAATATGGATATAAAATTATCAGCTCAAGTTCGCGAACCTAAAGAAAAGCTAGATTTTGATTTAGTTCCAGCCGTTCTTTATGGTCGCGGCGTTGCTAGTGTTAGTCTAAAGTTAAAAAGAGGAGAGTTAGAAAAAGTAATTAGTCTGGCCGGGGAATCAAATTTAATCTCCTTAATAATTAATGACAAGGAGGTAAAGGTTTTAATTAAAGAGACACAACGTGGTGGTCTTAATAATAAATTACTGCACACTGACTTCTTTCAAGTTAAAATGACTGAAAAAATCAGCACGGAAATCCCATTTAATTTTATTGGCGAATCTAGGGCAGTTAAAGAATTATCAGCTTCTTTAATTAAAGAAATGGATGCGGTAGAGGTAGAATGTTTACCTGGAGATTTGGTTGACCATATTGATGTAGACATCTCCGTTTTAAAAGATTATCACGATGAGATTTCTACTGACGACCTAACTCTTCCTAAAGGATTAGAACTGCAAAATCAAAACAATCGCATTATAGTAACCGTGATACCACCAAAAATTCAGGAAGTAGCTGAAGAAGCCCCTAAAGAAGAGAAAGTAGATAGTGAAACCAAAGATAATAAAGATGCAGAAAAATAAAAAAATGAAAAAAAATAATGATACACTGTCACCAAAGTTATGGAAGGCAACTAAAATAGCATTAATAATTTTATTTATTTCTGCTGTTGGATTATTTTTATATTTTTTCCAACCAGATTTATTTAACTTTCAGGCAGCAGAAGCGCCAGCCCCGATTATCAGCGAGGAGCATGTTTTGGAAGAAAATATTTGCCCTGACTGTGTTAGAAGAAACTTAGATGGTATTATGGTTCTACCAGAAGTAGCTAATCTAAGACCATTTGCAGTTATCATTGATAATTTCCAATTAGCTAGACCCCAATTTGGTTTAGCAGCTGCTTCTTTGGTCTACGAAGCTCCAGTTGAAGGCGGTGTCACTCGTTATTTGGCTATTTTTGATCCTGAGAGTGCCCCAGCAGAGATTGGTCCGGTTAGAAGCGCTAGAACATATTTTCTAAACTGGGCTAAAGAGCTTGGGGCCACTTTTGTTCATGTAGGAGGCAGCCCAGATGCCCTAGAAGCAGCTAAAAAGATAGCAAAAAGTGATTTAAATGAATTTTACAAAGGAGAATATTTCTGGCGTAGCTCAAAGCTGGTTGCTCCACATAACGTCTTAACCTCAAAAGAGAAATTAAATACCTATCGTCTAGACTATAAAGAAAGTGGTGCTGAGTTTAAACCCTGGCAATTTAAAGAAGCGTCCACTTCTAGCGAGGAAGTGATTCGTTCTATTAACCTTAAATATCCCAATGAGTATGCTGTTTTATGGGAATATAATAAAGATAATAATTTGTACGAACGCTATTTAGATAATAAAGCCCACCTTGATGCTTCTTCAGAAAAAATCACGGCCAACAACTTAATTATTCATTTAGCTTCTTTTAAAGTGATTGATGATGATTTACGTTTAGAAATGTCTAGCGCCTTATCAGGACAAGCTTTATTATGCCAAGATGGTAATTGCCTTTTAGGAAAATGGCAAAAAGATTCGCCAACTAGTCGCACAAAGTATTATTATAAAAGTGGTGAAGAATTTATCTTTAACGCTGGTAAAACCTGGATTGAAGTTATAGAAGATTTTAAATATTTGAAGTATTAAATTTTGATAACCACAAACCTTGTTCTTTGACGATAATCTTTTTTGAAATAAATTCTATTTGTAGAAAAACTGGCTGCGGCTAGTTTTTTTATTGTTCTAGCTTGTAGAGGATTAATTTCACAAATTAAAAAAATATCCTTTTGGTGAGATAAGAGATTATTTTTTATTTGCTTAAATAATCGGCGATAATGCCACAAACCATCACGACCAGAAAGCAAAGCATTTTTAGGCTCTTTGCTAATACTTTTTTCTTTCATTTCCACCGGTTTAAGATAAGGTAGGTTAGCGGTAATAATGATGTCTTTCTGTGTTATTTTTGGTAACTCTTCTAGATAAGGTTTTAATAAGTCCCCCTTAAAAAATTTTATCTTCGCTTGATATTTTTTCGCATTACTTTTAGCTACTTTCAAAGCTTTTTGAGAAATGTCAGAGGCGTAAAATCTTACTTTGCTTGATTTAATGTTTTTAAATAAAGATAAAATAATTGCCCCGGAGCCGGTCCCAATATCTAAAATAACCGTTTCTTTTTTATCCTTTAAATAAGCAATCACCTCATCAACTAAAAGCTCTGTTTCCGGGCGGGGAATTAAAACATTTTTATTAACTTGGAGCTCTAAATTATAAAAAGATTTTACCCCTGTTAAAGATGCTAGTGACCACCCCGCTAATCTCTTTTTAATTAAAGATCTTATTATTTTTTGTTTAGCAAAAGAAATCAGATAAGAATCAGTAGTTAGTAAAAATAATTTATCTTTTTTCAAAACAAAAGAAAGCAGGGAAGTCGCCTCTATCTCCGGAAAGTCAAATTTTTTTTGCTTAAAAACAGAATAGACCTCTTTAAAAAGGTCTATTAGTTTAACTTTTTTGTTGTCTTTGTTCTTCTTTAACGGCATTTTTTAAAGCGGTAATAATTAAATCTAAGCTACCTTCCATTATTAAATTAATACTATGCCAGGATTGATTAATGCGATGATCAGTTATCCTATCTTGAGGAAAATTATAAGTTCTAATTTTTTCACTGCGATCACCAACACCAATTTGCGTTTTTCTAGCGCTAGATTCTTGAGCAATTCTTTCTTCCTCTTGTTTAGCAAGTAAACGAGAGCGCAGAACCTGCAAAGCCTTTTCTTTATTTTGATGTTGTGATTTTTGATCTTGACAACTAACAGTTACTCCAGTGGGAATATGAACAATACGAATTGCTGAATAAGTAGTATTAACGCATTGACCACCAGGACCGCTAGCGCAAAAAGTATCAATTCTTAAGTCACTCATTTTAAGCTCAATATCAACTTCTTCAGCCTCTGGTAAAACTACAACTGTGGCGGTTGAGGTGTGAACTCGACCCTGTTTCTCGGTTTCAGGAACCCTTTGTACACGGTGGGTTCCAGCCTCATATTTCAGCAAACCGTAAGCTCCTTGTCCAATAACAGAGAAGACCACTTCTTTATACCCACCAATACCAATAACACTAGAATCCAGTAATTCCACTTTTAAACCTTTTTTTTCGCAATATCTTAAATACATCCGAAAAAGGTCACCAGCAAACAGAGCGGCTTCATCACCACCAGCACCACCCCTAATTTCAATAATGGCATTTTTCTTGTCATTGGGGTTATCGGGGTGTAATTCCTCTTCTATTTCTTCGTATAAAATAGCGCTTTTCTCTTCAAAGTCTTTTAATTCTACCCCCGCCAGCTCTTTTAAATCTTGGTCGCTATTTGAGTTAATTATTACTTTATTTTCTTCAATATTAGCTAAATATTTCTCATATTCCTTAATTTTCAAAACCAAGCCCCTGAGGTTGGCGTGTTCTTGAGAAACTTTAATCATCGCCTTTTGATCCTTTAGAAGACTGGGGTCACTTAATTTAAGCTCTAATTCCTGATATTTATTTTTTATATCTTCGTACATAATGATTTTACTAATCTTAAGTAAATTTTTTTAAATCGCTATTGACTTTATTTTATAATATGGTATAATTTATCCACAATTTGACATAAGTCAAAAAAGAAACCGGCCACTAATGATTTAATTTTTACCGCTTGAGTTGCGACCTCCTTCTCAATGTAATATTAAAAAGTTAGTGGCTTTTTTTATTAAAAAAATAATCAGCCATTTAAATTAACTTTAACAAACAAAAAGTTAATCATGACTGATTATTAAAAGAGAAAAAGTCGCTATTTTTTACCTAAAGTAACTTGAGCAATTTTTTTAATGTCTTTGGTTTTAATTACTACTTCTTTTTTAGAACGGGCCTCAGCTCTAGCTGCAGTTTTAACCTTTTTACCTTTTCTACCAGCAGCTACTTTTGAAGAAGCATCTTTTTTAGCAGTAAACTTTTCAACACGACGAGCAGTGTCAACTAATTTTTGTTTGCCGGTATAAAATGGATGGCAAGCAGAACATAGCTCAACCTTGATTTCAGGTTCAGTAGACCCAGTAATAAAAGAGTTGCCGCAAACGCAGCTCACCTTACAATCAGTGTAGTATTTAGGATGGATTTCGTTTTTCATACTTGAAATTTATCTTTGTTTATTATATTTACTTAAGTAATCTATCATAACTTCAAAAATTAATCAAGAGCTGTTATAATTAATTTTATGAATAAAATACATAATATTGCCAGAAATACTTCTTATCTCACTTTGGCCTTAATTCTGCAAAAAATCATTTCTTTCAGCTATTTTATTATCTTAACCAGGGCCCTGGGCTTAGAGGTTATGGGTCAATACTATGCTGCTATTTCTTTTACCACCATTTTTGCCATCTTTATAGATCTAGGTTTTGCTAATACTTTAACTAGGGAAGTTGCCAAAGACCAAAACCAGGCCAAATCTTGGTTAGGGAATGTCATTGCTCTTAAAATACCACTAGCAGTACTAACTCTTTTAGTAGCCATTTTAACCGCCTGGTTATTTGGTTATGATAATTTAGCCTTTCAGTTAATCCTGATTTCCTCTATTTCCATGGTGCTAGATTCATTTACTACCACCTTTTTTGCCACCATCAGAGGCTTCCATAATTTAAAATACGAAAGCATTTCATCGGTTATTTTTCAGCTAATCGTCTTAAGTCTAGGTTATTTAGCCTTACTCAACGGTTTTGGTGTTAGAGTGGCCATGGCCGTCTTAGCAATCGCTAGTATTTTTAACTTTGTTTACAGCTTTCTAATTCTTAAATATCGGATTCACTTAAAATGGAAGCCGCTATTTCAAAAAGACTTTATCCAAAATATTTTTAGAATTAGTTGGCCTTTTGCTCTATTTGCCATCTCTCAAAGGCTTTATCTTTATCTTGATTCAGTCATGATTAGTATTTTAGCGAGTTATCATCAAGTCGGTGTTTATCAAATTGCCTTTAAAATAATTTTTGCCCTTCAATTTTTACCAATGGCTTTTACCGCTTCATTATATCCAGCAATGAGTTCTTATTGGATTAGTAATAAGGAGCAACTAGTAAAATCATTTGAAAGGGCGATGAATTATTTAATTATGATTTCACTACCAATTATTGGTGGGGTGATTGCTCTAGATGATAAGATTGTGGAGATATTTAAGGCTGGCGGAGAAGCAGTTTGGCCACTACGAATCTCAATTTTAGCTCTGTTTTTTATCTTTGTTAATTTCCCAATTGGATCACTCTTAAATGCTTGTGACAGGCAAAGAAAGAACTTTTTATTTATGGTTAGCGTGACTATTACTAGTGTTATTTTAAACTTCATTTTAATTCCTAAATTTGAAGCAATTGGCGCCAGTATTACTGTTCTTGTCACTAACTTTATTATGTTTATCCTGGGAATTAGAGAAGCAAAAAAAATTATCCCTTATAACTTTAAAAAGAATTTAAGTACTTTAGGAAAATCACTCTGGGCAGCAGCAGTAATGGCGATGATTGTTTTTTATGGAAAAAATTATATTCACATCATTTTAGCCACCACTCTGGGCGGCATACTGTACTTTATATTTTTGTATTTAGTTAGAGGCTTTAGAAAAGAGGATATAAAAAGTATCTATCAATCCTTTAAGCGTTAATTTATGAAAACTGTTTTACTTACCACTGAGTATCCGCCATTTAAGGGTGGAGTGGCTAATTACTACGGACATTTAGTAAAATACTGGCCGGACCAAGAAAGAATTGAAGTCATAAATCACCAAAAGGGGCATTGGCTTTTAGCGCTAAGAAGGCTGCACAAAGTCTTAAAAAAAGATGGAATGCTACTAGTAGGGCAAATCTTACCAATGGGGACAGTCGCTTATCTTAGATATCTTATTAAACCATACGATTATGCCGTCTTTTTACACGGGATGGATTTTGCTTTGGCACTAAAAAAATTTAGAAAAAGAAAAATAACTTTTCTGATTTTAAAAAAAGCTAAAAAAATAATCTGCGCTAATTCCCATGTCGCTAGTTTAGTTAAAGAGTGGCAACCCTCTTTTAGTGAAAAAATATTGGTAATTAATCCTGGAATTAATGAGACAAACATGAATGAATTTGATAGCATCACACCGCTTCTACAAAAAAAATACCAAACTAAAGATAAAGTTGTTCTTTTAAGCTTAGGCCGCCTGGTAAAAAGAAAAGGGGTAGATAATACCATTAAAGCCATTGCTTCATTAGATGAAGAAACAAAAAACAAAATAGTTTATCTAGTTGTTGGTAAAGGAGAAGATGAAGCTTACTTAAAAGATGTTGCTTTTAAAGAAAGAGTTCCGGTAATTTTTACCGGAGAGGTTGGTGACCTGGAGAAATGGTCTTTCTTGGATTTATGTGATATATTCGTAATGCCAAGCCGGGAAATAAATGGTGATTTTGAGGGCTTTGGCATTGTCTACTTAGAAGCTAACCTGTTTGCCAAACCAGTGATTGCTGGTCGCTCTGGTGGTGTTAGTGACGCGGTCGCCGACCGGGAGTCTGGATTTTTAGTTAACCCAGAAAATACTACCGAAATTAAAGAGGCAATTTCTTTTTTAGTTAAGCATCCAGAAGAAAGACGGCGACTTGGTTTAAAAGGGAGAGAAAGAGCGCTAAATAATTTTTTATGGAAAGAACAAATAAGAAAATTATACGATAACTTATGATTTCAATCATTATTCCTGTTTATAATCAAGCTGATAAATTAAGAAAAACCTTAGAGAGTATTAATAAACAAAGCCTTAAAGATTTAGAAGTAATTATTGTTAATGATGGCTCAACTGATAATCCTGAAAAGGTTTTGACTGATTTTCTAACAACCACTAAAACGGAACTAAGTTTTTCTTTTTTTAATCAAGAAAATAAAGGTGCTCCGGCGGCTAGAAATAAAGGTTTTAAAGAGGCAAAAAGGGAATATCTCTTTTTTTGTGATGCTGATGCGGTTCTTGAAACTCAAGCTCTGGAAATTTTACTAAACACATTAATAAATAATCCCGGAGCTAGTTATGCCTATTCTTCCTTTAAATGGGGCCGTAAAAAATTTAAGGGGCAAAATTTTGATGCTGAGAAATTGCGTAGGCAACCATACATTCATACCATGTCTTTAATTAGAAGCAGTGATTTTCCAGAAAATGGTTGGGATGAGAGTATTAAAAAATTTCAAGACTGGGATTTATGGCTCACTATGTTAGAGAATAATAAAGTCGGTATTTTTGTTGATCAGTTTTTATTTACAATTACCCCCGGCGGGACAATCAGTTCTTGGTTGCCTGGTTTTGCTTACAAAATATTTCCATTTTTACCAGCAGTTAAAAAATATAAAGCGGCGATGGCGGTTATTTACCGCAAGCATCAACTCTCATGAAATGGCTCAATAAAAATTTAGTTTTATTTTTAAGCTCTCTATTTTTATTTGAGGGTCTTTCTTTTTTAGCTTATTTTATTCCTGCCTTTAATTATTTAGGGGTGGCTCTAATTTTAATTATCATTTTATATCTCAGTTTTAAAGATTTGGAATGGGGTATTATAATTCTATTTACAGAGCTAATTATTGGCTCAAAAGGACATCTGTTTAATTTAGGTTTCTTATCACTAAGAATGCTTATTTTTAGTGCTTTGTTGTTAGTGTTACTGATAAAACTAGCTAATAAAAATTTTCGCCAGGAATTAATTGCTAAATTACTAGCTTTTAAAAAAACAATTTTATTTATTGTCCTAGCAATCTTAATTTTATTCTCTTTACTTCTAGGAATTATAAATAACAATTCTTATGTTCTCTCTGATTTTAATGCTTGGTTATTCTTCTTAATTATTTTTCCTTTAGTGGCTGTTTACGTAAAAAAACCGCTTAGCGACTACCGAAGGTTATTCCAATTTATTTTAGCAGCACTCATTTTTCTCAGTTTTAAAACACTACTGATTCTTTATATCTTTACCCATAACCTAAGTATTTTACCAGATGTCTATCTATGGCTCAGAAGGACGGGGATAGCAGAAATTACTAATACTGCCGGTTCTTGGCCGCGAATTTTTTTGCAATCACATATTTATCCGGTACTAGCATTATTAATACTGCCGTGGTTATTAAAGATAAAACAAAAGAGCGCTTGGATTTTAATGTCATTATTTTGGGCAGTTTGTTTACTCTCTATGTCGCGTAGTTTCTGGCTAGCGGTTTTAATAATCACTATCTTAAGTCTAATTACTTCCTGGGCATTCTTAGGTTTTAAAGAAGCTTTTAAAAAAGGTGCTTTAATTTTGGGCAGCGCTTTAATCTCAATTATTCTAATTTTAATGGTGGTTTATTTTCCGATTCCTAAACCAGGTTCTTTTTCAGCTGACTCTTTTGCTAAAAGAATTAGTTTAGACGGCTCCGAAGCCGCAGTGGCCTCTCGTTGGTCACTACTGCCTGTAATGTGGGAAGAAATAAAAACAGCACCGGTCTTTGGATATGGTTATGGCAAAACTATAACTTATAAAACCAGCGACCCTAGAGTTTTAGAAAATAATCCTGATGGACTTTACACCACCTACGCTTTTGAATGGGGTTATCTGGCTATCTGGCTTAAACTTGGGTTAGTTGGTCTGGGAACTTACTTATTTCTATTATTTATTAATATTTACCAAGGTTTCTTGTTAATTAAGGATAAGAAAATAACATTAGTGGCCTTTTCTTTCGGTTTACTGACTTTAATAATTATTAATTTCTTTACCCCTTATTTAGACCATCCTTTAGGCATCGCTTATCTAATTTTCACCTCAATAATATTAGACTCAAAAAGAGAAACTTAGGACTTGCCAGAAAACATAAAATAAAGTATATTAGATTCCATAAATTCTTAACTATTTAATATATAAATTAAGCTTATGCCAGAACAAATTATCACCCAAGAAGGTTATAATAAACTAAAAGAAGAGCATGACTATCTTTCAACTGTAAAGAGAAGGGAAATTGCTGACAGAATTGAACGTGCCAAGGAATTAGGTGATTTATCGGAGAATGCGGAGTATAGCGAAGCTAAAGATGCTCAGGCTTTAAATGAGGGTCGCATTATGGAGATTTTAAACATCTTAAAAAACGTTACCATTGTTAATAAAGCATCTGACTCCGATGAGGTATCTATGGGTTCAAAAGTGAGCGTGAAGCTTGACGGCAAAGAAAAAGAATATACTATCGTCAGTTTTAATGAAGCTGATCCGTTAAATGGTTTAATTTCTAACGAATCTCCTCTGGGGATGGCCTTTTTAGGAAAGAAAAAAGGTGATACTGTTAAAGTAGAAACACCACGAGGAATGGTAAGTTACAAAATAAACAAGGTGTTCTAAATTCAAATATATGGAAAACAATCAAAATCTTAACGCCGGCTCTGAAAGAGAAGACCGTTTGCGAAAATTAGCCGAACTAGAAAAATTAGGCATCGCTGCTTATCCAGCGAAAGTAAAACGTGATTATTCTGTCGCTGCTTTGTTAAATGATTTTGATAGTTTACTTGAAAGTAAAAAAGAGTTTTTTGTTGCCGGTAGATTACGAGCTAAAAGAGAGCATGGTAATCTTTCCTTTGCCAATTTAGAAGATGCCTCAGGAAATATTCAGTTAGCATTTTCTAAAAAAGACTTGGGCGTGGAGCCATATAAGAATTTTGTTAAACTAATTGATATCGCTGATTTTATAGAAGTTAAAGCTTATGCTTTTTTAACCCACAAGGGAGAAAAGAGTCTTTTTGTAACCGAATGGAAATTACTAACTAAAGCGATAAGGCCAATTCCTGATGCTTGGTATGGGTTAAAAGATGATGAAGACCGTTTTAGAAAGCGCTACCTTGACCTTTTACTTAACCCAGAAATGCGAGAACTGTTTTATAAAAAATCACTATTTTGGGAAGTAACTCGTGATTTTATGAAACGTCATGGTTTTTTTGAAGTAGAAACCCCGACTCTTGAAGTTACTACCGGCGGTGCGGAAGCCAATCCTTTTAAAACTCACCACGAAGACTTTGATATTGACGTCTACATGAGAATCTCTATTGGCGAACTCTGGCAAAAAAGACTAATGGCTGCCGGCTATGAAAAAGTTTTTGAAATTGGCCGTGCCTACCGCAATGAGGGCTCTAGTCCAGACCATCTGCAAGAATTTACCAACATGGAATTTTATTGGGCCTATGCTGATTACGAAATGGGGATGAAATTAAGCCAAGAATTATATCAAGAGATTGCTACCAAAGTCTTTGGTCGCACTAAATTTACTGCCAAGGGTATGGAATATGACCTAGCCGGAGAGTGGCCTAAAATTGACTATAGAGAGGCTGTCTTAGAAAGAACCGGGATTGATGTCCTAAAAGCCTCTGAGGAGGAAATGAGGGCTAAATTAGAAGAGTTAAATGTAAAGTATGAGGGCGCTAACCGGGAAAGATTAACTGATAGTCTATGGAAGTATTGCCGTAAGAGCATTGCCGGACCAGTATTTTTAGTTAATCACCCAAAACTAGTTTCACCACTATCAAAAGCTAAGACTGATAACCCAGAACTAACTGAAAGATTCCAAATAATTATTGCTGGTTCCGAGGTTGGTAATGGTTTTTCAGAATTAAATGACCCAATTGATCAACAGAAAAGATTCGCAGAACAGGAAAAATTAATTGATCGCGGTGATAAAGAGGCAATGATGCCTGATTGGGAATTTGTGGAGATGTTAGAACACGGCATGCCACCAACTTGTGGCTTTGGTTTTGGTGAGAGATTATTTGCCTTTATGTGCGACAAACCAATTAGAGAAACAACACTTTTCCCATTAATGAAACCAAAAAGGGAAGAATAACTATATGCGACTCTGGAGTCTTAGCCCTAAATATCTAGATAGTAAAGGGTTGGTGGCTTTGTGGCGCGAAGGATTATTAGCAAAAAATGTTTTAGAAGGAAAAACCAAGGGTTATAAAAATCATCCTCAACTGGAAAGATTTAAAAATAGTGATAGCCCAATTAAACAAATTAATTTTTACCTCTACGAAGTCTATCTAGAAGCAAAAAATAGGGGGTATAATTTTTCAGCTAATAAGATAAAGGTGGTTGATGGTGTTAGTGAAAAGATCAGCATCTCTAAAGGACAAATAGACTATGAATTTAAACACTTAATGGCTAAATTAAAGGCGAGGGATAATAATAAATATCAAGAATTAGAAAGTCTGGAGGTAGTAGAAACACACAACATATTTAAAGAAGTGGCTGGACCAGTTGAAAAGTGGGAAAAAATAAGTAATAATGATTAAGAAAATATTCGGGGATCGTCTAATGGTAGGACTACAGGTTCTGGTCCTGTCTATCTGGGTTCGAATCCTAGTCCCCGAGCGAATGAAAAAAATCCAGCGTAAGCTGGGTTTTTTGAATGAGCGAAGGGGAAGCGAAGTGCCTGCGCACTTCGCGGCTAGGATGAGAAAGCCGGAGCGATGTGTGAGCATAGCGAACACCGCGAGGCCGGGTCGGGGCGCTTAGCGAGCGACGAACGAAGTGAGGAAGCGAGGCTTAGCGACCGTGACCGAATCCTAGTCCCCGAGCAACGCTCAAAAACATCTGTATTTACAGGTGTTTTTTGTATATTTTAGTTCGAATCCGAATTCTGTAAAAAATATATTTACATTAACTATTAAATACAACAAAATTATGATATAATAGCTAATATATGAATAAAAATTCTTATTTATTATGAAAAAAATTTATTTAGTTTCCGCTATTACTATTATCCTCGGATTGTTATTTGCCGTTAAGCCCGATTGGTTTATCTTTTTGTGGGGTTGGCAGGTTTTATTATTACCACTGACCACCGGAATTATAATGGTCTTAGTGCAAAATGAAGATCGAAGCTACAGATTTGTCCCTAAATTAATCATCGGTTCGGTTTTAACATTTTTTATCTATCCCTTTTTATGACAGTTAATTGAATATGATTATGATGGTTATTTTTCTTTTTCGGTAGTCTTGGATATGTCTTTATTTTTATCAATTGTTTGTATTTTTGGTGGCTTGATTGGTATTGTTATTAGGGGGATTACTTTATTAATAAAAAAATATGTTAAAAACAAAAAGAAATAAAATACTTGGTTTTTTTGGGGTGTTGATAGCTATTTTTATCTTAGTCGTCTTATTTTATAGCCCGATAATTTTTCAAGAAGGGAATCCCACGCCTTTGGCGAAAGGGATAATTCGACTAAATTTTACTCAAGACAAAATTATTAAATTGGACATGAACGGGGGCAGATATTTGACTAAGAGCAATAATGGTCAAGAAGTTATTAAATTATATATGAATGATAATGGGTATAATTTTATTGAACAAATGGGGTCTGGTTATTTTTTTCAATCCATAACAGGGGAAAGCGCTGTTGCGACTCGTAAGCATTACAGTAGGTTTTATTCGCTTTGGAATATAATAGAAAATATAAATAATACAGAAAGTAATAATGATTTGTGGACGACAATAACGACTGGTGATGGCATAACGTTTCAATATCCGAAAGAAATATTGGCAGAGCATATTAGCGAAGCGAAGTGGCCGCCAAAATTAATAATTGAAGACAGGTCTTTTATTTGTAATCCGTTTGGTAATGAAATTCAACAGGGTGGGCAAACTGAACAACGTTTGATTGATAACCGAGTATATTGCATAACTAAAGAAAGCGAAGGGGCGGCTGGTAGTATATATACTGCTTATACTTACGAATTTCCGAAAGATCATCAAACTGGAGTTATCACTTTTACCCTACGCTTTGTTCAGTGTCAAAATTATGATGATCCAAAAGCGTCAGAGTGCGAAAGTGAACGATCCACTTTTGATATAGACGGCACTGTAGATAGAATTGTTCAAAGTATTAAAATTAAATCTGAACAATTATCTATCGCTGAAGAATTAAAAGACTGTTTACCAAAAAGTGATACAGCTAGCCATGAAAAATGTAATGAGCTGTTAGCAACAATAAGAAACTTTAATGATTGTGTTAAGGCCGGCTTTAGTATTATGAAATCAAATCCGCCCCAATGTGCTTCACCAGATGATAGAACCTTTACTGACGAAACCAATAGCACTTGGGATGTAGTTTTAGCAGCTCTTAATAATTGTGAAGTTGAGAGCGTTTTCCAAACTCATAGTAAGCTGGTTACTCTCAATCTTAAAAATGGCAATGAGCTGACAGCCTATGAACCTCAAATTGATGATGTGATGGAGGTGGTTGATGGATTAAAGGGCAGGTGTAGTGATGTTAGAATGGCTACCGAATAGAGAAATAGTACTAGTAATCGGATTCGAAACTTTTTAATTAGATGTCTTTAGAAATAATTTAGCTAATATTAGATGCTGAAAAGGGAAATCGTGTTTTAAGACCGACCCCTAGTTCGAATCCGACCCTGGGAGCAAATAGACAGAGTGCCACTTTTTGTGGTATTTTTGTTTTATAGTATTAATATAACATCTAAAAAATATGTCTAGCGTCAGAAAAAAAATAAAAATTGCTATTATAATTATACTAGTAATTTTTGCTGCTGTTTTCTTTCTTTATCGTTCAGTCATTTTTCAAGAAGGTAGCCCGTGGCCTTTAATAAAAGCCATTACTCAACTAAATACTGGCTCAGATGGTTTTGTTATGTTAGACGGTGAATCAGAAAAATACTTAACAAAAAGTAAAAATGGCATAGATACTATTAAGCAAATAGTCGCTGATGATTATAGCTTAGTTGAGCAAATGGGCGCCGCTTATATTTTTGAAAATAACACAGAAAGACTAATTATTACTCAGAAACAATATTCCCGTTTTTATTCAATTTGGACTATTATCAAAGAACAAAAGAAAAAAGAAGTAGACAATTTTAATCAAGATAAGTATAAGCAACCAGAGACCTTAAAAGCTAATTATATTTCATTTCAAGATTATAGTTTTAGTATTTTTGAAGTTGATGAATATAAGGGAACGGAGTTTAGTGTAGAAAATGGAGAAATTAACTGTAACGCAACTGATCAGACTTCAAGCTTACCTCTGAGAATAAGTAAAACAAATATTAATGGTCAAAAATATTGTATCGGTGCTTTTAGCGAAGGAGCAGCTGGTTCAGTTTATACAGAGTATGCCTATGCTACAGTTATAGAAGATAACCTCTATTTAGTTCTTTTTACGGCTCGTTATCCAAATTGCAGTAATTATCCGGATAAAGAAAGAATAGAATGTGAGGCTGAAAGGGAAAGCTTTAACCTAGATTCCAGGATAGACGATGAAATTAGAAAAAGTCTTCACTAATTTAGTTATTTTAAGCTCTTGACTTTATATTATACTTAATATATACTTGAGTTATCAACTATATATTAAATAATATGAAAAACATTAGTGAGCAAATAAAGTTTATTATCAATCTAGCAAAAACCCATTCTGTTCTGGTAAAACGTTTTGATAGTGGACTGGGAAATGGCTTAGGTTTCAATGAGTTTTTAATTTTATTCCATTTAAATCAGGCTCCCGAAGGGAAAATGCGCCGCATAGATTTAGCAGAGAAGATTGGAATCACCGCCTCTGGTATAACCCGCTTACTTTTACCAATGGAAAAGATAGGGTTAGTAAAAAGTGATGCTACTAGCGTAGATGCTAGAGTAAAATTTGTTTTAATTTCCAAAAGTGGCCAAGAAAAAATTAATGAAACTCAAGAAAGATTTGATGACTTAATTGAAGAAATTTTAAAACCAATAAACAAAAATGAGTTAAATAAGCTATCAAAATCATTAGTAGAGATTGGTGGCAAAATTCTAATGAATTAAATTAACAACTAAATAGTAAACGGCCATGACAGATTCTCTGGCTTACAACAAAACCATTACTTGGTTTGAGGCCACTAATTCCGAAGCAGGCACCCTAGAGAAGGCGCCAAAGAAATGTGCTTACTGTGGAACTAACATGAAAGCGTCATGCAAGTCACACAGTATTAATTGCCCATACTATTGCGGCAACGAAGTCCCTGTTGGAAATGAAATACTACCAATGATGCTATTAGCATTAGGGTATTTATTGGTAAAATTTTTACGACACAACATAAGATAAGTGGGTTACTACAAAGTAACTCACTTTTTGTAAATATATAATTTACAGAATACCTTAAAAATGATATTTTTAGTGTATAAACTTATGCTCTACAAAAAATACTTAAAAGAAATGACCGGCTGTCCTTTTTGTAAAACTAAGGACAGAATTTTTAAAGAAAATTCTCAGGCCTTTTTGACCTACGCGAAAGCACCTTATCACCCCGACCACTTATTAGTAATTCCTAAAAGACATGTCACTTCTTTTTTTGACTTAACCAAAGGGGAAAAACAAAAAATTGACGATCTTATAAACAGTGGGGCAGAAATTTTAAAAAAATTAAAATACACCAATTTTACCATTTTGGTTAGAGAGGGAAGCGAGAGTAATAAGAGTGTACCTCACCTGCATTACCACTTAATACCTAATATTAGGATGGGCGATGTTGATTATAAAGGCAAGGGGCGCTTAATCTTAAATGACAATGAAATTGCTAAGCTTACTAAAAAAATTAATAAAATAAAAATTTAAGTCGCAAAAAAAACCGCTTCTTATTATAAGAAACGGCTTTTTTATTTTAGAATGAGAACTCATCACCATTTTCTGGAATAATGGTTCTTATCATTTTATCAGATAAAGCCATATCCAGATTAATTTTTAAGGTTCTAGCACTTTCCAGCTCACCATGAACAATAAAAATATTTTTTGGCTCTTGTCCCCATTTTAAGTTATCACGAGCGTAATCTCTTAGAAAAATACTGTCAGCATGAGCCGAAAAGCTATCAAAAGGGATAATCTCTGCTTCCACCTTAATTTCTTCCTGGTTCATTCTGACAAGAGATTTCTCTTTAAGATTTCTACCTAAACTATTTTTAGGCATATAACCGACCAGGAAAACCATTGTATCTTTCTTGGGAAGATTGGTTCTTAAATGCCCTCTAACACGTCCTGAATTACAATCACCAGAACCAGCAATAACGATATATGGCCCCGATTTAGCAATCAACTCGTCAGATTCTTTTTGTTCAGTAATAATCTTAAGATAGGGATTTTCCTGAGAAAAGGGATTAAAGGTTAACTGACCTTGGTCAGAAAACATACCCTCACTCCAAGCCTCCGAAAAAACCTTAGTAATTTTACTGGCTAGTGGAGAATCTAAAAAAATCGGAATTATCGGAATCTTTTTAACACTCATATAATATGAGAGTAAATAGATTATTTCCTGTGCTCTTTCAAGGGCAAAAGAGGGGATAATGATACGCTTTTTCTTTTTTACAGCAATTCTTACCAATTCAACGATTTTATCTATCTCCTCATCTCTAGAAGGATGAACACGGCCACCATAAGTTGATTCAGTTACAAAAATGTGTAAATCCTCCTCAACTAACTCAGGTGGTGGCAAGATAATGCCATCCTGACGACCAAGGTCACCGGTAAAACCAAGGAAAGTATCACCAGGGCCATCTTTAAGTCTAAAAACGCAAACTGCACCACCCATCACATGTCCAGAGGCATAAAATTTTACAGCCACATCTTTACTTAAATGAATCCATTGATGATATGGATAGCCACCATTTTTAATTAAATCTGTTGTTGGAGCTACATCATCTGAAGTATAAAGTGGTTCTATACTTTCTTTTCTTTTTGTTTTTCTACGACGATCATAGGCGCCACGAGTTAAACGATCAGACTTTCCTCCAGATACCTCTTTTTTGCTTTTTTTATTAAGATAAAGAGCTTCGGCAACTTGAATCTTAGCACTATCTTCCAGCATTATCTTAAGTAGTGAAGCTGTGCCTTCAGTGCAAATTATCCGACCAGTAAAACCGTTTTTAACTAATAATGGTAAACGGCCGATATGATCGATATGTGAGTGGGTAAGGATAATATAATCAATCTGACTTGGGTCAATTTGATTTAATATTTCCTTATTTTTTTCTAACGAGTCATTAAAATTACACTGAATAAGACCCGCATCAATTAAAACATTAAGCCTTTTTTTGCCGTGATAAGCTCGTAACAGATACGAAGAACCTGTTATTTCGTTTACCAAACCGCCTAAAAATTTTAGCTTGGCTTTCATGTGACCTCCTTTTTTAAATTGTTAATAATACTTATATCCACTCTTACATTATTAAACTAAAGACTCTAAAGCACAAGTGGATAATTTAAGAATAAAAAAATAACCCTCTTAAGTCTTAACTTAAAAGGGTTATAATTTAAAAGTTTATTGTAAGTTGGCTCTTGAGGTGATTACCAATAAATATTTCATGAATTTTTATTGGATCAACCGTTCTTAAACCAACCGCTTTTTTAACTAAAGTTATAAAACTTTTTCTCAGTCTCTTCTGTTGAAGAGAAAGCAGAGAAGAAAGTTTTATCGGCAAGAGATAGTCATTGGGATGGTTGATCCGCAAATGACTTTTACAGTCCATATTTTCACAACACACCAGAGTGTCGTAAATATCCTCCGAGTTTAAAAAAAGAAAATATTTGACTGTTTTTGCGCCACACACCGGACATTTTACTTTTGTCTCCGGAATTTTTTCCATGAGCAAGTCCAGGTGTTCATAAAGAGCATTATTTCCAGTTCGTCCTTTTTCTCTGTAGACAAGTAATCTTGCTACAAAAGAAGGGTCTCTAAAAATTACCTCTTCCACTGCTTTGCCCATATATTTTCCACTTTGGAAAATATAAGGCTCTTCATGCGTTGTTGCCATTTTTTACCTCCTTTTTAAGTTTCTGGGCTAATTATAATATATTTTAGTAAATTAGTCAACTTGTAAAGATATTTAAAAACCCTTAATTTTACTTAAGGGCTTTTAAGCAAATAAAAACATTTTTTTAGACTACTTCGGATTCCTAGAAGTAGTGTTAAAAAATAAACTGGAATCTTGATTAGCTAGAACCCAATCGTTTTGACAGTCCGAAGTTAACCCAGAAACAAACAGATTATAATAAAGATTAGCAAAACTGGATCTAGCTTTTTGTAAATTATTGTTTTTCATATTAAAAACATTTTACCTATAATAATACGAAAAATAGCTATTTATGTTACACTTTTTGTCAGGGTCGCGAAACTATAAAAATTGCGTTATAATCTAGGTATTAAAATTATTAAAAAATATGTCTAAAAATTATTTAATTGTTAACACTGGTAGTGCTTCTAAAAAGTATGCTTTTTATCAAGATAGAGAGAAGGTCTTTACCGCTCACTTTGAAATGGAAGAGAGGAACTACATTGTTAGCGAAAACTATCAAGGGGAAGTGAATAAGAAAATTCTAAATAAAGAAGAGTATATAGAAGCAGTGGGGGTGGTAATTGCCTCTCTGATAGAAAATAAGATTATCGGCTCTCAAACTGAGATCCATTTAGCGGGTGTGAGAATTGTCGCTCCTGGTGAATATTTTTTAACTAATCGTCTAATTGATGAAGAGTATCTGAAGATGGCGGAAGCTGCTTTGCAAAAAGTGCCACTCCATTTAGGTCCCGCCTTAGAAGAAATTAAAAACTTAAAGAAATTTTTAGGTAATGATTTTAAAATAGTTGGTGTCTCTGATACCACTTTTCATGCCACCATCCCAGAAGAAGCTAAATTTTACGCCATCCCTAATAAAGATAGTCGGGAATTGGGTCTTTACCGTTTTGGTTATCATGGCATTTCAGTTCAATCAGTCACTAAAAGAGCCTCTAAAATGCTTGGCGGGTTACCAGAAAAAACTATTGTTTGTCACTTGGGCGGAGGCGCCAGTGTAACAGCCGTAAAAAATGGTCAGAGTCTTGATACCTCTATGGGCTTTACTCCTCTTGAAGGCTTAATTATGGCTACTAGAGTGGGCGATATTGACCCAGGGGCCGTCTTATACCTTTCTGAAAAATTAAATAAAGATTTTAAGGAACTGGAGAATTATTTTAATAATGAATGTGGTCTACTGGGACTATCTGGTAAAAGTTCTGATATTAGAGAGTTAATAGAATACGAAAAAAATGGTGACCATGATGCCACTTTAGCGCTAACTATTTACGTTAACCGCATCAAACAATATATCGGCCGTATGGCGGCGATGCTGGGCGGAGTTGATTTATTAATTTTAGCCGGAACGGTTGGTGAGAGGTCTAATATTATCAGAGGAAGAATTTGTCAAAATTTAAATTTCTTAGGAATTGAGCTGGATGAAGAGTTAAATAATACTTTAATTGGAATAGAAGCTGAACTTAATAAAAAAGAAGCAAGGACAAAAATCCTGGTTATAAAAACAGATGAAACCGAAGAAATCGCTCAAATAACTTATAATCTATAAATAAAAAAACCGGCTTCTAAGAGTCGGTTTTTTAAAATAGTAAAATTATTAATGCAAAATCAAATAGTAATTCCAAGCCCCAGTTTGATTAGAGCTTAAGATAATATCATCTAAATCAGTATTTTCTCTTTCGGTGGTAAATTTAATTACACTTTGTCCAAAAAAATTAATAGCAAAATGACTGCTATCAGGATCACCATAATAATCCAAAAGTTCAGCATCTAAATTTTTAAAATAGCAGTATTTGTAAGGATCTTTAGAAATTGGGTCCTTGGGAATATTTTCCATATACCCAGCCAGGGCCGGTTTAAGACAGGTATCCCAGGTAACTTCATCCTGACAAGTGTTGCAATCAGGATAGGCCCCATGATCATCGCGGTAATAATCTAAAGCCATCGCCATCTGCTTAACATCAACCAATCTAATTCCGTCTCTAGAGTTAGCCCTAAAAATTTTAATTGAAATTGTGATTGTAGTCGCTAAAATACCAATAACAGCAATCACCACCAAGAGCTCAATTAAAGTAAACCCTTTTTTTCTAAATAAATTCATAATATTTAAATTACTCTTTTATTATATCTTTTAAGAATTAATAAGGCAAACAAAAAAAGAGGGCACCGTCGTTGTGACTTTGCCCTCATAATTACTTTGCTTGCACCGGAGGGTGCAGCATCCAGTCTGGCACGTAGCCAGACAAATCGTGTGTTTCTCTCATTATTTTTTAGTTTTAGCCCATTAATAATATACTAGATTAAATAAGGTGTCAAGTCTTTTTAAGAAAGCTATTTTTAATTTTTAAAACTTAACGTATAATCTAGATGTAAAAAAATAATCTTAAAAACTATGGCGAGAATTATTGGTAAGGGCTACTCTTTTGATGATCTCTTAATTGTTCCTAAATATAACAAGATTCCTTCCAGAAAAGACGTTAACTTTAAAACTAAAGTAACTAAAAACTATTCACTAGACATCCCAATTATTGCCGCTAACATGGATACTGTTTGCGAAAGCGCAATGGCCATTGCAATTGGACGTTTGGGCGGACTAGGGGTAATTCATCGTTTTCTAAGCACCGCTGAGCAAGCAGGTGAAGTTAAAAAAGTTAAAGACCAAGGCTTAATTGCGGCCGCTGCTATTGGCGTTAAAGATTACGAAGATAGAGCCAAAGCTTTAACTTCAGCCGGAGTTAATATTTTAGTTCTTGATGTGGCTCATGGCCACGCTAAAAGAACTGATACCGTCCTTGATTACTTAAAAACCAACTACCCACAAATAGACGTTATGGTCGGTAACATTGCCACCAAAGATGCAGCTGAACATTTTATTAACAAAGGAGCAGATGGTTTAAAAGTTGGTATTGGCCCAGGCTCAATGTGCAGCACTAGAATTATGGCTGGAGCCGGCGTACCACAAATTACCGCTATTATGGACGCCTACGAAGCCAGCCAGGGCCGAGTTCCAATCTGCGCTGATGGCGGTATTAAACAACCAGGGGACTTAACTAAGGCAATTGGCGCCGGAGCTGATACTATCATGAGTGGATCACTTTTTGCTGGAACACTAGAAACTCCAGGCGAGGTAATAGTTAAAAATAATCAAAAGTTTAAGGAATACCGTGGCATGGCTAGTTATGCAGCCACAATCAAAAAAATGGCTCTAGACGGTCAGAAAGTAGATGAGGTGGTTCATGTTGAGGGTGAGATGACCCTATTACCTTACAAAGGAGAACTTGAGCCAATTGTTAGAAAATTGCTTGGCGGTTTAGCTTCGGGCATGACTTATGTTGGCGCTCAAACCATTGAGGCTTTAAAAGGCAAGGCTGATTTTATTGAAATTAGCGCGGCCGGCTTTAAGGAAAGCATTCCTCACGGGATGATAGAAAATGTCTAACAAAAAACTCCCGGATTCAACCGGGAGTTTTTATAAAAAGAAATATTAAACGCGTTCTACATTAATTGCATTCATTCCTTTTGGGGATTGTTCAGCCTCAAAAGTAACATGGTCGCCTTCTTGAATTTCATCAAAACTAACATTAACTAAAGAATTTGAATGAAAAAATAAGTCTTTATCTTGACCTTCAGGAGCAATGAAACCAAAACCCTTGTCAGTCTTCTTCTTGATAATACCTTGCATAGTTTTTATACTAATTGTTTATTTTCGTAAATTTAAAAATTTTTGTGAAACTCGACGACTTTTCTAAAATAATTACTACTTAAGTATAATATATTTTTTTAAAAAAGTCAAATTATAAAAATATTTAAGTCCAAGAACTATTTTAAATAATTAATATTGCCAAATTGCTGTGATTCTGCTATTCTTAGCAGGTCAATTAATAAATTTTAATATATTTCTTACATGGCGGAACAAGTAATTTTAAGATTTGATAATGTTACTTTTGAGTATCTTCATAAAAAACCCATTCTTGATGAGGCTTCTTTTAGTGTTAGAACCGGTGCTAAAATCACTCTAATGGGTCAAAATGGGGCTGGCAAAAGTACTATCTTTGATTTAATACAGGGCAAGATAAAACCAAAAGAAGGCCAAATTTCTATTACCAACGGCGCTAGTATTGGCACGGCTGCCCAAACAGTTAGTCGGTCTGATTTTGATTTAAATATTGAAGAGTATCTAGCTAGGGCTTTTTCACCAGTGCCACCGAATTTGCGTAGCCATATTGCTAAAGTTTTGACGGCCGTTAATATGGAAATTCCGCTTGATAGAAAAGTGGGCAATTTATCTGGAGGACAACAAGCTCGTTTACTTCTGGCATATGCCCTAATCTCTAATCCGGATATTTTACTACTTGACGAGCCCACTAATAATTTAGACAAAGAGGGAATTGATCATCTATTAGAATTCTTGATTATGTATGACAAAACTGTAATTGTTATTTCCCATGATGCTGATTTCTTAAATTGTTTTACAGAGGGTGTTATCTATTTAGATGTGCACACCCATAAAACAGAGACATATGTTGGCGACTATTATTCTGTGGTTGAAGAAATTTCTAGAAGGATTGAAAGGGAGCAGATGAAAAATGCTCAACTGCAAAAACAAATTCTTGACCGTAAAGAGAAGGTTAACTTTTTTGCTCATAAGGGCGGGAAAATGCGTAAATTAGCTCAAAAAATGCGTGAAGAAACTGAAGAACTAGAAGAAAACATGGTTGATGTTCGCCGAGAGGATAGAACTATCCGTAAATTTGATATTCCGGTGCAAGAGGATTTATCGGGAGCAATTGTAACTATTAAATCAGTAAAAATTATTAAAAACCATGAGCCAATTGTTAAGCCACTAGAAAAAATAATTACTAAAAAAATTCATTTATTAGTTACTGGCCCTAATGGAATTGGTAAAAGTACTTTTTTAAGAAGTTTAGTGTCTGGTGAATCTGAGGGGGCAGAAATTGCTAAAAATGTTAAAGTTGGCTACTACAGTCAAGACTTTGCCACCTTAGATTTTAATGACACCGTTTTTGACTGCTTACTTAAAGCCATGCCTGATCGTGATGATGTACCAACTATGCGCTCTATTGCAGCCGGATTTTTAATTACTGGTGATTTAATGGGGCACCGCGTAGGCGACTTGTCTGAAGGACAAAAAGGTTTATTATCACTGGCTCGTTTGGTACTGATGAGACCAGGGCTCCTAATTTTAGATGAGCCAACTAATCATATTAATTTCCGTCACCTACCAGTGATGGCTGAAGCTTTTAATGATTACGAAGGTCCGATGATTATCGTCAGTCACATGGACGAGTTTGTTCAATCTCTAAGAATTGATGATTATCTGGAATTAGGGAAGTTATAAATTATACTCCAGAAAAAGACCTTTTTAACAGGGTCTTTTTTATTTCTTCAACTTTGACTTTTTACCCTAAAAATAGTAAAATTGACTGACAAATGTTAAGTAAAAAGGCCCGTCCTTTTTATTTTTGTAAGTTATTATGCCTAAATTATTTAAGCTAAAATCAGAATATCAACCAGCTGGTGATCAACCGGAAGCTATTGCCACACTTAAAAGTGGCTTAGATAATAATTTAGATTTTCAAACTCTACTTGGTGTTACTGGCTCTGGTAAAACTTTTACAGTGGCCAATATTATTAAAGACTTAGATAAACCAGTGCTGGTAATGGCACCAAATAAAGCTCTCGCTGCTCAACTCTACCGGGAATATAAAAACTTCTTTCCTGACAATGCTGTACACTATTTTGTGTCTTATTACGATTATTACCAACCAGAAGCCTATCTCCCAATTACCGACACTTATATTGATAAAGAATCAATGATTAATGATGAAATAGATAGACTGCGTCACGGAGCTACTTCAGCGCTTATGAGCCGTCGTGACGTAATTATTGTGGCTTCAGTTTCTTGTATTTATAACTTAGGTGTACCTGATAATTACTTAGAATCAAAATTACATCTTTCTAAAGGGCAGGAAATTGTTCGTTTAGATTTAATTAGACAATTAATTAGAATTCAATTTGAAAGAACTAGTGGCGATATTAAAAGAGGACAATTCAGGGTCAGAGGCGATGTTTTTGAAATCAGACCAATGTCGGAAAATATTATCTACCGCCTAGAACTTAAAAATCAAAAAATAGAAGCTCTTTCTATTATTGACCATATTACCAGAGAAGCGCTAGAGGATTTACCAGAGATTGTTATTTTTCCGCCCAAACATTTTGTGTCCTCACAACCTCAAATTGCCAGTGCTCTAAAAAATATCAAAGAAGAATTAGCTGATCGTTTAGCTTATTTTAGAAGTGAAGGGCTACTACTAGAAGCTGAAAGGCTTGAAAGAAGAACTAAATATGATTTAGAAATGATTCGCAGCCTAGGATACTGCCATGGGATTGAAAACTATTCCCGTCATTTATCTGGTAAATTAGCTGGCGATGCCCCCGACTCCTTACTAGCCTATTTTCCTAAAAAAGATGGTAAACCTGATTTTTTAACTGTGATTGATGAATCTCACATTAGCGTACCTCAAGTCAGGGGAATGTATAATGGTGACCAAGCTCGTAAAAAAACTTTAGTTCAATATGGCTGGCGTTTACCGTCAGCTTTAGACAACCGACCACTTAAGTTCAAAGAATTTGAACAGCGCTTAGGACCGGTAATTTTTACCACCGCCACCCCTGGAGAATATGAGCTCACTCATTCAAAACAGATAGCTGAGCAAGTGATTCGCCCCACCGGCTTAGTTGATCCTGAAATTGAGGTCAGACCGGTATTTAGAAAAGAAGATGGTTATAGTCAAATTAAAGATATTACTGAAGAGGCTAAAAAATTATCTATAAAAGGAGAGCGAGTAATTATTAATACTCTCACTAAAAAACAAGCGGAAGATTTAAATGCTTACTTAGGCGGACAGGGAATTAAAAGCAATTACTTGCACTCTGATATTAAAACTTTTGAAAGGACTGATATTTTGAAAGCTTTCCGCGAAGGTCTCTTTGATGTTTTAATTGGCGTTAACTTATTACGTGAAGGTTTGGATTTACCAGAAGTAACTTTAGTAGCAATTCTTGATGCTGATCGTGAAGGATTTCTACGCAGCCAAACATCGCTGATGCAAACAATGGGGAGAGCCGCCAGAAATGTTAGTGGTAAGATTATTTTATACGCAGATACAATTACTAATTCAATTAAACTAGCGATGACAGAAGTCGCTCGTCGTCGCGAGAAACAATTAGCCTACAACAAAAAACACGGTATCAGTCCTAAAACAGTTATTAAACCGATTGAAGACTTTTTGGAAATAAGTGAAGAGGGAAGAGAAAAAATGGCTAAAAACCAAGCTGTCTTAAATAAAAGAAAAAAGAAATAGTATGGAAGATAAAATAATTATTAAGGGTGCTAAGATGCACAACTTAAAGAATATAAATTTAGAAATACCTCATAATACTTTAACAGTTATAACTGGTGTTTCAGGTAGTGGTAAATCATCACTGGCTTTTGATACTATTTTTGCCGAAGGACAGCGCCAATATGTAGAATCCTTATCACCTTACATGAGGCAATTTTTAGGACAGAAGAAACCGGCTGAGGTAGATGAAATAATTGGCTTAGCTCCAGCAATTTCTATTGATCAAAAAGCCTTATCTCACAATCCCCGTTCAACCGTGGGAACGCTAACTGAAATTCATGATTATCTAAGAATTTTATACGCTAGAGTTGGTGAAGTATTTTGTCCGCATTGTGGCACTAAAATTGAAAAGTTAACCCTGGAAGAAATGGTAGATATTATTATTTCTAGAGCTAAAGAACTTAAAGAGGAGTATGTAGAAATTTTAAGCCCGGTAGTACGTGATCGTAAAGGAGAATATTATCAATTATTATATAACTATTTAAACCAAGGTTATAGTGAGGCTCGGGTTGATGGAGTTCCTCATTCTCTACGTAATCAAATAAAATTAGCTGCTACTAAAAAACACAGTATTGAAATTGTAATTGATAAAGTGATAATTAGTGATGAAACCCGTCTATTTGAAGCGATTGAAAATTCCTTAGCCTATGCCGGGGGACTAGTAATTGCCAAATTTTCTGGACAAGAATTCTTATTATCTTCTAATTGGACCTGCCCGAATGATAATTTTGCTTTTCCAGAAGTTGAGCCGCGCCTCTTTTCCTTTAATTCACCCCATGGTGCCTGTCCTCAATGTACTGGACTCGGGAAGATTGGCTTTTTTTCGGAAAAAGAATGTCCTGATTGCCAGGGAAAAAGATTGCGCCCTGAGGCTTTGTCAGTCAAAGTTTATGGTAAAAATTTAGCCGAAGTTAGCTCTTTGTCACTTGATAATTTAAAAGATTTTTTCTGGAAGTATTATCAGAAGATGACTAAACGTGAACTTACTATCGCTGAAAATGTGATGGCGCAAATTCTTAACCGTTTAGAATTTTTAAATAAGGTCGGATTAAATTATCTATCACTAGACCGTGAAGCGGAAACTCTTTCCGGTGGTGAAGCGCAGAGAATTAGGCTTTCATCTCAAATCGGTTCGCAGCTGTCTAGAACACTATATGTTTTAGATGAGCCGACTATCGGTTTACATGAGCGAGATACAGATAGATTAATTGAAACCCTTAAAACCTTACGAGATAAGAATAACACTGTCATTATTGTGGAACACGATGAGCGAACTATTCTAGCTTCTGATTATTTAGTTGATATGGGACCACTAGCCGGAGTCCACGGCGGACAAGTGATGGCAGCTGACTACACTGAAAAATTGTTAGAGAGTAAAAAAGAAAACTCTTTAACGGTAGATTATTTAACTGGAGTCCGTGAAATTGCTATTCCTGAAAAACGCCGCGTTAAAAATAGTGGTTCTTTAAAGATTCTAGGCGCTAGAGCTAATAATCTCAAAAACTTAAAAGTAGAAATTCCTTTGGGTCGCTTAGTTGGTATTAGTGGCGTTTCTGGGTCTGGTAAATCATCGCTGCTTTATGAAGTGCTTTACAAAAATATTAATAAGATTAAAGCTCGTCCGGGAAAAGCTAAACTAGAAGACGTGACTGAACTTAAAGGGGTGGAATATATTAATAAAGTGGTAGTTATTGATCAATCGCCTATTGGCCGCTCACCAAGATCTAATCCCGCTACCTACACTGGTTTTTTTAGTTATATCAGAGACTTCTTTGCCGAACTACCAGAATCAAAAGAAAGAGGATACACCAAATCAAGGTTTTCCTTTAATCGTCCTGGCGGACGCTGCGAAGCTTGTCAGGGGGCAGGATTTAATTTGATTGAGATGCATTTTTTACCCGCAATTTCTGTTGAATGCGAGGTATGTCATGGGCAGAGATTCAACCGTGAAACTCTGCAGGTAAAATATAAGGGGAAAAATATTGCTGAGGTTTTAGATATGACTATTGATGAGGCAATTGAACTTTTTGAGGGCAATTATTATATTACTGATAAGCTGCAAGTACTTACTGCCGTTGGCCTTGGTTATATTAAGCTTGGTCAGTCATCAACCACACTTTCTGGCGGTGAAGCACAGAGAGTAAAGATTGCCAAAGAATTAACTGGCACCCTTGGTAAAAAAACCTTATATCTATTAGATGAACCAACCACTGGTCTCCATTATCGCGATATTGAGATGTTGCTGGTCGTGCTTAATAAATTAGTTGATCGCGGAAATTCCGTTTTAATCATTGAACATAATCTTCACATGCTTAAATCAATGGATTATATAATTGATATGGGCCCAGAGGGCGGGGACAAGGGGGGTAAGGTACTAGCTGTTGGTGAGCCAGAGGATATTATTAGAAATGAAAAAAGTATCACCGGAAAATATTTAAAAGAATATTTAAAAAAGGACTAAAGTGCTCGCGCAGTTTAGTCCTTTGAGTGCACCCTTGTGGTGCTTATGATAAATCCTTTTTATGACAAAGCTCATTTAGTATAACAGATATTATTTTCTATGTCAAATATTTCTGCTTTAAAAGAAATAGCTAAAAAAGCGCCCATTAAGCCAGGGGTTTATTTTTGGCTAGATAAAAACAAAAAAATCTTATATGTTGGCCGAGCTAGTGTTTTAAAAAATCGCTTATCACAGTACTTTCTAAAAAATATTAATTCTAAAACAAGAGAGATGGTTTCTCTAGCCACTGATTTAGAGTATCTAGTCTGCGACACACTGCTTGAAAGTATTGTCTTAGAAGCTAAATACATTAAACAATATTGGCCTAAATATAATATTGTAGACCGAGACGACCGTTCTTTTCTTTACCTAATTATCACAAATTCCGACTACCCAAGACCATTAATTGTACGCGGCCAAGATTTAAAAAAATTTCCTCAAAAAAAGACAAAGGTGTTCGGACCTTATCAATCAAGAACCTTACTAGAAAATGCTTTAAGACTTATTAGAAGAATTTTTCCCTGGAGCAACTGCCAAGCAAATAGTGGTCGCGCTTGTTTTGATTATCAGATTGGATTATGCCCAGGAACGTGTTTAGGTAAAATAAAAGCAAAAGACTACCAAAAAAATATTAAAAATTTAGAATTATTATTAAAAGGAGAAAAGAAAAAATTAATTACCAAATTAAAAAAAGAAAATCCAGGGCAGCTCAAAGCCTTAAAACAATTGCAAGACGTTTCTTTGCTTACTAAAGAAAAAGACTTAAAAGAAGAGAATCTGCACAGAATAGAAACTTATGATATATCGCACTTTGGCGGCAAGGAAAGCTATGGTTCTATGGTAGTATTTGAGAATGGGGAAGCCCAAAAAAATGAATACCGCCTTTTTAAAATCAAAGAAGCACCACCCGGAGACGACGAAAGGGCTTTAAAAGAGGTACTTTTACGTCGCCTTAAACATCAAGAATGGTTAAAACCAGATTTAATTGTTATTGATGGTGGCAGGCCACAAATTTCTTTTATTAAGAAAGAGTTTAGTAGAAATAATATTGATATTTTAATTGTTGGCATCTCTAAACTCGGAGGGGATAAACTAGTTTTTACTCAGGGCACAAGTAAGGAGTTTAAAGAAATAATTAAAAGCCTTAAAGGCACTCTCTTAAAATCTCGCGAAGAAGCCCACCGCTTTGCTAATTATGGACGAAAGCGGGGAACTAAACTATAATAAGTATATATAATAATTTAAAAAAATATGAAAAAATCAAAATTAATTCTCGGCACCCTTTTAATTCTCGCCACCAGTGCTGTGGCCATCGTGGCAGTTGTCATGTCGCTTAAATCAAATAACGAAGACCGTTTCTCAGTTAACGGCTCCGGTACCGTTTATGCTAAGGCAGATATTGCTAATATTAATGTTGGTCTTAAGACTAACACTAAAAAGACTGCCGCTGAAGCGACTAAGGACAGTACTGATAAAATGAATAATATCATTTCGGAATTAACTAATCTGGGAATTGAAGAAAAAGATATTAAAACTTCTGGCTATAACCTAAGCCCGGTTTACAACTGGACCAATGACAGAGGACAAGAGTTAATTGGTTACGAAGTAACCCAAACTCTAACCCTAAAAATTAGAGACCTTAGTAAAATCGGTGAAGTAATTGCTAAAACCACCGAGCAAGGCGCAAATCAAATCGGCAACATTAGTTTTACCATTGATGATGAATATGAACTAAGAAATCAAGCTCGTGAGTTAGCTATTACTAAAGCTAAAGAAAAGGCTCAGTTAATCGCCGAGCAATCTGGTATGGAATTAGGTAAGATTAAAAGTGTTTATGAGAATGCTTCACCGGTTGTCAGCCCAGTAGCTTATTCAAATGCTAAAGTAATGCTAGAGTCTGCTATGGACCAGGCACTAACCGCACCAGAAATCCAATCCGGTCAAAATGAAGTTAAAGTCGAGGTCACCTTGGTTTACGAAGTAAAATAATAAATAAACCCCATTAAGCCCCGCCGGAGGCGGGGCTTAATGGCTCTTGACACCTTTTTAAATATCCGCTAATATACAAGTAACTTAATAAGCCACAGACCGTAAGCAAACAAATAAGTCTTACCGAGGCAGAATCAACAATTTTTAATTGTCTTCTAAATCTGTGGTTAACACAGTTTTTTTATTTATAGCTAATTAATATAAAAAGTTATGCCTAAAAGTAAGATCCAAAAACAAGAAATCTTGCGGAACTTAACTGAGAGGATTAAAAAATCCAAATCAATTATTTTTACAGGATTTAATGCTTTAGGGGTAAAGGATAATGAAGCTTTACGCTCCAAATTACGTGCCGAAAACGGCGAGTACTATGTAGCCAAAAAAACTTTATTAGAACGCGCTCTTAAAGAACAGGGGATTACTAATTTAGAGACAAAAACTCTTGATGGTAAGATTGCAGCTGTTTTCTCATATGGAGACGAAGTTGCTTCAGCTAAAGTAGTTGATATTTTCCGCAAAGATAAAGAAGATAAAATCTTCTTCTTGGGCGGTATTTTAGATGGTAATTTACTTTCTAAATCTGAAGTAGAATCTTTAGCTAAATTACCAAGCAAGCAAGAATTGTATGCTAAATTAGTTGGTTCCCTAAATGCACCTGTTTCCGGTTTTGTTAACGTTTTAGCCGGCAACTTACGTGGCCTTGTCACAGTGCTTAAAGCGATAGAAGAAAAAAAATAACTAATAAAAAATTAATTTTAAAATTATGGAAGACAAAAAAGAAGTTGTAGTTCCTGAAAAATTTCAGGACTTAGTCAGCAAAATTGAAGCGATGAGCGTTCTTGATTTAGCTGAACTTGTAAAAATCTTAGAAGAAAAATTTGGTGTTTCTGCCGCTGCTCCAGCTATGATGATGGCTGCTGCTCCAGCTGCTGGAGGCGCTGAAGCTGAAGTAAAAGACAGCTTTGACATTGAATTAACCGACGGTGGTTCAAATAAAATTGCTGTTATTAAAGTAGTTCGCACTATTACTGAATTAGGCCTTAAAGAGGCTAAAGATTTAGTAGACGGCGCTCCAAAAGTTGTCAGAGAAGGCATCAAGAAAGAAGAAGCTGAAAAGATTAAGAAAGAATTAGAAGAAGCGGGTGCTAAAGTAACTTTAAAATAAGTTAACTACCAAATAAAAAATACGGCTCATTTTCATGGGCCGTATTTTTTAATTTCTAATATTGCCAAGAAGCTTTTTTTTATCTATACTATTTTTGCCCTTGCGAACGTACGCAAGGGAGAAAATCCATTTTTATGAAAAGCAATTGGAGTTCCGTCTTGGGACTAGCAGCGCTGCTGACGTTAGCAGGTTGCGAACGGGAGGTTCTTAAAGAACCAGACCCGATCACTGTCGTTGTGACAGTGGAGTATCAAAATGGTAAGGTGATTCAGTTCATCTACCACGGTGAGCTAATCTGGCAATCAGAGTTAGCCAAGGAAACGTCTTATCACCAGCAAGGTGATTTGACTTTCATTGACTACACTAATCTGAGTGGCCAGAAAAAGAGCTTACTGTTCCAAGACGGAGAAATGGTTAAGGTAACACCTTAACCAAAACTGGAAGAGGAGGGTAGTTAGCAAGTAACTACCCTCTTTATTTTATAGTGATGTTTTAAATACAGCTGAGTCTGTTAGCAAATAGATAGTCTTATTTGCTTCATCAACAGCAAAGTCTTTTACTCCTTCTTTTAGGAAACGATATTGTTTAATTAACCCACCATTTTTATTAAAATTAATTAAACGGTTGTTATCTAAATCAAGTAGGTAAATATTATTTTGAGAAGTTATTATTTTGTTAGCTGAGATAGAAGGGTTGATGATATCTGTTTTAAAATTATCATTTCTTCCAGCATTAAACTTTAAGACTTCACCGTTCTTCTGCGACAACATAATACTGACATCAATTTTAAAGTCAGAAACAGCTGATAGATTTGCGTCTTCCTTGAGCCATTTAACTGGAGAAGAGAAACGATTATAGCGATAAATCTGATTATCCTTCTTGTTTAATAAATAAAGATTATTATTATAGACTTGAATCAAGGTCTCGTCTTTAGATCTTTTCTCACCGATACTAACTTGAGACACTTCATCGTTTTTAAGAGTAATTATCTTATCACCAGCTAAATAATAAATACTGGAATTATAAATAGAGGGCGAGCTTAAATAATCCGCTGAAACAGTTAACTCTTTTTTTGAAGAATCTTGAGTATTATAAATGTATATTTTTTGGCTGCTATCGCTAGCTAAATATAATTTATCGTTTAAAAAACTTAGATTATTAACCTTAACATCCTGCCCTAAAATACTAAAATGAAGCACTTCTTCAAAATTTTCCACCTTACTTATTTTCTGAATACGATCACTTAAATCTGAGAGGGAATTGATAATGGACAATTTCTTTTCCTCTTGATCTTTGTTGCCGGCAACTGTTAAATTAATTAAATTAGTCGCATCGTTTAAAACTGATAAAGCAGCATTATCATTGTTATATAGTAGATAAGAATCAATCTGCGCTTTCTTGTCTTCAATAAGAGTGATGGTGTTATTAAATTCCTCCTCTATTTGCCGCTGTTTTTTAAATGAAGCTGTTGAAAAGATGGAAATAATTAAAATCAGGCAAGATATTACTAGTACTCCCGTAAGAAGGCGATCCCTTTTACCAAGCTTCTTAAACCAAATAGTCAGGCCACGATAAACACTAACCCAAAAACCAGGACTAAAAATTAGTATAATAGTTTTAAATAAATTAGCACTTTTAGCTAGAGAAAGTGGCTGTTTTTTCTTAAAGAAAATCTTTTCCTTAATCATAAAAGAGTCTCTTCTGGCTAAATCCGGTTTTTTGATATTTTTTGTTGGAATGGGTGGGGTGGTTATCAAATCCTCATCCTCATCATGAAATTTGAGAACTTTTTTCCGCTCTTTCTTTTTTGGTTTAAGGCTTGAGAAAAAAATAGCAATATCCTTGGCAATTTTTTTAAAACTAATAATTCCTGCCGGAGCAAGCATTTCTTCTGTCCTTTGCTCAGTATAATTTAGATGATAAATGGAACTGTGAGCATTGCGACTGCTTAAGGAGTCGGTGATATCAGCGGCCAACCGATTTGTTGGGGTGGTCACTTCGCGATCTTCAGCAAACTCTTTCATAGCCACTCCTAAAGTACTTTTAATTACTACTCCTAAAAACGGAGCGTAGGAGTTTATTTTTTGTAAAATATTTTTTATTTGCTCAGCGGCTACCATTGGCGGCAATTTAGTAATAATACCAACCAGCTCTTTATTGGATAGATATTCTGGTAATGCCTCGTTGGTAAATAAAAAATAAGAATAGGGAGGAATTTCGCCATTTATAACAGCTGAAAATATTTTAGTGCTAAAACCAGAATCAGGATCATCGTTATAGACTACAGCTTCTTCAGAGATATTAGATTCAATATTAATAACTTCATAATCCCCCTTACGACGATAGATTAAAAAAGCCTTATTTTTTCCATAGTTTGAAAAATAAAGCTTATCTTCATGGACTACCCCTAAAGTTAGATTAGTATTTTCTGGTTCAATTCTTAGGTGCTCAGTTTCTAAAAAATCTAGAAAACCTTTATTAACCTTAGCTAATACACCCTCAAAAATATCTTCTATTCTAAGTCCCTCAACCTTATCTCTAAGCAAAATCTTTTCGTCGCCATAATAATTATAGTCAAAGAAATTGACTAAGAAATTAATTATTTTTTGAGTATCACTCTTCCTACCCTCAATTTCCGCCAGTACAAAAATTTTACCCGCCAAACGTTCTTTGTTGGCATCGGGCTGGGAAACAAAAACTTCTCCAGCATAATTATTATTTCTACCAGAATTAAGGATGATAGAGGCTATTTTATTATACATATTACTCCAAAAAAGATAGGTTATGGCCTATTTTTTAAGCTTTTTAGTTTGACTGATTACCTTTTATATTATACTATAAAGTTATAAATAGATAAAGCTATGTTAAGTCAACTCCTAGGGTCAGAGGCCAGAACAAAAATTTTAAACATCTTCCTAACTAAGCCAGAGGGAGAGTATTATTTACGTCAACTTGCCAGAGATCTTGACCTCCAGGTTAACTCTGTAAGACGGGAGCTTCTTAATTTGGAAAAAATGGGCTTAATTAAGCTAGTTTTATCTGAAAAAAAGACTAAAGAAAAAAAATACTATATTGTTAATCGTGATTTTATCCTCTTTAATGAGTTAAGAGCGCTTTTTATTAAAGCGCAGTTATTATCGACTAAAGACTTTGTTGATAATGTACAAAAAATTTGCACTCCCAAGTTATTTGTTTTAACTGGCTTTTTTACCGGTAACAGTGATTCTAAAACCGACCTTCTACTTGTTGGCCGAATTAATCGCGAAAAATTTAATAAGTTAATTAAAGAACTTGAGGAATCTATTAATCGTGAAATTAACTACACCATAATGGATGAGAGAGAATTTTTTTACCGTCGAGAAATATTTGATGTTTTTCTTCATAAAATTATGGATGGTAAAAAAATAACTGTTTTTGACAATTTAAAAAATACATAAATTATGTCTAGAAACATCTTTGGCATTGCTAAAAAAATTTTTAAATATCTTTTTTTAGCTTTTTTTATATTTATACTAATTTTATTTTTTGCTTTGATTAATAAAGCCTCAGCGGTTAAAAATTATTACCACAACGTCTTGTCCGGTAAAGAATATCTTGAGCAATCAGTTGAAAGCTTTCAGGGGCAGAAATATGCTGCCGCCAAAGAAAAAGCTGATTTAGCTAATGCTCAATTTGATTTAGCTCTCAATAATCTTGAAAATATTAGAGAAAATAAAGTTATCAATTATTTATCGCCTCTTTCAGTCTCTGTTTCTGACTTAGAATACCTAACCCAAACTGCTCAAATTCTTAGCCGTTCTTTGTCCAGAGGAACTAGTATTCTAATTGAATTAAGCAATCTGACTGATGGACGTTTTACCAATACTTTTTCTGATTTATCAACCGCTGATAGACAAAATATCTTATCAACTATCTACCAGTCAGCTCCAGAGATAAATGGGTTAAGGGCCAACTTGCTCTTGTCTCTTAATAATTTGGACAAAATTAACCGTATTGGTATTTTGTTACCGGTTAAGTCACAGTTAGATAATATAAAAGGTCAATTACAAACTGCCTATAACTTACTTGAGCAACTCTCTCCACTCGCACAATTGATACCAGCTTTGTCTGGCTACCCACAAGAAAATACTTTTTTATTGGTTTTACAAAACAATGATGAACTAAGGCCGACTGGCGGTTTTATCGGTACCTACGGTTTAATGACAATGAAAGATGGTAAACCAAGTGATATTATTACTGAAGATGTTTATCATCTTGATATGCCATGTATTGGCAAATTAAAACTAACACCACCAGGACCTATTGCCAAATACATGGGGGTAGAGTATTGGTGGCTTAGAGATGCTAATTTTTCACCAGATTTTCCAAGCTCTGCTAAACAAATAGAAGAAATGTTTTTTGCCGAGAGTGGTTGCGCTGATAAGGTCCAGATAAAACCAACCGCAGTAATAGCTCTTAATCCAGATTTAATTGCCGATCTGATAAAACTAGTGGGACCAATTACAGTGGAAGGAGAAACGTATGACTACCACAACTTCCAAGAACTACTTCAATATAATGTTGAGGTGGCTTATGTAGATAAAAATATTAGTTCTTGGGACCGCAAAGAAGTTATTAATTCTGTTATTAAAGAGTTAGAAAAACGCCTCATGAAATTACCGACTAGGGAGCTGGGCTCTTTATTAAAAATAATTCAAGAAAATATTGCTAAGCGAAACTTGCAGCTTTATTTTAGTGATTCAAAATACCAAAGCATTGCTAAAGATTTGAATATCACCGGTGAAATAAAAAAAGTTGATAGTGATTACTTAATGGTGGTTGACTCTAATTTAGCTGCTTTTAAAAGCGATGCGGTAGTACAAAAAAATATTTCTTACGAAATAAGTAGACAAAATCCCTTACTGGCTAAAGTAAAATTAAATTACCGTCATGAAGGCGGCTTTGATTGGCGTACCACTAGATATCGCAGCTACACTAGAATATATACTCCTTTAGGCAGTCAACTAGTTAGCAAAGATGAACTGGAAGACTTTTCTGTTTATGATGACAAAGATCTTCAAAAAACTGTTTTTGCTTTTTTCTGGAGCATTGAGCCGGGGACAGAAGAGACTATTTCTTTAACTTATTCTTTACCGGAAAAAATTAACCAAGGCAACTATAGACTATATTTTCAAAAACAATCTGGCAGCCGTTTAAATAATTTTAAATTTACCAAAAATATTAATGGCGAGGAAGAGCTGCTCTGGCAAACATCACTGGATAGAGATAAATTATTCCAATAAAAAAATCCCGCAAGTAGCGGGATTTTTTTTATTTCATTATTTCTTTTGAACATTGAAGGTTATACTGTAGGTTAGTCCGGAAGAAAGGCCATCAACTTTAGCATCAATTATTTCGCGCCCACTTTCTGGAACTATTAATGATTTACTAAATCTTCCTTGACTATTGGCGGTGATCTTAGTAATTTGTCCACCAAAATTTATTTTAATTTCTTCATTGGGTAAATAACCAGCACCTGATAGATTTACTGTAGCGCCAGGAGTACCTTTATAGTAATCAAATGATAAGGCTAGTTTCTCCTTTGGTTCTGGTTTTAGGGTTTCTGAAATAGCGCCAATAGAAGCTATTTTATCTAAAGAAGAGTTTAACACTGAAATAGTGCCGCCATTAAAGACAACTAAACGATCTTGACCAATCATGTCTACATACTTTAAACCCATCGCAAAACCATTAGCACCAACACTGCGAGCAGAGATCTTTAAACCATTTCTAAAATTGGCTTTAGAAAGTTTCATGATGCTATCACCATTTACCACGTAAACATAAGAATAATCTCCAGCTGGTTCAACCGCATAACCATTTACCGAGCTGTTTGGATAGCTGACTAATAATTTACCGTTTAAATCAAAACTTTTTAAATAATAGTCGTCAAAAACAAAAATTTGTTTAGCGATTGGATCAAAATAAGTTTTTCTTTGAGTTTTACTATTTTTATAATTAACCGGGAAAGAAGCAATTGTTTCTCTGGTTTTGGTATCAAAAATTCTTAAAAGATTATCCTGATTAATAGTAGTAATGTATCTGCCTGAGGCATCAAATCTAACGGCACTAGCAACATTATTTTCTACTTTAAAAGAGTCAACCACATCAAGAGTATTGTTATCAATCTTCCAAAGTCTAATATTCTTATCACTAACGGTAACAATATATGAACCAAATTTATCAACTCTTTGGTACCACTCATAATAAGTGTTCTTCTGCTTAGCAAAAAGGACTGGCTTAGAAACGTCACTTAAATCATACTTATATAAAGTATAAGCTGAAGTGGCATAAGCAAATAAACGACCACTTTCAACATTTAATTTAACTGAAGAAAATTCATCAGTTTTATCTAGCGGGGAATTAGGGGCTTTAAATTTTTGGACCCTTTCTAAAAAGTTACCATTTAATTTAAAGACTTCCAAAGAACCACTATCAGTAGAAGCAATAATTAAATTGCCTTGGTAGTTAACCGCATCACCGGAATAATAAGCTTTGTAATCAGTCTTACCAATAGAGGCAAGACCAAAAATAGCTAAGACGCCGACAAATAATGAAATAATAATTTTCTTTTTCATATTTTTTATTTTTTAGTTTACCCCATATTATACATCTTTTGCCTAAAAATGTCAATAGACATATAAAATATTATTAAATTTTAGCCATTTTATAGCATTGACAAAAATATAGATATGTATTAAAATTTAAGAACAATTAATCCGTAAATTAACAACCAAAAATACACCAATAATGAAAAAAACAATCTTTTTGGCGCTTTTTATGAGCCTCTACGTACTGGCTCAGAGCCAGAAGACTTATGTCATGCATTACCTGCCAATCCTCACTGGGGAACAGGTCCAGGCCTATCAGGGTTATGATATGATCATAGTCGATCATGAAGTCATCAATACTTCAGCGGCTAATCTAAGGCAAATGAGGCAAAATAACCCCCAACTGCTTATCCTTGTCTATTCCGAGAAAATGCAATGGCACTGGCCAATGTATCCGGATAAGCCCTGGAGCATAGAGATAGTGGGGGGGTTAAAGAAATACCCAAAGTGGTTCTTAAAAGACACAAACAGAAAACACTTAACCTTCTGGCCTGGAACTATAATGATGAACTGTCGCCTCGACGCACCGCGCTATCAAATTGATGGAAAAAGTTATAGTTATATTGAGTTTTTTACCGAAAGGTATATCAACGATATAATAATAACTTATGAAAGAGAGGGAATTAAATTAGACGGCATCTTAGACGATGACCTCTTTAAAGAGATTTCTTTTCTGGGGGAGATTGATAGCAATCAAGATGGTATTGCTGATGAAAAAGCTGAGCTTAATCGGCAATGGCGCCTAGGTAATGCTTACTTTCTTGAGAAGGTGCGAGAAAAGATGGGTAAAGATTTTCTCATCATCGGCAATGGTGGTCACCGCTATTATCTTGATTGGTGTAACGGTAAACAAATGGAGCACTTTCCTGAAGTTTATATTGGTAGTTGGTTAGATAATATGAACAACGCCAGTATTATGGAAATAGCTCTCTTTAATGCCCGGGCCGGAGAAGATAATAATTGGTTCTTCACCATTTGTTCTTCAATGCTGCTGGACAATACTTGGTTTTCATTTGGACAGAATACTCCTTATGAAAAAAAGTATAATTTAAAGATGGGAAATTCAAAAGGCGCTTTTTTTCAAAATAGCGACGGTACTTTTTCAAGAATTTTTGAAAACGGGAAAATTACTGTTGACTATCAAGCTGAAAGAGCCTGGATCAATAAATAAATTAAAGGGCTATCCTAGTAATTAGGATAGCTTTTTTTTATTTCCTAGTTTAATGATGGCTAATAAGCCTCCAGACAATACCCAGAACCCCCACTGCATAACAGCATCTTTTAAAACGTTATCCGTTAAACTAGCGCCGCCCATGCTAATAGTAAATAGAATTAAGAAGAAAAACAGTATTTTAAGACGAGGGCGTTTTTCTGTTTTAAATCCCTGATACATCCTTTTAAGATAATCTATAAAAATCCAGAAATAAGAGAGCAGAGCAAAAATACCAGACTCCAGCCAAATTTTTAAATAATCATTATGCGGTTCTGTTTCTACCAACAAACGAGGAACATTTTTCTTTAAGAAGACTGAGGCTGTTCCTGGACCATAACCAAACCAAGGATTATCCTTAATATAACCAACAATATCTTTCCATAAATTAATACGCCAGGAAGAAGAATCGGAGGCAGTAATTCCTGCTAAGGTAGAAATACGATCTTGAAAAAAGGGGGCAAATAAATAGAGTAAAAAGAATGCAATCACAGAAATTAAAAGCAATTTTCTAAAACGGTAAACACCAACAAAAAATAAAATAAACGCCAATGAAAGCCAGGCAATTCTAGTATAGGTAAAAAGTAAGGGGACAATAAAAAATATTACAAGAAGCGCATAAGGAATTCTTTCAATCGCTTTCTTTCTTAAATTAAGGGCCACAAAAATAGTTAAACAGATTACTAAAACTAAATAGATAGCTAGCATGTTAGGATGGGTAAATGTCCCTAACAAGCGCCACCTCTCGCCATCATAAAAACCACCCCGATTAATTAACTGGATCCAAGCTGCTAAAGCAGGAATAAGAGCTGAAAAAATAATCACTCTCGCTAAGTTAGTTATTTTTTTAGTGCTATTAAAAATTAAAAAACCAAATACGAAAGCCGAGAAAAAACTGAGTAATCTAAAAAAATTGACTAAACTAGAAGATTTATCAAAAGAAAAAAGAGACAACAAAGCGGTGATCAATAAGAACAATAACCAGGGCCAAAAAGTTTTCTCCTGGAAAAAATTAAATTTTCTTTTAATAAGTTGGATAGCCGCCAAAGCAATTAGAATAACACCCATTAAAAAGGTAAAGCTAACTGGGATAGAAAAGATAGAAAATAGAGCAATGTCACTACCGGCATAATCAAAGGCCGTTCTAAAAGTTAACAAGGTAAAAAAACCGAAAATAGGATAAAACAGAGCCAATAAAAAAATAGCGATTGAGGCAAGTAGCAAAAAAAGACTAAATAAATCGCCTGACCAAAATAAAGATAAAAAAATAGCTAGGACGGAGTAAAGTCCTAGGACTACAAAGGCCCATTTTGGTTTAGTTAGTGAAGCCTCTCTTTCTTTATTTATTTCTGCCATAATGTTATTCTTTATATATCAATATTAAGTAAAAATAAGCCTAAAGTCAAAATGAAAATCTTGCAGGTCAATAAATTCCTCTATCCTAAAGGCGGCGCGGATAAGTACTGCCTGATGCTAATTAATGAGCTTGGTAAAAAACATGAGGTCTCAGCTTTTGGAATGAGTGATGAAAAGAATATAATTTCTGTCAACCAAGAATACTTTTCGGAGAATCTTAATTACCACCAAAAAGGTAATTCTTTTAAAAAAGCGGCCCGTTTAATCTGGAATAGAGAAGCAGCGCAAAAATTTGCTAAGTTACTAGATAAGGTAAAACCGGACATCATCCATGCTCATAATATTTACCACCAACTATCACCATCTATCTTAAAAGAAGCCAGAAAAAGAAATATTCCCGTGGTCATGACTCTGCACGACTATAAATTAATTTGTCCAAACTATTTACTATTTTGTAAAGGAAGGCACTGCCAAAAATGTCTTAAGGGTAACTACTTTCATTGTTTATTTAATAACTGTTACGGATCTTTTTTTAGAAGCGCTTTAGCAACCACTGAAAGTATTATTCACAATAAAATTCTAAAATCTTACCAAAAAGGAGTTAAGCTTTTTGTTGCTCCTAGCCAGTATTTAAAAAATCTAATGCTTAAAGCTGGTTTTAAGGAAGACCAAATAATTGTCTTAAATAACCCAGCGCCAGAAACCGAAAATAGCCCCAACGGAAATCGTCTACTTTATTTGGGGCGCCTATCCAAAGAGAAGGGGGTCGATTTACTCCTAAAATCTTTAAAAGATACTAACGAATCTTTAGATGTCGTTGGTGACGGTCCAATGGAAGAGGAGCTCAAAAAATTAACAAAAAAATTAAACTTAGAGGATAGAGTTACTTTTTATGGACACTTAGACGGCGAGGCACTGCTTAAAATAAAAAGGGAAGCAAAAGCAGTTATTGTGCCTTCTCTTTGGGCAGAGAACATGTCTTTGGTTATTTTAGAATCTCTAGCGCTATCTAAAATAGTGATTGCTAGTGCGATGGGTGGTAACCCTGAATTAATTGAGCATGAAAAAACTGGCTTTCTCTTCCTGCCTAATAATGAATTTGACCTGGCTGAAAAAATAAATAAACTAAACTTCTTAACCAACATCGAAAAAGAAAATATTAAGGCCAATATTCAAGAAAAGATTAAATTGCTAAGCCTGAGTAAGCACCTTGACTCCCTGGAAGATATTTACCAACAAATCATAAAACAATAAAATCGCTATTATTAGCGGTTTTTTGTTAATATCTACGCCCAGATATTGACATTTTTTAAAATATATATTAAAATAGTAAGCGTGACTAAAATATTATTGACAAATTGCCTTATATATTTTATAGTTATTTGTTGACTAAAAAACTATGGATACTAAAGATTTTCTAAAAATACTAAAGGACAGAAAGACCACGGTAATCAGTGTTACCCTTATTTTTGTTATTATCGGTCTTAGTTTGACTCTCCTACAACCGCTAAAATACCGTTCTAAGTCTCGTCTTTTGATTCTACAGCCAAATACTAGCGTGGACGCTTATACAATTGCCAGATCTAATGAGTATGTTGGCGGCTTAATTTCTGAAGTTATTTATTCCGGCGCTTTTTTAGAATCACTCAAGAATTCTGACTTAAATTATGACCGTTCATATTTTAACGGTACTTATAAGCAAAATATTAAAAAATGGAAGAAAACTGTTTTTGCTCGCAGCGGCGGTGACACCGGAATTATTGATATTGAAATTTATCATACCAATCCAGAAGAAGCGAAAAAGATTTCTTTAGCCGTCAATCAGTTAATTATTTCTGGTAATAGTCCTTATAAGTTTGATGCTAAACAAAGCAGTATTAATATTATTGATCAACCAGTTGTTTCATCTTTTCCAGTTAAACCAAGTATTCCAGCTAACTTTTTAATCAGCTTACTGTTTGGCTTTTTAGCCGGTTGTTCTTATGTTTATCTTTTTCCAAAAGAAAGAGTATCCGAGAAGTTAATTAAAGAAATCTTTGGCGAGGAAAAAATAAAAGTTAACCCAGAAAGCAATTCTTTAAGAGTTGCTCCTGATGTATTAGTTAACGCTTATAATCACAACGTTACTCCAGATAATCTACCATTTTTAAACCAAGATTCAGCAGCAGAAAATACTTATCAAGCAACACCTGAAGAAACTCTAGGTCAAAGAAAGGTTTCTTACAGCTTCAGGGGTAATATCAATAATGTCTTAGGGGAGTAATTGCTCGCCTCAAGATTTTAGTAGCTAAATAATTTTAGCTCCTGAAATCTTTAACTAGTAAATTAACAACTCAAAATAACAGCAACATGAAAAAAATGATGTTTTTTTGGTTAAGTCTGATCATGATTGGATTAACCGCCTGCGTAGATTACCCCGAATTTGACTTCAAGGACATTGAAGAAGAAATAGAGGAAGAAGAAGTGATCACCACCGGCTACTTTCTAAAAGTAAATGGGAAGAAGATTGCTGACAATGACACGCTTGATGTTTTAATCAAAGAAACAACTTTGATTGAAATGTTTAACGTTAAGGGTCTAAAGGTTGAAGCGGTTTATCGCTCTAGCCATCAAACAACCCCAATTGCCACCGGAACTATTTGTGACGTCAAATACAATGACCCTGGCCTTTACAAGGTAACGGCTTCATTGATAGATGGTAGCGAATCAAGATCCGTCTGGTTAAATGTTTATAAGGAGAGTATTTATACTCTCTTAGTAGACGGCGACACCCTGCGAAATGGCGACACTTTGAAAACAGTAGTTGGAAGACAATTAAAATTTAAGGTTGTTGACGATAAGCATAAAGCGGTTAAAACTACTTATGATTTCGGCAATGGAGATAAGATCTCTAGTGCTGATAGCGTCAGTATGTCCTACGACAAGGCCGGAAACTACACCCTAAAAACCACCACTAACGGAAAAATTGTTTCTGTTCGCGTGGAGGTTATTAAAGAGTCATTTCAGTCTATTCGCCTGATTAGCTCTTCTGTTTCTGGCACAATCATAACAGCGACACTAGGAATCAAAGCTTCTATCATACCCAACTATTCTTCAACGAAGAAGACCTGGGTCACTGGAGAAATTCCTGGTACTTCATGGAAATTATATGAGGTAACGGAAAAAATCACTGTTAACAGTACAGAATATTACAAATGGAACATCACCGTTCCAGTAGGAAAATTCCGCATCAATATAATCCAGCTGAAAGACGGAGAAGCAGAGACTGTTAATAGCTCCTTCAATTATGATGGCTGTAACTGGGGATACGACCCGGAAAGCGAATATTTGAAATTAAGTGATTATCTTTACCACTTCTATCTGCGGATTGAAGGTAGTGAAGTAAAAATCACCAAAGAATAAAAAAACGCCCTCTTATTACATAAGTAGTAAGAGGGCTTTTTAGTTATTAAATTCTTGAAATAAAAAAAGAGCTTCAATTACTGAAGCCCATTTTTATATAGGTAAGCGGTAGCTATTTTGTTACTCGCTTGTAGTTTATCTTGGTCCGGTAGTTCCAACCATGCCAGAAATTGTTATCATTTCTGGCTTTGGAAATTCCCGGCAGCGGCTGAAATATGCCACTCGGATTGTTTGGCGACCAAACACGTGAGTCACGCTGACTCATTTTGTTGAGGTCGTCATTAGTGATCATCCCGTACTCAAAACCACGAATATCATTAATTAATGGCTTTAAAGTTTCGTGAGGTAACCAAGCATCATACTTTCCGGCGCCCCAGTTAACGTCATTAATACGAGCATTCCAGGTAAAGAAACCGTTGACGATTTCTTCTTCCGAAAGGATGCGCGGATCAATATAATACCAGTAACCATCGGCATCAAGGGTCATTTTCTTAGAACCATTGAGTAACGGCGAACCAACTATTGAAGCGTAATTTTTTAAAAAATACACTAATCTCCTGTCCGGAGTGATAGTTGTCCCTAAGTCTCCAGATATGTCACCCTCGTATTCCACTCCAGATAGAGAAATCATGGTGGTGGACTTAGCTTGTGATGCTGACGCTGCTACAAAGGTATTTGTAACTGATCTTTCGGCAACATCCGGTCTGGCAGTAGTTCTTGTTCTAAGCACCTGGGGCTTTTTTTTCAAAGCTTCCAACTCATCCTTAACAGCTTGGAGCTGTTCTTCCACGGTAAGTGGACGAACCAGTCCGTTTTCACAGGTGTCGAGCTTAGCAGTAAGATAAGCCACCTGGCTTCTTTCATACTGAAGCTTAGCAAAAGACTCTTTCTGCACAACAGCCAAAGAATCTTTCCACTTCTGATTAATTTCAGAGCCAGAAAAACTATTTCCGACAAAAAACATAATGGCGCCGACAAATACTATAATCAACACCAATAATACCCAAAACCAATTGTTTTTCATTTTCTTTTATTTTTTTGTTGTTAATAATTTCACCAGTGATGTGGCGTTAAAAACTATTTCACCACTTAACCTCCCGCTGGGAGTTAGAGAGTTTTGTGAGAAGAACTCTTCGCCGAAGTCATTTCTTTTGAAAATAACTATCTTGAAGATTTCCCGGTACCAATCACGGTAGACACCAAAACCGATGCCACCGCCAAATTCATAATAAGATTTGTCGCGGCCGGCTTCATAGCCATAACCAGCTTTTAAAATCGGCTCAAAGTTTAAACCATCGCCACCAATTCGTTTAACCCCACTTTCTAAAGTTATCCTTAAGGATTCTTTATTATAAGGAGTACTTAAAACAAATTGGTCTTTCCAGCTGGCGATAGACTCGCTTTTTACTGGTTTTTGATAACCAAACATAATTTGGTTATGTCCGAACCAGCCTTTCCAGTCGTCATTGATAACAAATCCGCCGCTTAAAAATAACAAATTATTTTTAGACAGTGATTTATAATATGATTCCTGATAAGCATCCTTACTCCAATTCATCCCGGTGTTTAACCAGAAATAATAGGAATAAGTATAGGAAAGATGCCCATAGTTATCAATTGAGATACCGGCCTTAATTTCTTCACCTCTTAAAAGAGAAATGAGAGAATTGTCGGTTCCAGTTCTTAGGTTACCATAGGTAACATAGGAAGCGTACGGTCCGACCCGGAAAGTATTTCCGAACATCATTCGCCCTTCAGCGAACCAAAAATCACCTCTGTTTTGAGAGTCAACGGAATTATATCCGTAACCCCCAAGGGCAATGACCTCCTGACCCTTAACTGCTAAGGCAAAAGTGGTCAACAAAAAAAGAAAAAAGATTTTTTTCATTGTTCTATTTTTTAGTTGTTAATATACGTTTGAAGATTTCAGCCGCGAAATTTCGTTTCGCAACTCAAGTCTTCAGGAAAATAAACTTATTTTCCTAAAACTTTTTGATATAAATCTAAAACTCTATCAGTAATTTTTATGGCATCATATTCTTCTTTAACTCTTTGCAGCGCGGCTTCACCTTTTATTTTCATTTCTTCCGGATTATCTAATAATGTTTGCAGTTTGCCAGTTAAATCAGCTACGTCTTTGTCTTTAAAGAAAACTCCTGTCTCAGCCAAAGCTTCTTTATTTGACTCAATATCAGACACTAAACAAGGTCGGGCATAAGACATTGCTTCAATTAAAGCAAAAGACAAGCCCTCTGACTCTGATGGTTGAACAAAAATAGCTGCGTTGGAAAACAACTCCTTTAATACCTGTCCACTTTGATTGCCAGTAAAAATAATATTATCGTTACCACTGGCTAAATCATGCAATTCTTTAACATAATCATCGGTGTACGATCCCTCACCAACAATTACTAATTTCTTGTCAGTTTTTATATTTTTATAAGCTTCAATTAAATAATGAATGCCTTTGTGCCTGATTAAACGACCAATTGAAACAATATAATTATCTTTTTCTAGATTCCATTTTTTAATTTCCTGCGCTTCTACTTGATTGCTAATTTGGGCAGAGGAGGGGATACAAAAAGCTTCATTGTGATATTTGTCTCTCGCATACTTAGCTAAAGACTCAGAAACAGTAATTACTTCATCGGCTAATTTGTTGCCAATGAATTCACCCAGTCTTAAAGATAGTTTAGCAAAAACGCCCCACTTCTTGTGATGGTAATCTTGGCAATGAAAAGTAAAAACAATTTTAGTTTTTGGTTTAATAATCTTTACTAACCACATCAAAATAGCTGGACCGATTGACTGAAAATGAATAATGTCATAGTCACGACGGACAAGATCTAAAATAGCCAACAGGGTACCAGTAATAGCATCTAAATTTTTAGAAGCAATACTTTTGGTTGTAATAATCTTTACTCCTTGATATTCAGTTAATTTTTCAGTGTTGTAGCTATTTCTAGAATAAACAAAAACCTCGTGGCCCTTTTTAACCATGTTCAGTGCTAAGTTTTCGGTGTAACGTTCTACGCCACCAGTCTTAGTCGGTATTCCTTTTTGCCCAATAAAAGCGATTTTCATATTTGTAGTTGACTTTTAATATTAAAATTTTAACATTATTTTGTCAATAGAATTATATAATATTTTCTATCTTTTGTCAATAGAGAGCTAATAGAAAAATATTAGCTAAAAATTAAGCAAAATCAGCTTATTTTTAAGTTTTATTTATTTTGACTAAAAGCTTTTTTTGTAATAAAATAAGCAATATATGGCTAAAATATTAGGGGTAAAAATATCAGAAATTCCAAAAGACCAGCTAAACCACGAGTTGGACCTTTTTTTATCGGGAAGTGCTAGCAAATTTATTAGCACTCCAAACCCAGAAATTATTTTAAAAGCAATTAAAGATGAGGAGTATTTCTATATTCTCAATTCTTGCGACCTTAATTTAGCTGACGGATTCGGCTTAGTCTTAGCCGGTAAGCTGCAAGGTAAAAAAATCCCCCGAATTACCGGATCTGACTTAACACCGGTTTTACTTCAAAAAGCTCAAGAAAAAAAACTAAAGGTGTTAATTATTTCTTGGAATAAGGGACTATCAACTGCTGCTGAAATTAAAGAAGGAATAATTAATAAATATCCTAACTTAGAACTAGAGATTTTAGAGATTGAGAAAAAAGATACTCTATCTGAAAATGAGACAGTTGTGATTAATAACTTTTCTCCTCAAATTATCTTTGTTACTATTGGCGCTCCTGATCAAGAAAAATTAATCGCTCATGAGTTAAAAAATTGGCCTAGTGTCAGGTTAGCGATTGGGGTTGGAGGTTCTTTTGATTTTCTAATCGGTAAAATAAAACGAGCACCAAAATTAATGAGAAGTCTTGGCTTAGAATGGTTGTGGCGAGTTTTTTCGCAACCCCAACAGCGCTTAAAAAGACTGAAAAGAATTTGGCAAGCAACGATTGTCTTTTCTTTAAAAATAATTCAGTATAATTTTATTAGACCCTTTTTCTACCGACCAAATGTAGTTATTATGGCCTATAAAAAAAGTGCTGAAGGTGTTAAAATACTAACACTAGAAAGAGAAGACGAGCCTGGCCATTGGCAGCTACCACAAGGGGGAACTGATGGTGAAGAACTAAAATTAGCAGCAAGAAGAGAATTAAGAGAAGAACTTGGCACTGATAATTTTGAAATTAAATTTGCTTTTAAAAACGTATATCGCTACAAATTTGGTGAAATTCCGTCTAATAGATTTAGCGGCTACAAAGGGCAGAAACAAAGTTTAGTAATCGCCGAATTTACTGGCGAAGATCGGGAGATAAAAATAAATTATTGGGACCACCGTGCTTGGCGTTGGAATGAGGCTCATAAATTAATAGACAGTCTTCATCCTTGTCGCCAGACAGGAGCTAAAATATTTTTAACAAAATTTAATCAATATATAAAATAAATATGTCAGAAATTAGATTAAGATTTGCCCCTTCGCCCACCGGTTTTTTACACATCGGTAATTTTCGCGTGGCTTTGTTTGATTATTTAATTGCTAAAAATTTACAAGGAAAACTAATCTTGCGAATTGAAGATACCGATCAAAAAAGAGAAGTAGCTGGGGCGACAGAAAAATTAATTGAGGTCTTAGAGAAGTTTAATCTTAGATTTGATGAAGGTCCTCATGTCGGCGGCGATTTTGGACCTTATATCCAAAGCCAACGCCTAGATATTTATAAAAAATACTATAACCAACTCCTAGAAGAGGGGAAAGCTTATCGTTGTTTTTGCAGCGAAGAGAGGCTTGAAGAAATGAGAAGTGAACAAGAGAAAAATAAACTAGCCCCCAAGTATGATTTACATTGTCGTAATTTAAGTACTGAAGAAAGTGATAGACGCGCTCAAAGTGGCGAACCGTTTGTTATTAGACAAAAAATGCCACTTGAAGGAAAAATAGAAGTTTATGATGAATTAAAAGGCAAGATAGTCTTTGATGCTAAAGATTTAGATGACCAGGTCCTCATTAAATCAAATGGTGTCCCCACTTATCAATTTGCCAACGTAGTTGATGATCATTTGATGAAAATCTCTCATGTGACTCGTGGCGATGAATGGCTGTCATCTTTTCCTAAAAATATTTTGCTCTACCAGGCCTTTGGTTGGGAAGCGCCAAAGTTTATCCACCTACCGCTTATTTTAAACAAAGAGGGTGGCGGAAAACTCTCAAAAAGAAAGGGCGATGTTTTTGTGGAAGATTTTCTAAATAAAGGCTATCTGCCGGAAGCTTTAATTAATTTTTGTGCTTTGCTGGGCTGGCACCCTAAGGGTGATAATGAAATCCTATCCCTGGAAGAGTTAATTAAAGAATTCTTTATTGCCGGTATCGGCACTTCACCGGCTGTTTTTGATATTGAAAAATTAAATTATTATAATGGCTATTATATTAGAAATAAAAAGCTGGAGGATTTAATTAATCTTTGTGAGCCATATTTAAGTGATTATAATTTAGACGGCAAACATCTTGATCGCATCATCGCTGTTAGCAGCGACCGTCTAAAGGTTTTAGAAGAGATAAAAAATAATACCGCTTTCTTTTTTAATGATCTAAAATACAATAAAGAACTTTTAGCTTGGAAAGATTTAAGTTTAGAAAATATTAAAAATAATCTTACAGAAATAATTGCTATTTTAGAAAACATCAAAGAAGAGCAGTGGACTAAAGAAAATTTAGAAGAGGAAGTTTTCATGTATTTAAAAAATAACGAAAAGAAAAATGGCGACTACCTTTGGCCGTGGCGAGTAGCGGTGACCGGTGAAAAAAATAGTCCCAGCCCTTTTGAGGTATCTTGGGCACTTGGCAAAGAAGAAACTTTAAAAAGATTAAATGCGGCAATAGTATTATTAGCCTAATCATATGAATTTTAATAATAAAATTTGGTTAAAGATACGATTAGTTATTTTTTTTCTGCTTATTTTTCTAACTGGGCTTTACTTAGGAATTATTATTGAAAAAGATGGGGACCAAAAAAAAGAACGCCATGAAACCGGTTATTCTCTTATCAGCCCCTTACTTGAATGTTACACTCAGAAATCAGACGCCCCAGAAAACACCAGAATTCAAAAAAAAGTTGAACAGGTTATTGATGAAAAGACGCACAACGGTAGTATAACTAATGCTTCAGTCTATTTTAGAGACTTAGGAAATGGTCCCTGGTTTGGTATCAATGAAGACGAAAAATTTACCCCAGCTAGCTTACTAAAAGTTTCTATTTTAATTTCTTATTACAAAATGATTGAAGACAATCCTAGCCTCCTGGATAACAAATTCCTGGCTGAAGACGATTACATCCCATCAGCGACACAAAACATAATGCCAACCAGAGAAATAGAAGTTGGTAAGGAATATTCAGTTAAAGAGCTACTTGACTTAATGATTACCGAATCAAGTAATCATGCCACTCAAATATTATTAAAATCATTACCAGAATCTCAAGTTAATGAAACTTATTTGGATTTGGGAATTGAAATACCAAGCCTTCAAAATACGGAAAATTACATGTCAGTAAAAGATTACTCTTCTTTCTTCCGCGTTCTTTATAATGCTTCATATCTAAATAAGCAATATTCTGAAGAAGCTTTAGAATTATTAAGTCGGTCTAAGTATAAAAAAGCTTTAGTAGCCGGTTTGCCGGAAGACGTTTTAGTGGCTCACAAATTTGGGGAGAGGGAATACAATGGTTTAAAACAACTACATGACTGTGGTATTATTTATAAACAAGATAAAAATTATCTCTTATGTGTAATGACTAGGGGGAAAGATTTTAATACTTTATCTTCTGTTATTAAAGATATCTCCAAAATTGTTTTTGATAATGTGCACTAGTTTTACATAAACTCTAAAAAATGTTATAATTGTTTCATGAAGAAAATAAAAATTATTATCATTTTAATACTTTTAGGAGGACTAATTGGTAACTCCTCTGTTTTTGGTCAAAATGGCGCTATTGATGAAGAAATACAAGCTTTAAATAATCAAATTCAAGAACAAAAAAAACAAATTGATAGTATCACAGAAAGGCAAAAAGCTTATCAAGAAGCTATTTCCCGCGCTCAAAAAGATAAGAACAGTCTTCTTAATCAATTATCAATTTTAGAAAACCGAGCGGCTAAGCTGGAGTTAGATATTGATAGTACTAATATTAATATTGACAAAACTAATCTAGAAATTAGAAAGATTCAGCTTGATATTGAAAATGTTGATTTGGAAATAGAGAACGAAAAACAGCATATCGCTAATTTACTAAGAATGATCTACAAACAAGACCAGGTTTCTACCATTGAAATGCTGCTACTTAATTCTTCTTTGTCGGATTTCCTTAGTCAAGCTAAATACTTGGAAAATACCAATGATAAAATTAAAGAAAGTTTAGGGGTCTTAGAGGTAAAAAAAGATCAATTAGGCAAAAGTAAAGAAAATTTAGAAATAAAAAATAAAGAACTGCTTGCCTTAAAAGAAGAACTAGAAAAGAAAGTTAGCAGCTTGGAGTATGAGCAACAAAGTAAATCAATTATTCTAGAGGAAACTAAATCATCAGAAGCCCAATATCAAAGTTTACTAGCAAAAGCAAAAAAAGAAATGCAGCAAGCAGAAGCTGAAATCAGTAGCTTAGAAAAAACTATCAGACAGAAAATGTCTGAAAAAGATAAAACAAAACTAGAAAGTGGCTCCAGTGAACTCGCTTGGCCAGTGCCAAAAAATGTCATCACTACTTCTTTCAATGACCCCGATTATCCATATCGCAAGATAATTGGTGAACATGCCGCTATTGATATCAGGGCAGCCCAAGGAACAACCTTAAGAGCAGCTGGCGATGGTTATGTCGCTCGTGTAAAATTTGATGGTAACACCAACTATGCCTATATTATGATTATTCATAGTGGTGGCCTTTCTACTGTCTACGGACACGTCTCGGCCGTTAGCGTGGCGGTTGATGATTACGTCAAAAGAGGTGATGTTATTGGTAGAACAGGTGGTTATCCGCGTACAGTTGGTGCTGGTGCCTTTACTACGGGACCGCACCTTCATTTTGAAGTTAGAAAAGATGGAATTCCAGTAAATCCATTAAACTACTTGCCATAAGAACAAAAACAATTAAGGGCCCCTGTAAGGGGCCCTTAATTTTTATTAATCTTTAAGTGGATGAAACTGCTTCTGCGCTTTTCTGGCATAATTATCCGAAGCATGAACGTAACGCGTAGTAGTTTCTAGTGATTCATGGCCCAGAAGCACTTGAATTGCCGCCGGGTTAGCACCGGCCTCGGCTAAATAGGTAGCAAAGCCGTGACGTAATGAGTGAGCCGAAATCGGTAAATTAATATCTAACAACTCCCGATATTTTTTTATTTTATCTTGTAAATAAACGGGAGAAATTTTCTTTTCTTTCTCGGTCGCATTTTGACCGCGGTAGGGAATAAAAGCAAATGGGGAAGAGTCAGTTCTGGTTTTTAGATAAGCCTCCAGGTGAGTCTTAGCTCGTGGCGTTAAATAAACAAAGCGTTCTTTCTTACCTTTTCCTAAAACAAAAATTCGCCCCTCCTTATCAATCTGTTTAATCTTTAAGTTAATCAGTTCAGAAATTCTCATCCCAGTAGAGAAGAGGACTTCCAACATTGCCCGGTTGCGCAGGGCGATAATTGGGTTCTTTTCAAAGCTTGAGGGAAATTGCAATAATTTTATAAATTCGTCAAGTTCGGCAATTTGGGCGTTTTTTCTAATAGTTTTAATCATTTTGACCGTATCAGGGGCAATAGTTAAAGGGAAGTCCATTTCAATTAAATACCGGAGGTAAGAGCGTAAAACAGACAGCATGCGGTTAATTGAGTAAGCATTCAGTCTAACCTTACCATCTTGAGCTAAAGCGGTCTTACGGTCACTAGAAGTTAAAAAGGCTTTGTAGTTTAAGATATCTTTCTTAGATAATTTTCCAAAATCAATCCCATTATCAAATAAAAAATCCTCAAAAACTTTGAGATCTCGTTCATAATTATAATAGGTTTCAGGAGAGTAGTTGTTAACCTTTAAATTAAGCAAAAACTCATCAAAGAGGGGTAAAGACTGGGCCATAAGGTGAATAACTTTAGCTTAAATATAACTGAGTATAATATCTCTTACACTTATATTATAGCATAAATAAAGTATACCTAGCAAGAACAAAAAGGAACCCCAAAAATGGGGTTCCTAGCTGAAAAGACGATAATTAATAAATAATCAAACCTAAAAAATTAATCTGCGGGGTGAACATTAAAATAATTTTTAGAATTAATAAGAAGACACCAATAAATAACATTCCAAAAACAATAACGGCGGTTGTAAAGAGAATTTTAAAAAGCTGTTCCATATAATTATTTGTTACCTATATAAACTTTGTCACCATACCTTAAATCAATATAATTAACACTACTTAAATTATCCTTTATTTTTTCCTTTTTGACAACTACTAATTTATCAATTTGCTTGATAGGGTCATCTTTAATATTAAAATACACTATTAATCCATCGGAAAATGAGGCCTTAAGCATATTTAGCTCCTGGGTTAGCATGAATTTATCAATTTTAAGATCAGGGTATTTTAAGAGGTCTTCCCTAAGTGCAAAAATAAAATTAAGGTACTCTAAATTAATTTTTAGATAATCTTCCACAATCAATGAATCAGGTGTTTGATTTTCAATTACAGGGAACTTACCTAAATCTTCATCAGTCACAGTGCTATCTGGAATAATATACCCTTTAGAATCACTATAATACCTCTTCCCCGCCTCGCTCCAAATAAAAGCATAGGGGCGTTCTTCAATCTCTACTACCAGGGAGTTAAATAATTTTTTAGTAATTGAGATTTTGGAAAAATTAAAATTAGACATTAAACTTTCTTCAGCTTCTGCGGTTTTAAATAATAAGAGGTTGTTTTGCTTAAGTAGCCAAAAAGATTTTTCTTCTGTTTGTTGCCATAATATAGTAGAAATTGAATCTTCTGGTAGACGCCCTAGCCCACTCACTTTGATATCTTTAATTAAAAAAAATGGTGACAAAAATAAAAAATATAACAGCCCTAAAACTAAAATAATAAAAATTAATAAATAGATTTTCCAACTACAGAATTTTTTCTTTTTATTATTCTTAGTTGAACAAAAAAACGGATTCTTCAAGTTTTTAGCTTGATAATCTTTTTTAATATTATATTTATATTTTTTATTAATTCCCTTCTCTCTTGACATATTTTACTTTTTGTTTCTTAAGACACGTAACGTCTAATGTTTGCTTGTAGGCCCACTAAAAATTCATAGATAATTCCCTCTGATAATATTGTTAAGTTATCTAAAGAATTTGGCCTATCTTTGGCATTAGTAATAATTTCTATTTTATCACCAATCTCACCAGCTAAATTACCTAAATCAAGACAAGTAAGATTCATACAAACATTACCAGCAATTTTTACCGGCAGCTTAGTTTCACCTTTTTTAAGCATAAAAGTAGCGCGACCAGATAATTTTCTCGGTAATCCCTCATAATAACCAAAAGGGATGACAGCAATTTTAGTTTTATGCTCCGCCATATATATTCCATTATAAGAAACTGTTTCCCCAATTTCTAAGTCTTGCAAAGAGATAATGGTAGAAGTTAAGGACAGAGCTGGTTTTAATGTTTCAGTTTTATAATAATCAGGACTACTCTTAGATAATGGTGAATAACCGTAAAGAGCTAAACCAGATCTAAAAGCCGTCAGATTTTCATCCTTGATAGTAAAAATTCCCGCTGAATTACCTAAGTGAATCCACTTCGGATCGTAACCTGCCTCACGTAAAATCTTTAAACTATCTAAGAACACCGCTAACTGTCGATTATTACTATCACCACCCTCTTCAGCGGCTAAAAGATGAGAACAAAGTCCAACCACTGCTACTTTTTTTAATAAATTTTTATTGTCAGCTAAAAACTTTTGCAAATCTTTGATCCCTTCACGATTCATGCCGGAATTAATAAATAGATGAACTTTTGCTTTTCCCAAAGAAGCTAAAGCTTCTAAAGAACTTTGATTATAAACACAGAATTCCGTTCTTTTTAATTTACAATAGGAATAAACTTTTGGTGGCATTTCACTTAATATTAAAACCTTTCTCTTAAAATAACGATAAGCCACCTGAGCTTCTGGGAAAGAATCAACGGCCACCATTGGAGCGTCTGAATCATTAAGAATTTGACAGAGCTCCTTAAGACCATGCCCATAAGCATTTGATTTTAAAACCGGAAAAATAGCTGCCGCTTTTTGATTTTCTTGAAGTACCTTAAAATTATTTAAAATATTTTCTTTAGATATTTCAATGCTGTTTAGGGTTTCGTATTTTGGTTTTAGAAATTGTCTTAAAAAATTAATCATGTCTATTTTATTACTTCTCCCTGCCCTTGATTAATTGAGTCAAGTGGTAAGTTAGTGTTAATTGAATTTAAACGTCCACTTAAATTCTCTCCGGTATAAGCATCAACTGCTAGGTAGGAAATATTATCAATTAGGGTTGGAGTTTTCCCTAAATCATTTTCTGATGGTAAAAATTGCACTTCAAAACCGACCTTATAACTACCATTATCCGCCCCCAAATCTTTAACTGTCCAAGTAACTCTTTTTTGATTTTCATTATAACCAAATTCCCCGGCGGTCAGAGTTTTTCGGTTAGAAATAGTTACCCCAGGGGCTAATTTGGCGCTCACCGCCAGGTTTTTTAAATCATTATTAAAGTCACTTGCCTCAAAGAAAACCCAATAATTAGTAGGGATGCCAACAATCGGCGGAATTGGTCCACTGCCTAATTGATCGCCAAACTGACTATTGTAGTAAGCGGCGGCACTAACTTTGACATCGGTATTAATTTTTAGCGATGGTAAATTAAAATAAATCTTGCCCAGCTCCTCTTCTGATGAATAAGAAGTTTGTATCCCCCAATCAATCAGACGCCAAGAATCATTTCTTGAACTAATAGTTAAATCAATATCTAATTCTAAATGTTCTCTAGCCTCTAGTGATTCTAAAATAAGCTGATTATTTTTGACAGTTGCTTTTTCATCTGTAACTTTTAAAGCGCTAATCCGAAAAGTATTATTTACAAAAGCCGGAACAAGTTCAATATTTTTCAACTCTTTATCAGTATTGTTTTTTATGAGTAAGTTTAATTTAAAGCTTTGACCAAGAGAAATATTATTTTTTTCTAAATTAGCTTCTAGGGATAAATATTCAATCGTAGTGGTGGCCCCAGCAAACGGCCGATGTTCTACTGGAGTAGGATCAATCACTTGGTTTGACTTCTGAGAATACACCAAAAGAAGATTAATAAGTAAAACAATAATTACTAAAAGCAGAAAGATATCAGCAAATAAATGCCAATGGTGTTTTAAATAATATTTTGCTTTTCTCTTAAACCACCAGCCTTTTAATTTTTTAAACATATATTTAAAATTAGAAATCACTAATACCGGTTAAAATTTCGGCGACCCCATTAGCATCTAAATCATCTACCGCTACTGTAATACCACCGCGATATGAGGATTCATAAGCCATAAAGCTACCTTTTATATTACCTCTTAAATCAAAAATACGCACGTGGGGACCGCCGCCTTTACCAGCGCCAGTCACTATTTCGGACATTCCATCACCATCAACATCACCAAGTGACATATTAAAAGAACCTTTATAATCACCGTAAGGCTTAAAGGATAAGTCTGTTTTACCGTTACTACTGATTGTTAAAACACCTCTACTCGCTGAAGCAATTTGGGTTTCCTGGCGCTTAAAAAAGTCGGCAACTAGAAGTGATTGGCTACCAGCATAACCATCTAAATAAGCAAAAAAACCATTCCTAGTCTGTGAACCTTTAAGATCAAAAACTCTGAAAAAATAACCGTTAAAAAAACTATTATTTTTAATAAGCGTATTAGTCTTAAGTAGAATCAAACCATCGCGCGGATTAATTCTGACCCAATTAACTTTCTGTCCATTGTTAACCGCTGGATCTTGCAGACCTCTGATTTTTTCAAACTCCTCCTTATTAAAAACATAAGTCTGCACTTTATCAGTAGAATTAACTAAAGCAATGCCACCACTAAAATCAGTACGCCAGAGACCAGGTTTAATCGTTTTATTATTTTTATCTAGCAAATTATAAGACCCGTTTTGTTTAGCCCCTAAATTGACATCAAATTCATCATACCACCACATACGACCATGATCTTGTGGTCCATAATCAAAACTATAATAAGCATTACCCATTAAAGCACTGGCTAGTCCGTAACGAAAATCAGCATAATCGTTTTGATTACCAGAAGCACCGTTAATGATGTTATATGATTGGTTAGCATCCGGCAGTTTAAAATAAGTCTGCATCACGCCTTGCCACGAACCACCGTTTTGCCAAGGAGTGGGAAAATCTTCTAGCATCCAGCCATTTAAATACTTTTTATACTCCGGAATAAAACTACCATTAGCAATGATTATAGCCGAAGGGTAAAGTTCTCGGGTTTTAGAAAAAAGTTTTATTACCCCCGTACGCCAGGCACTATCTAATTCCGTGGCGGAATTTTTACGTCCGTTGTTTGATAAAGAAATATCGCCCCCATTAAACCAAGAGGCGCCATTCCAAGTATTATCATAAAATACACCATCCCAAAAACCTGATGATAAAATATTTTCTGCTACAAAACGAGGCAAGAAATCGTTAAATTTTTCACCAGCATTACTTTTTGGGCAATAGTCAGTTATATTTAAAACATAAGCACTGGGCCAATCAGATAGACGATTGCCGCCAGAATCTCTAAGCCACCAAGAATCACTAATCTCTTGTCTTAGCTTATTCCTTAAGGAAGAATTATCTGGCGAAAAACTAACATCAAATAAGTTCTGTGAAGTGATATAAGCAATGATTTTAACATCTGGATTCAAACGCCTAATTAATCGTAGTTCATCGGGATTGTTTTCTTGCAACTCCATATCCAAAACTAGCAAATCCCATTTTACTAGTTCACGCGCCTGATCTTCATTAATAGACCAGTGTAAAAAGTAATTAACTGTTTTTGGATTTTTCTCCTGAGCCTCTAAAAAAATAGGAATCATTAAACAGGTCAGGATTAAAAGGGTCGCAACTTTTCTCATTATTTTTTAATTGGTTTAATAATACTTTCTTTAAATGGTAAATATTGTCTTAAAACTTCAGGAATAATAACTGAGCCATCTTCTTGTTGAAATTGTTCTAAAATAGCGGGTAGTAAACGACTAGTAGCTAATCCCGAGGCATTTAAAGTATGAACAAATTCAGTGCCGTCAGAATTTTTATCTTTAAATCTAGTACTACCACGACGAGCTTGATAATCAAGGGCGTTACTAATAGAACTAACTTCTTTATAAATATTCATACTCGGAATCCAAACTTCAACGTCATAAGTTTTAGCCATCGCGGCACTACAATCACCGGCCGCTAGTTTTGATAGTTGATAGTGAAGCCCTAAACCTTCTACTAATTTTTGGGCATTAGCACTTAATTCCTCAAACATCTTCCAAGAATCTTCTGGGCGACAAAAGACAAACATTTCAATTTTATTAAACTGATGACCACGAATCATACCTCTTTCTTCTTGGCGATATGAACCAGCTTCCCTTCTAAAACAAGCTGAATAAGAGCAGTATTTCAAAGGTAAATCTTCACCATTTAAAATTTCCTCACGATAATAATTACCCATCATCATTTCGGAGGTAGCATTAAGACAAGTCCCGTCTTGAGTCCAAAATAACTCATCTCTAAACTTAGGTAGGTGCCCAGAGGTGTAAGCTGATTTTTCTGATAACAAAAATGGTGGAATCATAAAGCGGTAGCCATTTTTAGTATGAAAATCAATAAAATAAGACAAAAGAGCCCATTCCAACAGAGCTCCTAATCCGGTGTAACACCAGAAACCAGAACCAGACATTTTAGTCGCCCTCTCATAATCAATTAGCCCTAAAGAGGTAGCTAAATCAACATGATTTTTGGGTTCAAAATTAAATTGTGGCTGTTTACCAAAAGTATAAACCACCTCATTATTTTCTTTGCCACCAGGAACAACATCATCGGCTGGAGTGTTAGGTAGAGCGCCTAATTTTTCTTGCAAGTCTTTTTCTACTTCATCTAAAATTTCTTTCTTCTCATTTATTTTAAGACTATATTCTTTAAGCTCAGCAATGATTTCTGGAGTCGGCTTGGTTTTTGATAATTTATTTTTATAAGCCTGCATTTCCTCAAACTCTTTAGTTAGAGTTCTTCTTTTTTCATCTAAGTTAATGATAGTCTCAAGATCTAAATCTTCAGGTGCTATTTTTTTTAGTAAAGCTTTTTTTACTTCATCAAAATTGTCACGAATGCGTTTAATGTCTAACATATATTTATTTTAATTGATAACCTCGCCACCAAAAGTCTGTAGCAAATTATTAAGCAAACCATCGGCACTAGCATTATCTTCTTGATTATTTTCTGATTTTTTTTGTTCACTGGTTTCTGTATTTTCCGCCGCAGCGGAAGAAGGCGCCATTGAATTCATGTCATCTAAATTAAGGTTTTCATCAATTATTAAGTTAAGCCCCAAACAAACACCATAGACATCTAGTAAACTCTTTTCTACCAGCGGTTTGATATTAGGATCGGAAATACGGTCACGATGAAATTTATATTTAAAAACTAACGCCAACTTACCGTCACTTACCCCCTCAACGCGACAATTTTGTAAAATAAAAGATAGTGAGTGATTGGCCCCTTTTAAACGGACCAAAAATTCTGGCCATTTAGTCAACACTTCTGCGGCCGCTAAATTACAATTAAGGTCGTAGTTTGCTTTTGGTTCAGGATTATCTTTCGGAGCTTCTTTCTTTAGCTCCTGACTTACGCTAAGAGATTCAATTTTAGTTTTAGGCGGCAGCACAACCGTCTTATTAGTTAAACACAGCTCCACAATTTTCATCTCTAGTGGTAACTGGGCAATAAAAGAATTATTGTGATTGTGGTAAAGACTTAAAAAGGCTTCTAGATAAGTAATTATTTTTTCATTATCCAAACCATTACTGAGTTCTAAAATTTTCATTTCTAAACTACTACCCAAATCTAAGCCCAAGCTCTCGGCAAGTCCCGGATTAGCTTTATTAAGAAGAATTTTTCTTAAGACGACAATTCCTTCACCTAAAAAGTTTTTTAAATTTAAACCACTATTTACGCTGGTATTAACTAATTTAATGGCCGCACTAGCATCTTTTTTAGCAATGAGCTCTAGAAGATCAATAATCTCATTGTGATGGTGTTTAGGAATAATTAATTCTGCTTGTTCCCAAGTAATTTTTCCATCACCGAGCGACAAAACCTGACCAAGTAAACTTTCGGCATCACGTAGATGACCATCAGCTTGCCTGGCAATTGCTTCCAAAACTTCTGAATCAATCTCCGCCTTTTCTTTAATAGTAATATTTTTTAACTTGCTAACAATATCTGAAACACTAATTCTCTTAAAATCAAAACGTTCGCAGCGAGAAATAATTGTTCCCGGAACTTTGTGGACTTCCGTGGTACATAAAACAAACACGACATTTTTCGGTGGTTCTTCTAAAGTTTTAAGCAGTGCATTCCAAGCAGAAATAGAAAGCATGTGCACTTCATCAATAATAAAAACCCGGTAGCTCGCTGATGATGGCGCTATCCTGACAGAAGCAATAATATTTTCCCGAACATTATCAACGCCAGTATTAGAGGCAGCATCAATCTCAATAATATCTAAATTAGCGCCACTGGAAATACTTTGACAACTAGCACAAGTATTACAAGGCTCACTCTCTGATTCTTTTCTTTTTAGACAGTTAAGTGATTTAGCTAGTACTCTGGCTAGAGTAGTCTTACCAACCGCCCGAGGACCACAAAAAAGATAGGCATGAGGAATCTTGCCACTAGCAATTTCATTTTGCAGAGCAATCTTAATATGGTTTTGGCCAAAAACTTCTGAAAAATTATTTGGTCGGTAATCGCGATATAAAGTAGACATAAGTATTGTGTTTTTTATTAATCTAATGGACTTTTCGTCTGCTGTAAAGTGCTATCACTGCGGCGACTAATTTCCATTTCTACCAGGCGCCGATCTTGTCCAAATTTAAGGCGAGACAGAGTCTTAATTTTAGCAATCATTTCTTTACGCGCCGCCCCTAAAATTGGCCAGATGCCTTTGATAGAAAAAGGTCTAGTAGTACTATTGTCAACCAGTAGTTTTAGACAAGCAGAGCCTTTATCAATATTTATTAAATCAAATTCATTAAAAACTGGAGCGAACTCTTTAACTAAGAAGTCAGCATCTTCAGAACCAACTTTAAAACTCAGCATCGTACCAACGTTACCAAAGACGGCATCTTTTATAGCACTATCTTGCCCCTTAGAAAGCTGACCAATGTATTGATGAGCAATCACTAAATTAAGGCCGTATTTTCTAGCCTCAGACAGTATCTGACAGACTGAGTTAGTGGTAAAGTTTTGAAATTCATCTATGTAAAGATAAAAATCTTTGCGTTCACTAGCTGGCATATCTGCTCTTGAAAGTGAGGCCATTAAAATTTTACCTACAATAATCATACCTAAAAGATAGGCATTCATTTCACCGACTACCCCCTTTGAAAGTTCTACTAACAAAATTTTCTGATTGTCCATGAGGTCGCGGAAGTTAAAAGAACTTTTTTGCTGACCAATAATCGGCCGCATCATATCATTGGAAATAAAAGAGGTTAATTTGGAGGTAATGTAAGGTACGATGTTAGCAAGGGCAGCTTCCCCACCCGCCTTTTCCGCTTCGTTATGCCAAAAGTCAACCACTGTTTGGTTTTTACAACGAGATAGTTTAAGACGACGGAATTTTTCATCAGCTAATACTTTAGGAATTTCCATCAGCGTTGAACCGCTTTCTGGGTCATCCATAATTAAAAGCATGGCATTTCTCATGTACTGCTCAAACATTGGTCCACCAGTCGCTTTAAGATCATATAACTTATCAAAAATACCAATCATTTCATTAATCACAAAACTTTTCTGTTCGGGATATCTAGGATCAAATTCAAGCAGATTAAGAGCTAGTGGTCGTTCTAAATCGGCTGGTGAAAAAACAATTACGTCCTCGGCTCTTTCTGGAGGAATACGTTCTAAAATATCAGAAATTAAATCACCATGAGGGTCAAGTACGCAAATACCCTCGCCATTAGCAATATCTTGAACAGCCATGTTAGTTAGCATCACTGACTTACCGACACCGGATTTACCAATGATATACATATGGCGGCGCCTATCCTCTCGTTTAATCCTAATTTCTTTTTTAACACCGCGATAAACATTTTCACCAAGTAAAATACCCTCCGTGGGGATGTCAGCCGGGGCGGGCGCTGTTTTAGCGGTTAACCACAAAATGTTTGGGGTTTCGGTAAATTTAAGAGGTAAATGAAAAATACTAACTAGCTCCTCAGTATTTAACAGAAAAGAAATTTTATCTTGAAAGCGACGATAAATAAAATCTTCAACTAAAGAATTTCCACTCTCGCTCATTCTAGAAAAATTATTGCCATAAGAATAATTATTGTACTCACTAAAAGCACTGGCAATGTTTTCTAAATATAATTTAGATTGAGCTTTTGTCTTAGAACAAACAACTACCCTAACATTAACATCCAGCCCCGACTTAGAATTTTTTTCTTCCATCGCTTTAAGCATTTCTTTTTCCACTTCAGTGAGAATTTTAGGAGGAGTGGGAGTATTTATCTCTTTTGGCTTGTTACTAGCTGTTACAAAAGAAAAAAGATCCAAAATTGGATTGCTTGTTTTAAGTCCCTGTTCTACCGAATTCTTTTCCATTATTTTAGCCACCACCTTTTTAAGATGGGCGTGCCAAGCAGGAGCGGCACTTCTAACCACATATTGAATAGCAATACTTTCATCTTTTGACAGTTTAGACATGACGTTAATAAGGGAATTCATCGGATCAACCTCCATTTTCTGATAGGTCTTGATTGGGAAGATATAGCTTTTTTTAGTCTTTAGATAACCAGCTGCTACCTGAGAGTCTGGTGAGAAAGAATTATAATCCTCAATTTCCTCAATGAGCGCTTCGGGATAATGGGCGTGAATCTGTTGTTCTAGATAACGAGCATGAGTTTTGGGAGTGGCGACATAAAAAGCAATTTTATTTTGACTGGCAACCACCTCAAAAGAAAAATGATCTTGACGACCATAAAGCCAAGACAGAAAACCTTTCTCCGCCTTAAGACCACCAATACTGGCAAAAATAGTTTCTCCTTTAGCAATTTCTTCTTTAAGTTGGGAAACGGTATAAGTATTTTCAGCATCTTTTGGTTTTTCTTTTGGTAATTTTATTAAAAAAATTTGATGTTCAAAATAACTATTATTAACGGCCGAGCGTTTAATAAAAAAGCGAGCCACAAAAATTAAAACCGGAACTAAAAATAAAATCAAAAACGCAAAAAACAGCCAGAAATAGCTGCTTGCGACCAAATCTTTTAATCCTAAAGAAAGAAAATCTAACATAAATTAAATTATAACTTATCCTTCATTTTAATAATTTTATCAGCTTTGATTTTTGCTTCTTGATCTAAAAAGAATTTATTAATACCAGTAATCAAGCTTAACCATTTTTTAATCAAGGAAACAATTTTAGAAACATTAATTTTGGCGGCATTTAACAGTTCATTAATTTTTCTGGCTGTTTTCTCCCCTTCCGCCTTAAAAATCTTTTGTTTCTCTGGTGACATAGCTAAAAAGGTCTCATTCAATCCTTCGGCTAAAAAATTATCTATTTCTCTCTCGCGGCGGGCATAATAATCATCGTCTACTTTAGGGCTGGGAGTAGGTGTGGCACTAGCTGTCTCTTTTTTTTCTGAAGTTTTTGCCCCTTCAGTTTCTAAATTAAAAGAAGCTTCCCTTTCTGGACTTTGTTCTACATAAGGCGCATCTAACACGTCTTCAATACTTTCGGATTTAAGAGGTGTATCTGGTTGTTCAATTTTATTAATAATATTTTCCGCCATAAAGATTAAGCAACAGAAATTGCGCTCACTGGGCAAGCGCCCTCGGCCTCCTTAGCGCAGCTAATATTTTCCTGACCAATTACTTCTGATTTACCATCGTCATCCATGGCAAAAACATCAGGACACATATTGGCACATAGGCCACAACCAATACAAGTATTTTTATCAACTTTTATCATACTTTTATTAATTTTTTACTTATTATTTTAATAAGATAATTATAACATATTTTTTAAAAAAATACATAGCAAATTAGGCTCTTTTTCAAGTTTTTTTGATTAAAAAAATCAGGATTTTTTAAGTGTTGACAGTTTTGCTAAGCTTTGTTATTATATTCCCTAGAATAATAAAAAATAAGGATACACTGAGTCAGGCATTTAGGCCTTTTTTTGGTTAAAGATCAGACTCACTCTAAATTTATGGCACATAAGAAAGCCGCCGGTTCAACCTCGCTTGGCCGCGATTCAGAAAGTAAGCGCTTAGGTGTTAAGCTCTCTGATGGTCAAATTGCTAAGGCCGGCAACATCATTATCAGACAACGTGGTACTAAATATTACCCAGGAACTGGTGTAAGACGTGGCAATGATGACACTCTTTACGCAGTGGCTGATGGTTTTGTAAAATTTACTACCAAAAAATTAAAGAAATTTAACGGTGACCTTAAAGCAACAAAAGTGGTTAATATTGTTTCTGAAAGACCAGTTACTGTTAAAGCTTAAACTTTTCTAAATTCAAAAAAGACTCGGGTAATTCCGGGTCTTTTTTTGTATTGACAGACACTTCATTGCTGTATATACTTAATATATACAATATATATACTATAAGAATATGAATACCACCGTGATAAATATTAAAACTAGTGAAGAAGTAAAAAAAGAGGCTCAGAAAATAGCCTCTGATTTAGGTTTAAATCTAAGTGTGGTAATTAATGGCTTTTTAAAACAGTTAGTTAGAAATAAGGCCGTCTTTTTTACTTTAGATGAGAGTCATCCAAGTAAATATTTATTAAATTCTATTAAAGAATCAAAAAGCGATAAAAAAAATAAAAATACGCATTCTTTTAAAAATAACCGAGAAGCCCTCTCCTTTCTTGATGATAAAAAATGAAAATAGAATACTCTAAAAGATTTATTAAAGATTTTAGAAATTCACCAAAATACATAAGGAATAAGTTTAAGTTATGCTTAGAAATTTTTATTGAGGATAAAAATAATAGGCTACTTAATAATCACCCACTTGTAGGAAGACTAAGTAGCTACAGAAGTATAAACATCACCGGAGATTGGCGAGCGATTTTTGAAGAGTTAAATGACAATATTGAGATTACTGCCTATTTTATTGCTATCGGCACTCATAGCCAACTTTATAATTAGATACTCAAACTAAAAAAGCCCCCAATATGGACGTATCCATATCAGGGTCTTTTTCATAATGATACTATCATTATATTACTAACAGTTAAAAAATCAATATTATTTTATTATCCCTCCCTGCCCGCTTAGAACTTTAGCTCTGAAGGCAGCCTCACTAGCCTCTTGCTCGTTACCTAAATTACTATGAATCTCTGAAAGTAAATTCCAAGATTCAGCACTATTTGGCTGAAAGACAACTAGTTGTTTGGCCATGACTAGAGTTCTATCCCAATCTTCCGCTAAATAGTAATGCTCTGCTAACTCTAAAAACTCAGTACTCATATTTAAGGTCTCAGCGCCGCCAAAATCAACACATTTATCACCGTTTGCAAAAGCTAACTCATCTTCACCCGTCATCTTATAAAACTTAAATAAATTGCAGTAGGCATCAGGAAAATCTGGGTTAAACTCAATTGATTTTGTCACTAGAGCGATTGCTTCATCAGATCTGTCTAGCATCATTAAAATATTAGCCTTAAGGAAATATAGAGGTAAGCGCTGTGGACTTAAAGCAATAGCCAAATCAAGATGTTCTAAAGATTTTTCAGTATAAGCCTCATCTTTAGTGAAGTTAAAAGCCAGGCCATACATTTGGGCGGTCTGTAACTGCATTAAACTATCTTGGGGGTTATTCAGTAAATTCTCTTGAGCTAATTTTAGAGCGTAATCTATTACTATTTTTTTATCTTCATCACTTAAAGCCTCCATAAACTGTGTGTTACTCATTAGACCATTTAAGAAAGAATTTTTGCCATCACGATCAAGCGGTGTTTCATTTTTAAAGGCATCTTGATAGGTGCTTACTGACTCCATAATCTGCCCTTGCGATAATAAACGGTAGCCATTAATAACGCCACTAAAAGTTTTCCACGGTTTAATATTAAAGTGATTAGTTAAAATTAAAACCAGTAATAATCCAATAGCTAAAAGACTAGTCTCTGGAATTTTCTTTTCCGTTTCTTTTTCTGAATTGGGGTTAATTAGATAATAAATATAAGCCAAAGAAATCATCAGCCCAATATAAGTCACCAGAGAATCAAAAATGGCTAGATTCTGAATAAAGTAAGCGACAAAGAGGCCAATTAAAATAATCGGCTCTAAATTATGACGGTCCTGCTTGATAATTCTAAGTAGATAAAAAGCAACCGCTATAAAAATGCTTAGATAAGCGATTAAGCCAACCAGCCCAGTGGTTGAGACAATATCAATTAGATTATTATGAGCCCGATCAAAATAAGTGTCGCCTCTAGAATATTCATAAAAACGAGCATTAAAGTGGCGGTCAAAGATGTCGGCATAGTTACCAAAACCAACCCCAAACCAAGGGTGATTATGAAAGTCTTTAGCAGCTGCTTCCCAGGAAACTAAGCGGGTTTGAAAAGTATTTTTTTGTGAGGTTAGGTTCCTTAAAAAGGAATTCTGAAACCAGGCGGCTTCTTGCTGAGAAAAGATAAAGGTAAGAACTAAAATAGCCACCGCTAAAGCACTCCAAGCGGCAATTTTAATCTTTTTATTCTGATGCAGAACACCAATGAGGAAGACAACAAGAAGAACACTGATTCCTAGGCCAATAATCGCCCCTGAGGTGCGTGTTTTACTAAATTCCAGTAACATTATTAGAACTGGAATTAGCAAACTCCAGCGCCAATTTTGGCCCTTAGCCCGATAAAACAAGAGAGCGGCAAAATAGATATTAAATATGATATAACCACTAACATAAGCAGTATTGCCAATAGTGCTATAAGGATTACCAGCTAAACCAATCACACTAACGATAGTAGCAATCAAAACTGAAGAACCCAGAAGAATCTGCCAGTCTTTTTGAGTTCTAAAAACAGTGATCAAGATTAAATAAAGAAAAAAGAAGTGGATAATATGAAAAACGCCAAGCATTCTCTCCGCATCACCCCAGAAACTAAGCAAGGGGTCAACACTAGAAAAACAGGACCAAGTAATAGCCAAAAGAAAAGCAACTATTCCCCAAGTGATAAAAGACCTTTTAGGGCGATATGAAGGAAACTTCCAGATAAAGATTAACCAGAAAACCATCAAGAACTCAGTTAAAATATTAAAGGTTAACTGCTTGGAAGTGATATACGGAAAAAGCAAACCGGAAAAGACTAAAAAAACAGTCAACAAAGAAGCGATAGCTCCTATTTGTAATAAGCGAAGATAGAATTTTGAAGTCATATAATAATATTATTTAAGCTACCAGTATTCTAGCAGTATTTTAGGGAAATATCAAAAAACTAATACTTCTTAGTCTCTCCATCAGCACCATGATAAATAATGATTTGATTGTTTAATTCTTTCATAATTTTAGAGTTAATTATTAAACTTAAAGCATAACAAAAAGACCATGAGGAAAACCTCAAGATTTGGTCAAGAAAAAAGATAATAAAACAACTAATACTATTAGTTTTGCTGTCATTACCAACTACCGAGGATTTCTCGGTGGTTAAGCTTTTATCAAACCTAACTTCTTTATATACAAAAAGACCCTCCAAGAAGGAGGGTCTTTCGTTAATTCTTAATGAATTAAGAATTTCTTATTAAAAACTATACTAGTTTTTAATAGTAACACCATCAACTTTAGTAGTTGATAATCTTAAATCAGTCTTATCAGAAGCTGTTAAAGCGTCTTTCCAAGTAAGATTTGTAGTTAGATCATCTAAACTTACATTGATTGAACTATCACCAGCAATAGCTGCTGTGAATGTTGGGACTACTTTTACTAAGAAGTAAGCTGTTTCACCAGGCATAACTTCATAATCAGCGCCAGAAAGAGTAGCAAAAGTAGTTGATGTAGCAGCTGGGGTTCCAGTTACTGCAGCAGCGGTACCATTTACTCTTTCGATAGAAGCAGTGTAAGAAGTAATCTTAGAAGAAGTTGCAACTCCTACAACAATTTGACTGATTCTAGTTTTAATAGAATCACCATTTTGTTCAGTGTTAGAAGAAACTGGAGCTGTTACTGAAATAATAGCAGCATTAGCAGCTTGTCCATCTGTAAGACTTAATGAACGACTTACATTTCCAGCGCTACCAACTAAATCAATACTAGAAATCCTAGAAGCAACAACAGCCATTTTCTTAGAAACTTGTGTTGATACAGCGCTAGAAGTAATACCAGCAGCGGTATAATCAGTGCTATAACCAATTTCACCAGAACCTAAAATAGTATCAGCGCCATTGTTGACTAATGATTCACCAGAATTATATCCAGTAGCCTCAATGTTGTTTACTTTTAAAGTAATATCAGCAGTTGAAGTACCGGTCTGGTCTTTTCCAATAGGAGATAATTTAGCTTTTACGTAATAGTTCTTTGAACTCATTGGAACAATCATTTTATCACCAGAAATCTCAATAACAGAGCTTGTGGCAATAATATTAGTAGAACCAACTAAAGTAGAACCGTCGTAAATACCTAATTCGGTAACTAGACCGTTTAGATTTTCGCTAGCCTCAACAGTTAACTTAGTAACTTTAACAGTTTCATTTTCTGCTTTTAATTTTAAAGCAGCAAGAGCACCTGTTTCAGCGCCAGCTAATTGGTAAGAATCTCTATTTGTTGAAGAATCACCATTATCCATTGCAACATATAAAGATCCAGTACCAACCATAGCAACTGTTCTTGCAGAAACTAAAGTTGTCCATGGGCTAGTTGGGGTTGGAGTAATAGTTTTTCCATCACTAGCTTCAATACTAGCATCTTTTAAAGCAAATTTAATGTTTTTTGTAGAAGAATCAGTATTCTTTACAAAAGAAACAGTTACTTTATAAGTGTTTGTATCATTTGCATTAACCTTTTCACTTAAGTCAGTGAAGGTTAAATCAGTACCACCACCAATTTGTGAAGATGATACAGTTTTAACTAATGAATCGCCCTTCCAAAGCTTAACAGCAGAAACTGTCTGAGTGCTGAAAGCAAGGCTTCCTGATTCCTTTTCGATTGTTAAATCTCTAAGATAAGCATCGGAATTTTGAGCTGCTTTAACATTGAAGTTTAGAACTTCAACATCTGAAGTGCCAATAACAGCAGTATAAGATGATGATAAAGCGTTTAATGAGAAAGTAGCACCGGCTGTTTCTACAGCAACTTTCTTAAGTTCAACTGTATTAGGAGTAATGTCACCAATTACAGTATCATTGCCAGTTTCTTTAATGATTAAATCATTAGCAGCATCTGCAATTTTTACAGTGTAATCTTCGTTAGTGGCAGTTGATAAGGTATCAAATCTGACTACTAATTCATTTGTAACACCACTGGTTAACATTAAGCCCATGCTTGTATTAGCATAAACTTTTACACCAGAAGCTGTAGTTGTTGAAACATGAGACAAATCATAAACAGTGTTATTAGTCTTGTTGAAAACTTCTACATTCTCAATCTTGGTGAAAGATGAAGTTGCAGCAATATTATCATTAGTTGAAGTGATTGTTAATCTTAAAGTTGATAATTCAGCATTTTTACCGCTATTAGCAGTAATCTTGAAGGTACCAATTTCTTGATTATCAACATCAACTCTTAATTTATCACTAGCAGCATTAACTTTCTCAATGCTAACAGTACCAGCTTTAACAGTAACCAATCTTGATGTTAATGTAGTTGCGATTTGTGATTGGTATCCATAGTAATCACCAGTTGCCACAACATCAGAAGCAGCTTCGATAACAAGACCAATTGTTTTTCCTGCTCCATCAACTACGTCAGCAGTAACAGTTAATCTCTTGTTAGAGATACTCTTATTGATAGTAATTGGGTTGTTCAATGTAAAAGTAACATAACGATTTGATATAGAAGGTGCGCTAGCAACCTCTTGACCATCGAAATTTAGTTTTAGATTTTCAACAACACTATCAGAAGCGGAACTTGCAGGGTCCTTTTTAAAGGTTATTGCTTTAACGGTAATGTTTTCAACATCGTCATTAGCTAATTTTACTTTAGCAATAGTAGCACCTTTATCACCTAATTTTACTTCAGATAAAGCACTGTCGTCAGTGAAAGTTAATTTACCAACGGCGACAGTAGCTGCAGTGAAAATATTACCAGCAACTGGGAATGAACCAGAAACAGTGTTTCCAGCCATAACATCAGAAGCTTTAGCAATACTTAAACCATGCTTACCGGTTCCTGCAGAAATCAAAGCTCTTACTTCGAAAGTAGCAGTTGTTCCAGCTGGAATAGTTACAGCATTTGTGAAGTTAATTTGCGCCTCTTTATTTGAATCAATGTCACGAGCAGTGTTATTTAATTTAACATTATCTTTGTAAACAGAGATTTTCTGAATGTTTTGAGGGGTCCCCAAACCAATAGCACTTAGCTTGACTCCAGAAATCACAGCTGGACCATCGTTAGCAGCAGTAATATTGAATTTCAACATTGTGTTTGCTGTACCGATAGGTAGGTCGTTAGCAGCTGGGGTAGTAGCTGATAAGCTGACAGTTACGCCAGAACCAGTTACAACTGGACCAGTGGTTTTGCTTTGTGGAACATAAGCGAATTCGCTAGTAGAGATAGCTGAACCACCTGCAGTAATAGCAGAAGAAACAGTAACTACGTTAGCGAAATCAAATCTATTAGCATTGAAGGCTGCTTCGTTAGCAATAGAGCGATAGTTAGCACCATCATAGTAATAGATAGTACCAGAATCAGCTGTTTTTACTAAAGTACCAGCAGGAACTTCATTAGCTGCTAGAGGAGTTCCGATGGTGTAGTTGGTGAAGAAAGCGTCAGCAACGTCAACAACTCTCTTTGCCCAATTTGCACCAAACATAGCGATAGCATCAGCTTCGCTTTGGATTTTTCTTAATACGCCATTTGGTTCAACAGCATATACAGAAGGATCAGTAGTGATCTTAATTAATTTTGTACCTGGTCTCATTACAATGTTAGAACCTAATGGGTAGCTCTGTAATTCTGAAGCAGAAACAGTTACTACGCCACTGAAATCCTTGTGCCATGAGAAGTATACAGCCTCACTTGGATAAACATATCTTTTACCGTCGTTGCCCAAGTAATAAACGGATGATAATCCGTCCATCTTGATAAGGTCGCCAGCTTGTGGAGCGGCAGCGCTTGCGCTTAGACCAAGCATTGAAAATGCAGTCATGACCATTACGCCAACGGTTAAAAACTTGCGTAATTTTTTCATATTTGTGTTTAAGGATTCAGAAGTAAGTGTCATTAAAATAGTAGTAATAACAACTTCCTCCTGAGATTTTTACTCAGATCAAGCGCCAATCAACGGAGATTCCATCAAATAAATCGATCGGAATCCCGCTCCTCTAGAACGAATTCTAAAGAAAAGCTAAATCGATTTACCATCAGAACTTCCAGCCGATTTTTGCTTCTCACTGAGTTTTTTGGTTTTTAACAGAACGAAAGCCATCTCTTGCGAGACTCGACCCTTTACGGGGTTTCGCTGATCCGTCTAAAGCGAACTTTAAAGCGGACCTGTTAATTTATCTCTTCCGTTTGACCAAATCAGATGAATCAGAAATGACGAATCTTCCGAGAAGGGGTTGGGGGTGAGATAAACTAACAGCTCAGCCTTAAAATTAAGGCAGATTATTTTATCAGATCATTTACTTCTTTTAACTTGTTAAGCGCTTCAGTGTAATTCTTGCTATCAAATAAATTTTTGGCTTCTTCTAAAATCTTAGTAGTTGAAGAAACGCTTGGCTCTACAGCAGTAGTCACATCATTAATGCTTAGACCACTATCTTCTTTTTCCAAAGTGGCACTTAAAATTAAATCGGAAGAGGTGCTGCTTGGTTCGCTTGTATCATTTTTTTGTACAAGCGGTTGCTCTAGTCTAGCTACCTTGCGTTGTACTGTTTCAATCTCTTGATTAAAACGAACGTTTAACTTAGCAATTTCTTCTTCATTGTTAAATTCTGGGTCAGCCAAAACGGAAGTAATATCTTGAGCGTTATTGGCAGCAAATTTAACCGCCATCTTCTCTCTTTCATTAGTATCTAAGATGGTGCTTAATTTTGCCTTTTCAGAAATTTCTCTGGCGATATATAATGACTGGTCTGGTCTAGTTTTAGAAAGTAATAGATGCGCATAAGAACTAGAAGCAAAAACCACTAGTAATAATGAAGCCAAGGCAACGGCCGGACTGGAAGCGGTTTTCACTAAACTCTTGAAGTTAATCACAAAAGCGGTCCATGAGGACAGATTAGTGGCTCCAGAGTTGGAAATTTGGGAATACAAAGAATCCCGATTCGCTTTTAACCAGCTAGAATCGGGTTTAATTTCCCTAAGATTAGATAATTTTTTGATTAAATCTCGGTCAGTCATAAAATTGCGCATTATTACGACATAATATACGTAAAAAAACAAAAAACGTTACAGTCAAGCTATAGCGTTTTTGTATTACAATATAAGCTTACTTCTCCTCTGCCTCTAGCAGTTCTTTAAGGGCAGCCAAAGAACGATGAAGTAGTACTCTGATGTTGCCTTTAGTTTTGCCAGTGACTTCACTAATTTCATCAAGCTCCAAATCGTTCACAAATTTTAAAACAATAATTTCCCGGTATTCTTCCTTAAGTAAAGGTAACTTGCTCTTTATTTTAGCCAGATCATTCTGCCTGTCAATTTCCTGATTTAAGTCCTTAGAATCATCTACTATTTCAATTGGTCTTTCTTCATCGTCTAAAGAAAACTCTACTTTAGAGCCATTTTCCCGGTAGTAATCAACAATAGAAGTTCTGGCAACTTTATAAAGCAAGGCTCTTAAAGTACTGGCGCTGGTTAAACTATTGTTCTGAATATGATTCCAGGTCTTAAGGAATATCATTGAGGTTAAATCTTTTGCCTCCTCAACGTGCCCAATCTTAAAATAAACAAAGCGATAAATATCGCCAGCAAAATTATCATACACCTCAATAAAGACTTCCTTGTCTTTATTTTTAAGACGGCTAATAGTTTGTTTATCTTTAAATTTTTGAACTAATGATTGTGCCATTTTCTTCTGAAATTTTGATACAAAACAAGGGAATGATTAAAGTTCCCCGCTCTTATAATCCTATTTTCGTTATCAAATTCTAGCATAGCTGGGTGAAAAAAGCAAGGTATCAAAGAGTTTTTAAGCCTAAAATAGACTACGCTTTTTAAGGATTTTTCTTCTAAAAAATAGTTCCCTAGACTTGACTTTTAATTATTAATAGGTAAGAATTAAGTTACTTCTGTCTAAGATATGTTGGACTTAAATACTATATGACCATCACCTCACCAGAAAAGATTAATAACCAACTTTGGTTTTCTGTTTCATCATCGGCTAAATTGGCCGGAGTTGATCCTAAAACCATTAGACGAGCCCTAAAGAATGACTCCGGTTTAAGTTATAAAATTGTCAAAGATCGCTATAAAATAGAGTTAGGCTCCCTGCTGGCATTTTTAAATAAGAGCACTAAACTAAAAAATAAACTGAAAAATAATGGCCTAGGACAATACTTCTAAAACTACTTTTTTAATAAAAAAACCTAAACTTTTGGACCCTTTCGGGGTCCTTTTTAAAATGCTAAAATAGTTAGCAAATAATTAATCTCGGAATAATTTACCCCCTTCGTTTATTATTCTCCAAAAACTATGACTAAAACAGAAACTATCAACACCCCAGTCACTTTAGAGGGGGTTTCTCGGCTTTTGCTAGAGAATAACATCATCCTACTTAAGGCGATGGATGATAAGATTAGAGAAAACAACATCATCCTGCTTAAGGCGGTTGATGAGAAGATTGAGAAAAGAATTAAAGAGAACAACATCATCCTGCTTAAGGCGGTTGATGAGAAGATTGATCAGAGAATTAAAGAGAACAACATCATCCTACTTAAGGCGATGGATGAGAAGATTGAAAAAAGGATCAGAGAGAATAATGACTTCATCTTTACAAATTTCAATGACCAAATTAACAGAATTGTTGATCTATTTAATGGTGTTATTAGAGTTAGAAAAGATGGCACCTTTAGAATGGAGATTCTTTAAAATTTCTAAACCAACAAAAAAATCACCTGATTCCGTAGGTGATTTTTTTGTATAGAAGTTAGCTGTTTAAAAATTATAGAACAGCATCCTTAACCGCTTTAGCTAGGCGGAATTTAACCACAGTTTTAGCTGGGATTTTAATTGTTTCGCCAGTAGCTGGATTGCGGCCTTCGCGAGCTTTTCTTTTAGCTTTTACTAACTTACCGAAGCCAGGAACAATGCATTCGCCATTCTTCTTAACTTCTTTGTAAGTCATTTCAGCCATGATTTCTAAGAAGTTTGCAACTTCTTTTTTAGCATAGCCAGTAGCTTCAGCTAAATTAGCTACCATTTGAGCTTTTGTCATTTTAGACATAATTGCATGGGGCTTAGTAATAGGTAATTAAATCTAAAAAAATTTAATTAAAAATTACTGCTGCCTAAATTATTAAATTGAAAATTTATTTTTAAATTATAAACTTTCAATTAACCTTTATTTACAAGAGTATTATAGCATAGTCAAAAATATTTGCCAATAAACAAAGGGGATATAGCCAGGTGCTTAAAAAATGCCTGATATTAAAGGGTTTTTTGCCTTTTTATCTTGAGATATTTTTGCCTTTCTTTTTCTGGAAATTTTTCAATTGCATAACGCAACATTGTTCTGGGCATTTTGTCTGCATGAGAATTTAAAAAATTAGTTAATACTTTCTTGTCTCTTTTACCAAGCTCTCTTAACATCCAACCACTAGCTTTATGCATTAAATCTTCTTTGTCATTTAAAAGTGCCGTTGCTAATTTAATAGTATCTTCTGTTTCGCCAAATCTAATAAAAGCCACACAAGAAACCATTGCTAAACGACGCTCCCAAAGATTTTTTGATTTAATAAACTGGTAAAGAATTTTTCTTTCTTCCTTATGGCGCAATAAGTAATCGCCCATAATCTTATAAACCGATAAATCAACTAAGTCCCAATTGTTAGCGGCAGCTCGGTGTTTGATATAAAAGTTATAGATTTCCTTACGCTCATTATCAGCTTTAGCCTTCTGATATTTTTCCACTAAAATAGTAAGTCCGATTAGGCGTAATTCATGAACCTTGTCCTTTAAGAGTTCTGTAACATTCTTTAAATCCAGTTCTTGGTAATCTTTAGCAATTGACTTCATTTCTGGAACATTAAGCCCCCAAAAAACATCCCCTGCCCCATATTGCCCCGGAGCGGTCTTAAAAAAGTACTTAGAGTGTTCGGCTCGTTCCTTGGAATACAAGGACTTGGCTTTTTTAATAATTTGTTGTAACATATTGAGTTAATTTACGTAATCTATATAAAGTAAGTTAACAAGTAAGTCCTCTTCCGAGAACTGTCTGTCATAAACGGCAAATAGCTCTCGGAAGGGCGATTGTCATAAGACATTCACAGTCTAGGATTGGTCACCTAGATTTCCCTTCTTTAAACAATAGATATATGTTTAGAGAAATTGCCGGATTCTTAGGAATCCTCCTGATTGTGAAAATCGCACTTCCCAGTGAAATTGGCGACTTAATAACAGAAATTCTAATGAACATCTTAAACATCATTAGAGATTCTCTTAGCCAGGTTCACTAACCCCATATAAAAAAGCTTTCTTAAGTAATTAAGAAAGCTTTTTCTTTTAATAATGATACTCTTTATTATTTAAAATGGTTGTAGCACGATAGATTTGTTCAAGTAGGATGACTCGGGCCATTTCATGAGTGAAAGTTAGTGGGGATAAAGAGATCTTTGGATATTTATTTAACAAGTTTTTCGCAAAACCTAGACTACCAGCAATAACTAAAATAATTTCACCCTGGTTCAATTTCCTAGCAAAATCATGGGATGTAAACAGTTCTCCATCTTCACTTAGCAGACACACTTTAGCGCCAGTTTTTTTAGTTAAAACTGTTTCAATTCTTTCGGCTTCTAAAGTTTTAGCCTTTTCCTTATTAGTAGATGCAAAAGATTCCGCTTTTAACTCGGTGATGTTTAAACGAGCATAAGGAGAAATTCTTTTAAGATACTCCCCAGCTATTTTATTTAAAGCCTGATCTTTAATTTTCCCAATTGTAATAAGAGTGATGTTTAACATGTCTTTAGTGTATCAAAAAACCTCTTAAGGAGAAAGAGGTTTTTAAAAGATTATTTTATATTTTACAATTAATTGGCCCCGATTTAAAAGAACAGGAAGAAACGTAATTCCAAACACCTGTCGTTGTATTAAATCGCACACAACGATTTAACGGCCCCGCTGATACTCCGCTTGGAGAAGTAGAAGAGTCCAACTCCAAACCAAGCTCCTCACAAAAAGCGGCTTTAGAAACAGCATCATTATAAATTCCAACGACAACATCATTATACGCTCCAATGTTTTTTCCGGTTGCATACCTAAAAATTGGATTAACTACACTTTTATCACCGGCTGTAAAAATTGTTGATACGTCTCCGAGCTCAATACCTGGTAAGGTAAACCCAATCACATTACTAATATTTGGAAGAGGATTACCCTGCCCACCTTTCCGGCAATTATACCACACTAAGCGCTCATCGTTACCGCTACCAGATTCATTAACAATAATACCGTATGAAGGAACAAGGCCGCTGAACCTAGCCATAGTAGTATCACCAGGCCAACTCTTATGCCCATAAGTTGATACGGAATTATAAAATATTGGACAATCCAATGATCCATTGACCCTTAATTCACCAGTAACCACCATGTCTCCGGCCACTGTCATTAAAAGATCGGAAGTGGTTGTTCCAATCCCCACCTTACCACTGGCTACCACCAAACCATAATCTGGATTATCTAAACCAGTGACAACACCACCACCAAAAGAGCCGGAGGTAATTACTTGTAAGAAATCTTTTAAAATACTTTGATTATAAGTTTCAGCGCCAACTTTTTTAACTAAAAAAGTTGAAAATGAGAAAAATAAAACTAAGCCAATAATAATTATTGGAGTTTTAAGTCCCATCTCTTTTATTTTTTTCATAAGATTAAAATAAGATAATAAAGTTCTACTAATATTATACCCTTTTTAAAAATAATCGTCTACAAAAAAACTCTTCTGATTTTTATCAAAAGAGTTTCTATTTTAGTATATGGTTAGCTTCTCGCCGCCGTCCGCTAAAAATATTTTAGAACCACTTAAAGTGATTCTGCCATTTTTAGAATTGGCTAACTGAGAGATATTTCCTTCCAGACTCACTTTAGCTGGACCAATCGCTGTTTGCGAGTTGTCCGATGACAAATAAAAGTCATTTGGACTATTACAAGCAAACATAATTGAGTAAGTCTTAGGAAATTTTTTCTCCCATTTCAGATTGAAATTATCACCCAAAACTTCATAAGCGATTAGATCCAATTCTGGATTCCCTGCTCCACCAAGGCCATCCAATGATCCAGAGAATCTTCCTAGTATTAATAAATTAGCATTAGGAAAATACACTAAATCCTGAATGTTAGATGGTTTATCAGTCACTCCGAAAGTTTTACTAAAGATTAAGTTAAAATCTTTATCTAACTTTTTAATCATCGCCTCGCCATCATTACTACCGACAAACAAGAAGTCGCTGCCCATAAAAATGAAATCGCTTATTCCGATTCCGATAGAATTATACTTCATCAGAATGCCAGACTTGGAAACAAGAGCAACAGCTGAGCTCATCACTGACCAGATGTTACCATCGGCATCAATTTTTAAGCCCGTGCCTGTTCCTTTATCATCTCTTAGTTTTAAACTCCACTTTAAATTTCCAGTGACAACTTCATAAGCGTCAAGATAAATAATTCCGCTTCCTAAACCTTGAATATCATTCCTAATCACATGGGTATAAATTACACCACCGGAAACAACCATCTCTCCAGTAGGATAAGAATAATCCGCTGGATTAGGAACATTCTTCAACCAAGAAAGTGTCCCGTCAGCATTAAATTTTGCCACGAAGCCAATCTTTTGATTATGAAAAGTTCCTGAAACATAAACCTCACCCGACCAAGCGACCAAATTCTTTATTTTAGCACCCGAAATGATAAATCTCTGGTAATCTAAGGTGGTAAACTCTTTATATTCGCCGAAAGCGACAGAGTCATCACTGGAGATAATATAAGGTCGCGCCTTATATTTCGTGTTAGGTTTTAAATCAGAAATAGTAATAGAGAAATCCTTGTCTAATGAAGTTGAAATAATTCTTTTAAATTTCATTTCCAGACCCATTTCTACTCCTAGTTCCTTAATTTCTTTACCAGCGGTATTAACTACCACCGCATTTACCTTAGCCCAATTTTGACCACAGTCTACTGATGATATCTTAACATCAATAATCTCCGGCAAATCTGGCTCACACCCCAAAAAAATCAGGGACAGACAAAAAATTATTATATTTTTCATGTTAATGTACTTTTTGATGTAGCAAAATACGTGCCACTCGCTTGTCTAATTATTTAGACCCACATAATATAACCTATTTTAACAAAAATGTCAACCAGAAGAGGCTGACATCTTAACATAATAAAAGAGTAAATACTTTTTAGTTAGGCTTAATTTTTTCAAGCAGCTCTGGCGATAAAGGGGTTCTATTTATCTCTTCTTGAGTTAAAGAGTTAATAATATTTAAATACTCATCACTGTCATTAATACTACTGGTAGCTGCTCGCGGCTCAAGCGATAACATTAATCTTTCATGTTCTTCTTGAGATAAATCAACTTCTTGTTTTGAGACAACTAACTCTTCTGAAACTGTGGAATTATTTTTTAAAAATAATAAAACAGCTGTTAGGAGTGAAATTGGTAAAATAATTAAAATTAAAAGAATAACTTTGTTTTTGTTTTTCATAATAATAAGTATAAATGTTACTGATATTATACACCTAAACTGCAAAAATACTAAATTTGGCAAAAAGAACTATAGGCTTTATAATAAAAAGATAAAACAAAAATATATGAAAAAAATCTTTAAAGAATTTAAAGAGTTTGCCGTTAAGGGTAACGCTATTGAGCTAGCAACAGCGGTCGTTGTTGGTGGCGCTTTCGGCAAAATCGTTACTTCCTTGGTATCTGATGTGATTATGCCTCTGGCTGGGCTACTCACTAAAGGCGGGTCATTTTCTGCCTGGAAAATTACTTTGCGCGAAGCAATTGATGACAAGGCTGCTCTCACTCTTAATATTGGCAACTTCTTACAAAATATTATTGATTTCCTAATTATCGCCGCTGCCATTTTCTTTATGATTAAATTACTCTCCAAACTAAAAAACCAGCTTAATAAACTAAAGGAAGAAGAGGCTAAAGAAGAAAAAAAAGAAGAACCAAAAGTGACTAAAGACCAAGAACTTCTAACTGAAATTAGAGATTTACTTAAAACAAAAAGTTCGGATTAATCCGAACTTTTTTGATTATTATTTTTTTAAATTATTACAGATTTTAACAAATTCCACAAATAAAGGGTGCGGTGCCAGTGGCCGAGAAATATATTCCGGATGAAATTGAACACCGATAAAGAAGGGATGGTTTTTTAACTCTACCGCTTCTACAATCTGACCATCAGGTGAGGTGCCAGCAATTATCAATCCTAACTTTTCAAACTTTTCTCGGTACTCATTATTAAATTCAAAACGATGGCGATGACGCTCACTGATTGTTTTTTGTTTGGTAAATTGCTCATACGCTAAGGCTAAATGTGTACCAGCGGTTATTTTACAAGGCCAACCACCAAGTCTAATAGTCCCTCCATAACCTTTCTCGGCAATTAATTTAGCTTGATCGGGCATAATATGGATGACGGGATTTTTAGTTTTGGGATTTACTTCAGCTGAATTGGCATCTGATAATTTAGCCACGTTTCTGGCAAACTCAATCACCGCCATTTGCATACCATAACACAGTCCAAAATAAGGGATTTTCTTTTCACGGCAATACTTAATAGTCTGAATCTTGCCTTCCGCTCCCCGGCTACCCCAACCTTGAGGAACGATGATGCCATCTAGACCTTTAAGAACTTTAATCCCATCTTTTTCAACATCCTCAGCATTAATCCAGTGTAAATTAACTTTTACCCGGTTATGAGCACCAGCGTGTTTTGCGGCTTCAATTACCGAAATATAGGAATCAGTTAAAGAAAACTCACCGGTTGAAAAATATTTTCCTACAATACCCACTTCAACACTGCCCTTCGGATTCTTAATACTGGCAACCATTTTTTTCCAAGCTTCGTTCTTTGTTTCCTTAAATCTAAGAGGTAAACTTAATTTCTCTAAAATTCTTTGACTAATATTATCCTTTTCAAAATTAAGCGGAATATCATAAATTGAGCTGGCATCAGGAGCGCTGATAACATCTTCAATCGCCACATTACAATTAATCGCCAATTTTTCTTTACGGTGATTATCTAGTGGTTTTTCACTGCGAGCGACAATTAAATCCGGTTGAATACCAGCACCTTGCAGGTTACGCACCGCATGCTGAGTGGGTTTAGTTTTCATTTCACCAATCATGTTAGGAATTGGTAGATAAGAAACCATGATAGTTAAAACATCTTTCGGATGATAAAGTTTAGTAATTCTAGCGGCTTCTAAAAATAATAAATTTTCATATTCACCAACTGTACCGCCAATTTCAATAATCATAATTTCGGCCCCAGTTTTTTCTACCGCCTTATCAATTCGTTCTTTTATTTCCATGGGAATATGCGGCACTACTTGCACACACTTTCCTTTATATTCTAAATTTCTTTCTTTACTGATCACACTTTGATAAATACGACCAGTAGTCATATAATTTATCTTGTAGATATTAGTATTTAAAAATCTTTCATAGTTACCAATATCTTGATCAGTCTCATCACCATCTTCAGTCACAAAAACTTCCCCATGCTCAATTGGGTTCATCGTGCCGGCATCAACATTAATGTAAGGATCCATTTTAACCGCACTCACCCTGTAACCGCGGCTTTGTAGAATCTGACCCACTGAAGCAGCGGTCACCCCTTTACCAACACCTGACATTACTCCACCAACCACAAAGATATACTTGGTGTTTAATTTTTCTTTTTTTGAAGCTAACTTAGTGGTTTGGTAAGACATAGATTGACAAAGATTAATTGTTATTATATATATTAATTACACAAAATAAGGAGGCAACATGACAACAGCAACGGAATTTACAGTAACTAAAGATCGTCGTTGGTTCTGCGTTGAGGGACCAGACGGAGTAGAAATTGAAGATGCTAGCTACAGAACGCTAGCCGCGATGATGACCAACAATATGGACATCATAGATGCACATCTCAATGGTAACTTAAAGTTTAATGAAGAAAAAATTTCTTTTTTGGAAAAAGAAGAAATTCTTTCCATCATTAACAAAGAGGTCATTCAAGAACAACTTGAATACCTCGGCGAACTGGACGATCAAAACTAATAAAAAGAAGCGGTCAAAAAAGACCGCTTATTTTTTTACTTACTATTACCTTTTGAATTTACTTCTTTTAAGATTAAATCTACAGCTTTCTGTAATTGAGGGTCGCGATTTTTATCAACATCTTCACTAGTCAGTTTAACTTCTACTTGAGGGAGCAGGCCCTTTTCATTAATGAAATCACCATTAGGGGTCATCCATAGCGCTACGGTAATTTTCATAGAAGAGCCGTCACTAAGACCACGCAATGTTTGCACTGATCCCTTACCGTAAGTATTTTCACCAACTAAGGTAGCTTTATGATAATCCCTTAAAGCACCAGCAACTATTTCTGAAGCAGAAGCACTGCCACCATTGATTAAAACTATGGTCTTAAAACCATCAAGCTGTGGAGCGCCGTAGGCATTATATTCATTACGACCGCCATCACCAAATTGCTCAAGCACAACTGGGCCTTCAGGAATCCATTCACTAGCCATCGCGATCGCGGTATCTAAGTAACCACCTGGGTTATTTCTTAAATCAAGAATGATCCCCTTCGCTTTTTTTTCTTTCACTTCTTTAACAGCTGATTTAAATAGAGCTAAGGTGTCATCATTAAAATTACTTACTTTAATAACAGAAATGCCATCTGGTCGGTGAGTCACCGCCACACTTTTAACAACAATCACTCCACGAGTAATTTTAATTTCTCTTGGGGTTGTTTCTTTGTCTCTTATAACTGTTAAAGTAACTTCGGTTCCCTTTGGCCCTCTAATTTTTTTAACCGCCTCATCAACGGTTAACCCAATAGTGCTTTCTCCATTAACTGCATAAAGCTTGTCTCCTGCTTTAAGCCCAGCTTTTTCGGCTGGCATACCAGACAAAGGAGCTACGATGGTAATAGTGTTATTTCTCATCCCCACTTCAGCCCCAATACCTTCAAAAGTACCAGCTAAATCATTAGCAAATTCTTCGGTTTCACTTGGGGTCATAAAAACAGTATAAGGATCATCTGAGGAAGCAGCCAAGCCCTTTAAAGAGCCATAAAACATTTCCTTATCCTTAATCTTGTTCTTATAAACAAAATTAGATCGTAGCGCATCCCAAACCTCCCAATAAATACCAAAATCAAAAGCATCTTCATTTACTTCAGTTGTTTTTTCTCCTAGAGCAATTTGTCTATCTACTGGAGACTTCCCTTGCCCTAAATAAAAACCGCCAGCAAAAGAAAAGCTAACTAGTAAAATAAGGACAAGACCCCAAAGATTCTTTTTTTTTCTTTGCTTGAAAGGCTGTAATGTATCAGCCTGATTTTCTAAATTAATATTATTCATAAAATTATGGTCTAATAATTTTTAAAGCCTCACCCGTTAAATCAATAATCTTGGAGGCTTGTTGCTTTAAATGCCCAGCATCTAAAAACAAATCAACCCCTCTGATTTTTAGTGCTTGGCTGATTTCTTGATAAACCGGCTCACCGCTAAGATTAAAACTGGTAGAAACTAGCGGTACGCCACTTGCTCTTATTATTTTACGCAAAAAATTACTTTTAGGCAAACGCACAGCTAGAGTCTGATTTTTAGAAATAATTGCCTTTGGTAAGTTGTTTTTTGACCTTAAAATGACGGAGGTTGGCCGCTTTTGTTGCCAGATTTTTTTTAAAATAAGCTCTTGCTTCTGAGAAATAAAACAATAATCTTTAACCATCTTCAGACTAGAAACTAAAATAATAAATGGCTTATTAACACTTCTTTTTTTAATCCTTCTAATTTTTAAAATTGCTTTTTGATTAGTTGCCAGGCAGCCGAGTCCGTAAATGGTGTCAGTGGGATAAACAATTATTTTTCCACTTTTTAAATAATTAACAATAAGCGCCCGCAGGGCGCTTGATGTTTTTGCGGGATTAATCTCTAGGTACATAAAAAGCTAACCAATAACGGAACTAAGCACCTTAAGCGCTTCCGGTAAAAACGGTAATAAGATATCAGCTACTTTAACTAAAGATGGTGCTACTGTAGAAACGGCTAATTGGTTACCCATCAAACTATCAACCCAGGTATAACGAGCAGCAACAAATAAAATTAAACCCAGAGCTAAAGCTCCTTCCAACAAACCAAGTACACCACCTAACAAGCGATTAATGAGCTTGGTAAAAGGAATAATGGAGATTAAGTTGAAAACTTTTTCAATAATGATAAAGACCACCCCAACTAAACTACTAACTAAAGTAAAGAGGATAATAAATGATAAAAACTTTTCTGTGCCCTCACCCCAATCAACAAACCCCTTAGCCCAGTCATAAAAGTTTAAATAAAAGTGACTAGAAACATAAGCCGCCACAATTAAGCCAACAAATTGGCCTAATAATCTAATTAACCCCTTTCTTAAACCATTAAAAGTAAAGATGGCTAAAATCACTAACAGAGCAATATCAAAGTATGACATATTTTTAGCTTAGGCGAGGAAATAAGGCCTCTCCTTTTTTTATTTGCCCCTGGCTAAACTGTGTAATTAGCTTAGCGGCGACACCTGGCATAAATATTTGTAAAAAATAAGCGATATTTAAAATCTCTTGCGCAATTGGCCTAAGACAATTGTTAATTTCTTCGCGGTCTGTCATTTTCCACGGAGCAGCGCTACTTAATTTTTCATTACAGTCTCTGACCTGTTGCCACAAAATATTTAAAGCTTCATTAAATTTATAAGTTGTAATTGTTTGTTCAAAATCTCTTGCCCAAGCTAAACTAGCAAAATTAATTTCCAAATTAGTAACAATTTCATTTTTTTCTAACAAGGTGGCGACCCTAGCAGCCAGATTTCCTAAACCATTAGCTAAATCGGCATTATATTTTATTTTCAGTCTTTCCTCAGAAAAATCGCCATCTTCAAAAGGTAAAATGTCGGTTAAAAGATAGTAGCGCAGAGTATCGGCGCCGTATTTGGAAGCAAATTCAAAGGGATCAACGCCGTTACCAGCACTTTTGCTAATTTTCTCCCCATTAGCAGTTAAAAAGCCAAAGACTAGAACTTGGGTTGAATTAGGCAGTCCAGCTGACATGAGCATTGCCTGCCACATCGCTGTCTGTTGTCTTAAATTATCTTTGCCACAAACCTGCAGGCCCGGCCAAAATTGAGTAAAACTCTTTTCTTCCTCTGGCCAGCCCAAGCAAGAAATATAGTTAACTAGAGCATCAAACCAAACATACATTACCTGGCTATCATCACCCGGCACCGGAACACCGTTAGGCATTTTTGATTTTAAACGGGAAATACTAAAATCTTGCAAACCGCCCGCCACAAAATTTTTAATTTCATTAAAGCGATGATTAGGGATTACAAAATTAGGATTAGCTTCATAAAATTTCAGCAACTTCTCCGTATAATTTGAAAAACGAAAAAAATAATTTTCCTCCTCAATAGTTTCTAGTTCTCTACTGGGATGAAAGGGGCAGCGGCCATTTTCTAAATCAGATTCTTGTTTTTCCAGCTCGCAGCCAACACAGTATTTTACCTGATAGTTTTTTTTGTAGATATCGCCAGCTGCCTGACAACGTTTCCAAAATTCTTGAGCGGCCACCACGTGATGTTCATCAGTGGTGCGAATAAAGTTATTGAAAGTTAAATCTAAGGCTTCTTTTAGAGCTTTAAATTTAGCGGCATAAGGGTCGCAATACTCTCTAGGACTAAGCCCAGCCTCCTGAGCATTTTGATAAATTTTCAGACCATGTTCATCGGTGCCGGTATTAAAAAAGACTTCAGCGCCATTTAATCTTTGCCAACGAGCAATGACATCAGCTTTAATCAGTTCAGTGGCAAAACCAATGTGAGGATCGGAATTGGTGTAAGGCAAGGTGGTAGTAATATAAAAATTCTTGGGCATAATTATTTTTTCTTTCTAATTAAAACGACAAATTCCCCTTTATTCATCTGTGAGTCAGATTTTAATTGCTCTGCTAATTCTAAAGGAGAACCAAAATAACACTGTTCAAACATTTTAGTCAGCTCACGGCCTAACATGACCTCTAACTTTATTTTTGCTTCACTAGAAAATAAATTAAGCTCTTCCATTAGTTTGATAATGCGGTGTTTTGACTCATAAACTCCAACTGGATAATCTTGCTTAAGGATTTCTTTAATCATTGTCTGACGCCCCTTTTTATGAGGTAAAAAACCAAAAAAAGCAAAACGATCAACCGGCCAACCCGAAATTGACAGCGCAGTAATAATTGCTGAGGGGCCAGGAATACCTTGGATACTGAGCTCTTTGCCAAACTCTTCCCTGACTTGGGATACTAGGGCTGCACCAGGATCAGAGATGCCGGGAGTACCAGCGTCAGAGACTAAGGCCAAACTCTTTCCCTCTTTTAGATAACGAATAATCTGATCTATTTTACCAGAACCAGAATGCTGGTGATAAGAAATCGTGTCAGTTTTAATTTGGTAGCGATCAAGTAGTTTTTTAGTGGTTCTAGTGTCTTCACACAGGACATAATCAACCTGGGCTAAAATATCTAAAGCCCGCTTGCTGATATCATCTAAATTACCAATTGGCGTAGCGACAACATAAAGAGTTCCTAACATAATATTATTCAACATTGTCCTTTCTTTCTTTAATATACTTTGTCCAATCTTCCGCCACCTCAACTAGGACTTTAAAGGGGGCTTCAATGATAAAGTCAAAGACAAAAATAAAGACATTAACTTTGGAAACATTACTGGAGAGCCATTTACCAATTAAAATTATGGGCATATAGAAAAGGTCTATCAGTAGTGAAAAGATGTTCTCCCTTCTTTCAATGACTATCAAATCTTTAATGCCTTTAGTAGTAACAATACTAAAGAAAGAAACAAAGGCTAAGAAGAATAAGAAAATTACAATACTAACCCAGTTAAAGTGAATATAGTCTAAAACTTTAATAATGAAATAGAGTGACACAAAGAAAGCGGCCGTATAGATTAAATTAAAAATCCAATTAACAATAAAGTTTCTTTTACCCTTAGCTCTTAGCACTATCGGGCCTTTGCGCTCATAACCGACAAAGAATAATTCTCTAATCCCTTCAATAATCTTATTAGTATTAGAATCGCCCGGAGTTCTAGTTAGAAAGACAATAAAGAACAACAAGAAAGCTGGGAAAATAACATTAATAATTAATGAGGTCACATTAATTGGCTCATTAAACCACTGAGTGGCTGGAATTTCTAAAGCAAAAACAAAAATTGATTTTGTTAAAAAGATATAAATAATACTGCGGAAAGCCACACGCCACAAACGACTTTTAGCTTTTTTATATTTAGCTTCGCAAACCTTCTTTACATCTGAAAAAAATGATTTCTCATTAGAGTAGATTTGGTTATAAACCTTAACCGGATCTTTCTCTACCGTTTCCGCCATGATGGAGGAGTAAAGTGCATATTTTTTAGTGACCTTATCAAGCTGTTTTACAAGCGGATGCTCTATTTGGCGCTTTACTTCTAGCCTTAAATCCCTGGCTGTCGCAGCAATACTTTTTATTTCCACTGATCCTGACTCAACATCCAACCAGTTGTCGTTGTAATATTTAAACAAGACGAAAGAAATCATGTCCTCATCAAACTTACCATAGGTACGACAAATACTTAAATATGTTTGAATCTCTAAATCAGCTTCAAAAGCCAAACTATTTGATAATTTGATGTTTTTACTTAAAAAATCATACAGGTTAGCAATCATAGCCTGCTTAACTTTATTAGTCCCTAGACTCTCCTCAATCTCACAGGCCGCTAAAGACAAAATCCAATTAACCAAAGCATTTTTTTCATCAATTACTTCTTTAATTTTAGAGACATCTTTTTTTAAATCCAACTCACCACCAATCTGTGAAACACAAATATTTTTGAGTTCAATATACTTATCAAGCATCTTCGCCACTGAAACAATTTTCGTTTCAGGTATTTTATCATTTGGTAGATATGCCCCTCTAATAAGTTCGGTCAGTAGATGAGTAGAGATTTCTGTCGTATCAACTGACTTAATAGCGCCTTCAATTACAACTTGTCTTTTAAGAATTCTGATAATGGCATTCTTTCTTAGTAAATGATCTTCATCATAATCAATGGCATTTCTAATTTTCTCATAAAAGAAGGCTAATTTAGAAACAACAGTTGAGACGCTAATTTTAGGAGTATCATCAACGCCACCGCTCACTTTTTTATTTTGTTCATTATAAATAACCTGAAAAAGGCGCTTGGCACTTTCATTGATTTCCGCTGGGCTTGATTCTTGATTTTTCTTGACTAAATTGGGGCTGACCATAGATTATTAGCTAAAATTAGCATTTTATAAGTCTAAAATGCCTTACTTGTTAATTTTACCGTCTTTAGGTGTAAAAAGCAAATAAATCGGTTGACAAGTATCTTCTGATTATGTATTATTTAGTTAGAAAAAACTGGCCCAAAAAGGCTGTTTTTAAATTAAGCAATTTGCCAGATTAGGCAATACAAAATTCTATTAGAAAGTTATGAGTAAAATTACAAGTTACATCAAAGATTCAGTTGAAGAAATGAAAAAGGTCACTTGGCCAACTAAGAAAGAAACTTATCGCTACACGGTGCTAATTATTGGTATTAGCTTAGGGGTGGCCATCTTTTTAGGTTCACTGGACTACATTTTCAACTTAGGCATCAAAGCTTTCTTATACAATCTTTAATTTTAATAGTACATTAGAAAGAATTCTAATAATAACAATTATTTTAGAATCTTTCAGGTGTTGGTATCTTTATGGCCAAACAACTTTTAAATCAAGGCCGACGCTGGTATGTTCTTCACACCTATTCAGGTTATGAAGAAAATGTCGCCCAGAACTTAAAACAAAGAATTGAATCTTTGGATATGGAAGATAAGATTTTTAGTATCTTAATTCCTACTGAGAAAAAAGTAAAAATCAAAAATGGTAAAAGAAAAGTTGTTGAAGAGAAAATTTTTCCTGGCTATATCTTGGTAGAAATGATTGTAACCGATGAATCTTGGTATATTGTTAGAAACACTCCGAATGTCACTGGTTTTATTGGTACCGGCACCATCCCGACCCCAATTCGTGAAGAAGAAGTTGAGTCTCTTAAAAAACGCATGGGTGTTGAGGATCCTAAATTCCAAATTGATATTATTATTGGCTCCCCAGTTAAAATTAATGAAGGGCCATTTAAAAATATGGAGGGTAAAGTTACTGCTATTGATGAGGCAAAAGGAAAGGTTAAGGTTAATGTTAATCTTTTCGGCCGCGAGACTCCAGTTGAACTTGATTTCTTACAAGTTAAAAAAGTATAAATAATACACTGTAAGGGGAATGCTTCTGCCCCAAACTAGTAACAACATTTTATGGCAAAAAAAATTAAAACTAAAATAAAATTACAAATCGTTGGCGGTCAGGCAAATCCAGCCCCTCCAGTCGGACCAGCTTTAGGTCAACATGGTTTAAACATTGCTGAATTCTGTCAGAAGTTTAATGATGCGACCAGAGCTGATAAGATGGGTGAAATTGTTCCAGTGGAAATTACTGTTTATGAAGACAGAACCTATGATTTTATTACTAAAACTGCTCCTGCCGCTGAATTACTTAAGAAGGCAGCCAAAGTAGCTAAAGGGTCAGGTAAACCACTGACTGATAAAGTTGGTTCAATTACTCGCGAACAATTAAAAGAAATTGCTGAGAAAAAAATGTCTGACTTGAGCGCTAACTCTGTTGAAGCAGCAATGAATACCATTGCTGGTACTGCTCGCAACATGGGTATTGAAATTAAAGATTAATATAATTAACGTGGGAGTTTAAAAAACGCTTGCACCACTAAATAAAAATATGAAAAAAGAAAAAGAAGAAAAGAAAGTTGTTAAGACTACCGCCAAAAAAGAAGCGGTTGCTCCAAAAAAGATTGTTAAAAAAGCTAAAGATTTTTCTAAAATCTACGACGCTAACAAAACTTACAACATTAGCGAAGCTTTAGAAATTGTTAAACAAATTACCAGCACCAAATTTGATTCATCAGTTGAAGTGCATTTCCGCCTAGGTATTAACCCTAAAAAAGGTGATCAACAAGTTCGTGGCGCTGTTTCCCTGCCCAATGGTACTGGTAAAACTGTGCGTGTAGCCGCTTTTGTTTCTTCAGAAAATGAGAAGGCGGTTAAAGAGGCTGGTGCTGATTTAGTTGGTGGTGAAGACTTAATTGAAGAAATTAAGAAAAGTGGTAAGACTGATTTTGAGGTCGCCGTCGCTGAACCAGCCATGATGAGAAACCTAGCTTCAATTGCTAAAATCTTAGGTACTCGCGGACTGATGCCATCACCTAAAAACGATACCGTTACCCCTAACGTCGCTCTGGCTGTTTCTGAACTTAAGAAAGGTAAAATCAGTTATAAGAATGATGATACTGCTAATTTGCATTGTTTAATCGGTAAAGTCAGCTTTGACACCAACAAATTGGTAGAAAACTACAATACCTTAATTGATAACATTAGAAAGGCAAAACCATCATCTGCTAAAGGTTCATATATTAAATCGGTCAGTATTTGCTCCTCTATGAGTAAAGGGGTCAAAGTGATTGTTTCCTAATATTAAAACTTAAGCCCCCGCTCCGCGGGGGCTTATTTTTTTTATTTGACAATTTCTGGTTAAATGTTATAATTCTTTTTGTAAGTATTCTAAAAAAATATAGAGGTGTTCTCACTATCTATTTATTAACTAGGAAAAGGTCGTCTTACCTTTTTAAACAAAGGTTATTTTTTTAACTAAAAATAACCAAGAAAGTAAAAACATGAAAAAATTATTTGTCGGCGGATTAGCTTGGGGTACTACTGATCAATCCCTTGCTGCTGCCTTCTCTCAAGCAGGAAGCGTTTTATCTGCAGTAGTTATCAAGGATAAAATGACTCAACGCTCCAAGGGTTTTGGTTTCGTAGAAATGGCTAATGATGATGAAGCTGATGCTGCCATCGCTATGTGGAACAATCAAGAAATTGATGGTCGCCGTGTAGTTGTTAACGAAGCTCGCCCTCTTGAAAAGAGATTCTAACTTTTCAAAAATTCAGTCTAAAAAATTCACTTGAACATATAGCTGAAAACAAAAACATCCGCTACTGGCGGATGTTTTTTTATTAGTCTTTTTTATTTTTTTCTTCGTAGGCTTCAATTACTTTTTTTAAGCCTTCCGAAGCCAGAATGGAGCAGTGAATTTTTTGCTTTGGTAGTCCACCTAAATCCTCAACAATATCTTTCCACTGAAAGTTTTTAGCCTCTTCTAAGGTCATTCCCTTCACTTTTTCAGTCATAATAGAAGCAGTGGCAATATTAGAAGCACAACCAAAAGACAAAAACTTAATATCTTTAACGCGACCATCTTCTACTTTAAGAGAAAAACTTAATTGGTCACCACAAACCATGTTACCTACTTCAGCAACCGCATCAGGGTTTTTAACTTCACCAATATTTTTAGGATGAAGAAAATGCTCTACTGTCTTTTTAGTATAATTAAGTGACATAATTTTTATTATTTTTTAATCGGCGTAAAACTACGTAAACGAGTAATTGTCTTCTTTAAAGCTTTAACAGTATAATCAATCTCCGCTTTAGTGTTAAATTTTCCTAAAGTAAACCTAATATTACTATTTAAATTATCTAAGGTCAAGCCAATTGCTTGTAAAACATAGGAGGTTTTAAGATTGTGGGCGCTACAAGCAGAACCGGTAGAGACACAAATGCCTTTCATGGATAAATCCATTAAAATTGCCTCTCCCTCAATTCTAGAAAATAAAATATTAAGATTATTAGGGCTACGGTTTTCTAAGTTTCCATTAAGACTAACCTCTGGAATCTCTTTCTGAATTTCTGACCACAAATAATCTCTTAATTCTTTTACTAAGGTAATGTGCTGCTCTCTTTCTTGATAAGCCAATTCTAAGGCAGTGGCTAAACCAACTATCCCCGGTAAATTATAAGTTCCGGCCCGTTTGCCATTTTCCTGTTCCCCGCCAGCGATTAGCGGCTCTATCTTAACCATGGGATTAAGATATGCTAGACCAACGCCTTTGGGTCCATAGAATTTATGAGCACTAATACTAGCAAAGTCCAGTCCCAAATCTTTAATATCAATTTTTAAATATGGAATGGCCTGAACAATATCACTATGAAAATAGGCCCCTTTCTCATGAACTAACTGGGTAATCTTCTTTAAATCTTGAATGGACCCAATTTCATTATTAACAGCCATTATCGAAACTAAAACCGTGTCTGGTCTAATCATTTTCTCTAAAGCTTCTAGATCAACTAAACCATCTTGTTTAACTGGAGCTAAGTCCAGCTCAAAACCAAGCTTCAGAAGTTGTCTGGCAGCTTGCAAGACACAAGGGTGTTCAATCGCTGAAACAATTAGATGCTTCCCTTTATCAGTATTAGCTAGCATCACCCCTTTAATAATCAAATTATTAGCCTCACTGGCCCCACTGGTAAAGACTAGCCCTCGGCTAGGACAATTTAATATCTGGGCCACCTTATCACGAGCCGCTTCCAAAACTAAGCTATTACTCTGCCCCATATAATGAATAGAGGAAGCATTACCGTATTCTTTGCCTAAATATGGCTTCATTTTAGCTAAAACTCGTGGATCTAAATATGTTGTCGCGGCATTATCTAAATATATTTTCATAAGCTATTTAATAATTATAAGCTATTTTATTATAGATGATTTGTTTGTTTTTGGGGAGAGTTGACAAAAATTATTAAAAATTGCATAATACTCCTATAGTTTTTTAAAAATAAAAAAATGAAAAAATGGAAAATGGAGAATTAATAAATCTAACAATCGATTATAGTAGAACGTTAGAACAAACTATTGCTGATGGCAATTATAGCTGGAGAAATAGCAATATTAAAAATGAAAATTTTCCAATTCCTCAAAAAATGATTGGAAAAAAAGTTGATGTTGTAGCTAAAATATTTTATTTCAACCGTAAAATTCATTTTAAAACTGCTATCTACGAAATGAAAACAGCTGGTTATCGACCGGCAAATTTAATGGAACTATTGACCCTAAAAATCTTACTACTAAAGTTGCAACAATTACCAATTGTCGCTCTTGGCTCTGTTTGGAGTTTTAGGAGACACTGTCAACTTTGTCCAAACATAGGTTGTTCTGGACAAGATCTCTTCCTCTCATTTTATGAAATAGAATTTGATCCTTATTGGCACTTTCTTGGAATAAAAAATAATTAGAAATAAAAAAAGAAAAAGACTCTTTTACAATTAAAGAGTCTTTTTATTTATTAGGTGTTTATTTAACCAACTCAATGCTCTTTACAACGATATTCTTAGTAGGTAGGTCTCTAGCACCGGTTTCAGTGGCTTCAATTTTCTTAACCACATCCATTCCTTTAACAACATAACCAAAGTTGGTGTGAGCTCCATCAAGCCAGGGAGTTTCATCTAAAGTCACAATAAAGAACTGGGAACCATTAGTGCCTGGACCAGCATTAGCCATCGCTAAACTGCCGGCTACTAGTTTGTGGTTATTAATTTCGTCAGCAAAACGATATTCCGGACCACCGGTGCCATAAACCATGGTATTATCTTCTTTAGTTAGTGGATCACCGCCTTGAATCATAAAATCTTTAATCACACGATGAAATTTGGTGTTATTATAAAACCCAGACTTTGCTAAATTCATAAAATTATTCACGGTAATTGGTGACTCGGGGTAAAACTTAACCTCAATATTCCCTTCACTGGTTTTAATAATTGCCCCAGAGTAGTCGGCAAATAAATCTTGTTGATCCTTTAAAACTCTTTCCATATTAGTTGTGGTGGCTAAGTCAGTAGCAGGTGCGACTGTCTCAGTTTCTTTAATTATATTATTAGTTATTGGTAAATCTGCTGTTTTCCCTTCCAGTGAAGTTGTTTCAGTAGATAATTGATTATCAGTTTCTAAATAATTATCATCACTAACTATGTTTGTTTTATTAGTCCCGCAAGCAGCGAGAGTTAGTGTTAAGGCAAAGATGCCAAGAATAAGAAATCTTTTTTGCATAATTTTATATTTATCTTTTTATATATTTTTTCTTAATATTTTTATCTTCTTCTTCTCTTTTTTCTTCAATTAACTCTTTAGCTTGAGCGCGCAGTTCTGCTAAATTAAAATTTTCTAACTCTCGAGCTCTTAATAATAGTCCTTCTCTGTTGTTCTTTTCGGGGTCTTCTAGTACTTCAGCTAGGAGCACATCAATCACTGCCCCCATTTTAGGGCTAGGGGCCATCTTTAATTCTTTTTGCAGGTCATCGCCATTAATTTTTAGCATTTTAGCAGAAATGGGATCGTTTTGCACTTTTTCCATCATGTACTGCAAATGCTGCAGTTTATATGGCAGCGCTTTAGGGGTACCCGATCCAACACGATCAGCCATACGAAGATGAATTAAATCCTGTAAATTTTCCCGACCAACTTTCGCAATCAAGCGGCGTACAGAAGCAGCAGTCACTTCGCCAACCTGATAATAGAACATGTGGTTTTTAACTAGATTAACTACTCTTTCTGTATCTTCATTAGAAAACTTCAAACGCTCCATAATCCGTCTAGTCATCCTTGCCCCAGCGTATTCGTGATTATAAAAAGTAGCGATGCCGTCAATTATCCTTCTGGTTTTTGGTTTAGCAATATCATGGAGTAAGGCGGCAAAGCGTACTTGCCACTGAGAACTAGGGCAATGTTTTAAGGTTAAAACATTATGTTCATAAACTTGATAAATGTGATGACGGCTTTGTTTTACCCCAACCCCTTCTTCAAGCTCCGGTAAAATATATTGCAGTAATTTACAATCATGCAATAATCTAATTCCTTCAGCTGGTTTATCTGAAGATAAAATCTTAACAAGTTCATCTCTAATTCTCTCTTTGGAAATAAATTTGATACTGCCGGCCAACTTAATAATCGCTCTTTGGGTCTTTGGTTCTAATTCAAAATCAAGTTGAGAAACGAAACGAATCGCCCGCATCATTCTCAAAGCATCTTCTTTAAAACGAATACTAGGTTCACCAACTGCTCGTAATACTTTCTTGCGAATATCTTTTTCCCCACCAAATAAATCAATCAACAAATATGACTGACCCTCAATCTCTATCAGGCGACTACCATCACTTACCTTAGAGCTATCTGCTTCCGGAGTAAGTGCTAAAGCATTAACAGTGAAGTCACGGCGTTCTAAATCCTTATCAATTTCCGTTTCAAAAACAACCTCATCAGGATGACGATGATTGGAATAGCCTTGTTCACTACGATAGGTGGTTATTTCTAAGACATCAAGTAAATTATCATTCCCATCTCTAATCGGCAAAATAACGGTGCCAAAGCTATTTTCATATTTACCACCAGGAAAAACACCTAGAGACTGCTCTGGTCTGGCGTTGGTGGTTAAATCCCAGTCTTTTGGGATTTTCCCCATCAAAAAATCGCGGACACAGCCGCCGACAATATAAGCCTCAAAACCAGCTTTTTTTAGCTTTTCTAGCGCTTCTAAGACGTAATTTGGAATAATCATAGCCTTATTATTATAACGGGAATAATCTGCTTAGTAAACACCTAAAATAACAAAAAAAGAGGCCCCATCTAGGAGCTTCTTTTTTATTTCTTCTTTTTAAAACTAGTGTGAAGGACTTTCTTAGCCAATCCTTTTTCTTTAATAAAATTAATTGCTTCCATCGCCTCTTTGTTCTCATGAGCTCGTCTAATCTTTTGTGTCTTATCAATGCTATAAAGAGCGGCCGCTCTTTTAGCCCTGATTTCATTAGAAGCCGGCGCTGGTTGCCCACCGCCACCGATACAGCCTCCGGGACAACTCATCACTTCAACATAATCGTATTTATCTAGATGATTTAAGGCTCTATCAATATTTCCTAGACCACTAACAACCGCTAACCTAATTTTTTTCTGACCTATTTTGATTATGCTTTCTTTTATTCCTTCTTGCCCCCTGACTTCCTTAAACTCTAATCTTTGCATTTCTTTCTTTTTTTCTAAATGCCAAACCACACTTCTAAGGGCTGATTCCATTACTCCTCCTGAAGCACCATAAATTACCCCCGCTCCACTACCGTTATTCCAGATTAAATCACTGTTACCCGGTTTTAAATTAGCAAAATTAATTCTAGCCTCTTTAATCATCAACGTAAATTCACGCGTGGTAATAACGTGATCAACTGGATTTAGACCATTAACTTTTAATTCTGGTCTAGTTGCTTCATATTTTTTAGCGGTACAGGGCATTACCGAAACAACAATGATATTTTTTGGATCAAGATTCATTTTTTTAGCCCAGTGAGTTTTTATCACTCCGCCTAAATGAATATGCGGTGACCGAGCTGAAGTAAGATGAGGAATTAAATCCGGCCGCCTGGTTTCTACATAACGCACCCAAGCCGGACAGCAAGAAGTCATCATCGGAAAAACCGCTTTTTTATTTTCCAGTCTTTCAATAAATTCTTCTGCTTCGGTAATAGTAGTAATATCCGCTCCTAAATTAACATCAAAAACATAATTAAAGCCTAACTTCTTCAAAGCAGCAATTGTTCTGCCAGTCATATCTTTATCATACTCTAAACCAAACTCTTCACCAATAGCGGCTCTAATTGAAGGTGCAAATTGAGCAACAACAATTTTTTTAGGGTCAGCTAAAGCTTTTTTAACTAATGGATAAGAAGGTTTTTCGGAAATAGCATCAACTGGACAAATAACCACACACTGTCCACAAAAAGTACAAGGATTTTTCGTTGGCACAATCATCTGCTCAGTGCCATGGCCTTTAAGTTGTAAACAATTAAGACGTTGCATTTTATTGCAAGCATCTAAACACAGGCGACAATCAATACACTGAGAAGCATCATTTACAATCGCTGGTGGAAAATTAAGATTATCTCTAGTAATTTTGCGGTCAGGAAAACGATTGATTTTTACTCGGTATTTTTTTACTAATGTTAAGAGTGGACAATTAAACCGTAACTTACAAGTGGCGCATTTTTCAACGTGTGAGGCAAAAATTAACTCTAAATTAGTTCGTCTTAAGCGCCTTATTTTTGGAGTATCAAGTAGCACTTCCATTTTAGACTCCACTTGAGCTGAACAAGAGGAAACAACCTGACGCTTTCCATTACATATTGTTTCCACTAAGCAAAGACGACAATTTCCCTTAATCGGAAAATCGGGATGATAGCACAAAGTAGGAATAAAAATTTTATTCCTTCTAGCCACTTCTAAAACCGTCTCCCCTTTTTGGCAAGAAAATTCCTGATGATTAATTTTAATACTTAAGGCCATTTTATTTGTTTACCTTTTTTAAGCTTTGATAAACCTGGTATGAATAAATAATAAGATAAGGTGAGGCGATCGCCCAGAAGACATTGATAAGCAAATTAGCAGTAAAAAATCCTAAGGTATTATGATCAAGCCACTCAAGAGGCAGAGAGATAACAAAGTTAATTAGCATTACGATTACAAATATAAGCAGTAGACGGCCAAAAGTTGGCCACCAATAACCACGAACCAAATCATAACTCCTCTCAGTAGCGGAAAATGGTCGCTTATCTTCATCAACTAAAACATATTGAGAAAAACCATAATAAATACCAAAAATTATAGCGGGAATAAATAGAAGGGTTCCCCAGGCAAACACTAAAACTAAAAATAGTAAAGAGACCCCTAGAAACTGTTGAAAGTATGGTTTAGCTTTATTAAAATTTTCTTTAGCGGCCGAAAAATTATTTTTTAAGAGTAAAATACTAGCCACCTTAACTCTAATACCATAGACTATGGCCATATAAAGACTGGCTATAAATAAAAAAACAAACACAATCCCCAAAACTGCATTAGTATAGTCTGAGGCTAGATTGTTTAATTCAAAGAACCCGTAAAGACCAAAAAGTAATAGTAAGGCAAACATTGGTATAAAACCAACTAAACCGCGAACAAAAACCTCTAAAAATTTAATCAGTTGTTTTCTATATATCACCCAACTGTCTTTAAAAAGATCTCCATAAGCGATAATTTTTTCTGTTTTTTTCATAAATTTAAAAATAAATTTTTTATTTTGATTTCAAAATATTTTGATAATAACTAGAAAGAGGTAAGAAAATACTCTTTCCGTAGGCACAAAAACTAGCTTCTTTTAATAAATCAAGGATATCCCAAAATTCTGGAGAATAAAGTTTCTTGTTCTGTGATAGTTCTAAGAGACGATAAGTTCCCTCTCGGCAAGGAGTGCATTTACCACAAGAATTTTCTTTAAAAAATTTCAATAAGTCACCAACAACCTCTTCTTGCTTATGAAACCAAGGGTAAACAGTAATAGAGCCACTCCCCGAAACTAATTGATTAAGCTGCCTAGAATTTAAAAACTCACCGCAAATATCACCGCCAATTTGCACAAAAAATTTATACGATGGCCAATTACCAGTTAGTTTTAAAATGTCTTCAATCTTCCAGTTAGCTGGCAAATGATAAACACCTGGGCGGGAGAGCTTACCATTAATAGTATAAAATCTCTTATTTTCAAATTTTCCTTTGGTAACTAGGGCAATATTATAAAAAGTCTCTACATTGTTTACTAAAGTGGGTTGTTGAAATAAACCAGCAAAAACCGGCATTGGCGGCTTTAGTCGCGGCTCCACCCTTCTCTCTTCAATAATATTTAAGATGGTTGTCTCTTCACCGCTAAGGTAAGACAGGATTTCTGATTTAATCTCCCAAGCCCAGATATTTTTTAAAGCATTAAAGGCTGGTGTGTGGAGTAAATTATTTATCTTCTTGATAACTGTCCTAGAAAATTTCTTATTAATAAAACAATATATCTTGGCGGTTTTTTTTAAACCAAAAAAATTGACCCCAGCCATTACTCCCTCAAGAAATAGTTGCGGTTGGGTCTCTAAAATGTAACGATCTTTTGCTACTCCAGGCTCCCCCTCAGCGGCATTAATAATTAAATAAAAAGATTGGTATTTCTTTTTATCAAGGGCTTCTTTAACTGCCTGCCATTTAGTGGCCACTGGAAAAGAAGCGCCACCACGGCCAACTAATTTTGCTTGTTTAATTTTGACGATTAAGTCAGTTTTCATATTTTATTTAGCAGTCCAGCCACCATCAACATAGAGCACTTCCCCGGTTACATATTTAGATTCATCACTACCCAAGTAAACGGCCGCACTAGCAATATCAGCCACCTCACCGACATGGCCCATTGGGGTACTGGCTAAAACCATTTGGTTAAAAGAATCATTTTCTAGAACATCTTTAGTCATCGCCGTGGTAATAAAACCGGGAGCAATAGCATTAACTCTAATGCCGTAAGGCGCAACATCTAAAGCAGCGGCATGAGTTAACTGTACCACGCCACCCTTAGAAGCACAGTAACAAACTGCACTTGGCAACCCCACCTTACCTAAAATTGAACTCATATTAATAATACTGCCTTTAATACCCCTTTCCTTCATTACCTTAGCGGCGGCTCTAGCACCATAAAAAACACCAGATAAATTAATAGCAATCGTTTTATCCCAAGACTCATCAGTAGCATCTAGAATCCCCCCTAAACCACCAATACCCGCATTATTAACCATTATATCCAAACCATTAAATTTTTCTAAAGCCACTGAAATCAAGTAGTCAACTTCTTCACTCTTAGAAACATCACACTTTACGTATAAAGCGTTTTCATGATTTACGATAAAAGAATCGTTAATATCTGAATAAACTACCTTAGCCCCTTCAGCTAAATAACTATCAGCAATTGCCTTACCAATACCAGAAGCGGCGCCGGTCACAATCGCTACTTTATCTTTCATTCTCATATTTTTTATTTAATAAATTTTTTTAAATATATTGCTAGGTCAACTAAACGATTAGAATAACCCCATTCATTATCATACCAAGCGACTACTTTCAGTAAATCACCACCAACTAGCGCTAAAGACTTTAAATCAACAATTGAACTATGGGGATTGCCTACAATATCACTTGAAACTAACTCTTCATCACTGGCCTCTAAAATTCCTTTTAATTTACCCTTTGCGGCTTTAATAAATTCTGCTCTAACTGCCTCAATGGTAGTTTTTTTATTTAACAAATAAGTCACATCGCAAAGTGAACCAACTGGCACCGGTACCCGAATAGCCATCCCATCAAACTTCCCCTTTAAAGCAGGGATGGTTTCCGCCACTGCGACCGCTGCACCAGTAGTAGTTGGTACAATGTTAGTAGCTGCTGCCCGAGCTCTTCTTAAATCCTTATGTGGCCCGTCAACTAAATTTTGGTCAGCGGTGTAAGCATGGACAGTGGACATTAAAGCTTTTTTAATCCCAAATTTATCTTTAATCACCATAGTTGCCGGTGCTAAACAGTTGGTAGTACATGAAGCGCAAGAGATAATATCATCATTTTTATTTATCTTTTCCTCATTAACGCCCAAAACGATAGTCTTGCACTCTTTTCCGGGAGCAGAAATGATAACTTTCTTAGCACCTGACTGAAGGTGGATACTAGCATCTTCTTTACCACGGAAGCGACCAGTACATTCTAAAACAATATCCACTTTTAGTTTTTTCCAGGGCAAGAGTGATGGATCTTTTTGTGAAAAAACTGGATATTTCTTACCAGCAATAACTAAAGAATCTTTCGTATAAGTAATTTTCTTAGTATATTTACCATAACAAGAATCATATTGCATTAACTGAGCTAGAGTCGCGGTATCAGTTAAATCATTGATAGCCACCACATTGACATTAGGGTATTTGTCTAAAATAATTTTAAAGGAAGCGCGGCCAATACGGCCAAAACCATTAATCGCTAGGTTGATTTTTTTGTTAAACATAATAAATAAAATAATTATAAATACTAAGTAATTATAACATAGATAAAAATTAAAGAAAAACCGAAAAGCCAAATAAAAACTGCTAGTATTTAGCAGTTTTTTACAAATATATTTACTTAGTATGATCTTCTGGGTGCTTATCTTTATTCTTCTTTTGGTGTCTATTTAAATCCACTTCTAAGACAAAATCTCTTTCCCCTTCTTTAGCTCCTGGGAATTTAACATCAACCGATTGCTTAAGGATGTGATGACCTACAACCACACCACGGTTACCATCAACATTAACTCTAGTACCAATTGGTGGTAATTTAGCGGCCATATCTTTATAACCCTCATATTCAAATGATAAGCAGCACATTAAGCGACCGCACATTCCCGAAATCCTCTCAGAACCGCGGTGCACTACTTGTTGCGCTTCGGCCATATCAGAAGTGATTGAGAAAAAATCTCTAATATGCCCCTTGCAGCATAAAGGCTTACCACAAGAACCACAGTCACCGCTAAATCTCGCCTCATCTCTGGTGCCAATTTGCGTTAGACGAATCTGAGCATTAAAGTGAGAAGTTAAGTCTTTGACTAAATCACGAAAATCAACCCGACCATCAGCAATAAAGGCAAAATTAAGACGATTCCCAGAAAAAGAAAAAACAGCATCAATTAATTTAATATCTAAATCTCTTTTTAAGGCAAAGTCGCGACAAACTTCTAAGGCTTCATTCTTTCTATCTAAATCAGTTACTCTAATAATATCATTTTGACTAGCCAGTCTTTTAATTGTTTTAAGGGCCTTTTCCCTACCTTCTAACTCATCTTCCCTAGGTTCTCTATTTTCCAATAAAACAACCTTACCTAATTCTTCGCCAAGTTCTGTTTCCACAATTACATAATCACCTTTTTTTACTAAAAAATCTGTAGCATTAAAATTATAAACTTTATCCCAGGGGGCAAATTGAACTTGTGCAATTGTCATAATAAAAACAAATCCCGAATTAAGATTTTAAAGAAACCTTTAAAAAATCAACCCGGGATTAAAGTGTGTAATTTAAAGGCTAAATCTGACAAACTTAGTGATATTTACGCCACCTAAAATATCTTTCACTTTCTTCTTGTCATCCTTAATATACTCCTGTTCAGTTAAACAGACTTCACTATAGTATTTACCCATCTTACCTTCTAAAATTTTATCTACCATTTCTGCCGGCTTGCCTTCTTTAAGTAATAATTCGCGGGCAATCTCTTTTTCTTTATCTAATTCTTCAGTACTAACTTCAGCTGGCACTAAATATTTAGGGTTAGCCGCTGCTACCTGCATTGCAATATCCATTGCTAAATCAGATTTAGCTGTTTGATCAAGAGCTACTAAAACCCCCATGCGTCCCCCTAAGTGAGAATAAGCAGCCACTGACTCACCACTAACAATAGCTAAACGCTTGATAGCTAATTTTTCTCCAATTACCCCGGAAAGATTTTCTAAAGTTTCTTGAACGTTAGAAGATTCATATGGTAGAGCTAATAATTCTTCCAAAGAAGCTGGTTTATTATTTTTAATAATATCTAAAACATTCTTACCAAATTCTTGAAACTTTTCATTGCGAGAAACAAAGTCGGTTTCAGAGTTAACCTCAACCATATAAGCTTCAGTAGCCTCACTATTAGTACCAACAATAATAATACCTTCATTAGTTTCTCGGTCGGTTCTCTTAGCAGCTTTAGCAATTCCTTTTTTTCTTAAAATTTCTACTGCTTTTTCTAAATCACCACCAGCTTCATCAAGCGCTTTTTTACAATCAACCATCCCAGCGCCGGTCATTTCACGAAGTTGTTTGATATTTTCCATATTGTTACAAGTAAATTAATATTTAGAGAAATAAATTATTTAACCTCACTATTTTTAACGTTTTTCTTAGCATCTAAGATAACATTCTTGATAGTTTCCATCAGTAAGGCAATAGTCTTAGTAGCATCATCGTTAGCAGGAATTGGGTAATTTACCATTTCTGGATTAACATTAGTGTCGCAAATAGCAATAATTGGTATATTCTTGGTTCTAGCTTCAATGATAGCAGTTTCCTCTTCCTTAATATCCCAAACGAACAAAGCGTCTGGTAATTTATTAAGAGCAGTTAAACCGCCAACTCTTTCTTCTAATTTTTTTATTTCACGATCAAAATCTAATCTTTCTTTTTTGGTATACTTTTCTAGCTTACCACTATTTTTCGCTTCTACTAATTCTTTATATTTTTGAACAGATTTTTTAACAACTGCAAAGTTGGTTAAATAACCGCCTAACCATTTGCCAACGATATAAGGCATACCGGTAGCTTCGGCCATTTTTTTCATCCCAGCCTTAACTTGATTTTTAGTACCAACAAATAAAACACTTTTGCCTTCAGACACTAAACCGCTGATAAATTCCATGGCTTCCGCTAATTTTTCACGGCTCTTATTTAAATCAATAATATAAACCCCTTTTTTATCAGTATAAATAAAAGGTTTCATTTTTGGGTGCCAACGATTAGTGCGATGACCAAAGTGCATCCCTGCTTTTAACATTTCTTCTACGCTTGGTAAATTAACCATACATTTTTTTCTTTTATCCCCCTCTAAATAAGGGAGCGTCCACCCTGTCAGTCTTTTTTAAAACAAAAAAGACAAGAAAATTAATCAAGGTGTGATAATTTATTAAATATTAAATAAAAATAGGTGGAATTAAACTAAAATTCACCTGTCCTTAATAATAGCTTAGAAAAATAGAAATGTCAATAAATCAGCTTATTTTTGGTATAAATTAGCCATCCCCTGGTTATATTCAGCAACTAACTGATTAAAATTAGCAACCTCCTCTCTATAGACAGCCAAATCGGCATTATATTGATTGACCTTCTCATTATAGGCAGCCACTAAATTATTATAAGCGGTAATGTTGCCCGAATTCTTGTAAATAGATAGCTGTTCTTGATCAACTAGCAAAGATGCTTGCTGCACATCTAAATTACTTTCTTTTTGCTCTAAAATTGGTTTTTGGGTGCTAATTGATTTTTCAAGAACCTGAAGACTTTCCACGATTTTTTTAGTCTTCTCTACTCCTTGATAAATTAAACCGTTGGTTTTTTGAAAAATCTCCATCTTACCAACTCCTTGAGTGCTAAAAAGATTATCTAAATTGTTACTATCTACCACCGCGACTCCACCAGAAAGAGATGGCGGAATAACACCAATCGGAAAATAATCTGTCGTCTCTATATAACAATAACCAGAATTATTAACCGAATCCGCTAAAGGACAAGCAACCCCGGCCGCTGAATGGTTGGCCTCGGGAAAATCTAAAATAGCGGCTCCGTAGCCAAGCTCTCTTAAAATAGAAACAGCTAGAAAAGTCTTATCTGAACAAATACCAGAATTTTTATAAATCGTCTCATACGGATAATTTGGCTTCATTGGACTTTCATTTAACTTATCATGATCATAAGGAATGTACTGGACAAGAGCTAAAAGAAATTCAGCCGTCTGGTCTTGAGACCAAGATTTTTGGCTAGCCACCCCTCTAGCATAAGAGACTAGATCTTTAACTAAAGTATCCCCACTTTTTTTAACAAAAAAGAGATCATAAAACTTTTCCCGAGCAGCATTATCACTTAGATTGTTTGTGTAATAAAATGTTTTTTGGGCATTAACGTAAGCCGAATACAAATTGCTTTTCAGATTAAGGTTGAGATTAAAATTTTCCAAAGAATAATGCCAAGCTAAATTACGAGAATAATCATCTGAGCCAGTAACACTACTTGTTGCTGGAGTACTTAAATTGGCAATCGCAATCTGATTTAAATCACTGTTAGTAATTCCTAAACCTTGAGACCTTAAAAGCTGCCAAGCATCAAGCGGACGGCCAAGATAATGCCAACGCTGATTAAAATCAACATAGTAAGCCTCGCCATGACTTTCTGGCCTTAAATAGAGGCCACCCTTTGCCCAGGCTGGTGCCCCTTTACTCCAAGAGGCAAACTCCTTCTCAGAAATACCTAAGCTAAGACGACGCATGACATTATAAGCGTCATCTGGCCTGCCAAGATAATATCTTTTTTGATCTTTAGGATTAACATACCAAGCCTCGCCCCTACTCTCAACTTGCAGTAAGATGCGGCCAGATAGCCTAGTAGATAAGGATACGGCCTGAACTGGAACAACAAAAAAAGATTGAACAATAAATAAGAATAATAAAATTTTTACTTGAACTTTCATTTTTTTAGAGGATAAAAAAATCCTCTTTAGTTTGCGCCAAAGAGGATTAAAATATTCTAGTCTTTAAGATTCTCTAGAGCAAACTCCCAATTTATCAAGTTATCGATTAGACTGCCGACATAATCAGCGCGACGATTTTGATAATCAAGATAGTAAGAGTGTTCCCAAATATCAATAGCAACCAGAGGTTTTTGTCCATGAACAATTGGGGTATCAGCGTTAGCAGTTTTTACTATTTTTAGTTGTGAGTCCTCTTTGACGAGCCAGGCCCAACCACTACCAAATTGCGAAAGTGCCGCCCCTTTTAATTCTTCAATCATCTTCTCCCAAGAACCAAAAGAATGAATTACAGCATTTTTAAGTTCTACCGGCACAAAACTCTCTTGCCTTACTGGCCTCAAAGATTTCCAGAAGAAATCATGGTTATAAACTTGTGCGGCATTATTAAAGATAGCCTCTTTCCCTTCTCGGCCGGCTGTCTTTAAAATTAGACCCTCAAGAGAATCCTTTTCCATTGGCGTTCCTTCCGTTAACTTATTCAGATTATCAACATAGGTCTGATGATGCTTGCCATAATGGAACTCTAAGGTCTTAGCCGAAATGTGCGGCTCTAAATCATTATTTTCAAATGGTAAGGTAGTTAAAGTAAACATAAATATATAAATTAATTATTAATTTTGACTTTTACTAGTATAGCAAATTACCAGTAAAATTAAAAATCATTAAAATAAAAAGCCCTAATATTAGGCTTTTATTTATTTTTCTTCATTTTTGCCGCTAATTGTCCACAAGCCGCTTCAATTTCCCCGCCGTAAGAATGACGGACAGTCACACTAACCCCAGCCTCAGTTAGCAACTTCTTAAACTTATTGATTCTCTCTGGACTGGAAGCTTGAAAACGACCGGTCGGATTATAAGGAATCAGATTTACCATATACAACGGTTTTTTCATAATCCCCGCTAGTAATTTGGCATCATTTTCACTATCGTTGACATCTTTAATCATTAAATATTCAAACATTACTCGTCTGCCGGATTTTCTAATATATTCATCAACTGCGGCCAGAAGTTTCTCTAGTGGGTACTTATTAGCAATTGGCATATAGCGGCGCCGAGACAGATCAGTAGCAAAGTGCAAGGAAACAGCTAAATTAAACTGCATCTTTTCTCCCCCAATTTTAGCAATCGCTTCAGCAATGCCGGCGGTAGAAACTGATAAACGACGGGCTCCAAAATTAAAAGTTTCCGGGTCATTCAACCATTTTAAAGCTTTAAGGACTTCATCATAATTTAGAAATGGTTCACCCATGCCCATAAAAACAATATTATCAACTTTCTCACCCTTAGCTTCTTTTTTGAGTTCTCGCATGAAAAGTAGAACTTGCTCCACAATCTCCTGCGCTGTTAGATTGCGGCTGAAACCTAATTGACCAGTAGCACAAAAGGCACAAGCCAGTGGACAGCCAACTTGAGAGGAAACGCAAACCGTATTGCGGCCATCTTTTTGCCTAATCAAGACGGTCTCTATTTCCAGGCCATCAGCTAGTGTAATTAAGGCTTTCTTAGTCGCCTCCGTTCCGGAAACTGAAACAATATTTGCTTTAATTTCTAAAGGACAGACCTGACTTAGCTTTTCTCTTAAATCCTTAGGTAAATTAGAAGCTAAAGACCAATCATCAATTAAGTCAATGAAAACAGCCTGATCAACCTGCTTGTGTCTAAATTTTGGCTCACTAACAATCGTTTTGTGTAAAATTGATAAATCCATAGGTCTTTAAACTAACACGAATTATTTTTTTCGTAAAGTAATTTCAATAATCTCTGATCTGGTTCCCAACCTCATTGGCGGCCCCCAGGTGCCAACACCGGCAGTCACGCAAAGAGTATAATCGCCACGACGATATAGTCCATGACTGTGGTTATGATAATAATATCTAGAAAGAAAATTAAAAGGAAACATTTGTCCGCCATGAGTATGGCCAGATAACTGTAAATCAATGCCCAGCCCTTGTGACTTAAGAGTGTCTTTAGGCTCGTGAAAAAGTAAAATAGAAGGTTCATCAGCCCGATAACCAGATTGAGAAAGGATTTCCCTATTTAGATCAAAATTACGATCAGGATTAAAATTTAAACCAATAATTTGTACTCCTTCTTTTTTTAACAAACGATTATCCAAAATAAAGACATCTTCAGTGCTTAGTAACTCTTTTACTCTTTCTGTGCCTAAAGTAAAATCATGATTACCAAAAGAATAATAAACACCCATAGGTGCTTTTAAATTATTTAATGGCTTTTTAATCCAAGAAAAATCTGCTTCTGAGCCATCAAATAAATCACCAGTAATAAAAATTGCTTCCGGTTCTAGTTCTTTGATTTTTGAGGTAACCCGATGAAAAAAATTCTGCCTTAGAATTGGCCCCAAATGAACATCAGAAATATGAATTATCTTTTTATCACACCAAGTGGGTGGCAGATTATTAATAAAAACCGTTTCTTTTTTAACTAAAATACGATTAGCATTATAAAAGCTCTTAAGTGACAAGACAATGGTTAAAACCGCCAGAAGAATTTTAAATAAAAAAGCTGGGATATTAACAGCAAAGATGGAAAGTGCTAATGATGATAGAAATAAAAATAAAGCACTAAGACCAAAATTTAACAGTATTCCCAACCAAGAGAAAGAAATTGTGTAATAGAAGCGAACAAACCAATTATCTTTTTTATTAACTGCCACAAAAGCAATAAAAGTAGAAATACTAAGCACTAAAAAAACTGCCCCTAATATCAATCGGGCTAATAAGGAATTAATATTAAAAAAATAGACCACTAAATACCAAGCCAGAGCATTGCCGAAAATTAGAAAAAATAAGTTGGTATAAAAATACATGTCCATAAAACAAAATAAGCGGGCCCAGAGGGCCCGCTTGGATAAAATCTATTTAACTAAAAAAGGAAAAGCGGCATATTCCGACTGACCCTCAAGTTCGTTTTCAATTTCAATCAAACGATTGTACTTAGCCGTTCTCTCGCTTCTGGCCGGAGCACCGGTTTTTATTTGGCCAGTCCCCATTGCCACCACTAAGTCAGCAATAAAGGTATCTTCGGTTTCACCGCTACGATGAGAAATAACAGCGGTCATGCCATTTTTATTAGCCTCAGTAATAGCCGCAATAGTTTCAGTCAAAGTGCCAATTTGATTAAGCTTAATTAAGATAGAGTTGGTAGTCTTCTCACTAATTCCCCGTTCTAAGCGTTTGACATTAGTTACATATAAATCATCGCCAACCACCTGAACTGCTCCACCAAAGGCATCGCTAAATTTTTTGAAACCAGTCCAATCATCTTCCGCTAACACATCCTCAAACGACTTAATTGGGTGACGACCAGCTAAATCTTGATAAAAAGCAATCAGCTCATCAGTACTCATCGTTTTGTTTTCTTTATTTAAGTGATAAAGACCATCTTTAAAAAATTCAGTGGCGGCCGCATCAATTCCAAAAACAACTTGCTCACCCAATTTATAACCGGAATTCTCTACCGCCTCTGTTAGTAAGTTGAAAGTTTCTTCGTTAGAGGAAACACTGGGAGCAAAACCACCCTCATCACCAACGCTAATACTATATTTTTTAGCCTTAAGAACTTTTTTTAGAGTTTGATAAATCTCGGCACACATTCTAACTGCTTCACTGATTGATGTAGCCCCTACTGGCAAAATCATGTACTCCTGAATATCAGTTGCCCAATTAGCATGCTTACCACCATTTAAAACATTCATCATCGGCACTGGCATTTGGTATTTACCGGAAAAGTTAGGATTGAATTTAGAAAGATATTGGTAGAGTGGCACCCCTAAACCAAAAGCAGCTGCCTTAGCTACTGCCAAAGAAACACCCAAAATAGCATTAGCTCCTAAAACTGATTTATTCTCCGTGCCATCTAAAGCAATCATCTTATTATCAATCTCTGTTTGACTAGAAGCATCTAAACCAATTAAAGCCGGGGCGATAGTGGTATTAATATTACTGACCGCTAAAAGCACGCCTTGTCCACCATAAACTTTAGCATCGCCATCCCTTAATTCCACCGCCTCATAACTACCAGTTGAAGCCCCACTAGGAACAGCCGCTGATCCAGTCGCACCGCCTTCTAAAGTAACTTTTACCGCCACTGTTGGAGTGCCGCGAGAGTCTAAAATTTGCCAAGCTTTAATTGTCTTTATTTTCATATTTTTAAACAAAATTAATCTACAATATAATTCTTATTAATATTTTTTTCGGTACAGCTAATTACTTTCTTCAGTATCTTCACTGCCTCAAGGGAGTAATCTCCAACCGTGGTTTCATCAGATAGCATCACCATATCAGCTCCATCTAACACAGCATTAGCAATATCGCTAACCTCAGCCCTAGTTGGGTGAGGATTTTTAATCATTGAAGTCATCACTTGTGTAGCTAAGATTGCTGGCTTATTATGCCAGTGAGAATGTCTGATTAAATTCTTCTGAATAATTGGCAACTCTTCAATCGGCACTTCAATGCCTAAATCACCACGAGCCACCATAATAACATCTGAAGCTTCAATAATTTCGTCAATATTTTTCAGAGCGATTCCTCTCTCAATCTTGGAAATAATTTTTACCTTACTTTTTTTACCTAAAATATTTCTTAAGCGAATAACATCAGCGGCAGTTTGTACAAAAGAAAGAGCTACATAATCCATTCCTGCTTTTAAACCAAATTTTACATCCTCAATATCTTTGGCGGTTAAACCGCCACTTTTAATATTAGTAAAGGGAACATTAATGCCTTTATTAGAACTCAGTACGCCATTATTAATAACTTTAGCAGTAATTATCTTATCCTTTACTTTTTCAACGATAAGCTCAATGGCGCCATTACACAAAAATAGTGGATGCCCCTTTTTAATGTCTTTATATAAATCAGGATTATCAATCGGAATAATACCCCCTTCTTTATAAGGTGTCTTAGAATAAGAAAAGTCATATACTTCATTAACTCTCATCATAATGCCACCCTCTGGAAACTTGCCAACACGGATGCGCGGACCTTGTAAATCCATCATTAGGGAAACATGACGTTTACTTGTTTTGTTAAATTTATCAACAATCTTTTTAACTCTCTTGTATTGATCATAGGTGGCGTGAGAAAAATTAACACGAACCATATCAACACCATTTTTCAAAAGGGCGGTTAAAGCTGCTTCTGATTCTGATTTAGGGCCAATAGTAGCCACAATTTTTGTGTTCATAATTATATCTTAAAAAATAAATAACCGAATACAGTATAAATTAAATCTTAATTTTTGCCAAGTTCCGCCTTAAAGCTATTTAATCTTCTTAAGCTTCTCCATTAACTTTGCAAAAAATTCTAAATTATTTAAACTAGCGAGTTTTTGGCCAAGAGGCTCATTAACTTTAAAAAGATGATGCAGATAAGCCTTAGTATAATTTTTTAACTCAGTAATAGAACTTTTTTTATTAATCGGTGTAAAATCATTAGCATAACCACTATTATTGATATTAATGCTGTGATAAAAGTCTGGTGCTTTAGTCACCACTTTATTTAAATTCTTTGGTAACTTAAAACCAGAAAAATTTTGATTAAAATAAAATAATTTACCGTGTCTACCCTCGCGAGTGGGAATCACACAATCAAACATATCCCAACCCATTAAATAAGAGCGGTAAATATCTTCTGGAGTGCCGACCCCTAGAGCAAAGCGGAGAGAGTCTTTGGGAATATAAGAAGCAGTTTTATAAACTACCTCGGCTAAAAAATTACCAGCTTGATCAACTGGGCGAGCGCCAAATCCATAACCATCAAAACCAATTTCGGATAATTCTTTAGCGCACTTCTCCCTTAAATCTAGCTCTGCTCCACCCTGAATAACGCCAAAAAGAAGAGGTCTTTTACTCTTAGTTATCTTTCTTTTTTTAATTTGTTTTAAATATTCAGCTTTACAGCGCTTAGCCCAGGCAATGGTGCGATCAACTGCCTTCTCTAAATCTTTTCTGGAAAATTCGTTTGGCGGACAATCATCTAAGCAAACCATCATATCAACCCCTAAATCAAATTGAATTTGAATTGATTTTTCTGGACTAAGTTCATGTTTGGAACCATTAATTGGGGACTTAAAAATAACCTTATCATCACTAATTTTTCCCATGTTTTGACTCCGATGAATTAAAGAGAAAACTTGAAAGCCGCCGCTATCAGAGAGCAGCGGTCTTTTACAGTTCATAAACTTATTAATTCCACCAGCCTTTTTAATTAACTCCGGTCCTGGCTGCAAGTATAAATGAAAGGTATTAACCACCATCGCGGGCGTCTTGGTCTGCAAAACCTCTGACTCACTAAGCGCCTTAATCACCCCTCTGGTGGCATCGGGCATGAAAAATGGGGTTTTAAGAGTACCATGAGGCAGCGTTATCTCCCCACAGCGATTTTTTGTTTTTTTCAGTTTAAACATAAGTTTTTATTCTACCAGACCAGAATTATTAAAACCAGCAATACTATCATCTTCTAGTTTAGAGGTTTTAGCGCCCATTTTTTTTTCAATAAATGATTTTGTGTCTTGATCAGTAGCACTAACGGTTGAATCGGAAATCAATACTAATAAAGTATTACGCTGTTTCTCAGTCGGCACAAAGCCGATGCTAAAACTAGCCTGAGCCCTATAAGTAGAAACCGGCAAATTACCAATATTCCAAATAACCGACCTAGTTTCATTATTAAAACTAACGCCACCAACTGAGGCCTTTTCTCCACCTTCAAAGAAAATATAATCTGGCAATTTAGTGACTACTGTAGCACCGCTTAACTCATGTAAATTATTATCAATCTGCCAATAAACTTTTAAGGTTGTTCTCTGGCCAACTTTTGGCGGGAAAGGTCCGGAGCCAACCGGTAAATTATTCTCGTCAAAATAAAGAATCTTCTCATTAAGCCTCAAGTCACTATTAATTTTAGTTATAATATTATTACTCTTACTATCATTGGCGCCAATTTGTTTATTATTAATATTAAATTGGGCATAACTTTGAATTTCCAAACTCTTACCCAAGTCATCATCGGTATAAGGCTTAACTCCAATAGAAAAATTAATTTCACCCTCTTCATTAGGAGCTAAGTCTTCTAAGCCGGGGATGTTTTCCTTAGTCCAGATGATAGTGTTACCACTAACTTTACCATTATGTTTATCTTTTAAGGTCGCCCAATCTAAGAAATCCCCTCTTAAAACTGCCATTATTATGACATCGTTTAAATGACCGTCACTTTTATTAGTATAATTTAAAGAATAGTTTATTGTATCACCAAAATTAACAGTATTATCATTCTTACTCTCGTTAGATGTTAGAGTAAGATTTAAATTACTGTTCATAACATTAAGCTGGATAATTTTCTCCGCAAAAACATAAGTTTTGCCATCATCAGCTTTTTTGCTTAAACGAATAATTATCTCTTGGCTATCACTGACTTTTTTATTTACTTTATAACTAACAGGTAATACATACTTGTCAGTAGTAGAAGATAATCCACTTACTTGCCAAAACAAGCTACTTGTTTTAGAGACTATTAAAGAAGATGAAGTGGCCTCTGTATTTAGAGAATTTAAAATGATATTTTCTGGGAATAAAAAGGAAAGCTCAAAATCGTCTAAAAAGTTTTCTTTAACACTGGAAAAAATTAAATTGACTTCGCTAACATCACCAACCAGCACCGCATTAGCATAATCAAAATCAACATCAAATCCTAAATCATTAACTAAAACGGAAGCAAAGGCCTCCTTTTTAAACTCACTGGAAAAATCTCCCGGTTCATACGTCAGGTTGGCAAATAATGTAGAATGGGTATCTTTTTTGGAAATTATTTTTCCGGTAACCAGAATTTCAACCTCTTCACCAATAGAAACCGTTGGCAAATCAAAATAATTCTTAGACCCCGAGCTACTTATCAGACTCTCACTACCAAAATTTACCTGAGAAGGAATAAAGTTGTCAGGATATTTTAATTCAAGTTTAACTGAGTTAAGTAAGTATTTTCCGGTATTTTTATATTTTATTTTATAAGCAAACTCTTCTCCAGCTTTAATTGTTTCAGGGGCGCTCACCGATAATTCTACCGCCGAGGTATCAAGCGGTTGATTAAAAAAATAAAAGTAGAAACCATAAGCCAAACTACAAATAACCGCTAACACAAAAACTCTTTTTAAAATAGTTACAAAAAGAGATCTCTTATTACGATTCATTTTAGAGACATCTACTAAGTCACCACGGGAATCGCGGTATATTTCCGACAAATTATCATCGAGCTCTTCTTTTTTAACTCCCTGTTTCACCGCTTGTTCAAAAATTTTCACCTCCTCATTACTAGGGACTGGTCTTTCTATGAAAACAGGACGAACAGTTTTGTTATTACTTAGTTTGTCTTTTTTAAATATCATAAAATTATTAATTATTGTTTGATAATAACCAAGAATAAAAAGAATCACTTTTTAGATAAAAAGAATTTTCCATTTTCTCAGTGTCAAAAGAACTCCAAATAGTTTTTAGTTTAGGGGGTAAAATTAATTTATAAAAAACCCTACTTTCTTTGGCCCCTGGTTGTTTTTGAAATAAAATTGAATAGGGATAAAAATTATTTTTTCCGGGATTGAGCCATTTATTAAGACGACTCATAAAATCACCTCTTTGTTGTACGGTTAAAATATCAAAGGGCAATTTATAAATTAAATTTATCTCGGCGGTCTGACCGGGGTCAATCATCGTCCAATCAGCAAAAACAGTTTTATTATTTTCTTTATATATTTTAGTGGTGTCATTTAGATAAGTAATAGCTTGTCCTTCTGTCTGGGAGATAACTTCATTATCCCGCCAATTGTCATCTGGCAACTCAAAATATTCTGCGCTCGGAGAAGAAAATCCGTCAGCTGATAATAACTCACTACCCAGCGGAACATAAACTCTAAGCCAATTAACATTACGAACTCCTGTCAGTGGATCCGGTTTTTCACCGGTATGCTCTCTAATAATTTTTAATTTATTAATAACCGATCCATCTGACGCAATCTCGGCATCAAGTTTAATAGTTTCCCTAATTACTCTATCAGTTTTCGCGCCAGCAATATTAGTGTTAGCAACCATCAAATAATCAAAGGGTGGTTGAATCATTTTTCCGCCCCAGTTTCTTAAAAGAACTGCCTCCTCAAGATCATTGTCGGTAAAATAGAACATTACTTGTTTAGCGGAAAGACTATCTTCAAAAACTGCCAATAACTTAACTAAATTATCTTTATCTAGTTTAGTTGGTAAAATCTCTAAGATTTTTACCGTTAAATCACCAATTATTTTCTTTGGCTGATTGGTTTCACCAACTGGCAGGTGAGCTACTGTCTCTGGATTGTTGATTAAAATATTTTCTCTTTCTGTAGTTAATTGTACTTCCTGCCAAAAATTATCAGCGCTAATTATTAGGCCATACTGTTCACTTAAATCAATTGGCCCGGTAATAGTTAGTAATTTTTCAATTACACTTGGAGTAAAAGCAATAACTCCATCAACAGTCGGTCCATCACTCTTTTCATAAAACCACATTAAGTTCTTAGCAGTGGTTGGCCAGTCAGGCCACCAGTTAGCATCCCAAAAATGCCACATGGGGTTAACCAACCATAGAGGCTCTGGTGCTTTAACTCTTTCTTTTAATCCCGCCTCAGTGTCATAGGAACCCCCTCCCGGAATTTCTAAATTACGTATTTTCCCTTCCCGAAAATCAACTAAAGCATAGCTTCCCAAAAAACCGCCAGAACCTCTCATCTCAGCATTATTCTGAAAAACCAGAAGATATCTCTTATCTTTGCCAGAACCTAAAAAACTTTTTATCTCTTCAGTATTATCAAAAACCAGTGTTAAGTTTTCTAGAATTTTATCCATTTTATAGGTAATATCTAAAAAAGCATTTTGATAATCAGCAGGCAAATTACTAATATTTATCTGAGCTAATTCATTATTTAAAGCTTCTGCCTGACGTAAAACAACCTGGCCATTATTTTCAAAGCTACTGATAATCTCGAGCCAATTGCCGTTATTATTATTTAAGCCAGCTAGTGTCTCCGAAAGAGACGCTCCTAGTTCTGAACCAAGTAAGCCAATTTTTAAGAATTTTTTACTTTCAGCAGCTAATTTAATATTTGAATCTGCTGATAGTGCAGCTAGAGATAAAATCTGATCATTAATAATCGCCATTTCCTCACTCGCCTTTAGAAAGTCTGATCCGGCACTCTGAAAATGATACTGGGCTGATAATAAATCTAAGCCAGAGATTGCTTTTTGGGCCCCCACTAAATTATCTACGGCCGACTTTGACTTTTGGATGATATTGTCTTTGAAAGAAGATATTTGCAAAACGGGCAAAAGACTCACTAATTTAAAAATTAATATAATAGCGACCAGAACTAAAGAAAATGACCACGAAGAGTCCTTCCAATCTAATTTATTTTGATCAACTTTCAAAATTTTCCCATTATTTATAAGCTGCTTCCTGATTTTTTTAATCTCCCGCTCTTTACTTTCAAGTGCTCTATTAAATAGAAGGTGCTGTTTATTTAATTTCTTAATCACTACACTTTCTAAATCATGATATTTTTTGATAACTTTGTTTTTTTGACGCTTTAAAATCTTAACCCCTCTTTTGGTCTCAAGATCAATTTTTCTTTTAATTTCTTGAGTACTGAACTCTAGCCCGTCAAAACTATCTAAAAAATTGGGAACAATTTTTGATTGCTTAAAAATATTTTTCTTTTTTGAAAAAATTTTAAACATCTAATTCAAATTAATTAATTCTTTGTGATAAACCTGATTTGTTTGAACGGCGCATTCCCACCAACTGTATTTTTTAACTTGTTGTTTGCCCAAAGCTGATAAAGAGTTTCTTTCTGTCTCACTATTTATCACTCTTTTAATTACTTTAATCATTTCCTCTTTATTATAGGGATTAAAATAAGCAGCTGCCTCACCTAAAACTTCTGGCATGCTAGCACAGTTTGAACTAATAACCGGACAGCCATTAGCCATTGCTTCAAGTGGTGGCAAGCCAAACCCTTCATAAAAAGACGGGAAAACATAAGCGGTGGCCTCTTGATAAAGTGTCTCTAAATCAACATCAGGCACGTAACCGGTAAAAACGACTGGGGTATTGTGATTATCTTTTTGCCAAAGATTATTTGACTTAGCAAACTCCTTTATCTGATTATAAAAATAATCTTCTTTACCAACTAAAACTAAACGCAAATTATTTTGCTCATTGTGTATTTTAGCAAAAGCAGAAATCAGGCCGTCTAAATTCTTATGAGGATAAGCATTACCAACATATAGCAAAAAAGGGCCTTTTATATTATACAGAGCGAGAGTTTTTTCGTTATTTAATTTAGCAACAAACAAAGAATCGTTTCCCTTATTTAAATTAGCAGCTCCTTCATAAGTAACCACAACCTTTTCTTCCTTAGCTCTAAATTTTTCAATAATATCTTTTTTAGTAAAATTGGAAATAGTAATAATTTTTTTAGCTCTCTTTACGGCCGAGGAAATAATTATACGATAAGCGAAGTCTTTTAACCAATAAATTAAAGGGTGTAAGGTTGAGGCTCTGGGTGTTGGAAATTTAGTTAAAATAAGGTCATGAATAGTAACCAGATATGGGCCTGGTTTAAAAAATGGCACATTAAAATGAGGAAAATGCATTAAGTCAATGCCCTCTTTCAGCCACCTAAATGGCACTTCAAATTGTTCCGCTAGAGTATACCAACGAGATTTAATAACTTTTTTACGGACATGCTCATTAGGACAAATAAATTCATCATAATTATCCGGTGCTAAAAAAATAATAAAATCTAATAGCTCATCTTCATTAAGCTTGATAATATTATCAACTATTTCCTGAGTATAGCGCCCCAGCCCTTTTCCTAAAGGTCCATAAAAACGGGCATCAATACCGACTAAGCGGCGTTTTCTAAGTTCTTTCTTCATGAAAAAATAAATTAAACAAAAGGTAAGTCAACTGGCGGTTTGGCATTACCAGATTCCTCTTTCGTTTTAGGTGCATTTCCTCTACCAGATTCTTCCACCCAAAATAAGGACTCTATTTCTGAATCGTTATTTTCTGTTTTAGCCTGTTTAGCGTTCAAATTATTATCTGACTTTGAAGATTCTGTCTTAAAAATATCTGGTGGTAAATCATTGCTGGAATTTTCTTCAAATAAAGGCAAAGATGATGGCGCATCCGCTTTTCTGCCGGGAGCTTTTTGAATAAATGGTGCCTTAACACTACTTTCAAGAGGAAAGTGCCATAAAGTAGCCAACTCTTCAATATTTAATACCCCAGGATTTCTGCCGGCCGTACTACGACCAACATAATTCTCCATTAAGAGATTTTTTTTAGTAATTAAGCGCGAATCTTTAGTAAAATAAGCTGTTTTTGTGGCCGTAACATTCATATCTGGCTTTAGATTATTCATGTCTAGAGCCGCAAATTGTTTTACCCAACCAACTAAACCGCTAACTACCTTTGCCTTGTTTAAAAGTTCCTTTTTCGCGACATAAACAACTCTCATCTTAAACTCAAAACCTAACTTAGAAGCTTTAGTTTGAATCGCTTCTATTTGTTTTTGTTTCTTAGGAGTTAGCTCCATCATGGAAATAGATTTAGTCTCTTTTGGTTTAACATCTGACCAAATTGCAAATACGTGCTCACTTAAATCACCGAGCCAAGTAACAAAACGCAGGAAACTACTCTCTTCCTTAGCCACCTTACCTAAAATCTTATCAACTTCTTTATCAGCCCTTTTTACCCAATCAAAACCAGTAGGAATAACAATAAATTGAATCCATAACTGTTCTCCAGATCTTAATGAGCTGCACAAATCCATTAAAGAAGCCATTGGGTCTTTAAATTGCGTCTCCCCCTCAATCAGGCTGTGTTCAAACTCCTTATAAAGCTTAATTGGATAAACATCTGGAGATCCTTGAATAAATTCCACTCCCCAAATATCCCAAACTTCATCAGGAAATTTCGTGGGCATTCCTTCGGTGTAGTCATCGATCTCAGAAATTTCCGCATCAGGATATTGTGAATAGATTGCCGATTCAATCAAAAAACGGGACTCCACTGGGGTCCTAATCAGAAACTGAGTATAGCCATCAATAGAAACAATTTCAAAGCTAAAAGATTGCTGAAATCTCCCCTCAAACCACTTCTCCCAGAAACTAATAGAACCATGAGCACCGCCTAAATAAGTAAATAAATTTTCTACCGCTTTAGGGGACTGAATATTCCCCCGAGGAATATCTATCGCCAAAATAACATTCTTTAAGGTAGCGGCAAACTTATTCTGCATGTAAAATAAATAAACCTCTCTCGCCCCCCACAGAAAAATTACCGCTAGAATCATCCAGCCAATATTATAAAAAAACATCCAAAACATTTGGTCAGGTGTAGCATTCCAAAACTCCATCAAACGTGAGGTGTTGATAGTGATATTCATAGCTTTATTTTACCATATTTATTAAAAAACAAAAACGCCCCAGTCGAAAGCTGGGGCGTTTAAATCAAAGTGTTTTTTAATCTTGCCACTCTTTTAAGCCATACATTCCACGACCGGTCAGTACGTAGCGATTATCTAAAATTAACTCATTATGGACCGTAGCTGGATTAGCCTTTTTATTATCAAACTTTATTTCATTAATTCGGCTAGCAATCTCTGTAAAATGCATCGGTTTTTCCTCATTTTTTAAAACTAAATAAATCTTATCATTAATAGTCTTAGGTTTTATTTCGTGAGAATCAGCCTTCCCCCAATAACCAAATTTATTGCGCTCAATATTTTTTACTGCCTGCATTAGAGAGTAAAGAATCTTATTTTGATTAATAATTTCTCCTTTATCCACAAAAGTTTTACTCTTAAAGACCCTGGTAATATCAGCACTACTGTTATTTATTTTATCTTGATACTTATTATAAGCATCTAAACTCTTAAGCATCTCTAAAAGCTCTTCGGTAGTTAGAGTCTTTTTAATATTATCAATCTTATTCATCAAATCATCCGCCAATTCCTCTAAATAATCAGTTTCTTGGCTTTTTAATTTATATGACGGGTTGAATTTATCAGAATTTTTAACCAATTCTAAATCGTCTTCTAGTAGTTTAGAAATTACAAAATCAAAGTGATTGCGGTAAAGATTTTTGGTTTCATCGTCCACTTCAGCCTCGTTATCACCGCCAATTTCTAAAGTATAAACAGTTAAAATATCTAAAAGATAGTCACGGCTAACTAAGCCACCATGTTCTTCCAGCAACTTAGCAATGGTTATTTTAAGTAAGCCTAAATATGATTCTAAGGATTCTAGTTTCTTTATCTTACGAATACTAGCCGACTCTATTTGTCTAACCCTTTCTCTGGTCAGTTTATGCATCTGGCCAATTTTCTCTAAGGTTTCACTCTTACCGCCACTTAAACCAAAACGACGAGACAAAACATCACGTTCTCTTTCAAGTAACTCTGAAAACAAATTGTTGACAATATTGACGGCGTTAAGGTGAGCAATTTCTTCTTTCTTCTCCTCCTTGACCATCTGCTCTAAAATATTTTCCATACTATTTTAAAACATAGTTAAATTATGAGCTAATTTAAGTATATTTTAGACTTATGTATTACAATATGCCAAATTTATCATAATATTTTGTATTAGTCAATAGCTTTTAGCGGGGGCTATTTTTAAGCAACCTAAAAATACGACGGTAACCTTTTAACAAAAATTTTTCAAAAAATAAAGCATAAAAAAACATTAATATTACAGAAAAAAAGATTCTTACTTTGCTTTTCAACAATTCCTTCTTCCAAAATTTAAGATAGAGCAGATGCTGGTTAACAAAAGACCAGCTCCTAACTAACTTACTTTTTTTTGCTCTGTTCTTAAAAGTATTTAAAAAGCCTTGGCCGGAAATAGCTGCTGTTCGGTCATGATAAATTATTGCCTCAGGGACAAAAACAGATTTAAAGCCTTTTAAAAATAAACGATAGGCTAAATCACAATCCTCTTTATACATAAACATGCGACTATCCAGGAGTCCAAAATTATCCTTAACTTCTAGAAGAGTGCGAGTTTTATATAAAGCAGCGGCGCCAGAGGGGCCTAAGATTTCTGCCCCAATAAATTGGCCAGAATCCTCCTCTCCTTGCCCTAAATCAAAAAAACGCAACCCTGGCAAAACTCGTAAACCACAAGAATCAATCTTGGTAGTCAACTTCTTATTAACAAAATCCCAGCGTAATATTTTTGGACTAACCGAGGCAATCTTATCATTAGAAAACAGAGCTTGGTTTAATTTGAAAAGAGAGCCTTCTTTTAAAACAGTGTCTGGATTAATCATTAAAAAAGAATCAGCCCCCCAAGAAATAGCCGCAGCAATCATTTCATTATAACTTCTTGAGAAACCAATATTCTCCCCCGACCACTTAAAATTAATAGTTATATCGGTTCTATCAGAGAATTTCTTAATATAACTTTGATTTTCATTGTCAATGTTATCACTATTATCTCTAGCTAAAACTAAAATATCCTCTTTTTTAAAAACTGCTAAAGCTTTAAATAAGCTATCTAAAAAATAAGGTAAGTATTTGGCGGAGTCATTATTATAAGTAATAAATCCAACAGCTATTTTCATAGAATTAAATAATCATCTTATCAGCTAATTTTTCTTTAGCAATATTTTGTGCTTTTAAGAGGCTATCAAAAGTACCGGCGTCAAGCCATTCTCCTTGAACCATCGCTACCTCTAGTTCACCTTTTTCTAAATATTGATTTAAAACATCCACTATTTCCAGTTCCCCGCGACTACTGGGCTTAACTGCCTTAGCAATTTCAACTACCCTGTGGTCGCAAATATAAAGACCAGTCATGGCATAATCGCTTAAATACTCTTGTGGTTTTTCAATTATTTTTTGGGCATGATTATTTTCGTCAAACTTGACTACCCCAAAACGCTCTGGATCACTGACTTTTTTAGCAAATATTTTTGCTCCACTGGTAAAAGACTTAATATCTTCTGAAAAATCATCTTCAAAAATATTATCCCCTAAAATCAAAGTGACATTGTCGTCATCAATAAACTTTTCTCCAATTAAAAAAGCTTGAGCTAAACCCTCTGGTTTATCCTGAATTTCATAGGTAAATTTAACGCCAAACTCTTTGCCGCTACCAAGCAAATTAAGATAATCACCGGCTCTTTCTGGGGAAACAATAATTAAAATTTCCTTAATACCCGCTTTAATTAAAGTGTTAAGAGGATAATAAATCATTGGCCGGTTATAAATTGGCAGTAATTGTTTGCTGGTAATTTTAGTAAGTGGTCTTAACCTAGTGCCACTGCCGCCGGAGAGGATAATGCCTTTCATATTTTTATTTATTTATTGATAAATACTCTTTTAAAGCTTCACGATAATGTCGCAAGGCCGGATATTTATTATTTTTTAAAACCGAAAACTCTGGACGACGAGCGGCTCTAGTTAAATCCGATCCAGAGATTGGCTTAACTGCAACTGATAAATTAGCTAATTCTTTCAAAATTAAAACACTGTCATACCAGGTACAAGAACCGGAATTAACTAAATGATAAATTCCCGGCTCATATTTGTCGCGTAATAAATTGTAAGTAGCCTGAGCTAAATCTGGCGAATAAGTAAAACAACTAAGTTCCTCATTGACCACTTTAAGTTCGGGATTAGTTTTAGCCAGATTAAGCATAATGTCAAAAAAGGAGGCTTTAGTATAAGCACTATCACCCTTAGGGCCAAATAGTTTGGATAATCTAATAATGTAATATTTAAGATTTTTACATTCTAAAATAGCCTTTTCGCCCATCGCCTTAGTTTCCCCATATTTACTAATTGGATTTACCGCATCAGATTCATCAAATTCTTGTTTCTCTTGATGGCCGCTAAAAACATAATCTGTAGAATAGTGAACTAAAATAGCGGAATTAGTCTCACACCACTGAGCTAAAGCTCGTGGCAAATCAAGGTTTAGTTTGAAAGCAATATCTAATTCCTCATCGTCAGTCTCGCATTTATCAACTGCATTATAAGCGACGGCATTAATTATTAACTCCGGTTTAGCAATATCTAATTTAACCAGTAAATCAGGTAAGTTTAAAAAATCAGCTTCTGTTTTATCCCAAGCAAGTAAATTAGGTGAAGTAAAAACTTTAGTTAGTTGTGTGCCAAGCCCACCTTGTGAGCCTAAAATAAGCGTTTTCATATCATTTCCAGTATAGGCTAGATAATTCTAAGAATCAAGAATAAAAAAACTCTACCAGTTAAGTGATAGAGTTTTAAGATTTTACAAAATAAACTATTCTTCCCAGTTAGATCCTTGTCTGACTAATAATTCCTTAGCTCTTTCCGGCTCAGCCATTAATTCCTTAACGATTCTTTCCATCCTTATTGCTTGAGACCCTTTAACTAAAATAATATCACCAAGATTTATTTTGCTAACTAAGAACTCACTGGCCTCCTTAGTGTTGTCAAAATAAAAAGTTTTTATTTTGTTACTGGTTGACTCCGCCCCTTTAATCATAAACTTGGCTCTATCGCCAACTGCGACTAAATAATCAATTTCTAATTCAGCGGCCTTTTCGCCGACTAAAAAATGCCCATCCTCGGTGTAGTCACCTATTTCCATCATATCTCCTAAAACAGCATATTTTTTCCCTTCCTCAGATATCCTAACTTTCCCCAAAACGTTTAGAGCTGCAATAGCCGCATCAGGAGAAGAGTTATAGGTGTCGTCAATAATAAAAGTATGATTCATCCCCGCCAAGAGATTCATTCTACCAACTGGAAGATTAAAATCATTTAGAGATTTAGCAATCTCTACTAAGTTCAGACCAAAATGGAGACCAGTAGCTGCTCCGCTTAAAGCGGCGTAAATAGCTGGCTCTGATAAAACATTCTTCATAAACACCGGAACAATTGAACCATCATAACTCATTTTAAAATGTAGTCCTGCTAAATCATAGTCCCCCTTGGAAAAATTGTAAGAAACATCTTGAGCCTGTAAATCCGCCCCTAATTGCAAACCATAAGTAATCACTTTGGCGCGGCTGACTTCATGCATTTCCCTGGTAAGCTCATTATCATAATTTAAAACAGACACCCCTTTATTATCAACATTCTCAATCAGTACCTGCTTTTCTTTTTTTATATTATTAATGTTACCGAAGTATTCTAAGTGGGCATAAGAAACAGCAGTTTCAATACCAACCTCGGGAGTAACAATAGAGCAAAGGTATGTCATGTCTCCAGGACGATCAATTCCCATCTCTAAAACTAATACTTCTGGATAATTAGCATCTTTTATCAAAAATAATCTCAGCGCCTTTAAAAAAATTTTAATCCAACCTAAAAGACATTTACCAGCAGATTCTTCTCCAATAATAGTTAGTGGCAAACCAAGCTCATTATTATAATTTTTAAAACTACTTCTAACCTTAAAATGAGCACCTAAAACCTGGCAAACCGCTTCTTTAGCGCTAGTTTTACCAATACTACCGGTAACCCCCACCACTCTTGGTTTATACCTAAACAGTATTAGTTTCGCTAAAATCTTTAATTTAAATTGTAGAATTTTTCTCATATATTTTACCTAGTTTTCGGGACTTGATAATACTGCAAAATAAAACTAGCAACATCTCGCCACAAAGGCAAGGCTGAACCTTCGGCATATTGAACCCCTTCTGGGCTATCAATATGACTAAAAATAACAAAGCGGGGGTTATCAATTGGAGCGATACCGATGAAAGTATGGTTATAATGATCTTTAGAGTAAGAGCCGCCAACAGCAATCTGCGCGGTACCAGTTTTGCCGCCAACATAATATCCAGAAATGGCCGCTTTTTTAGAATGACCATTTTCAACTACGTTAGCAAGCATTCCTAAAATAGTGGTCGCTGTTTTTTCACTGACCACCTGCCTCTCGGTGACAGGAGAAATATAATCCACCTTACCGCTGGAATGTCTAATCTCTTTAATGATATAAGGCTTCATTTGCAGACCTTTATTAGCGAATACTTGATAAGCAGAAACCATCTGCAAAGGGGTTACAGAGATTCCTTGCCCAAACGAAGCAGTGGCTGCATCAATGTCTCTTATCTTATTTCTCAATAAATTATTAATATTACCGGTGGCTTCCGATCCTAACTCTACCCCAGTTCTCTCTCCAAAACCAAAATTTTTAACATACTCCGCAAAAGTTTTTGCGCCTACTTGTCTCATCACAAAGATAGACCCAGTATTTAAAGAGTTTTCTAGAACATAATTCATATCAACTAAACCATGAGCACCCTTAGTGGAAAAATCGGAATTTCTAATTGGCTTTGACCAACCATCAATATAAATTTCCCCACTGTCTTTATAGGTGGTGCTAGGGGTAACCTTTCCTTGATCCAAAGCAATTGCCATGGTAATTGTCTTAAAAACTGAACCTGGTTCATACTGGTCAAAGATGGCGGGATTCTTAAAATAAGCAATATCTGAAACATTCTTATAATCATTAGGATTAAAATCGGGTACTGAGCACATCGCAACGATGGCTCCAGTTTTTGATTCCATCACAATCACTGAACCGCCCTTAGCTTTTAACCGATCAACTGTTTTTTTAAGTTGATCGCAGGCATAAAATTCCACACTACGGTCAATAGTTAACACTAAATCACTGCCATTTGTTGGTTTAGTATACTCACGATCATTAACAATCACCGCATTATTTACCCCTTTTTCGCCTTTCAAATAACCAAATTCACCAAAGAGTTCTTCGTCAAAAAATTCCTCAAGGCCATACTTGCCTTTACCAACCTCTTCAGCATAACTAACAAAGCCTAAAATATGAGAAGCAATATTATTTTCTGGGTAGTATCTAAATTTTTTAATTTCAAAATTAAAGCCCGGTAATTTTAATTCTTCCCCAGTTTTTTTATTAATTACTTTATTTAAAGAGACAGCAAGATCATTAACCTCCACTGTTGAGCTAGATATCTTATTATTCATAAAAGCATAAAATTCCAATAATTTAGAATCATCGACTTTATTACGAATAATAGTGTACATCCCCCCTGGGCGACTTAATTTATTAATATAATTATCAATAATAGAGTTTTTCTTTTCCTCTATTGCCTCCTTTTTCCTTATCTCCTCCTGCTCTTTCAAAGTAGCTGAATTTTTTAAATCAGCCTGCCTTTTAAGTTCTTCTGCGATTTTAGTTTGTTTCTCCTCTGGACTATAAGACTCATTGTTATTAATTGCTGCTATTTTTGATTCAAAATCATCTTGAGTTACTTTAACTACAGTATCTGAGACCTCTTTAGTGGATTCAGCGGCATCAAAAAATTCATAAAGTTGTGCGGCCGTTTCCTGAGGATTAACAATATCTTTAGGAATACCATAAATTAAAAAGAAATCTTTGTTAGTGGCCAGAGTATACTGTTTCTTTTCACCGGCAATAGTGTCATTAATGATAATTTTTCCTCTATCAGGAATAAGCTGACTAGAAATTTCGTGCTGATTAGCCGCCAGTGCCGTATATATATCATTTTGATAAACCTGTAAATAAAAAAGTCGGTAGATTAAAGAACCGGATAATAAAAAAATAATCGCTACGACCAAACGAAGACGATTATTATCTCTTTGGCGATTATTGTTAGGTTTTTTATTATCTCGCCACATCCTTTTATTTTCTGGCCAAAACAGATTGATTAACAGTTAAATATTCAACCTCATCAACTGCGACCATATTTAATTTTTTTACTTTCTCACTAAGATTGCCATAAGATTGAAAATTCATTACCTTTGCCTCATAGTCTGAGTTTTCGCTGGCCAATAAAGTAGCTTCCGACTTAAGTTCGCGTAACGCAAAACCTTTAACGGTTAGATCATTAATATTTATTAAATAATACCCGCCGAGCAGCACAATAGTAATCCCTAAGAATAAATTAACAAATCTTAGATTTATTCTACGAGAAATCTCGGTGCGTCCAGTTAGATAATTAGGACGTTTAGTGGTTATAACAGGGGTCATAACTTTTTATATTAATTTAAAAATTATCAAATTTTTTGGGCCACTCTCATTTTGGCGCTGCGCGATCTGGGATTCTGACTAATTTCTAATTCACTAGCTGATACTGGTTTCTTAGTTAAGATTTTCAGACTAGCTTGATGCTGACAAACACACACCGGAACACTAGCAGGACAGAGACAATCAAGACTTTCATTTCTAAAAAAATTTTTTACAATCTTATCTTCACCGCTATGAAAGGAGACAACTACTATTTTTCCACCACTCTTTAATAAACTAAGTGCTTGGGGTAAAACTTCTTTCAAGGCTTCTAACTCCTGATTGGTTTCCATTCGCAGTGCCTGAAAAATTCTGGTCAGGGGATTTATTTTTATCCTGGGATTAGGTTTAATCACTTCTGATAAAACTTCTTGCAACTCGGCGGTGGTCCTAATCCAATTCTTCTTCCTTTTTTCAACAATCTTCTTGGCAGCCAGATAAGCTTTTGGCTCTTCCCCGTATTCTCTAAAAATATAAGTCAAACGATCAAGTGGATAACGGTTAATGATTGTGGTGGTAGCAATAGCTGTGTGGCCTGACTGACTAAAAGCCATATCCAGTGGCCTATCACCCATAAAAGAAAACCCGCGACTAACATCATCTAATTGAGCTGAGGAGAGACCTAAATCCATTACAATGCCATCAAAGAGAAAGTTATCACCAAATTTTTCAACTACTGCTTGTTTTAAATTACGAAAATTTTCTTGAACTAAAACTATATTTGATAACCCACTAGACTTAATTTGTTCCTCCGCATTCTTGATGGCTAAATCATCCAAATCAAAGGCAATTACTTTTCCACTAGGAGCGACTTCTTTTGCTAAGGCTAAGGTATAACCGGCGCCACCTAAAGTACAATCAATAAAGTTCTGTCCTGATTGGGGCTGTAATTCTTCAATAACCTTACCAAGCATAACTGAAACGTGTTGATACTTCATTTTTTTTAAATACCTAAATCACCTAACTCTTCAGCAATCGCATTACTATTCTTTTCAGATTCTTGTTTATATTTATTCCAAGCACCCTCATCCCAAATTTCTAAATGATTATACAGACCAGCCACTATTATATTCTTTTTTAAACTAGAAAAATTTCTCAGGTATTCTGGTAAAGTAATTCTTCCTTGGGAATCAAAATCAACATCCATTGCTCCCGCTAACATATGGCGGCTAAAAGCACGGGCACGTGATTGACTAATCGGCAGACTGGCAAATTTTTTAGCGATAATTGCAAACTGTTCTTTGGAATACAAAAACAAACAGTTATCTAATCCTTTAGTAACAACCGCTCCTTTTTTAAGCGCAATTCTAAACTTAGCTGGAATTGCCAAGCGCCCTTTATCATCTAAGTTGTGACGGTATTCGCCGATGAACATAAAAATTATCAAACTAGTTAATTCACCACTCTTCCCCACAATCTGCCTCAATACCCCAATTATACACCACCACCAACCTCCGGTCAACACAAAAAAGATTTTAGCTTTATTGTGATTTTTTACCTAATTTTAGAATAAAAAAAATCACCTGTGCATAAGTGATTTTTATTTTTTTGCCTAGTATTATTAATTTTTACACAGGTTTTACACTTTTTTTAACTAATATTTTTCTTAGAAATACCGATATTTGGCTCGCGGTCATACTGGGGGCTGACAATTTTATATGTCGCAAATTTTTTTAATTTTTGTTCTGGTAAAATATTACCATCATTATCTACTGCTTCAATAGAAATATTTAAAGCATAAGCTAAAGCATTGGCTGTGATAACTCCAATTCTCAAACTAGTAAAAGAGCCGCCCGAAGACACTACTTGAATTTTTTTAATTTGTTTGAAAGCAATATTTTTCTGTTCTAATAAACTAGCAATTCCGGGCAATAGCTTTTCTGCTTGCTGACGAGGGGCTTTTATTTTTTTAATTTTAACTTGATGATTGTTGTCATCTAGTAAGGTAATAATTATTTCATCAAGAGCGGCGGTATTAATTCCTAAAATCATATTTTTAAAATTTTAACTAAATCCTGATAATTTTCCATTTTAACTATTTGCAAGCGATAAGAAGAAGCCCCTTCTCTTCCTTGAAAATACCAACAAAAATGTTTTCTCAGTTCAATCATCGCTAACTCTCCTTTGATTTTTTTAAATAACCTAGCGTGTTTCTTAATTAATTTAAATAACTCTCTCTTATTAAAATCAATAATTTTATTTCTCTTTATTTCTTTAAATAGCCAAGGTCTTCCCAAAACGCCACGAGCCAAACCTAAACCATCAGCTTCTGTTCTTTCTAGAGTGTTTTTTGCTTCCTCTAAATCATTTATTCCCCCATTTGCTAAAATAATTCCCGAAAAATATTTTCTGGCTTCTTTGATTAGATTATAGTCAATCTCTCCCGTAAAACCTTGTTTAACAGTTCTGCCGTGAATCATAACAGCTCGAACCGGCAAATCGCTAATCGCCTTAAGAAAATCTAAGGCACCAACACTGCCAGATTTAGCTCTAATTTTTACTGATACTGGCAAATGGGTATTGCTGCAGACCGCGCTAATAACTTCCCTGGCTTTTGCTAGATTTTGCATTAAATCAGAACCGGCGCCTTGTTTAATAACCTTACCGACCGGACAACCAAAGTTAATATCAATTCCGGCTGGTTTTATTTTTTTGGTGACAATTTGTGTGGCTACAGCAAAATGACTCGGCTCAGAACCAAAAAGTTGCACCACGTATTTTTTTTCTCGGTAGCGGCTAAACTGTAACAGTTTTAAAGTTTCCCCACTGTTATAAAATAGAGCGGTAGCTGAAGCCATTTCACTATAAACAACATCAGCCCCAAAATCTGATACTAACCTTCTAAAGGGAGCATCAGAAAAACCGGCCATGGGCGCCAAGGCTAAAATAGGTTTTTTGATTTTAGGCCAAAAATTATAGTCTCTCATCTAAATTAAAGTAATCTTCATTCCATTTTTTGTATCTTCAATTGCATACCCTCTCTGCTTAATTTCTTCCCGCAAACGATCTGACTCATTAAAATCTTTATTATTTCTGGCTGCTTCCCTGGCTAAAACAAGAGTTTTCACCTCAAGTGGTAATTCTTCTAAAGCAATTTCACTGACAACTAAGTGTTTAGCTTGATTTAAACCTAAACCTAAAACTTTTTCAAAATCTAAAACCGTTGCCAATTTATCCGCGGCTGATAAGTCTGATTTTAATAAATCTTGAGTGATGGCCAGTGCCTGAGGAATATTTAAATCATCACTGATAGCTACTTTAAAACTATCTCGCCAAAATGCGTTTATCTCACCTAGTTCATCACCCAAAGCAACAACTTGTTTTAATAAATTATTTAAACCATTTTGTGCTTGATTAAAACTTAATTCAGAATATTCCATTGGTTTACGATAATGTACGGAAGCGGCCGCATAACGATAGGCTAGAGGCGATAAGCCTTTTTTAATTAGAGCGTTTTCTATGGTCAAAAAATTATCAGCACTTTTAGACATTTTCTTGCCACCAGGAATATTTAAAAAAGCACCATGAAGCCAGTAATTAAAAAACTTCTTGGAGGTAGCGGCTTCGCTTTGAGCAATTTCATTAGTGTGGTGAATATTAATATGATCCATGCCACCACAATGAATATCTAGTTGATCTTTTAGGAATTTTAAGCTCATCGCTGAGCACTCAATATGCCAACCAGGAAAGCCAATACCCCAAGGAGAATCCCATTCCATCTGCCTTTTTTTATCGGCGCCAGAAAATTTCCACAAAGCAAAGTCGGTAGGATTTTTTTTCTCTGGATTTTTTTCTACTCTTGCCCCTTCTTCAAGTTCCTCTATTTTTAGGTGGCTTAGTTTGTTATATTCCGGGAATTTATTAGTATTAAAATAAACGCCGTCAGAAGTAACATAGGTGAATCCTTTCTCTTCTAGCATTTTAATAAGTTCAATTTGTTCCGGGATATTATCGGTGGCCTTACACCAAATGTTTGGTTCTAAAATATTAAGGCTCAGTAAATCATTTTTAAACGCCACAAAATAAAAATCAGCAATCTCCCAGGCGTTTTTTCCATCACGCGTGGCACCGGCCTCCATCTTATCTTCCCCTAAATCACCGTCGCCCACTAAATGTCCAACATCAGTCACATTCATGATGTGCTTCACTTCATAATTATGATAAAGCAAGACCCTCTTGAGCCAATCTTCAAATAAATAAGTTCTAAGATTACCAATGTGGGCAAAATTATAAACTGTCGGGCCGCAAGTATACAGACCAACACTATTTGGCTTGATACTTCTAAATTCTTCTTTAGTTTTAGTAAGGCTATTGTATAAAATCACTTGGTTTATAATTAATTATTTAAAAATTTAACTGGGAAAGAAATCATTTTACTATTTTCGGGCAGACCTGATGGATTATCATTTTCAATAACTAAATAACCGGAAGTAGCCGTGGTTTGAAATTCTAACAAAGATTCAAAAGGCACAAAATCTTCTGTCATCCAATCACTAGTCGCATTAGCTGGAGCAACAACAATTAGATTTCCTGATTCATCTAGCAACTTAATTGGTAAGTTAGCTTCAAAAAACCAATATCCAGGCGCCTCCCCTTTCACAATTAACGGGCTACTAATTAATTCTTCAGTGTTTGGCTGTGATAATGTTGGAACAGCATTATTTTTAATACTATCTACTATTACTTGTTCTTGATCTTGCCCTTCTAAAATAAATAACTGCTCTTCCTCATCTTTAACTGTCACTGCGACTTCTCCGCAGACTTCTTCAGGAGGAGTAGCTAAAGGATTACCATGGTTAACCCAAGAACCATTTTCACAAACCCATTTATCTGCTGGCAAAAAGAAACGCAGTGCTAAGGAGGTAATAACAATAATCCCCAAAAAAATAATGGCGATTTTTTCTTTATTCATAAATCTAAAATTAACTTATATTTGTCACGTCTGGAATAAGCTTTCTTATTTTTGTGAACTTGTTTAACTGGTGGCTTGGCGCGCTTAGCTGCTTTAATAATTTTTAGCTCATCGGCCGCTTTTAGTTTAATTTTCATAAATCAAAAAGACTGATATTTTTATTATAACCTAAAAATAAAGGCCGGGAAACCCGGCCTAGGAAATTACTTAATTTTCTTAAACAGTGGCCTAAGCTCGCCGGAGAGAAACATTGAACCGGTAACTAAGATCAAATCACCACTCTTAGCCTGGGAACGGGTCCAGTTAAGGGCATTTTTAGGGTCTAAGAAAGAAGAAGCCGCTATCTTACTATCAATTTTTAAAGCCGCGCTAATTAATTTTTTAGGGTCGGCAGTCTTTCTAAAAATATTTTTTGTAAACCTGGTACAAGAAAGGCTTTTTGGCTTCAAATTCATAAGTTCCTTTAGAAAAGTGGAGTGATCTTTGTTATCCGAAAAACCAACTAAGAGATGTAGATTTTTATATTTATTCTTTAAGTTCTTAATACCAATAATAGTAGACTTAACTTTATCAGCATTATGAGCGCCATCTAAAATAATATAAGGGTTGGCACTAACCATCTCAAAACGAATTGGAAATTCGGTATTTAAAAGACCATTCTTTATGGCTTTTTGGCTGAGACCAATTTTTGAAGCAGCCGCAATTGCTAATTTAGCATTAGCAATCTGATGATAACCTAGGTTATTAAGGTGATATTTTCTGCCGCCCTCTTCAAAGCTAATCCCCTGCCAATCTAAAACTACTTTTTCTTTCTTAGTATCGCCGTATCTATCAGTTACTACTTCGGTAAAAGAAGCTGCTCTCTTTTTAGAAGCTGCTTTTTTAATAATTTCAACCAACTTAGGATTATGTTCGGCGGTCAAAACATGACAACCTTTAGTGATAATACCAGCTTTATTCTCAGCAATTTTTTCTTTTGTGTTCCCCAAAATACTAATGTGATCTAAACCAATGTTTGTGATAATAGCCAGATCCTTATGAGGAATGACGTTAGTGCTATCATTTTTGCCACCACAACTCACTTCCATAACCGCATAGTCAACTTGATGCTTAGCAAAATAGTACAGGGCAACAACCGTATTTAAGCTGACCATTGAGGGAAAGGTAAATTTGGCTTCATGAATATATTTATCCCAAACCGGTTTTAAATCAGTTACCATTTGAACAAATTCCTTCTCCGACATGGAACGGTTATTAATTTGCCATCTTTCAGTAATTACCGTCGGATGAGGCGAAGTCACTAAACCAACCTTAAACCCTTGAGCCTTGAGCATTTGACTAATGATGGTAGATACTGACCCCTTACCACTAGTCCCGGTTACATGAACAAAGTGGGGTATTTTAAACTCTGGGCTACCGGCCATTTTTAACATCAACCTGACACTTTTTAAAATAGTCGGGGTATTCTGCCAATTTCCCTTACCGTTATATTGGCGAGGCAAATTATGAAGTGAGTCAAAATACTCGTAAGCTTCTTGATATGTCATAAACTTTTTTTCTGGATGAAAATATTAAAGATATTAAAGACCTTACTCTTGGTCGTCTTTTAACAAATAATTTGTTAAAAGCGAACCGAGCCATAAGAAGATAGATAAAATAATTGCTGTTCCAAAACCGCCAACTTCAAAACCCTTAGCAAAAGAAGCAACAAATAAAACCATTAAACCATTTACAACTAAAGTGAAAAGACCCAGAGTTAGAATATTAATCGGTAAAGTAAGAACCAAGATAATTGGCCTTATTAGAGCATTAACTAAACCTAAAATAACGGCCGTAATTAAAGCCGCATAGAAACCAGACACCTCCACTCCGCTTATTACATAAGGGGCTATTAGTAAAAAAATAGCATTAAGTAATAATCGAACAATTAATTTCATAAATTTTGATTAAGTAATTGACACCCTTATTTTATCATTTTTAAGAATGAAAATTAAGGTGTTTGGTTAAACTGAGGTTAACACCTCATTTAAAAAAACCTGGTGTCATAATAGCGGATTTTTTTATTTTTTACAATAGTCAGGCAACTTCCTTAAGGATGCCAAACTTCCATCACACAACGCTGACAATCAAACTTCAAAAGGTACTTTTTACCGCCATAAAGCAAGTAAAGCGGTGTCTTAAAATTTTTAGTCTGAGAATCTTTTACAAGGCAAGCACCTAAGTAATTAAGTAAACAGTGTTTAGTGGTCATCAGCTTTTTTCCGCGGGCGCTATTTTGTAACTCAATGGCCTGTTCGGTAACCGCTGCCCCATGACGTTGATAAAAAGAAATGGCTAAATCATTAGCAACATTATAACTGTAATCCAAATTTTTGACTGGATATTGGTGAGTGGTTTTTTTGATAATTGATTCCTGCCCTTGGTAACTATTTTTCCTTTTTAAGTACAAAGTTTCTAGTAAATCACGGCGCCAATCATTTAAAAAACTAATAGGGATAAAAAGAGGTTTTAGCCACTTAAATTTTATTTCTTCAACTTTAAAAATTGTCTCACCGCTTTTAGAAAGTTGCCCGCGCCAATTATTTAAAGCTTGCTCTTCTTTCTCAGCAATTTGCTTTTCAAACTCTTTGATAATTTCCACTGCATTATTATCTTCATCCACCGCTTTTAGAAGTAGTCCTTTATCATTCTCTTCAACTTGAATAGTGGCACTGATAAATCTAGAAGCACCATTTAAAACTTCTTTTTCAAAAGTTTGATCCTGATTACAATAAACTAAGGTTCCTGGTTTAAGAGGAATCCATTTATTGGGATATATTTTTTCACCATCAATTAAATTAATATTAGTACCACACAAACCGCCGCGGGGATTAAGCCAACAGAGGCCATCACCATTTTTTAGCTTAAGCGGTTTATCCAAAACAAAATAACGATGATCGACCCGCTTGACTTTACCAACATATTTTCCCAGTGATTTCTGATGCTCGGAAGAAATTACTTCTTCCTTTCTGCCATTTAAAAAATATTCGGTGTAGCCACGATTAAAAGTCTTAGCTAAATCTGGTTTAAATTTTAACTCTGTTTTTCCAGAAGAAGCTTTAAGGTAAAGGCCATTGCTTTCAGAAATTATTTTATTTAATTCCTCGCGGTATCTAGCCACAACATTAGTTACATAAATCTGGTCCTTTAGGCGTCCCTCAATTTTAAACGAAGTAATCCCCGCTTCAATTAATTGCGGTAACTGGTTTATTAGGTTTAAGTCTTTAGTTGAAAGTAAATACTTATCTTTAATAATTTCCTTACCATCACCATCAACTAAAGAAAATGGTAGGCGGCAAACTTGTTGGCAAACGCCACGATTAGCACTACGACCAGAAAGAGCTTGACTAAAATAACAGCGCCCTGAATAAGAAACACATAAAGAACCATGGACAAAAGACTCTAGCTCTATTTTGGTTTGCTCTCTTATTTTAGTAATTTCTGGCAAACTCAGTTCTCTAGCCAAAACAACTCTAGATATTCCAACCTTCTCTAGAAATTTAAGATGCTCTATATCATAATTATTAGTCTGCGTACTGGCGTGAATTTTAATTGGCGGCAGGTCCATTTCTAAAATTCCCATGTCTTGAATAATAATGGCATCTACTCCCAGATCATAAGCTTGCCAAATAGCTTTTTTAACTAGCTCTGTTTCTTCATTATAAAAAATAGTATTAAGAGTGAGATAAACTTTGGCATAATAACTATGAGCGAAATCAACTAAAGTTTTAATATCAGTCCAAGAATTGCCAGCGGCTGCCCGAGCACCGAAAGCAGGACCACCGATATAAACAGCATCCGCCCCCGCCAAAATAGCCGCTTTACCTATTTCTAAATTACGAGCCGGAGCCAGTAATTCTAATTTAATTTTATTTTTATTCATGCCTTAATATTAGAGGCTTTAGTCTTAAAAAGCAAACAAAAAAAGCCTTACTATTTCAGCAAGACTTTCTTTTAATTGTTTCCCAAATTGTTAGTCTTTTGGGAAAAAGCCCATTGCAAATTCCAGTTTATCTATATCATTGACAAAATTTCCCAGGTATTTACAGCGGAAAGGTTTGTCATAGATGTTCTCTGGTGGGTCGGGTTTGAGGTGAATCGTTTCGCCAACTGATTTGGCGATTAACTCATGCTCAGCTTCTTTTTCATAGTAGTACTTCATAAATAAGCCAAGAGCCCTCTTATCCTCATCAACATCATTGTGAGGATAGTTTTCCCGTAAAAACCGACGGGCTTCAACCTCACACCGTGATTCTGAACGAGCGCAGTCTTTCAACCAACTCATAAAATCAACTCCGATAATGGTTTTGATTTCCCGATTTTTTTGTTGTAAAAAAACCAAATCATCGCCCTTGATATCCTTGATGATTTCCAGTTTTTCATTAACAACCTGGAAATCAGGCAAAGCTTTTTCCAACCAAGGGTTGAAATTAATACCAAACAATCTTTGACAGATCATGTCTGCCTTTTGCATCTTTGTCATAAGCGAACCTCCTTATTTTAAAAAATGTTAAATAACTAAAAAAATTATATCCAAATTTAACCACCTAAGACTAATTGTGTCAAGGAGATTAAATTATCTTACTAAAAATCTTGTAAAACTGCCCTTTTCTCCCTTAATTCTTCTAAATTATTACAGAAATAATCTAGCCCCTTAGAAGGGTTAAGTTCTCCGCTGCGATATTGCCGCTCTACCATTTCATAAGCTTCTAAGAATAACTTATCCTGATCAATGCGGTAGCCGGTTCTTTTAGTTATTTTATCCAATAAATCATCTAGCCTATTTTGCCAACGGTTACTTTTTTCTTTATCATCCAGCTCCCCACTTAAAAATGCAAAAAAGTCACCACCATTATCTAAGTGGTCTGAAATAAATTTACTAATTTCAGAAACGCTTTTTTGCCAATTAACTTCATTTTTATCATACCCCTTCTCAAAAGAATTGAAGCTCATAAACTTAAAATTAATTATAAGTGCCCGAAGAGGGACTTGAACCCTCATGGGATTACTCCCACAGCGACCTGAACGCTGCGTGTCTGCCAATTTCACCATCCGGGCGGATATTATAATACTGCTACAATTTTCATTAATTATCAAGCTTAAGACAGGCGAAACTTTTCAAGAGCCCCACGAAGACTTTTAAAATCAGGTAAACTTTCTGCCACTAAATTCCAGAAACGAACTGAGTGATTCATTTCTTTAAGATGACATAATTCATGAACAACAACATAATCTAACAATTTTTCTGGTAGCAACACCAAACGATAATTAAAATTAAGGGTGCCGGCTTTAGAACAACTTCCCCAACGAGTTTTTTGATTACGAATACAGATTCTCTGGTATTTTAAATTATAATGCTGATTAAAAAATTCTAAACGGGAAATAATAATTTTAGCAGCCTTCTTTTTTAAAACAGCTAATTCCTCTTTTTTTATTTTAGGAAAGACGACAGCATCCTGATGTTTGCTTAAATTTTTTAAAATCCAAAGTGACTGCTTTTTAATAAATTTCTCTGTAAATAAATTGGAAATAAAAAAAGGCTTTACCACTATTAAACCAGAAGCGCCGACCTCTAAACGCAAAGTTCTAGCCTTATAACTTGTCTTAAGACTATAAGAGATATTTTGTTCTCCTAATTTAATTTCCTTCGTTTCCATTTATTAAATAATTACTTCCCTCTCCTGGCTATAAACATATTTTTTAATGTTTTTCTGCAGTTTATTAAAGGCCTCATCAATTTCTGAATTACGATATTTTGAGAAGTCATCAATAATCTTTTCATCAAACATTTTTCGGTAATAGCCCACAACTTTTTCTTTATCAGAATCGTCTATAAAATCAAAAAGGCGTTTCACAACTTTATCGTTAATAAAGCTATTAAAATCTTCAGTCATTATAGCGTTCTGCCACAATTCTTTTAACCAAGCATCATTTTTAAATAAGCCATCAATTTCCTCTTTTTTCTGAAGATTAGCCTCCATTAAAACTACTCCACCCCTTAAGTCTGCCGGCAAGTATTTTTTTAAGAAATCCTCAGTTTTAATATAAGCAATCACGCTCTTAAATGGTAATTCGCCGTTTTTCATTAGTGCGTCTATTCGTTTTTTATTAATTTCACCATCCTTATCAATAAATTGGAACCAAGTGGAAAAATCATTAGACTTTATATCATTATTCTCTAAGACTTTAAAACCTAAATTGTTAGCAACAGCTGTATCTAGTAACCATGATTTTCCAATAATAGCTGCTGTCTCCGGTTTTTCCTTGATAATTTTTTCAGCAATTAAACCTAAATCCTGCCTAATTAAATCTGGGGTTAGGCTTGCTTGTTCGCTCTGATAAAAATCCTTAAAATGAACTTCAATAAATTCATCATTTTTATCAAACCCCTCCTCCATTAACGGCGCAAATTTGCCATTAGCTTCATTATCTAGGTGGGTGAAGTTATTAAACTGAACTACTCTAGTGTTATCATTATTCTCTTTTTTATCTTCCTTGGGGAGATTTTCTAAATCAAAACTAGCTATAATATTTTTCTGATGTTCACTAATTAAATCTAAAATTTTTTCTGAACTAATTTCGTCATTCTCACTTAAAGCATCTACTTGGTCATAAAAAACAGATAGTAATTGGTTCATTTTCTCTTTATTCTTCCTAAAATTAAAATTTCCCAAATCAAAAACTGGCCTTAAAATAAAATTCTCTGTTGGGGAATAAAATTTCAAAGCTTCCGATAGTTTATAATCGGGCATTTCTTGTTTTACTTTCTCCCAACGAGAAATAGCATAAACTAAGGATATCTCTTTAATTTTTTCATTTAACTTTTCTTCTCTTTCCAAAACATTTTCTGCTTCAATTGGAACAGCGATGTCTTGTAGTTTTTCAAAATTCATATTTTTTTCTTTAAAATATATTCTTGAATAAAAATTAAAACTAGACCAATCACTAAGACACTAACCCTAGTATAAGCAGCTATTAAAACACCGGGTCCGCCGAGATCACCAATATAACTATATGAAGCCTTGCCAATACTGCCAAGGATAACCGGTAAAATGAATCTTTTAAAACCAAGCGGCCCCGCAGCCACGATATAAGTTAGCTCATCATCCGGCGAAAAAGGAATAACGTAGGCCACCAGTAATAGCATTGGACCAACTTTCTCCACTATCTTATCAAAATGACGATAAAAGTTTTCGGAAACCAACTTTTTAAGTAGCGGCCGACCGTATTTCTTAACCAAGAAAACAATTAATAGTAGGCTGGTAATAGCAGCGATAAAATTTATCACCGCCCCTAAAAGACCGCCAAATAGATAACCAGAAGCAATTAAGATAAAGGTGTTTAAAAATGGCGTAAAGACGATATAAAGAATTTCTACTATTAGATAAATAGCCATTCCCCACTGCCCACTCTTTTGCACCAATAATTGTAAAGTCTCTTGGTCTAAATATCTTTTAAAAAAGACCGCCACTACAATAACAATCAAAGCATATGCCAAAAGCACCAAAAGGCTTTTGGTTTTAGTGATGTCTTTAAAAAATTCTTTAATAAACATAATGATATTATAAAAGTAATTACAAAAAAAAGCGATTTTTTTATAAAAACCGCTTTTTTTATGTTAGATGGTAAAGCATTCCCTTTTGGAAAGTTTACCAAAATTATTCTTATCAAGAAGCCTGTCTGGATTACAAAAATCTAGTTTTGCCAGTTCCGGAATTATTCCGAGTAATTCAGCTACCGAAAACTTTGTCTTGTCCTGAAAGTTTTCATCAATCACTTTTTTTCCATAATTAGAAATTAGGTTATTTAAGTGATAAATATCATTTTCAGACGACAATGCAAAACATAGCGCTGCGGCCCGAGTGCTTTCAAAATACCCCTCGAGATAATCAAAGACTCTTTTAAAGATAACACCCATGCCCAATCTTTCTGGGGACATATCTATTTGAAAATAAACTTTCTCATACATGAGATTTCTTATTTCCTTAAACAATTTTGCTTCCGCACTATCCTCAAAAGAAATTTTTTGTTTTTCCAGACTCTCTTTCCAGAGAGCTTGTAGGCATTTAATTGTTCTTTCGGACTGACTTTTTCCCAAAGCATCAATTTCCTTCAAAGATGGAAGATTCTGATAATTAATTCGTCTCACATCATTATAATCCGAAAAGATATAAAACTTATCACAAATCATCACTAAGTCATATTCTAGCACGTCAGCTCCATTTGAGATCATCGCCCCTGAGCCACGAGAGTGGCGACGAATAGTTTGTAGTGTTTCGTAAGACAGATTTAAACCCCGGCCATTTCTCTCCACCATCTCTAAAACAAAAATGGCAAATTTTTCATGGCGAAATTTTTCCTTAAGTCTTTCGGTTAATAATCTTTCACCTAAATGCCCAAAAGGAACGTGTCCTAAGTCGTGAGCCAGAGCCCCTGCTTGCAGTAATGGAACATTTAACCCTAAACGCGCGCCAGTTTGAACTGCATTAGAGGCTACTTCAAAAGAATGAGTCATCCGATCGCGGATATTAATATTACTCGGGGCAGAAATAACCTGAGTCTTGCCTCTCATTCGACGCAGAGATTTGCTTTGCTGAATCTTCATTAAGTCAAGCATAAACGGGTCCATAAAATAAAGAGTTTGGTCGCGATCAAACTTAGGGCTAAGGGCCCGGCCAAGGGAATTCTCGCTTTTAAAAGCCAAGTGTGCTAAATTCTTCATATACAAGCCTCCTTTTTTTATTTTGTTTTCAATTTACTAATAGGCTAAGACTAAAATAAAACACCATTTAAGTCAATATGCTAGATTTACAGACCGAAAAAGAAATATTTACTCAAGGTTACCAGTATGTCGCTGGTGTTGATGAAGCTGGCCGCGGCCCTTTAGCGGGTCCAGTGGTTGCCGCCTGTGTGGTTATCGGAGCTGATTTTGAAATTGATAATGATGACTTAAAATTAGTCGCTGACTCTAAAAAATTAAGCGCTAAAAAAAGAGAAAAGTTATTTAGTATTATTAAAGAGAAGGCCTTGGCCGTAGAAATTAGCGTGGTTAGTGAAAAGGTGATTGATAAAATAAATATTTTACAAGCCAGTCTCTTAGCTATGCGCCAGTCAATCGCTGCTTGCCAAGTTAAACCAGACTTTGTCTTAATTGACGGCAACCAAAAAATTCCCAAGATTATTCAAGAACAAAAAACAATTATTTCTGGTGATGCGACAGTTTTCTCTATCGCCGCTGCTTCCATTATTGCTAAAGTTAGTCGTGATTATTTAATTAGTGAAGCTGCTAAAAAATACCCAGAATATGCTTTTGAAAAACATAAAGGCTACGGCACCAAACTGCATCTGGAAATGTTAGAAAAATATGGTCCCTGTCCAATACACCGCCAAAGTTTTGCACCAGTTAAAAAATTACTTAAATAAAAAGAGTCTTATCTTTACGACAAGACTCTTTTTTATTATAGGAGAGTGCTGATGTATTTTGGCACCGACTCAAATACTTTGTCTGGCGCGAAACCCATTGCCTCCCAGAAATTTCTAATAAAACTCGGGGAGACAATTGGCACAAATTCTATACCAAGTTTTTGTGCCATCGGCCAATCACTATGAGGATCATTGCCGACAAAGATTATTTCATTGGTAGCAAAATCATTGACTATGGGGTCAAAAACCGCAATATCAGGCTTCTTTACACCATCATCGCTGGTTCTTACATAGTCAAAGATTTCTTTATTGCAGCCAATTTTGAGCAATCCTTTTACCAATTTTTGGTGGCTTTTGTTGGTCACAACACCCAGGCAGTAGCCATTTTTTTCCTTCAGGTCCATCAATTTTTTTGCCAAATCAACGTTGACCGTGTTATTAATGTCCCCAAAAACTTTCTGGGCGTGACTCACAATAGTTTGAACCTGTAAATCAGTCCAAGCATACCTTTCCTGTAGCTTAGGGAGAATAACTCCCTGGAAAGAAGCGCTATAATTTTCATAAATAATTTTATAATCAACCAGTAGCGCTGTTTTTCTGATTGCCTCACACCAGATTGAAATAATTTCATCAATGCTCATCAGTAATGAGCCTCCTAAAACGAAAACAATACATTTTTTTTCCATTACATGGCCTCCTATCTTTTATTATTTAGTTGTTAAAGTTTTTTTTATTTTCTCCCCGCCCTGACCCTTTCGGTTTCAGTTAAGAGTTGCTTTCTTAATCTAATATTTTTCGGTGTTACCTCCAAATATTCATCTGCATTCATTATACTAAGACCGCGTTCTAAATCAAGCTCCCAAGGTGGGGTAAGATTAATCGCCTCATCAGATCCAGAAGCACGAACGTTAGTCAGCTTTTTACCCTTAATCGGATTAACCGCTAAATCATTTCCCTTGGCAACATTACCAATTACCATTCCTTCATAAACATCAATGTTTGGTTGAATATAAATCACGCCCCGATCCTGAAGATTCCAAAGAGCAAAAGCGGCTACTTTTCCGGAAATCATGGAAACCATGGAACCAAGTTCACTGCGTTCAATTACACCTACGTACGGCTTAAAACCTAAGAAATGAGAACATAGAATTCCCTCACCGCGGGTATCAACCACAAATTCATTACGGTAACCCAACAAACCACGAGTCGGGATTTCAAAAACTAAACGACTTTGACCATTGTGGCTTTTAAGATCAATCATCTGGCCTTTGCGACGAGACATCTTTTCAATCACCACCCCAGAACAACTCTCAGGAATATCAATAGTCACTTCCTCAAAAGGTTCTAACTTTACACCATTATCTTCTTTGATGATTACCTCTGGCTGCGAAACTTGCATTTCATAGCCTTCACGGCGCATATTCTCAAGCAAAATAGCAATATGCAACTCTCCGCGGCCATAAACTTTAGCAAAGTTATTATCAGTAAAATCAACTTTTAAACCAACATTAACCTCAGTTTCCTTTTCCAGTCTTTCTCTAATTTGGCGGTTAGTCACAAACTTCCCTTCACGTCCGGCAAAAGGAGAATTATTAACCAAAAAGTTAAGACAAATAGTTGGTTCATCAATATTAATCGCTGGTAAAGCATCTTGCTCTGGAGAATCAGAAATTGTTTCGCCGATATAGACATCTGGCAGTCCGGCTACCATCACAATATCACCCGCCACCGCCTCTTGGATTTCTTGACGAGCTAGTCCAGCGAAAGTAAATAATTTAGTAGTTTTACCAGTTGTCATCGTGCCATCAGCCTCTTTAATATAAACTGTTTGATTTGGTTTAATAATACCCTTATAAACACGGCAAATCGCACAGCGACCCAAGAAGTTGTCATAAGCTAAGTTAAAAGGCTGAGCCGCTAAAGTTAAAGTTTTTAGTTCTGGAGTGGCGGCTGGAGCAACGTGTTCAATAATTTTATTCAAAAGCGGATCAAGATTGCCTGATTCATCGGCTAAATTAAGTTTAGCAATTCCCGCCTTGCCAATTGCATAAACTACCGGGAAATCTAGCTGTTCATCGGTCGCCCCTAAATCTAAAAACAACTCATAAACCATTTCCTGAACCTCATCTGGTCGAGCGGCTGGTTTATCAATCTTATTAATAACTACAATCGGCTTAAGACCAAGTTCTAAGGATTTTTTTAACACAAATTTAGTCTGTGGCATTGGGCCCTCCTGAGCATCAACCACCAGCAACACACAATCAATAGAGCGCAAAATACGCTCTACCTCAGAACTAAAGTCAGCATGCCCCGGGGTGTCCACAATATTAATCTTAGTATCCTTATAAAAAAGGCTGCAATTTTTAGAATAAATTGTAATTCCTCTTTCCTGCTCTAAATTGTTGCTATCCATACTAGCACCAGCTTCGGTCATGCCATTCTGACGTAAAAGAGCGTCAGTTAAGGTTGTTTTACCGTGGTCAACGTGAGCAATAATAGCGATGTTTCTAATTTCCATAATAAAGTAGTTAGCTTCCAGAAATTGATAAATTCCCAAAAAAATAAATAGGTGGTAAGAAACCGAGCCTATTTTTAAATAATTAAGCTTTACTATTCTAGTATATAAAGCAGTTTAAGTCAAGAACCAGAACCCATTTCATTTAATATTAAGAAAAATAAATTTTATCAACCCTTATAATCTTATTAATCTTTTATTAAAAGGATTTTCATTCTCATTTTCTTATAATTAAGCTTATTAACTAATTTATAAAAATTATGAAGATTCTTATTATTGAAGATGAGGAAAGTATCGCTAAATTTATTAAATCAAGCCTTGAAAGTCAGCTTTATATAGTTGATTTAGCTAGTGATGGTGAGAAAGGGGCTTTAATGGCCAGAACTAATAAATATGACCTAATTATTCTAGATAACCTACTGCCAAAAAAGAATGGTTTAGATGTGGTCAAAGAAATTAGACTAGAGAAAACAACACCAATTATAATGCTCACTGTTTATGGCGATTTTGAATGCAAAGCTAAAGCTTTTAAGTTAGGGGCCGATGATTTTCTGACTAAGCCATTCTTACTGGAAGAATTATTTTTAAGAATCAAAGCGCTGCTTAAAAGGCCGCCGCTAACCACACCAACGGTTATTAGAATTGGCAGTTTAAATATTAACTTTGACAAAAGAATTGTTAGAAGAAAAAATCGTATTATCAGCCTAACTCGTAAGGAATATCTAATTTTAGAGTTTCTCATCAGACACCGAGGAGAAATAAAGTCCCGGGAAGAAATTATTGAAGGTGCTTGGGATATTAATGCTGATCCTTTTTCTAATTCCCTAGATACCCATATTGTTAATCTGCGTAAAAAAATAAGCCTGCCAGGGGAGGAACAATTAATTTATACCTTCACCGGAAGAGGTTACAAAATAGATAATAAAAAATAATAAAACTTGCTTAGACGCTTATTTACTTATATTATGAAAATAATATGCCCCCATTACTGCAAGTCAACAACTTAAAGAAAGAGTACGGCGGAAAAGTAATTTTTTCCGGCCTGTCTTTTAGTATTTTTCCCAAGCAAAAAATTGGCGTTATTGGCCGTAATGGTGCCGGTAAATCAACCTTATTTAAAATAATTCTTGGACAAGAACAGGCTGATGAGGGGGAAATAATTTTTAATAAAGAAACTATTGTCGCCGGGATTGAACAAAATAATGATTTTAAAGAAAGTGAATTAGCCCTTGATTACTTAAAAAGAAAAAGTCAGCAGGAAGAGTGGCGTTGCCAAAAAATTGCCAGTCATTTTCGTTTTACTAAAGAAGAGCTAGAAAAACCAGTTACCGAACTCTCCGGTGGTTGGCAGATGCGTCTTAAATTGAGTGCGATGCTACTTAAAGAACCTAATTTATTTTTACTGGATGAACCGACTAATTACCTAGATTTAGGAACTATTTTACTGCTGGAAGATTTTTTAAAAAATTATCACGGTGCTTTTTTAATCATTTCTCATGACCGTGAATTTTTAAAAAATACCTGCCAAGAAACCATTGAGATAACTCCCCATAAATGTATTAGCTTCCCCAGAGGAATTGAGGCCTATCTCGCTTTCAAAGAACAAAAACTAGAGAGTGATCAGAATCTTAATAAAAAAATTGAGCGTGAGCAAAAACATCTCCAAAAATTTGTTGACCGTTTCCGTTATAAAGATTCTAAAGCTAAACAAGCACAAGCTTTTATCAAAAAAATTGATAAACTGGAAGTTCATAAAATTAGTATTGAACACACCGCGAGCACGGTTAGGATAACTTTACCAACCGTTGAGCGACTCAAAAAAACAGTTTTAAATCTTGATAACTTAAGTATTGGTTATCAAAAAGAGTTGGTATCAGATTTAGATTTTATTGTAAAAGGCGGTGAACGCTTGGTAGTTGTCGGCGACAATGGCCAAGGAAAAAGCACCCTGCTTAAAACGTTAACCGGAGAGCTAGCTCCAATAAAAGGGTCATTTTCTTGGTTTAAAGATCTTAAAAAGGCTTATTATGGCCAACAATCAGCCGACGAACTAAATCCGAATGAACAAGTTGGCCAGTATTTAAGAAGACTGGCGGCTAGTGATTTAAAAACTGAAAAGGTTCTACAAATGGCTGGTGATTTTTTGTTTAGAGATGATGACCTTAAAAAACCAATCGGAGTTTTAAGCGGCGGCGAAAAATCAAGATTAATATTAGCCGGACTTTTACTTAGTAGACCGGATATTTTAATTCTTGATGAGCCAACTAACCACCTTGATTTTGAAACAGTAGAAAATTTAGGCTTTGCCCTGAGTCAATATAATGGCACTTTGATCTTTACTAGTCATGATCGGACTTTTGCCAACATTGTAAGTACTAGCATCCTAGAATTAAACCAAGGAAAAGCCAAAAGATATTATAATGGCTATGAAGATTATATCTATCAACTGGAAAATAGGTTAAAAATTAGACAGCAAGCTTTAGAATCTTTGAAGGAATTAAATAAAGATACTAAATCAATTTATTTAGAAGAAAGAGAACGCCAAAAAAATATAAAAAGTTTGGAAAACAGATTAGAAAAGTTAGAAAAACAAAGAGCGGCAATTTTTAAACACTTCAGTGAAAATCCCATTAATTACCAACCAGAGAAAATAGATGAATTAAGTAAAATAAAAGAAGAAATTGAAAGCCTGGAAAATGAGTGGTTAAATCTAATAAACTAAAAACCTTCTTGTATAGAAGGTTTTTAAATAAATTTTTTCTTTTTAATCTTTTCTGGTAAATACTCCTGGTCTGAAGAATCTTCTAACGGCGTATACTTATAACCCTTACCATAGTTTAAGTCTTTCATCAATTTAGTAGGTGCATTTCTGATATGCAGTGGCACCGGTAAGCTACCGCTATTTTCTATTTCCCGTCTAACTAAATTATATGCCTCATAAACAGCAATACTTTTAGAAGATTTAGCGAGATAGGCGACGCAGTGAGCTAAATTAACACTGCATTCTGGCAGACCAATTTTATGGCAAGCATCATAAGTAGCATTAGCCAGAAGTAGTGCTGAGTTATTAGCTAAACCGACATCTTCTGAGGCAAAACGGATTAAGCGACGGGCAATATACAGAGGGTCTTCTCCAGCCTCTATCATCCTTCCTAACCAATAAAGAGCGGCGTTAGCATCGCCACCCCGCATTGATTTATGCAGCGCCGAAATAATATTATAATGTTCTTCCCCGTTTTTATCATAAAGCAGATTGGGTTTATTAATTACTTGTTTAACTAATTCCAGATTAATCTCTCGACCATCTGCGCCAACACTTTCTAAAATATTTAAAGCCCGACGAGCATCACCACCGGCAACGGCGCCAATAAAACTCCAAACATCTTTTTTGGCTTTAAAGCCTAAAAATTTAGCCGCTCGGTTAATTAGAAGTGTTAAGTCTTTTTCAGATAATGGCTCTAAAAGCACCACTTTAACGCGGGACAGAAGCGCACTATTAACCGCAAAGCTAGGATTTTCTGTCGTGGCGCCAATTAAAATAATTGTGCCGTTTTCTACTTGTGGCAGCAGGGCATCTTGTTGTGCTTTATTCCAGCGATGGATTTCATCAATAAACAAAATTGTTTTCACCCCTAAACGTTTTGATTCCCTGGCCCGGTTAACAATCCCCATTAAATCTTTCTTGCCGCTTTCGGTAGCTGAAATCTCTACAAATTCCGCCTTTGTTTCTTTAGCGATAATAAGGGCTAAAGTGGTTTTACCAGATCCGGGTGGCCCCCAAAATAAAAGTGAAGGCACTTGGTCACTCTTAATCGCTTTATAAAGCCAAGAGTCTGGACCGATTATTTTCTCCTGACCAACAAAATCAGCCAAAGTCTTTGGCCTAAAAAAAGCAGCTAAGGGTAAATTATTTTCCATATAATTATGATTTTGACTGACGGCTTTTTACTACTTTACTAACTGAAGTAACTGTTAAAAAAATAAATAAAGTAAACAAGATGAGTAAAGCCGGTAAAAACTTCTTAAAATCTCCACTGAGAGCAAGGAAGTTAATTATTTGTAAAGTAAAAAAGAATGACAAAGATAATTCCTTATTCCGATGCCAAACTTCTTTTAATTTAGCGCTCTCTTTTTGATTAATTTTAAAATATGGGAAAAATAAAAACATTAAATAAATTAATAAAATAACTACCGGCCAGGTGAAAAAAATCTTTGACCAAGCAATATAGTGCAATGACTCGCCACTGCGATTAAATGATAGCATTAGTTCGCCGCTGCTAACATTAGTAAAGTAAAAGGCGGCTAAAAAAGAGATTAGAATCATTAAAACCGAGAAAAGTTCGGTCTTTAGATTTGGTGCAATTGGGTTTTTCATAAGAAAAGATTAGCAAATATTGGCCGAAATGTAAAATTAAGCCCTTCTTAAATTGCCTATTAGATTGACAGTTAATAAACTTAATTGCTAATCTTGAGCTAGAACCTTTAAAAATAAATACGACATGAAAAAAATAATTACCTTATTAATTTTTCTTTTGAGTATTATTGCTACTCCGGCACAGGCTTACCAACTCAGACAAAAAACTGATTTTGGTAGCAGCTTGACAAGATATAAAATAAATCAGGGCCAGAAAGAGGTCGCAGAAATTTATTTTCTTATCCCCGGTAGCCACTTCCACTTTTTTTCAGTGGAAGACGACCCCAGGCTGTTTAATAACTTAAATAGCGGAGTTAGAAAAATTGCTCATAAAGAAAAAATTGAAGTTCGCTATGCTCTGCTAGCCGACTTTAGTAGACCGATTGAATTTGAGAGAAGATTTAGCTTAAGCTATTTTTTCAATTCTCTTGGTCTGATGACTATAGCTCCTTCATATTTGAAAAAAGTTGATATTTTAAATCCCGAAGAAAAAGTACAAAGATTTTTTATCCATACTTACATTAATGGACAGGAATTCTACAGCGTACTGCTTTTTCGGAGAAATGAAAATATTAGCCAGGCTAAAAAAGTTTTAGAAAGTATTGGGATAAAGAAATTCAAAATTTACCCATTACTTAACTTCCCAATTGCCCTGGCAACTTTTGAAAACGGCAAGGAAACGTTCATTTACCAGTCAGACAGTAATACTGCAAAGTATTCTTGCCTGTACCTGGCAACCAAATAAAAAAACGGGTCAACAACTGAACCGTTTTTTTGTACCCTTTTTCTACTAACGAGGTTTTCTAAAACTGAATTTTCCCCTAGCCTTAAATGGTTTTGGTGGACGACTACTTGTTTTAGATTTATAACTAGATTTACTTAAATCTGCTTTTGAAACTGGCTTACCAGAAACTTTTTTTGATTTATAAGATGATGGTTTAGAGTCACGAGTCTTGGGTTTAAATGGCCTCCCAGAATGATAGGAAGAAGTTCTGCCAGCCTCGTTCGTTTTAGAGACTCTACTAGATTCACTCACTTTTCTGTCACGAAAACTATTTTTAGAAAAAGATTTGGGCTTAGAATCTCTGTTTGGAAAATCACGCTTAGAAGAAAATGACTTAGCCTGAGATTCTCTCTTTTCAAAATTACGATTAAAAAATTTCTTAACCGGCCTATCTTCAATAAAGTCAAAGCTGCTGAAATCTGGCTTATTATTAAATTTAGGCAAATGTTTTGGCCTCTCGTTACTTAAAGGCTTTCTGCCCCACGGGCGATCTTCCTTCTTTTCTGGTTTTTCAAAACTTTTTTTATTATCACGAACGTTGTTTCTAAATTTTTTATCAAACCCTGGTTTAGAATTAAAACGAGATGGTTTTTTACTAGTTGACTTACTAGAGTAAGATCTCTCCTTTGGCAATTCAACAAATTTTGTCAGTTTAATACTTTGATTAATAATTTTTTCAATCCCTAAAATATCTTTATACTGATTTGGAGTAGCGAAAGAAATCGCCTTACCCGATTTTCCTGCTCTGGCAGTTCGGCCAATGCGGTGCACGTAGTCGGTCAATTTATCAGGCAAATCATAATTAACAACCAGTTCAATACCACTAACATCCAAACCGCGAGCCGCAATATCAGTTGCCACTAAAATACGAGAACGACCACTTTTAAAATTATCCAGTGAACGTCTTCTCTGTCTTAAAGATAAATTAGAGTGAATCTCTTCAGCACTGTGGCCGAATTCCTTAATTTTTTCTGTTAGATTGGAAACACCAAATTTGGTGCGCACAAAAATTAAAGCTGATCCTTGATAATCTTTTAAAATTTTCTCCAGTTGTTTAATTTTATCATCTCTGCCCAGTAAATACATTTCCTGATCAACTTTCTCGGCCGCTGTCCCTGATGGCGCCGCTTCAATTCTAATCGGTAATTTTAAATGTTCTGCGGCTAGTTTTACCACTGAGCTAGGCATAGTAGCTGAAAATAACATTGTCTGTCTTTCTTTGGGAACCTTAGTTAGGATTTCTTCAACTTGAGGAGCAAACCCCAAATCAAACATCATATCAGCCTCGTCTAATACCAAGACTTTAATATCATTCAAATTTAAAAAGTTTCTTTTTAAATAATCAATTAGACGTCCTGGAGTAGCAATAATAATATGTGGATTGCGACGCAAAGCAAAAAGCTGTTTTTCCATCGGCTCACCACCAATAAAGGCGGCTGTTTTTAAGCCTAAAGAGGTACCCAACTTTTTTAAGCTATCTTGCACCTGAAGAGCTAACTCTCTGGTCGGCAGCAACACTAAACCACGCCCCCCTAAACGGCCTAATTGCTGTAACATCGGGATCCCAAAAGCGAAGGTTTTACCCGTACCGGTTTGGGCAATACCAATTAAGTCTTGACCAGTTAAACCGATGGGAATAGTTTTCTCCTGAATAGGAGTAGGGTCACTAAACCCTAATTTTTTAATTGATTCTAAAATAGTGTCTTTAATTCCTAACTCATCAAATCCGGAACTAACTTTTGTTTCTTCTTTCATAAAAAAAATAAGCGACCCGATTCCATTTAGGGCCACTTAATATGACAAATGCTCGGATCTTAAATTACCGTTTAAAATTAGCACAAAAAATAAAAAACGTCAAATCCTAATCAAAATAGCCAACCAAGCGATAATTAGCCATTGCCAAACAAAGATAGCCGTCACCTTTCTGCCCCACAGACTTAAGGTGTCGGCAATCTTAGTAGGAATTGTTTCTTTATTAAAATATAAAAATGACAACCAGCAGATAATTAAACTGGAGATAAATAGACCTATCCCTAATCCGTGATTAGCATAGGTATGCTGACTCATAACAATATCAATCGCTAACCAAAAAATACTAATAATTAAAATTGGTTTAAACATTTTAAGAGAGAATTTATAAAATCTCTCTTCTTGCCCCTTATTCTCTAATAATTTTTTACCAAAATAAAAACCTAACAAAGAATAGGCTAGCCACGGAAAGGCTGGGAAGACCACATAATTACTGGTTCCCAAAAAAGGATCAATTAATAACTGCCAAAAGCCAGCGAGTTTAATTTTCCAAAGAAAGGGAGAAATAATAAATATAGATGCCGCTATAACTAAATAATATTTTTCTTCTAATTTTAACTTTTTAAGAAAGGCTAGAAGAATTAAACTAAGGCCGGCAATATGAAAAATATCTATCTGCAGTAAATAATATATGGCCTCAAAGCGATAAATAACTTCGGAAATTTTAATCAGCCCGATTTTTTCTAATGATATTAATGGTAGAAAAAATCTAAAAAATGACAAAAGATAACCCAGGGCTATTAATTTTAAGCCTCTAATAAAAATTAATTTTGGTTTTTGTTTACTTGAGAAAACAGTGCTAGACCCCATTAAGAACAAAAAAACTGGCGCTACCAAAGCGGTAGCTGATAGGTAAATTAAATTATCAAGCTTTGGAGTGTTAAAAAAATAACTTACAACCAATATCCAAAAGTGTTGAAAAATCATTAAGAAAACGGCAACACCACGCGCTAAATCAAATTCTAATCTTCTTTTATTTATTAAACTATTAGGCATTATATTAGATAAAAATTGCCAAGCTTTTTCCGTCCTGCTATAATTACTTTTTAAAAAATAAAAAGATAAGAAAAAACTATGGGAAAAATTGTTATTATGTACGGCCTACCAGCTGCCGGAAAAACTACTCAAGCTAAAAAAATTGCTGAAAAATACGGTTTGTATCATTTTATCATGAGTGATAAGTTAAGAGAACTAGCCGCTTCCGGCTCTGAACTGGGAAACACTATTAAAGAAATGATGGCCGCCGGCGCCTTGGTACCCGATGAAATTATTATGGAAGCCTTAAGAGATGTTAAACCAAAAGCACTGGAAAATGGAATTGTGTTTGATGGTTTTCCTAGACTACTTAATCAAGGACAAATGTTAGAGCAAATGCTTAGCGAAATTGATTTAAAAGTTGATGCCATGATCCTCCTAAAAGTTGGGGCCGATGAAGTAAGAAGCAGAATTGGCGAAAGAGCGGCTGTAGAAAATAGGGTTGATGATAACAATAAAGAGGTGGTAGAAAACAGAATTAACATCTTCTTAAAAGAATCCATCCCACTAACAAATCACTACCGTGAGCTTAATAAGCTCCATGAACTAAACGGCGAGGAAGAAATTGACACTATCTTCTCAAAAATCTCTCAAATAATTGACACTCTATAAAAATTAAATCCGCCTGATGGCGGATTTTTGTTAAATAATTATTCTTGCATCAAGAATTTTGACACCTTTTCCTGACTCCAAGACAAGCACCGGATTAAGATCTGCTTCCTTAATGATAGGAAAGTCTTTGACTAGCTGAGCTAAACGTAAAACACACTCTGTTAGTGCTTTTTTATCGGCCGCTTTAAAACCTCTAACGCCATTTAAAATGTTACTAGCTTTTAGACTATTAATCATTCTTTCCGCCTCTTTTTTGGTTAGTGGGTTAAGACCAAAAATAACATCCTTTAAAATCTCCACATACACACCACCAAACCCCAACATAATAGCATTGCCTAAACTAGGGTCTAAGATGCTGCCTAAAATCATTTCTATGCCTTTTTCTTTTACCATTTCGGCTACCAGAACGCCTTCTATTCTAGCCTTCGGTTTTTTATTTTTTATAATTCTAACTAACTCCTCAAACTTTTGCCCCACCTCCTCAGGTTGAACATTTAAAATTACTCCGCCGACATCACTTTTATGCAAAATATCCGGTGAGACAATTTTTAAAACTACTTCTTTGCCGATTAGTGAAGCAAAAGCAATTGCCTCTGCTTTATTTTTTACTACCTTAGCTTTTAGGACTGGTAGCCCATAGGCAGATAAAACATCCATTGCTTGATCTTCCAAAAGAGCCGAAAAACTAGCCTTCCTAGCTTGTGCAAATATTTTAGACACCTTTAGACGATTAACGTTTTTAAAAACTGTTATTTTATCTGAGGCCTCCTTAATCTTTAAATAAAATCTATGAAGCGCAGCCAGAGATTTAACCGCTGCCTCAGGATAAGAATAAGTAGCAATTCCCTGTTTTTTTAAGATTTCTAATCCTGGAGAAACTAGTTCCTGACCCATAAAAGCAACTGCTAACGGTTTCTTGGACTTATTACGGGCAGTAGCAATAACCGCCGCGGTTTCCTTAATTTCCGTCATTGATTGAGGTGTTAAAATAACTAAAAGTGAATCCACCCCAGAATCAGCTAAAACTGCTTCTAAGGCATACTTAAAACGGTCTGCCTTGGCATCACCTAAAACATCCACTGGATTATTTAAACTAGCAGCCGCCGGTAAAGTCTTACTAAGAATTCTTTGAGTCTTTTGGTTTAACTTAGCTATTACTAAATTATTCTCTACCGCTGTATCAACGGCCAAGACCCCAGGACCGCCAGCATTAGTAATAATAGCTAAACGTTTTGCTGTTTTAATCTGGTTATTGCTAAAAATTTTAATATAATCAAATAATTCTTCAACAGTATTTGCTCTAATAATACCAGCTTGCCTAAATAAAGCCGCATAGGCAGCATCATTACCAGCCAGTGCTCCGGTGTGAGAAGCGCTGGCTCCGGCCCCAGCTGAAGTTTTGCCGGATTTAAGAATAATTATTGGCAGCGGCTTTTGGTGGTGACTCATAGACTTTACCTGAGAAAGTAGTTTCTCGGGATTAGTTAACTGCTCAGCATACATACCAATAACGGTAGTATTTTTATCCTTCTCTAGATAACTTAAAATATCACTTTCATCTAAGACCGCTTTATTGCCAATACTAATGAATTTGGAAAAGCCTAAGCCCATGTTCGTAGCGCTATCTAAAATAGCCGAACCGAGCGCCCCGCTTTGAGAAATAAAAGCCAAGTTCCCTGCTTGAGGAGAAAAAGAAGCAAAAGAAGCGTTTAACTTAAAATTAGGATTAATAACCCCTAAACAGTTGGG
>JAEZRQ010000003.1 GCA_023444045.1 Candidatus Parcubacteria bacterium
GCTGGAATAGCTATTACCATTAAATCAACCGGAGCTTTAATCTTTTTTAAAGATGGGTAACATTTTAGACCATGGAGTTCAGACACCTTTGGATTAACCGGATAAATCTTACCTTTAAAATCTTTAAGTAAGTTTCTAGTTAGATAATCACCGACACTACCAATTTTAGTAGAAGCACCGACAATCGCGATTGATTTAGGTTTAAAAACTGCATCTAGATTAAACATAATTTTAACTTATAGATTAAACATCACTTTTATTTTGTCATGCTCAATATTACCCTCCAACTCTTTTTTCTGCGATTGTTTAAGTTTATTTAAGAATTTTTTTTCAGTTACATTTTTATGAGCAATTAAATCGGCCATCCAAGCACCGCTTAAAAGATGTGGCAACATTACATAATCAGCACCCGCCTCGTAAAGCTTGGATAGATATTTTTTATCATATAAAGTAGCAATAATTATCACTTTCTTTTTAACCGACCTTAGATAGTTAATTAAAACTAATTGATCCTCCGGCGAAGGGATGGTGGAAATAATAATTTTGGTCTTATCAAGCGGCAGAGCTCTTAAGAATTCAATATCTGAAGCATCACCAAAAAACATTTTGATGTTGTTATTCTTAAGACGAGAAATATTTTCTGGATTAAAATCTACAGCCGCAAAACTTAAACCCGACTCTCTTAAAGCATTGCCAATTTTCCAGCCAGTACGGTGATAACCAAAAACAAGGGCCGAAAAACTTTCTTTAATTTCTTCTTTTTGTAAATATTTGTCACGACCAAAAAGATTAAAGACTGGCAGTAGAAAATTATAAATTTGGGCGTTATAGTTGATTAAATAAGAAGAGATAAAAATGGTAATGACAATTGAAAAAGCGTAAATTGATAAATCTAAATTAGAAACCGCTCCCGCGTTAAAAGCAAATAGTAAAATAATAAAACCAAACTCGCATAAAGGGATCGATGCTAGCGCTGGCAAAAAGCTATTTCTCCTGGTAAATTTTTTCGCTCTAAAAAGAAGGTAAAGAATTAGTGGTCTAAAGATAATAATTAGTAGCGACAGAAATAGAGCCGGAATTAGAACCACCTTAAAGTTACTTAAATCAACCAGTGATCCTAAAACAATAAAAAAGATAACAATAAAAAAATCTCTTAGTGGCTTAACGCGGCTGACAATTTCTGGTTGATATTTTGAGCTGCCCAGAGTCAGCCCGGCGATAATTGCTCCTAATTCTAAAGAAAATCCGGTCCAAGACATTAAAGAAGCAACTCCAAAACACCAAGCGATAGTAAAAATAAACAGGAATTCACCAGAACTAGCAATCTTATCTAAGATTTTTGGTAGTAAGTAGCGATGGCTGAAAATAATCATTAAAACTAAAAAGGCCGCCTTAATAAAATTACTTAAGTTAAAAACAACCGCCTCGCTAGGATAAAAAATACTCAGACAAAATAAAATAGCAATAGAAATCAGATCTTGAACCAATAGCAAGCCAATAGTATAGCGGCCATATACCGACTCCTCATCTTTTTTGTCATTAAGCAGCTTTAAAATAACTACCGTGCTAGAAAAACAAGCGGCAATAGCCAGGAAGAAGGCTGAGCTTAAACTAAAATTTAAGTAATAAAAAGTAGCTAAAAAAACTAGTGTAAAGTTCAAAACAAACTGAGCCAAGCCAATAGACAGGGAAACGCGGCCAATTTTTTTTAAATAAGAAAAATCTATTTCCAGCCCAATAATAAAAAGCATCAAAACTACCCCCAGTTTAGCCAAACTGTCATAGATATTCTCACTGCCGTGAAGAAGATTAAAAAATAAGGGGCCACTAATAATGCCAGCTACGACATAAGATACTAGTAGCGGTTGCTTTAAAAAACGCAACACCAGAGCAGTTGAAACGGTTAAAGCGAGAAGTAGTGTTAATTGTAAAAAAAGTCCGTGTTCCATTATAAAAAAATTAGACTGAAGAAAGTCAAATGACTAAGTCTATTTTAACATTTTTAGAATTAATAATAAACCGTCGGCCACTTTAATAAAAGATAATTTTGCCCTATACTAAAAATATGCGTTTACCAATTAGAAAAGCCGGCAAATACACCTATCTACAAAAAGACCCTGTTATTACCAGGGAAAAGTTTGAGGAACTAAAAAATAAATTAGACTTTTTAGTAAGAGTCAAGCGCCCCCAAGAAGCTGAAGAGGTAAAAAGGCTGGCCATGATGGGTGACTTCTCAGAAAATGCCGGTTACCAACTAGCCAAAGGAAGATTGAGAGGAATTAACCAAAGAATTTTGGAGATTGAAGATTTACTTAAAAAAGCGCAAATAATTAGTCCTGGAAATCAAAAAGAAATTATAGAAATTGGGCATAAGGTTAAAGTTCTGATTAATAGTCAGGATGAAAAAATTTACCAGATTCTAGGTTCTGAAGAAACAAATCCTGGCTTAGGAGTCATCTCTTACACTTCCCCATTAGGGGCGGCTTTGATTGGCAAGAAAAAAGATGAGTTGGTAGAAGTAATAATAAATGGCAAGAATAAACAGTACTTAATTAAAGAAATCTTTTAAAAAATACAGACTTAAAATATTTTGCAACATTAAAAGTGGTACCCCAATAATAAAGTACCACTTTTTAGTTTTGTGTCTAAAGGTAAACATTCCCAAATAGACTCCAAAGCTAGCAAAAGCAGCGGCCATAAAAAATAACAACCCTTCAGAAATCCGACTAGAGCCGCTTCGTACTGACTTTAATTTATCAAGCCACATAACCACAAAAGCAATTAGGTTAACTAGAATAAATAAAGCAACTAAAATATGAAGTGGTGTAAAAATCATAATTTAAGCTGTTTTATTGATTACAGATATAGTACTTTGAATCAACTGATATACTTTATATGGCTCATCAATACAAAGAAACTCATCATAAGCGGTTTTAGTTTGCTTATTTTTTTCATCACCCACCGTTTCTATTTTACCAGTATCAATTTGAATTGTACCAACAGCAAAAATCTTCTCCCATAAGTCCACAACCACATTTAAGGTTCTGATTTTGGAAAAAGAAATAGAATTGTAATCAGTACCAATAAGGCCGGAGCGAATAACCAAGCGGCGATCAGTTAGAATAAAAATTTTTAAGTAATCAAACAACCATTTAAAAATAATTCCTGCTAAAAGGGCAAAAAAGAGTAAATAAAAAAGAGCGGTTATCTCACGACTGAAATTAAAAATTAAAAAAGAAAAGCCCCCTAAAATAAATAATTGAAAAAATAATCTAAAACTTAAGGGGCGACGGCTAACCTTCCCTTGCCAAACTATTTTTTCCTGCGGCTCTAAAATAGTGTTAATTGAAGAATCCATATAATTATTGTTACCCTATAATAATACCATTTAATTCTAAAAATAAAAAAAGCATTTCCTTGCGAAACGCTTTTTTATATTGTGTTATGGCCAAATTCCAAAATTTGGCGCATTTTTAATGGCAAACTCTAAATAAACTGCAACTGCCATAAAGATAGCAAAAATATTAGCTATCAAAATAAACAGAAACGATCTTTCACTAAATTTCTTAGTCTTAGGATGATGTCTCATCTCTATTAAAGAGACCAGTGAGACGGCATTCCAGATTAGTAAGATAGTCACGACAATTGCCGAAACTAAAACGTAGCCACCTGTGCTGATTAAGCCACCAAAGAAAAAACTCGTAAATGATTCAGCCAGGTGATAATAGGTAGCCAAAAAAGCGACATAAAAGGCAAATCTTACCTTATTATTGCTTTTATAAGCCAGAATCAGAGCCAAAATATTAGCGACAAAAATCGCCAAAGTAAGCCAGAAATACGATGTTACCATGTTTATCTTGTTTTAAGTTATTAATATTCTGTGCCAACTATATCACAAAACTATGGTTATGTCAATGATAATATTTGGCTTAAATATAAGAAAAAACCCTCTCGAGGAGGGTTTTAAGTAATTATTCTTGGGTTGAGTCTTCTGGGCAAGGATCAAATTCACAGTTAGGACCGCTGCGACCGACAAAAGAGCCATCAGGACATATTTTAGCATCCATAGTGCAAAAAACTGGCTCCTCAGAACCAGGAACATCAACCACTTGCATATCCGGGACAATTTCTTCGGGAACTAAAACTTGGTCATCTAACACTTCTGCCGCCTGACTTTCGTCTTGAGGTAAATCTCCAGAAGGATTTACTGGATTTTTAGCAGAAGAACAGGCCGCTAATAAAGGAATTACTACCACCAAAAAAAGAATAATTTTTTTCATATATTTTTAAATTAATTAAAGCTTATTAAGATTATAACAATCTTTAATCAGTTTCACAATTTCTGGAAATTTTGAAACCCTGAAGTGACCATTCTTATTCTTTAAAACAAATAATTTGGCAGTTGGTAAATTTGTTGCATAACTGGCGGCGTGATCAAGCGGCACCACTTGGTCATCTTCTGAAAAAAATAAGACAACTTGTTGGCAGTTTTTAGTGATTAAGGATAAATCTTTTTTCAATTTAAATCCGCCGGCGAAATATTCTCCACTTAATTTATTGCTATACGGTGGGGCTACTAAAATAAGAGTTTTGATTTTTTTCGGAAATTTATTTTCCGATAAATATTTAGCTAAGAATACCCCTCCTAAAGAGTTACCGATTAAAGTGAGGTTATTTTTAAGATAGGGCAAGTATCTTTCAAAATTAATTTTCCATTCTAAATATTTAGCATTTTCCTTGCCCGGCATCTGCGGACTAATAATATCAAAAGAGCCAAGTTTCTGAGTTAGATATTCATTGCGCCAACTTTGATACTTTTCCAAGGAGACTGGACGATTTTTCAGGTAGTCTAAATAATCAGTATAATTTTTAAAAGCCTCGCCACCATGAACGAAGAAAATTTGTTTTTTAGTAATCATATAAGTTAAAATTACTTTCTAAAACATTTTTGAGCGGCAATATCTTCCTTAGTAGCAAAAGGGTGACTATATCTTCCCTTTCCCTCAGTATAACCCTTAATCTGCACTGCCTGGTGTGGACAAAAATTTAGGCAAGCATAGCACTTCAAACATTTTATATCTTTTTGCCACAGCGGCTTACCATCTCTCATGATTATTTTTCCTGCCGGGCAAACTTCTGCACAAACTTGGCAGCCGGTGCACTTATTGTCAGTATAGAATTGTTGAGATAAACCATCTAATAGTTTTACTAACCCAAATAGAGCCTTAACCAGAGGGACTTTGATGGTGTATTTCTGATCTTCTTCCATTAAATCTTGTTTATTCTTTATTCTGTCAGTAAAAAGAATAATTTCTTGCTGCAAATTTTTCTCATTAGCCGCATCCTCTTCAGGCGTTAATGCTTTAAAACTAAATTTGGGATCATTGCTTGGTAAATTAAAACTAGCAGCGGCATTTAACTTTTTACCTTTAGTTTTTAGGATCTTATCTATTTGGTAAAAAGCACTGTGTTGTGTTCCTGCCCGACTGGCAGCGGCAAAAATATAGGAAGTATTACTAAAATCAATTTTCTTAATAAAATCTAAAATAAAAATAGGGATAGTGGAGAGATGGATTGGAAAAACAAAACCAACTATTTCGCTTTCTGTTTTTATCTCCTCTAAACTAGACAGACTAATAATCGGAATCATCTCTAAATCCGGCAGATATTTAGCAATTCCCCTAGCAACATGCAGCGAATTACCGGTCCCCGAGAAATAGTATAAAGTTATTTTATTCATAAATTAATTATAGCACCTATTTAAAAAACAGGCATAAGTCAGCCTGTTTTTACGCACGGGGTCGTGGACTATGTTAGAACTAATATCCAAAAATAATAAACAATATTAAGCTTTTGGATTACAAATTTCTTCAATAAATTTTTTAATTTCAGGGTAATTTGTATTTAATTTTAATAATTTATCATCCTTAAGTCCAGAAATTTGATTACAAACATACTCGCAAATTATTTTTTTTATTCCTCCATTGCTATCTTCAAAATTAATTTCATCTTTATCGTAATTTATTGTTTTTGTTTTATCACCTAAAAAATTTAAAATACATTTACTATTATATGCTTTTTCAAACCTATTTTTAAGTTCATTTTTATTAAGAATATTATAACCCTTTTTCTTTAAAAATTTATTTGCCCCATCAAATATCAATTCAGGATAAACGAAATCCTCGATTTCATAATCTATTTTTTGTTCAATACTGTTATCACATCTTATAATATAATCAACTTTTAATTCTATTTTACTATATTTACTTTTTTTAATATGATCTGTTAATGATTCAAATTCCTTTTTTCCATCTGAATCGTGATCTAAAATAATTTTTATTACGGGCTTAAAGGGAAGATCTTCGCAAAATTCTAATAAAAATTGCAAATAACCTTTCATTTTACTAGCACCGCCCGCGACTAAAATATTAGGAGTTTTAAAACCAAATTTTTCAGATAAAGCTTCAATATATTTTTTATCTTCTTCCCCTTCTAAAATTATATTATATGGCAGGATAGACCAATTATCGTGTCTGGAAATACCTAGATGTTCCTTTATAAGCTGAATCTTTTCAAATTTAGATATGTCTTTTTCTACATATGTGGCTGTTTTATAAAATATTTCTTCTGGTCTCCTGGCATACTTCTTTTTCTCATATTTTGCTTCAAATAGAAATGTGTTTTGAATATATTTAATATCTACAAAGTGTTGTGAATGTGTTGATATAACTATTTGTTGTTTTTCAGCTATTGTTTTTAATATTTCAAATGTTTTTTTCTGTAACGCTGGCTGCAAAAAAGCCTCTGGCTCATCTATACCCCAAATAATTTTTTTTTTGCTTTTATTTGATATATATTTCATTAAAGACAGCAAAACTATTCTCTGTATTCCACTTCCTTTTGCTTCCATCTTTCTGTCATTTTTATCAAACAATGTGAAATCTATTATACCAGATAATGCTTGTCTTAATTTATCATATTCTGAAAATAAGATCTTTATCTTCCAATTTTCTGAATCAATACCAGGCACATTTTGTATGAATTCTTCGAGTATTTTTTCTATATCTCCAGTAATTCCCTCCACTGCCCTTCTGGATGTTGTTACAAAGTCTTGAAATTTTTTCAAAGATTCCGTTTGCTTTTTTCTTAATGAATCGAGACCAAATGGTAAAACTTGTTCGTCTATGATTTCGTCTATTATTTTGGGTATATTTACATTGCTAGCCTCAATAAATAAAAATTTGAAGCTTTGTATAATCTTTCTACACTCTTCTGCTGTTAAAGTTTTATTGCCTTTTTTCCCCTTAATCTCTATATAATTACCAATGTCCTTGCTTCTTTTAAATATTGTTTTTATTTGATATTTCGTGTTTTTATCATCTATGAAATACCCAATCATTGTAGTATTATAACCGCCTCCTCTAGCACCTTCTTCAATCTCAAAAGGTATATCTTTTTTTGTGTCAAATTTTTCCTTATCCAAGCTAAAAAATAAATCAACCGCTCTTAAAAAATTTGTTTTGCCAACATTATTTGCACCACAAATTATTACTGGAAATCCTTTTTCTAGGTTTATAGTTAAATCATTAATCGATCTAAAGCGTTGTATCCTTATTTTTTGAAGCTTCATATGTTTAAAAAATCTAGCACCCCTTTTTCAATCATATCTAAGCTAATAATATAATCGTTATGATTAAAAGTTTCTCTAAGTGGTCTTGCTGTTGATTTCCAGCCATAACCATCAGTTATCCATATAAATTTATACTTACCATTCAGTACATTAAATAAATCTCTATATTCCCCAGCTGTTGATTTTAATTTAGAGCCACTTCCGCCATAAAAGTTGGTTTCAAAAATTACCAGTTCTTTGCCCGTGTTGATAACAAAGTCATATCTACGAGAAGATTTATCGACTGGCACATCATAACCCCACGATTGCTTAATTTTTTCTGCTGTTGCCTCTTTTATATAATCATACTTTTTACTTTTACAAACATCTTTAATAAAAAATTCTATAATACTTTCCATTGAATGGCCACCTCTATTTTTTCTACCATTACTATCAAGTCCAGCCTCTACGCCAATCATATAATCAACAAGATTCTTAATTTTTTGCGATATAATTAAATCTTTTAACCCTGATTCTTTTACAAAAGTAAGATATTTTTCAATGTCTTCGTCTGTTATTTCTTTTTTAGAAAAATCATATTCTTCATAAACTAGTTTTTTATTTTTATAATCAACTAAGATATTAAATTTATTAGTATTACTACCATCGCGAACAACTAAGGCGGGAATAGCTTTAGTAATTTCTGGATTTTCCTTAATCAAAAATTTAAATTCATTATCAAAATCCTTTTTTCCAATTAAATAATTTAGATTGTTTAATGCTATTTCTATTTTTTTAGTGTTATTAAAAACTTTATCCCAATTAACAAAATAAGACCAAAGGATAATACTTGGTTTTAAATTTGAAATTAAATAATCAAAGACTTCGTTTTCATTTTGACAATTTAATTTTTCTCTATAGAAATCTAAAAATTTCATAATACTACTTTAAATCTAAATCTTTATATCTTTTTATAGATAAATCTAAATATTTCTTTTCCATATCGATGCCAATAAATTTTCTACCATTCAAAGCACAAGCAATCCCTGTAGTCGAAGAGCCGGTAAAAGGATCTATTACTAGATCACCCTTATCAGTACTAGCTATAATAATGCGAACTAATAGGTCTATTGGCTTTTGGGTCGGGTGTTTTCCGTGTATTTTCTCTGATGGCTTTGGCGTCCCCATAGCCCAAACACTTCTCATTTGTAAATTAGGTTTTTTAATAAAATCTTGCGGAAAATGACCATTTTTCATTTCCTGATAATTAAACTTGTGCTTACCTTTTTTATCTTTTCTAGCCCAAATTAAAGTTTCATGACTAGCAGTAAAAAAACGACAGCTTAAATTTGGTGAAGCATTGGGTTTAAACCAAGCTATATCATTTAAAATGTGAAACTTATTAACCTGTAACGCAAAACCACATTGATAAATAGAATGATATGTTCCACTAATCCAAATTGTTCCACCCGGCTTCAATACTCTATGACAAGCCTCTATCCAAGAAATATGAAAATTAAAATCATTTTCACATCCATTACTTATATCCCACTTACCCTTGTTGACACTCACCATTTTTCCCCCTTTACAAGTAATCCCACCATTAGAAAGCATATAAGGGGGATCGGCAAAAATCATATCCACCGAATCTTCTTTTAGGGTAGCTAAAAATTCCAAGCTATTAGCTTTTATTAACTCAAAATTTTTACCCTTAAAATAAGGTTTAATTTTTTTTTCAATATTTTTATTTCTATTTTTTTTCATGCTACAAAAGATTAAAATTTATATTACTTGATTTTACTATCCTAATCCTCTAAAAAATAATCTGAATCTATTTCTTTTATCTTATACTCTTTATTTGGAGTTACTCCGAGATCATAATCAATCATTAATTGAACAAGTTTATTGCCACTAATCAAAACTATGCTTTTTTGACTTTGAGAAATTGTCTGCTCGGCTTCATTGGAAAATTTCGATGTTGTTATAAACACCCCCTTATTAACTCTTTTTGTATCTAGTGCACCAATAAAATCACGAATCATTCCAGAGCCAACGTGATTTCCTTCATTAAAACGCTTTGCCTGAAAAACAATCTTGTCTAATCCAAGTTTATCTTGACTAATAATACCATCAATTCCACCGTCACCAGAGCGACCGGTAATTTCACCCTCACCATAACCCATAGAAGACAATAAATCCAAAACTACTTTTTCAAAAAAAGACGGCGTATTATTTTTTAATTTATGAAGCAACTCTTGACCAAGATCTGCTCTAATAAGATTGTATCCTTTTTCTATTAATTCATCAGGGGTATCTTCTCTGTCTATTTCCTCCTCTCCTCCGGTATCTATATTATCTTTATTAATAGTTCTAAATTCTACAAATTCTGGAAAGTCTTGTAAAAAATTAATATCAATTCTTTCCGGATTTTTTGTTAAAACTTCTAACCCCTTATTTGTTATTTTCATTATTCCTCTTGCTGGTTGTTCTAGTAAACCAGCTTTTTTTAAATATGTTCTTGCCCATCCCACCCTATTTCTAAATTTTGGCTGTCTTCCACTCGGTAGCAATTCAGTCAAACTAGATTCATCTAGGTTAAAATTTTGCGCAAGTTTATCGACAACACTACTTAAAGAGTGTTGTTCTTTGTCCTTTAGAACTTGAAGTAAAGGAAGCATGATTGATTGAAAATCTGGTATTAACATAATTTTATTTTATATTCTTTCTAAAGGTTATAATATTTTGATGTTGATGATTAATTTTATATGCAAAAGGATATCCAAATGGATAAAGCGGTTTATTATCTTGCAAAAGACAGGTTGTCCCAGAAAATTCATAACCGATTTCTTCCATAATATTAACTATATCGCTTTGCACACACATTTCTTTCTTGTCAACAGTAAAATCACTTATAATAATACTTGCGTAAGATTTATCTCTTAATTTCTTAAAAACTTCTCGCATAATTGAACCAAATAGTTCTATAAAATTCTTATAACTTTTTTGATTTCCTAAATCATTCTCATCTTCTGAATAATATTCGACACCGGTTCTTGAACCATTTCTTTTTCCGTCTTTTTTAGCTCTCAAGCCCTGCCCATTATTTTTTAAAATATTGTGATAAGGAGGTGATGTAACACAATAATCAATTTTACCTTTTATTTTTGATACTTCTTTTAAAGAATCACCTTGTATAATTTTTTGCCCCTTCTTTATACCCAACTCTTCAAACCTTTCTTCAGTTAATTTGATATATTTTTTACTTAAATCTATTCCTATACCCTTTCTGTTTAAATTATTACAAGCCACTAATGTTGTTCCTACGCCATTAAAAGGATCCAGAACTGTCATTCCCTTTTTTGTAAACATGGAAATTAATTTTTCAATATCTTTAATCAAAAAAGGGGCGGGATGTTTAAAAGCAAACTTATCTTCTTTACATTTTTCACTAAACCAAAAACTTTTGGTTAGTTTTAACCAATCCGTTCCAGTTAAATCATTTAATTTATTTCTTTTATCGTATTTGCCTTTTTTCATAGTTAAAATTTCTTCAAAAAAGTATTTAAAGTCTTTTCTGTTGTATTTCGTGAAGTTTTTATCTTTATAATATCATCATAAAACATGTAACTCCAATTATACTTTTTAAAATTATCAATAAATAATGGATCTTTTATGCCTAGAAACTCGTTTTTTCTTTTGTTCGGTAAAAGCATTATCTTTTTGATGTCTATATCCAAATTAGACGCCCTTTGTATGCCCGATGTAAAATTAGTTGAATTTTCAACCTCAATTATGTAGTCGATTTTTTTATTCTTTACCCACACCATATCAATCATTTCAATTCTAGCTCTTTTTTCTTTATCTGATTCTAGGTCTTCTAATTTTTTTAAGTCTACAAAGTCAACTAGTTTTTTGCCATTATAATTCTCAGGCTGTTCTCTTTTTCCAATATAAACTTTGTATCCCATTTTTTTTCCAATTTCTAATAAAAAATAAAGCATTTCTGTATGTTGAGTAAAATCCTTTTCTGTCTCGCCTCCTTTATATAACCACTTTCCGCCAGATTTATTTGCGTATTTTTTTAAAATTTGATCTATTGATTTTATATCCGGTGTTAACCCGTTTGGATATTTAATAAATATTTTGCCCAACACCTCATCAAAACTCACAGAAACCTTTTGTCTTAAAAGAGATATTATTGTATCCTCTACCCGATCGGTCAATTTCTTATCTGGATATTGAATATATTCATTTGGATTTTTAAGCCACCATTTTTTTCCAGCTTTGCTATTAGCATCTGCTATAACAAATATATCATCAATATGCTTTGATAATATCTGTTCAATATTTTTATCAAAATCTTCCAGATCAAACCCCGCTGATGAAAGTTCAGCTAACAATCCATTAAATAAAATTTGATAGGGCGTTGGCTCATTCCTTTGGGCAATTAAACTTATGGCCTTTTGAATAATAAAATGCTCAAATTGTTCTTCATCCGTTTTAAGATTTGTAATTGACTTCTTTATACACCTAATATAAAAATCTGTTGCTGATGTTCCATAAGGATTAGCAACATTTGATTCGCCGGTTCTTCTGTTTTGTTGATGAATTACTTTTTCGATTTTAAAACCAGACATAGTGATTGCATTCAAAAAAGCATTCCAAATTTTTATATCCTTATTGTGAAAAGTAAAAATAATTTTACCATTCGGTTTTAGAACTTTAAAAAGATTTTTTATCCCATTCTGAAATTTTATTTTATAAGTATCAATATCTTGAATATTATTTTTAACTGTTATTTCACTTTCATAATTCGGAATAAATCTTTTATCATATTTTTTAAGCCAAATCAACCAAATAGTACTTAAATCTAAATACTGAACAAGTCCGCCATATGGTGGATCAGTCATAATAAAATCAATAGACTCATTATCTATATAATCATTTATCGTATTTATATCAATAATACCATATTTGATGTCAAAATTTTTTGTCTTATTGCTTTTATTACTATTATCTACATATAAAATTTTAGGAATTTTCCCAAGATATTTTTCTACATCAGATAAAGCAGACACAACGGATTGTTTGCCAAAAAAACTACCCTTAAAAACAAGTAATGGGTTCATTTCCATTTGTCTATTCGCACAAATATACGCTGACCTACCCCAGCTTGTAGAAAACGCCCTATTAGCATTTTCTCGCCTAGGAACACTCATTTTAGTACATAAATGAATAGACTTAATAAACCCTAACAATAATTGCTTTTTTATTTCTTCATTTTTCTGATTAAGTATCTGCTTAAATATTTTTGATAAAACAAATAGATTTCTTCTTGTCCACAAATTGTAAAAATGTTTACCGCCTATACATTCAACAAAATTTGCAGAAAAAGATGGTGAATTATAAAATTCGTCTTCCGGAAACCAATCATTGATTTCCATTTTATCCATTTCTACAGATTTTTTTATTTCATCAAAATTGGGCTTATCTAAATATCTTGTAATTTCGCCTTTTTTACAATCTGGACATTCTATGCCAACTTCATAAATCTTTTTACTTTCCCATTTAAAGTTTTGTAAAACAGCTTTTTTTGATCCACATTTTCTACACGCCGTATGAAAATATTTCTTATACTCCTCATTGTTTGATATTTCTTGAAAAATTGAATCAACGCTACTTAAAAGATTCTCTTTTTCTAAATTTGTGCAAAAAGCTTCAATTAAAAAAGAGGTTAAGGGGTTTAAATCAAAAGCAACTGCCTTTCTTCCAGTTTTAACTGCCTCAAATGCACTTATTGCACTCCCTGAAAAAGGATCTAAATATAACCCATTCTCGGGTGTATAATTTTTTATATATTCACGCCAAATATTATGTGGTTTTTTTCCCCAATATTTCATTGCTGTGTACATCGGCGGTCTAGTTTCCTCGACTAAAGCAAAGTTTATATCTGTTCTTTCCATACTTATTTATAATCAATATTTAATATACAGTTATTATACACATTTTTTCAAAAAAAGGAAACCTTGCACTTCGGTTCTTATTCGGGTATAATGCTATTATAATATATGAACCCGCTAACAAAAAGACAACAAGAAATATTTGAATATATTTCTTCATATATAGATAAAAACGGTTATTCCCCAACGTATGAAGAAATAAAAGATAATTTTGGATTATCTGCCCTTTCAACCGTTCACGAACATATTACCGAATTGGTTAATAAGGGTTATTTATTAAGAGACGAAAAAAGTCCCCGAGGAATTGCAGTTATCCCCAAAAAAAAGCAATACATGGAAATTCCTTTATTAGGACTAATACGAGCCGGAAAGCCGATTGAAGCTATAGAAACAGTAAATGAATTTATAAGAATTGTTAGAGAGCCTTTTTTAAAGGGTAATTTATACGCTTTGAAAGTTGAAGGTGATTCAATGATTGAAGAAGGTATATTTGATAATGATATTATTATTGCTAAGAAACAATCAGTAGCAGATAATGGCGATATGGTTGTGGCGATCATCGATGAAAATGAAGCCACGCTTAAAAAGTTTTATGTTGAAAAAGACAAAATAAAATTACAGCCGGCTAACCCTAAATATGAGCCGATTTATAGAAAAGATGTTGAAATAAGAGGGGTGGTTGTTAAAATTATCAGAAATTTTAAATAATTTATGACAGACTACTTCCCCATACTTATAAACACAAAAATAAATCGGACATATGAGACTATCCTCTCAAAAAGTAAAACAAAAAATGCTGGAACTAACCAGGCTTTTTTGTATAGAGAGGAATATTTTTCAAAAATTTGTCATTGTTTATAAGTATATTCGCTTATTAAACAAAGACCCATTAACTCAAGAAATATTGCAAAAGATGTTTGATGACACCGCCAAAATAGGCGGAAAAGATTATAGCGATTGTGTTGATGAAGAAGAATTTTTAGATGTTAAGGGCGAGGTTCTTTATACAAATGACTTTTGGACATATTATTCCAACCTGGAAATAATATATGGCAAAATGAAGAAAATGAGAGAATGCCAAATTTGTGATAAAAAGAAATTTGAAAATTTATGCCGACTTTATTCCAAGCCATACTCTAATGAAATGTTAGAATTATCTTTTAAGGTTATAAATAGCAATGTTTTTGACCAACTTGATCAAAAATGTTTTTTATGTAAAGAAAAGGAAGATAAAAAAACTTGGTTTGACAATGATAAAAGTATTTTATATATCAAAGGACAAAAGATTTATATCAATAAACAAGAAAAAACAACTAATGCTCACAAAATATTAAAATACATATTTATAGATAATAAAAATAATTTAAGCGATGACTTTTTTTATTCAGAAATTGCCGAAGACGAATTTGGCGAATTAGAATATAAAGAACGAATTAATAATTGGAAAAAATACAATAGAGCTTGCCAATATATTAATGATAAAATAAGAGAGCAAAGCAATAACTCAATAATTGATTTTTTAATTTACAATACTGGCAGTAAAGGCAAGGTTAGAATAAGAAAAAAATACCTCTAAATTCACAAAAATAAATATATTTAAAGTCCCGTAAATCGGGGCTTTTTTGTTATACACAAAAATATTCCCCGTAATTTTTGTGAAAGCTAATTATATATTATATGAACGTAAACTGCCGGATAAAGGTCGGGGGCAGAATAATAAAAAACGATAATACAAAAACTATGTTTATTCTAAAAGGCATAATCAAAGAAGATAAAAATGAAAATTTTACTCGCAAAGACGGCACACCTGGCGTTAAGCGATCTTTGTTTATCGAACCGGCAGGAAGCATTTATCCGATAAAGGTCGGAGTGCCCCTAGAAAAAAATTACGGTAAAGTCGGAGCGTCTATAGAAATTTTGGTCAACATCTTTCCTTATTATTACATTGATAAGCAAAGAAAAAGAGCCTTCCTTTCCGTTTACGTTCCTGATGAAAATAAAAATTAGAAATGAGGGAATGGCAAGATTAAATATAAAATCTGTAAGTCCATTCCCCACTTCTAAATTAATCTTATGAATTTCAACGAAATTTTATTCCATTATCAAGCTTTAGACAGTGCTGACAACATTGTTAATTTAACCGCCACATTTGTTTTACCAATTGCTGGCTTATTTTTCTTTGTAAAAATAGCGTTAGGGGCAATCATTATAATTTATGTAGCTAAAAAAATATGGAAATAAATGGAATTGAATTTGTACAGATTTACACCCCTTTAATTATTATTCTTGTAATAATTTGGGGGCTTAAAAAGATAAAAGATAGTTTGTAATTATATGACCGAATTTGAAGCAGTAAATGAATTATTAAAATGGTGCCTATGGGCAGGTTTTGTCGGTCTTATTCTTATTCCGTTCTTTATTAATAAAAATAAATAAAGACTAGAAGGGGGGTGAAAATATGTTTAAGAAGATTGGACTTGGTTCTTTGGCTTTAGTAAGTGCAGTTGGTTTAACCACTAACTTCGCTCATGCGGCCGCCGATCCTGACCTGACCAATTCTTTAGCCAGCACCACTAGTTTATTAAAGGATAATGCTTATGCATTTATTCCTTATATCTTAGGAGTATTCGGTGCTGTTATCACATTAACTTTGATTATCAAAGGTATTATGTGGGGCGTAAAGAAAATCAGAGGCACGATCAAATAGTTTATCGCCCCGCCTTAACCGGCGGGGCGTAAACCCTTTTCTCTTCTTAAATTAATTTTATGCTTACCAATATTTTACTCGTGATTTTAATAGTTGTTCTCGTTTATCTAAATTATCAATTCTATAAATCTTTTACCGAGCCAAGGCTTTATCACGACCGGCTCAAAATGGATGAAATCTACAAGAATTGGCGAGAAATAACAAACCAAAAAGATGAAAAATAAATTCTTAAAAATAATATTTGCTGTTTCAATAATAACATTAACAAGTTTTTGTTTTATTGATAATGCAAAAGCAGAGGTTGTCCAAGAATGGGAACATATTCATAGTGGTAACATTTCCTGTGCTAATGAAGTTTGTTCTTACGCTATAACCACAGTAGAGGCTGGGGCGATATTATGTTTTTCAACTAATGGGGCTTATTGGAATAGTGCCCGAATGGATTTATACATTGACGGAAATGTTGAAAGTTCTAGTCAATTTGAAAATTTAGGAAATGATTTCAGTGGTGGGTCTCAAAGTTGGGGAGCTTATGTTAGATACGATGTTTTACCAGGTGATCATTATATTAGAATGTACCCTGCTAGTGGAAGCAGTCTCTATCGTTGGCAATTTAAATGTTTTTTAGATAATGAAATTATCAGTCTTGATACTTCAAGCGAGGATATGTCAGTAAGTCAATCTAATTCTTTTAATCGCATAGATACAATTTCTAACACTTCAGGAAAGGAAGTTTTTAGCTTAGTTAGAACGATGAATGGAAATTTAACAGTAGCGGAATCAGATATTACTCTATCCCCTTCTCAAAATGCATTAGTTTCAAGTTCTGTAAATAGGTGGGGTGAACAAGCATGGCAAAAAATGAAAGTTTATTATTATAAATCTTCTTCAAATTCGATTTCTCAAGAATTTGATTATAATCCACAAAGTCATTTTACAGACTGGGCGACAGTAAGAAATTTTGTTTTCAATCTTGGAGCTGGTGATTTTTGTGGTGATACTATTTGCCAAACAACAAGTGAAAATTGTTCTACTTGTCCTATGGACTGCGGTGAATGTGCTAGTAATCCTAACACAAATAATTCTAGCTTATTCTTCTTTTCTAATCCTTATACTTTTTCTAATCAATCAACGGCCATAGTTCGTTATTTATATAACGAGGATGTTTTTACTCACTATGATCACGTTGAAATTAGAAAAGTAAGCCCTGATTGGTCAACTAGCACTTTTGTTGCCACCAGTACAATTATTGATATTGAGGGGCCATTTAACAGCAAGCGAGACGGAAAAAGTTATTTCACTATAACTGGAGACGGAACAACTGTCGGTTATGAATATTATGAAGTTGTTGGACACTTAGCACCTTATTGGCATGTTGTTTATGGCGATGTAGAAGCAACAACTACAATTCCCTATATGTTAGTCATTAATTGGCAACCAACCCAATTACCTGATGTTTCTGATATTTTATCAGCTAGTTCAAGTAATCCATTTTATGACGATAACGCCATGTATTACGCCGCCTGTAGTGAAGAAGATTGGAATACCCCACCCCCAGAGATTTTCGGAATCGATGTTCCCGCTCTAAATTTAACTGTTATTGGTTGTAAATTCAAATTAGGTTTTATTATTGCCGGAAATAAATTCACAACTCTTGCGACTGACGGAATTTATAAGGCGGGAAACATATTAAAAAATGTCTTTCCTTTTAATATTTACACTAATTTAAATGATTCTTGGAAAGCAAGTGCTAGTAAAGATGTTATGTCAGAACTTGCTTTTCTTTCACCGGTAAACGGAAATTTAACCGCACAAATTCCAACCACAGGGACATCAACCGCCACGATTGTTTTGTGGGGTAAAGATATTTTTACCTCTAGCTCCACCTTAGGAACAATTAACGCTCAAAAAACTAATCAATTATTTCTAGCCATTAAGACTATTATCAAATGGGCTTTGTGGGGATTGTTTGGTTTATGGGCAATTAAAAATGGTAAAGCCTTCATTGATAAGATGACAGGCGGACAATAAACATATGAATGCATTAATTCAATTTATCAAGATTGTGCTTATTACTACTTTTATATCCGGTTTACTTTATGCTATCGGACAAGCAGTTAATAATCTAATTCCTTGGTCAAATATTACAACTTTTTTTGGAATGATAAGACAATGGTCAAGTCTTATTGATTTTATTTTTCCAACTGACACTTTGTGGCAAATAGTTGGTTTAATATTTTCAGTCTATCCTTTTTTATGGTCAATTATGGCGATAAAAATATTAATTAATAACTCCGGTTTAAGAGAATAATTATATGGCACTAGACGGTTCAAAATTTAAATTAATAACTGGGCTTCCAGGAAGCGGAAAATCTTTGATGATGGCGACCTTCGTTTATCCTTATCTTATTGCCGGTTATCAAGTTTATTCCAACTTATGGCTTAACTGGAAAAATTTTGATGTTTTAGGTGAATGGGATACTGATAAAAATAATCTTCATTATTATCAAGAAATAGAAGATATTGTCGATGTTAGAAATTGCATTGTAATTTGCGATGAAATTGCCGAACCGCTCGATCCCAGAAATTGGGAAAACGAAAGCGGGGCGATTAGAAGATTTTTTCAGCAACATCGACATCACCACGTTGATATTTACGGCACAACCCAAAATATAACGCTCGTTGCTAAAAGTGCTCGAATAGTAATAGATGAATGGACTGATTGTTTTCGTATTTTACGAATTATTCCTGGAGTGATTATTTTTCGGGAACGTTCAATTGATAGAACCCAAATGTTAAAAGAAGAACCCGAGCCAAAAGATAATGGCTTTTTCTCATGGTTATCGGAGCTTAGATTTTTTCTTAAATCAAAATTGTTATTTACTAAATGGAATAAATACAAACTAGAGCTTGAGCATAAATTTTGCGAGAAATGCCACGAGAGACACGAGTTTAATTTAAATATTTGTCCAAAATGTAAGCAAGCTTTAGTTATAAAACCAACGGGCATTTATGACAGTTGCTATGACATTAAACTTCGCCCTAAAAAACATTATTGGCGACCAATTAGTATTTGTGCTGATTGTGGTCGAGAACATAAGTCGGGATATAGAGGGGTTTTAAGTGAAGAAGAATTCTTAAAACAAAAGGAATTAACAATTAGATAGTTCTTTAAATGTCTATACAAAAAAAGGAGTCAATCCCGAAGGATCAACTCCTAAATTTGTTCGAGCTTATTGAGGCTCGACTTGTAAGTCAAAGAAAAGATAAATCGTTTTCGGTCGTCTTTCAACAACCGCTCCGGTTTTCTTGTCTTTCTTCTCAACGATAATGAAAGACCTGATAGCTTTCTCGTCTTTTTTGACGACATAGCCGTTCTTGAGCCAACCGTTGAAAGTGAAGCAATTAACAAACGGATTATAACGTTTGGCTTCATCTTCGCCCCAACGCTCGGCAATCTGTTTTCTAACAAGATCAGAAGTGTTTTCTGAACCTGTCCAATTTGATTTGACTGATATTGTCATAAAATTAAATTGGCGACTGATTTTTAAATTGCCGGATAACGTCGCCTTAGATTATCTATCGGCACGAAATGAGACAACGTCTGATTGCTTGCGACAGTCAAGGTGGAGACTAGTACTACCTTGATAGGTGATAAGCTGACGTTAAAATGGAAAGCCACGATAGACAATCATTCCCTTTCCGAAAATTTTGCAGTTCGACCGGGCGTGTGTTCTTTTCTTTTTTCGGCGGTATCCCCTCGGGGGAGCCGAAAAAAGAAAATACGACCGGTAAATGAGAGTTAAGACTTGATGTGTTCTTAACTTGATTATAACCACACATCTAAAGAAAATTGTTATGGCTTATACTTATGACTTTAAAGTCGTGGTATCAGGCAAACAGGTTGAATTATATAAATATAAGAAAAATGTCTGGCGGGAATATGAAACTAAAAAAGATGAAATTCTCACAAAAGAGCCTAAACAATTAGATTTATTTGAACAAGAAAAATTAAGAAAACAAAGAATGAAGTTTTCAGTTAATAGAACAAGAACTGAAATACGAAGATTGGTTAATTCCAACCCGCAACTAAACAAGTTTTTAACTTTAACCTTTGCCGACAATATCACCGACTTAAAAACAGCAAATTATATATTTAATAAATTTATTTTAAGGATGAATTATAAATATAATAATTTCGAATATTTGGCAGTTCCCGAATTCCAAAAACGAGGAGCAGTCCATTATCATTTGCTTTGCAACCTCCCTTTTATTGAAATAGCTGAATTACAAGAATTATGGGGTCAGGGGTTCGTTAAAATAAATAAAATAGATGATGTTAATAATGTTGGAGCTTATGTCTCTAAATATCTTGGGAAAGAAATGGATGAAAGAACTTTTGGCAAGAAAAAATTTTTCCGCTCTCAAAATTTAAAACAATCAGTTGAATTACTGGGTTATATTGCTCAAAAATTCGTTGAAAAGTTTTTATCTTTATTAATTCCTGTTTATGAAAAAGTTTTTAAATCTGATTGGATTGGCGAAGTTGAATATTTTGCTTATTCCCTAAACTTTATCCCCTTTATTAAAGGAACATATGATAGAAGCGTTTTATTTAAACCGTTATGAAATTTACAGACGAACAATTAGACGATTTTATCGCTTTATACCAAAAAGAATTTGGCGATAATATTGATCGAGCGGAAGCCTTACGACAAGCAACCGCTCTTGTTTCGCTTGTAAAATTGACATATGCCCCGATGAGCCGGAAAGACTTTGAAAAATACAGCACCTTGAAATATTAAAAAATTATTGTTATTATATTGTTGACACCTAACAAAATAATAATCGCTAAGGCTTTTTTAATATTCGTCCCCAGAAAGGGGTAGTTGTGCCGATGAATATTGCCTTTGGCGATGTTTTGTTGGGTGTCCACGACTACCCCTTTTTGTATATAAAAATAATAATATGGAAACAAACAACAGAGAGACAATAACAATTAATGCTAACATTGAAAATTATTTTAGTGCTTTAGCAAAGGTTTTACTTTTACTTAAAAAAGATTATCAAGAAAAAACCTTTATTTTTGATAAAGATAAACTTTTAACCGAAGTCATTAGAGATTTAAAAGTCTTGCAAAAAAATTGTGTAATAAAAAATAGATATGGAAGAAGTAAAAAATAAAATTAAATATTTTGCTTATGTCCGCAAATCAACCGAAGGTGAGGAACGGCAGGCTTTATCTATTGAAAGCCAAAAAGACAAAGTGAAAGAGATTCATCCTCATTTAGATATTGTAGAAGTGCTAGAAGAAAGACATTCAGCTTTTAAACCATACAACCGCCCTTCATTTGAGGAAATGATAAGACGAATAAAACTCGGTGAGGCTTCTGGTATTATTGCTTGGCACCCGGACAGATTATCAAGAAATGAAATTGACGCTTCAACTATCACTTATTTAGTCCGAACTGGAGTAATACAAGATTTAAAATTTGGTTCATATAATTTTGATAACAGCCCCGAAGGGATCATGATGTTGCAGTTGGCATTAAGCCAATCTCAATATTTTTCGTCAAAATTAGGCAAGGATGTAAAAAGAGGTCTGCAAAAGAAAATACAAATGGGCTGGAAGCCAGGATTGGCCCCAAGTGGATATTTAAACACTATTGGGCAACAACAGGGCTTAAAGGGCATAGAAATCGACAAGAAGAGGTTTTCAATGCTTAGAAAGGCTTTTGATTTAATGTTGACTGGTGCTTATACCGGAATGGAAGTTCTAGATATTTTGAATAATAAATGGGGCTATAAAACCGTTCAAAGAAGAAAATTAGGAGGAGTAAAATTATCAAAAAGTGCTTGGTACAAAATACTTACTAACCCTTTTTATGCTGGAGTTGTTATATTTAATAAAATCGAAAGCAAAGGAAAACATAAACCTTTAATTACTATAGATGAATATAATAGAATCCAAGAAATTTTAGGAGCTAAAGGGGCAAAAAGGAGACCAAAGGAGCACAATTTTATTTATACAGGTATTTTTAAATGTCAAAACTGTGGTTGTGCTATTACCGCCGAAAGTAAAACTAAATATATTAAAAGTGAAAATACAATTAAAAGATATAATTACTATCGCTGTACCCACAGAAAAGAAAATGTATCCTGCAAAGAGAGATCAATTGAAGAAAAAGAATTAGAAAAAAATATTTGCCAAAAATTATCCAAATTAAAAATGCACCCAAAATTTCTTGAATGGGCATTAAATTATTTAGACTCTCAAAAAAATCAAGAAAAATATATAGATAAACAAATTAATCATAATATAGAAAAAGAATTAAAAGATCTGAAAAGAAAATTATCTGGGCTAACGATGATGAGGCTAAATAATTTGCTTAATGACGAAGAATATCTACAAGAAAAAACGAAAATAAAAGATAAATTATACAAACTAGAAAAGAATCAAAAGGAGCAACCCAAAAAAGAAGATTTAATAGAATTAACTAAGGAATATTTTATATTCTCTACCTATGCCTTAAAAAAATTTCAAACCGGTAATAAAGAAGTAAAAAGAGAGATAATAACCAAATTAGGTTCGCACCACACAATTTTATCAAAAAAACCCAATGTTTCTATACATAAATGGCTTTTGCCTATCTATAATAATGTAAAAAATTATAACGCTAAATTAGCAGAGTTCGCACCAACAAAATTTGGCTTAGATTATACAAAAAACGAAGCTCTAAATGAACTTCGTCTCTCTTGGCACGGGATGTAGGAATCGAACCCACGTCTACTCTTTTGGAGAGAGGTATGTTACCACTACACCAATCCCGCAATATTAAATTATTTGCACAATCCTACTGATAATAATAAACACTTCTTTAAGTATTCTACTATCTCCATAACGAATAGACAAACAACCTTTGTAATTAATTTTTCTATTTTTACCAGTATGAGGCTTATTATATACATAAAATTGATTTTTGGGAATAGCTGTCAGTTTTGACCAAAAATACAGCATAGCTTCACGGGGATGGTAATCATGCAGATGCAAACATACTCTAAATTTTTTATTATCAATGACAAATGAGCGACGAAGTAATGATAAATATGTTTTTATCATGAGTTCATCTGAATTTGTGAAAACAAGTCTTGATCCTGACTTGCTGCCCTCCCCCCAATATAATAAAGCTAAAAATATTTTATAGTCATCAGAAGAATATTTATTTTTATTATTAAGAACCGTACAATTATCTGATATATTCTGCCGCAGTTTATTATAATTATTTCTCTTGGTAAGCACCCCCTTTAGTCCACCATCAATTTGCAGACTTCTGATTCTGTTTATAGCTCCAGAACTAAGATGTTCTCCTCTCGTCCACAAACTAGCAGTGCTCTTTGAAATTTTTAATTTTATAGCAATCTCTCTAAAAGAGTAGCCACTTTTTCTTAATAATTTAGCTTCATTTTTTAAATATTTTTTCATTTTAATATTTTAACATAAGAGCCATAAAAATATCCTGAAGATTTGATAAAGATATTTACAAAAGAAAAACCACCTCCATTAATAGAGGTGGCCTTAATTTTATAGAAGCGCCAGTGAAACTTTCTCCGGTTTTAACATTTCGTATATCCTCTGCCTTTCTCCCCTTAATAAGCTTGCCGAATCAATATCTGTTTGAGGGTTATTCTCAATAACACCAAGTTTTTGGTATATTAACCACCAAAGATCGTGGTTATTTGCTCCTTTATACAGCGAATCAAAAAATTTGCGTAACGTTTGGCAAGTTTCTTGATCCTCTGCAGGGTAAGTATAAGCAACATATAAATCCACCCAAAAACCCAAACTCTGTCCTAAGAAAGCCCTCTTAAAAACCATTGCGGTTTCATCACGACCACTGCCCATAAGTTGATTAAAAGTTTGGATAATCTTTATAGCAGTCTTAATGTCTAAATGCCATAATAAGAAATCGGTGCCCTTCTTTATCTCATAAACTTGGTCAAAGGTACCTTTAACAGTATTAACCACGCTTTCCAAAAAATCGTCCAGCGAATTATTTAACATCGCTTTTAAGATTTGGTTCTTGGTGTCAGCAATATTGTTCGATTTAAAAAGAAATAAAAACAACATCACCCCAAAACCGGTAGCGATAACCCAGAGCACAAATAGTAGCTCAAAATTATCAAAACAGAAATTTCTAATTGCTTCCATGACTATTATTTTTTAGTTATTAATTTACGATTAATTGACTTTAAAATTACTACAAAAAATCATTAAAGTCAAACTAAAAGCTGCCCCTTGGGGCAGCTTTATGATTTATTATTTTTCTTGCATCTCCACTCCACAGCAGATAATAGGCATTCCAGCATCTTTGACAAACTCCACTTCATTACCACAAATAGCACAAACATAAGTTTTTCCGACTCTACTCATAAATTTTTAATTAGTTTATTAGTAATTTTCAGCGAGTAGTTCAAAGTGAGCTTGAGGGTGAGCACAAGTTGGGCAGACCTCAGGAGCTTCTTCGCCTTCATGAATATGACCACAATTATTACATTTCCAACGTTTAACCTCTGACCTCTTAAAGACCTCTCCGCTTTCAATATTAGCTAAGAGTTTTTTATAACGCTCTTCATGATGACGCTCTACTTCAGCCACGCGTTCAAATAAAATCGCGATGTCTTCATGCCCCTCTTCACGGGCCTCAGCAGCCATACGAGGATACATGTTTGATTGTTCATAATCTTCGCCTTCAAAAGCGTGCCGTAAATTTTCCTTCACATCACCAATAAGATCCAATCTCTTAGCCCAAAGTTTAGCGTGCTCTTTTTCGTTTAAAGCGGTTTCGGTAAAAAAATTGGAAATCTGCACGTAACCTTCTTTTTTAGCCACGGAAGCATAATAGTCATATTTAGTGCGAGCCATGGCCTCACCAGCAAAAGCTTCTTCTAGATTTTTTCTAGTTTTTTCTCCTAACATAGAATTATTATTTTAATTTTTATTAATTTGTTTTTTTATTATTCCCAGTGAAGCTTTAAAACTCTCAAAATTATCTGCTAAAACATTATTTTTAACTTCCACTCTATTTCTCTCTGCTTGCTGTTCTAAAGATAAAATGATTTTAGCGGCCAAAGCTCTTTCTCGATCCGTCGCTTCGTTATTATTTTTTAAATCTTTTAATAAATTATCCAGCTCTTCTTTTGAGAGTGATAAATAAAAAGTAGGGATATTTTTTAAACTTTGTCTTTCTAACTTTCCATCTTTGAGAGTCGCCCCGTATTTTAAAGAAGCGCCACCTTTAGCCAGTATCTTTTTAATTTTTTCTTCTTTTTTAGAGGCACCATCATCACCCTCATGACCCAATACTTCATCGAGACCACAAACGACTGCTCCGGTTTCTTTATCAATTAAAACATTATCAATGCCGTAGCGATAATCATCATAAGTAGAAGCACGAGCTACAATAAAACGCTCAGATAACAGGCGATGTAAGCTAGCGGTCACCGCCATTTCGGTAATTGTGGCCGGATTTTTATCTTTGCTTTGCTGCCACTGCTCTACAGTCTTGTGTTGCTCACTGGCCCAGTTACTTTCTAAATCTGCCACAAATTTCTGATCACTTTCTAGATCAATACCCCCGGACATTAAAATCGCCCCTTTCTCATCTAAAAAATTTTGGTCAAATTCCTCATTAACCTCACGACTATTATCTGCCAATTTATGTTCTAAAAATTCACGGTATTCTTCTGGTTTTATTTTTTTCTCTGGTAATTCTATTTTACCAATGATTTTAAACTCTTGCATATTTTGTTAGTCATTTTTTTCTTAGTAGCCGCTTTTTCTTTAGCCTCATCTTCAGCTTCTTCAAAAATTGTATCCGCCTCTGGGGCAAATTCCAAACTATAAATATGTAATACAGTAGCGGCGACCGAGACAAATAACGGACCCAAGACTACCCCCCAAAAACCAAATAAAGAAATCCCCCCCAAGACAGAAAAGACAATGAAAATCGGATTAATTTGCGCCTTACCCTTAATAATCCAGGCCCGGATAAATTCATCCACAATACTAATAATAAAGAAACCACTAGCAAGCAGCCAAATACCGCTTAAGGTTTCGCCAATTAAAATATAATAGATGCCGACTGGTACATAAAAAATTGAGGAACCCACATATGGTAATAATGATAGTAAGGCGATAATAACACCAGCTAGGAACCCAGGAAAACCAACAACCGAAAAACAAAGACCACCAACAATACCTTGAAATAAAGCAACTACAAAAGTAGAAATAATAGTTGTATAACTAACTTCCTTAAACTTTTTAAAAATTTCCTTGTCATATTTATTCTGCAGGGGTGATAGGTGCATTAAATTGTGAGCCATTTTTTTGCCATCAATAAAGAAGAAGAACATTGTTAAGATGATAAAAATCAGAGAAACAATAAAGTTGGTTGTGCCGACTACAAAAGCAGTGGCCCCTGTTACCATTTGATTACTAAACTTCTGTAAGAAATCAAGAAAAATATTTTTGACAGCATCATTATCTCCACCCTGATAAACTTCGCTTAAACCTAAGCGACTTAGTAGGGGGCTATTTAACACATCAGATAAATTATGATTATTAAAATATTCTTTAGCCTCCACATAAACCTCTGAAGACTTACCGGCAAAATAAACAAGCCCCTGGATGGTCGGTAAAATAATAAGAATAAGTAAAATGAGACACATTAAGAAGGCAGCTGTTTTATTCCTACCGCCTAAAAAAGCGGCTAATTTTTCGTAGGCTTTATAAAAGATAGTCACTAAAATAGCCGCAATTATCATAATTGTTAAAAACGGCTTGTAGATAAAATAGCAGGCAATTAAAGTTAAAATTACTAAAGTAATTAAAAATGGCCTGGATAATGTACTTTGCATGGGATTTAAAAAATAATACAAAATCATCCCGCAAAAATGGCGGGATGATTGGCGCTTATTTGGTCTCTTTATGTAATGTGTGCTTACCGCAATTAGGGCAATGCTTTTTCATTTCCAATCTAGCTTTAAGAGTTTTCTTATTCTTTCTGGAAAAATAGTTAACCTTCTTGCACTCAGTGCATTCCAGTTTGATCATGTTGTCATTGGACATAGAAATTTTGAAAAACAACGCCAATCAAGGTAACGGGAAAGGCGTGTTACTTAACTGATTAATTAGCTTGACTACTCTTAGAATATCTAATATTTAACAAAGAGTCAAGATTGAGGCAACTATCTATTTTTGACAATTAGGACAATAGTGCGTTCCCCGGCCGGCTATTTTTGTCTTAATAATAGCTGAAGAACAATGATAGCAGGATAACTTACCACGGCCATAGACCTTCAGTCTGGTTGAAAAATTACCTTTCTTCCCCTCACTATCTACAAAATTACTAAAAGTAGTGCCCCGGTATTTAATGGCAGTCGTTAATATTTTAATAATTGATTGGTGGATTTTTTTAATTTCTTGGTTATTTAACGATGAAGCTAAGCGCTCCGGCCGAATGCCAGCGGAAAATAAAACTTCGTCAACATAAATATTACCCAAACCGGCTACTAGCTTCTGATCAAGTAAAACAGCTTTAATATTCCTTTTTTTCTTCTTGAGTTGGGTTGCAAAATCCTCTTGTACAAAATTATTATCCAAAGGTTCCGGGCCGTAATTGGCAGCGATTACTTTCTCTAATTCTTTTTTAGTTACTAGCTTAATATAACCAAACTTTCTTAGGTCATTAAAAAATAAGTTGCTTTTATCATTAAAAGTAATTTGAGCTCTGGTATGTTTATTTGGCAATTCCCCACCAACTGATTTTTCAAAAGAATGGGAAGATAGACTG